>JBGSZX010000030.1:0-101446 GCA_041750195.1 Bdellovibrionota bacterium | reverse complement strand
AAGACTCGACAGAATGGCAAAACAAGCGCTCATCTTTCATAATGAACAAACACGAAGCTCTACAATTAAAGAAGCTATTGCCTATGATGGTCTCGAGAATTTTGCTGGTAGCCAGTACGATCCAAACAATATTCAGCAGGCTGTAGGATCGGAAAGTCTTTTCATATATGACTTTAATTTCGCGCCTTTAAACAGAAAAGGCCGGATGTCTCCTAGGCAAAAGCTGCGCTTGCAAGAAATTGAAGAAGCCCTTGGAAGATACAATCCTCGAGCGATACGCATTCAAACAAAAACCATTTTAGAGAGACTGCATTCAAAAAGTCTTGGGCCTCAGCTGGAGCTTTTAAGTGATGAGCATTTTCACTATCGAAAAGTTGTTCAAAAGGATCTGAGCCGTTTCAAAATCATCCACAAAACGATTAGCTCAAAGGCCTGTCGGAATTATCAAAACATTTTGTTTGGAGTTAATCATTCAGATATGAGAGCCAGGCAGATGGTTGCCGCCTTTACGAGAGAAACAATCAGCTTTGCGAAAACGGCAGGTCGCATGGTACAAAAATTTGCATTATTTATGGTTTATAAAAATTATATGATTCCTCAATTCACAAAAAAACACGTGAGAAGACCTGATGCTCACTTCAAAAGTCCTGCTCAAAAGGTCGGCATCGCTACAAAATTGCTGACATTTGGCGAAATAATTGAACTTTTTCCAACAAAAAAGAATTACAAAAAACTGAGTGAAGATTGGAAGACCTTTTATAAGGCTCAAGTGCCTTTGGATTGCCAGAGGAGCTTAAAGTTTAGAAAACCAAAGCCTTTTGGCTGTGACTCCCACCACCTTTTCCCCGCGCACAGTTAATTTAAAAGACCTTGCGAAGAACTGGGAAGTTCAGCTCTTGGGGTAGCCAAACTAGTTCAAAGTTCCAAAGATTTAGCGGGTTGTTACTTGCATCAAAGAAGTAGCCAATATCAAAAATTTGATCATTGCCTTGGGGGTCACATTTTGTGGAATCTAAATTTCCAATGCAATTTGTTGCGCCGGAGTTAGCATTCTGCACCATCCAATGTGAATTTAGAATAGTTACATTTCCATAGGTCGCATTTTCTTCTCCCACAAGTCCACCAATATTGATTTTAGATCCATTCAGAGAGTTCAACGTTCCTACAAAAAACGAGTCTTCGACAATGGGGGTATAGAAAGCCTGGCCAACAATTCCGCCTACACTGCTATTGGCTTGAATAACGGATGCTGCATATGAGTTTTTGATGTGAGTGTCATTAAATCCAATTCCTAGAATTCCACCTGCAATAAATTTTGTAGCGGTCACGGTACCCCGATGATACGAGTTATAAATTGTGCCGAAATGAGCAGCACCCACCAATCCGCCCACATTTCTATCTCCCGTTACGGTGGCAGTTGAGTAGCAACGGTCGATATGAGTTGAAAATGTGTAGCCAATTAGTCCACCTACGAAGTCTGACATCTTGTTTGAGTATGCATCATAAGCACGCACTTCACCCGAGGAGAATGAGTCAGTAATCGATCCCTGGCAGGTGTTTCCCTCAACCGATCCAATCACGCCTCCCGCTCGATTTCCTCGCGTTAAAACATTGGCCTCAGACGATGACCGACTGATTTTAAATTGGCAGGGTTGACCGGTTTCTTCTTTTACGCTGCCGATCACTCCGCCTGCATCTGAAGAGTTGGTGTAAACGAACCCCGTGGTATGTATGTTAATGATATTTGCATAAGCAATTTGTCCCGCTAGAATTCCAGCTTCGTCATGCGCCTGAATGTTCGCATTGTAAAGTCTGACGTTGGATAAGACTCCGCCTTCAGTGACCAAACCAAATAGTCCAACGGGGTCATAAAAGTCAGATTTATAATTCACCCGTAAATTAAAAATTGAAAATAGATTTCCATCAAAGTTGCCCGAGAAAGGCACACTGTTGGTTCCGATAGGAGTCCATCCTAAATCGGATGAATAGCCGGAAAGATCAATGTCAGACCAAAGAACAAAATACGAGTCTAGATATTCGCCTCTAATGTTGTTTAATTGAGCTGCCGAGCAAATTTTATATGGATTGGACTGGATTCCTTTGCCGCCCGCAAACGGACTCAGTTCAGAAACTCCGCTACAGTCAAATTTCTGAGCATACAAATTTTCTTGATGAATCGAAACATCACTATTGTCGACCAAGAGGTTTGCACGGTGTCCATTAATTTCAACTTTAAGGCTATTTGCTTCGTAGACTCGATTCCCGTTGATTTCTTTTTTCTCGGTGGTGTCGGATTTGACTAAGTCATACTTACTTGTTGCCTGGTCTTTTTGTAAAATTGTGACCTGATGTTCGCCTTTGTCGTGATACGAAACCAAAACTTTGTACTCGTCCGAGTAAGCTACAACTTCGTAGGTTTTTCCAGGGGCGCCAAAGGGATCATCTGGATCAGTTTTGTTTGAATCTGTAATTCCGGAGTAGGGATCCCCGTTTCCTGTACTAAAAAGGGGACTACAGGATTGAATTAGAAAAAATACAAAAGGCGACAATTGCCACAAAGCAAAATTCTGCCTAAATCTTTTAAAAATTAAACTCATCGTTATAGTTGACCTAGTGATAATTGTACCCGAAATAACCTATGGAGCTCTAGTTAAGAAATGGTCAATTGGAGTGAATTGGCCTCGTATAGATTAAAGTTTTGTTAAGGAGGGGGCGCCTTTCCTTGAAACTTAAATTTGGAGCCTAAATTCTATGCCTTTTGAGGGGGTTTCTATGCTTGCTAGGGTAGCAGAAAATGACTAAACGGTAGTGATGCGACATCGTTCGAGCCTTTTTTTGCTTTTGGCGTTGACCAGCTTTTTGATTTTTGATCACGAGATTCGAGCGGACGATGGCGCCGAAATTTATAAGAGTGCGGTCGTTGATGTCTTTGATAGTCTTAGTTATGAATTGTTCATTCCGCCTGAATACCGCGAAGGGAAAAGATCAAAATACCCACTCGTAATTGTCGTTCATGGATGTAAACAACAGGGGAGTGATATAGCGGCGCTCACTCGTTTTAATGATTTGGCCTCAAAACAAAATTTCTTTGTCCTTTACCCAAATCAATCTGTCATTCGTAATTGGGATTATTGCTGGAATTGGTTTTATCCTGGCAATCAAAAACGAAATCGTGGCGAGGCAAGAATGATTATGCTGGCTCTTCGGCAGGCCATGAATGATTGGCGTATCGATAGAAATAGAATTTTTATTGCAGGACTTTCGTCTGGCGCCGGCATGGCCGCTATTTTAGGGGTATGTTATCCGGATATTTTTGGGGCGGTTTCCATAAATTCGGGACCCATGTATAGTGCCGCCGAAAATCTATTTGAGGCAAATCAAATACTCGAAACTGGGAGTAACAAGTCTCCCAATGTGGCCGGCGCAGAAGCTGCTAATTGTTTTCTGGATGCTCTTGCACATCCCGAATCATGGGACCCATTTCCGCCAAATAAAGAAAAGCTTCGTAGGGCAATGCCAACAATTATTTTTCATGGAAAAGCAGACCAGCGCCTTTATCCTATTCACGCTAATCAAGTGAGCGAACAATTTGTCCAGACAAATGACGTTTGGGATGATGGACAAGATAATGATTCAATAAATTTTTCTCAGAGCAGAGTTGTTAATATTCCCTCGTCGCCCAAAAAACATGCGTACATCAAACGAACCCTACAAAGGGGCAAAATAATGCTTTTAGAGTCTTATTTAGTTGAAGAGATGGGACATAAATGGAGCGGTGCAGCCTCGTCATTTCGGGAGGGTGATGAACAGGGGCCAGATGCCACAATTTTGAGTTGGAAGTTTTTCAAACAGGCATCAACAAAAGGTGAGAGACCATGAGTCAAAAACGAAATGCAATTATTACTGGGTCTAGTTCTGGAATAGGAAAATGCGTTGCCGAGGCTTATGCCAAGGCTGGATATGGGGTTTGTCTTTGCGGAATTGAAGAGGAGGGTGTAGATGTCGCCAGGAGTATTGCGAAAAATTTTGATATTCCTGCTGTTTATCTCAAGGCCAATTTATGCAAAGTGGAAGAAATTCAAAAACTATATCAATTTGCTACTCAGGAACTAGGTGACATAGATACATTGTTTAATAACGCCGGCATTCAGCACGTTTCCCCCATTGAATATTTTTCTACGGAAAAATGGAATGACATCATTGCATTGAATTTAAGTGCCACTTTTCACCTATCACGTTTGGCTTGGCCAAGTATGAAAAAAAACAACTTTGGAAGAATTATAAACTTAGTTTCAGTTCATGGACTAAGGGCTTCAGAATTTAAATCGGCTTATGTCAGTGCAAAACATGGAGTAATTGGGCTTACAAAAGTTTTGGCGCTTGAAGGTGCGCCATTTAATATTACTGCAAATTCAATTTGTCCCGGATATGTCCGTACACCATTGGTGGATAAACAAATTGTTGACCAGGCCGCCGCACATAATTTAGATGAAATTGAAGTCATTGATAAGATTCTTCTAAAGAAACAGGCAGTCAAAGACTTCATTCCCATTGAGCGTATTTCATCGCTCGCTTTATACTTGTCTGACGAAGCCTCCGGGACAATCACAGGTAGCCCCTTTATTTTAGATGGCGGTTGGACTGCACAGTAAAATGCACATTGCAATGCACAGTAAAATGCACAGTAAAATGCACAGTGAAACATTCCTGAAATTAACCAATTCTTAATGTGAGAGTTACGTTTTAATTCTGTTAAAATGGCAGCATGAGCTTCTATAGGTTGCCAAGAATATCATGTATTTTGATGCTATTAAATTTTTATATAGGAAACACCGTCGCGGGCGATAAAGATCTTTCTCACTCAGCGGCTAATTCTGCCAAAGATAAATCTGATTTAGGAATATCCACTAATAGTTCAGATGCGAAAATTATATCGGTGCTGCTTGTAAATGGTTACACGATTTCAACTAATGGGGAAGGTAATGACCTCGTCCTTAAGGATAAGTCAAATAACGTTATAGTCGTCGGCAAAAACTTGGACAATTTAAAAACAAAAATTGGTGCTAGTGACAAGTTGTCACAGGATGAAAAGACGAAATTGTCCAATCAGTTAAAAAATGGAAAAGTTATAGAAAATGTTTTTTTAAAGAATGTTTGCAGGCCTTCTCGTCAGATTATTGATATTGAAGTTCAACCCAAGGAAAGCCTCATTGAATTTTTTGATGGAATTAGAAATGGTGATTCTGAAAAGGAAGTGATATATAAGTTTAATTCTCTCAACGATAATATAGGTCATGGCGCAGGTCGGGCAGCTGGTCTTAAAGAAGGCACCAGATTTGAAGGTAATGACGAGGGCTTAACTTTTGGTTTAGAGCTTCAAAGATTGGTTAAGGAGGGAGACGATTCTTACTCCTACTCTTTGCTTAATCATTTATACACGCGCTCAGTCCAGGTTAGGGGCGCGAGCCGCAATGCAAAGGGTGCTTACTATCAAGAAGCCTTGGAGCAATCTGCTTTTAATGTTTCCATAGTTAAGAGCCAACATTCAAATGGAAGAGCCGCCTACTTTTTTAGATATGAAGGCGAAGTTGGCTGTCAGGTTGACAAAAATGGAGTGAGCGAGGGTATCCAAAAAGTTTGGCACGAAGACATTGGAGATGGCAGAAAGCTAGAAAATACCGAACATATGGATAATTTGTTCTATCTTGCAGGCAAGATTGGACCCGGCGTTCGAGCCACTTTGTATGAAGATGGAACGTCTAGTTTAAGTGCGCTTGTGGAAACGGGTGCTCAGTTAAGCACTCGCGACAGCAAAGACAACGCTGTGTATTGCTCCGGCAAATTAATTTACGAGGGTAAGTATTGTGAACTTGAATTGTATGGGGCGACAAATTCATCAGGGCATTACAAAGTTGGTGGCGGTGTTGCCCACAAAATTTTTAAAAACGCTTCATTAACGGCAGGTGGCTACTATATCAAAAATGAGCAGACCAAAACCTACGGCGATTCTGACCTTATTACCGAAATTGGTTTTAAGTTCGGCGGCAAATAAAAGTTTAAAGCTTTTTCCAATCTTTAGTGAAAAATGGAAGTGGAGAGTCATGTGCTCCATTATGGAAAAAGCTGCTGTAAGCATCCGTTGGTTTTAGATCTGCGTAGTTGTTTAGAAATGCATCCCATTCCCCGAAGCTTCCATTTCCTTCCCGTAAAATTTCTGCTTTACTGAGGCCCATGGATTGTAGAATACTGATCATCAACATCTTTGAGGGGTAACCTCTCTGCTCATATGGCCTGTATCTGCTCTCTAATGCCTTGTTGCGATAGTCTAGATAATTGCCGGTGCTAATATCCCCGCCAAGCTTACCAAATGTGAGGACGGGAACCGATGCTCCACTATGAACGGCTCTGCCCTCATGATCCGAGTGGAAGACAGCTAAGCTGTTATCAAGCATTGATTCACCATCTAAACTAAAGGGATCTGCTGTATTTTTCATCGGTCCAATAAGATGGTCAGCCATAACGCGTAAGAATTCACGCTTATAGCTTGAGCCATTCATAACACTGGCAGATCCGTCGTCGTCAGCTTGGTGATGCAAATTCGTGTCATATAAATTCACGCAATAAATTCTAGTTAAGTCACACTTGAACGCTAGATGAATCATACTAGCTACATTTTTCCAGTAATCATTTAAATTAGTAGAGACTGCCTGTTTGTTTTTTAATTTAAAGGAATAACTTCCTGGATTGATACTACATGTGGGAGCGGTAGTAGTTAACTTAGATTCAATTTGAAAAATTTCTTCTGCAAATTCTTTTAATGTAAATTTATCTAATGATGATAGCCTGGGGTGAGCAGTCAGCGTGTCTAGATCATCTTTGACTTGGTCAATGATAAGAGTTTTCCGAGAAAGTTCAGGATCACTTGGGGCCGGTGTGCTGGGAATGTTTCCGAAGAGAGCTTGAAAAATATCTTGGTCTTTAACGTAAGCCCATGCAGGTATAGAGTTTTCATATCCAGACTTAAAATTTCCTTGAGAGTCTTTTAGTCGATCGTAAA
Source organism: Bdellovibrionota bacterium (assembly GCA_041750195.1). GTDB lineage: Bacteria > Bdellovibrionota > UBA2428 > UBA2428 > UBA2428 > JBGSZX01. The sequence continues at coordinate 94,389 of JBGSZX010000030.1, read as the reverse complement.
AGAACATAGAATCGTAATTAGTATTTCTCAGGACTGGTAATGAGCCTTTAAAGCTAGCCTTAAAGGCTTGCGAATCTAATATGGCATAATCTATCGAACGTCCTGATCGCAAACGACGACCAAGATCTGTAACATCGAGAGAATCTGATCCCGCAAAGAATCCCATGGCATGAGAGCCATTCGCATAATTAGCTTGATCAAGTCCATTAATAATATTCATTTCGGAATGTAAATCACGAAAATGATCGGCAAAATAAGAAATATTAGTCCCCAATGTATTTAGGGGCGCGTATCGAAAACTTGGTACAGACACGCCATTAACTTGATTAACTGTTGTTAGGTTTCCAGCTGATGAGGGACAAACATGAGACTTGTGCAGCCCCCAACTTGTTCCCATCAAAATAAGTCTCTTGCGCTTTTCAGATGTAAGAGCTTGTGCCATGGCTTTGGGCATAAGGGACAAAAGGGGGGGGATGACAACGCATGTTCCGACACCTTTAAGAAACTGTCTTCTGCTTATAAAACGCTCTTCAATATTTTTTTTAGCCATAAAATTATTCCTCTACTAATCTCTTAATTGCCTTAATCTAAATTTTGGATGCATAATTGTAGCGACAATAGCTTGTTTGATGCTTCCGCCTTCTTGATTGATTGTTTTGTAAACTTCCTTAACCCAACAAGATTTAACCGAATTAAAGTTGCGAGCTAAGGTGAACGAACTAAGCTTCTTGGCAAAACAGCGTTGAGATTGCTTCATGTTTGTAACGGCAGTAATAATGTCAGCATAGCCGTTAGCTAAGATTTTCTCAGAACCAATGCGGACTTCGTCTGCACTGTTGGTTGGAACTTCTTCGGAAAAGTCACCATTCGATTTAAAAACGAGTTCCGTAGTGCGCACTCGTGCCAGTGAGTCAAATTCCTCAAATAGGTTACCCATAGGATTTATTGTAGCATGACAAGTGGTGCAAGAGGTTCTGGAGTTATTGGGATCTGTCCCAGTTAGGGCTGCAATAAATTCACGTGTAGATAATTGACTCATGATTTCATCGGTACCGACAAAATCTCCACGCTCTTCAAAAACAGCTGCGGAAGGCTGTGGGACAGTTTCACATAAAACCTGCTCGCGAAAGTTAAGAGACCGTCTAATGAGCGGTGTTCTTGAGGTTGGTGAATACAAAAAGGGAAGTCTCCCAAAAACACCCATACGCTGGGAATCGCCAAAAGTGCGAGGCTCTCCATTTGTTGCTGGATCATGCCCATAGATCGAAGCGAGCCCCTCGTGATCTGCGAAAGATACTTTTGAACTCAATAGATCTTTGTATGACCCTTCTTGGGACCAGATGACATATTCCATAAATTTTTGAGTTTCATCGACGGCTGCTTCGCCTAATCCTACGGTTTGAGTGTTGCCAACGAGCTCATCTGGAAGTTGAGCAAAAGTGAATGACGCATCTGATTTCATCCAGTAGAAGGCAAAATCATGAAATTTTTTCTTCGCTGCTGAACTTTCTAAGAGTCGTTCAGCCTCTGATTGCAATACGGAGGCTTCCAATAGTGATTGGTCCGCTGCTTTTGAAAGTAGTGATTGATCCGGGGCCGTGTCAGTGATTGCAAAAGCCAAACGGGTTGCCAATTCATAAGAATTTAGGGAATACTGAGCTTGGCGCTTTTCACTAGAGCCCAACTCAAATCTGGCTAAAAACAGAGGATGAAAGAGCTGATAAGCTAAGACATCTACTAGCTGACCGGAGTTAATATTGGAGCTATTTTTAAAAAATCTATTTTTGATATTTTGCTTTTCGGTGGGGCTCAGTGCTCGACGAAAAATTTTGCTCGCGAAGCCATTTAAATAGTTATCTACACAATTGGCCGGTACAGGCGAATAAGTCGAACAGTTAAAAACAGCTTTACGGCTAGTGGAGTCGTTGTAAATAATCTTTGCCGCGTTTATAGACATGACTAAAATTTTTCCAATGTCTTCCTTTGCCAATTTAAATAAGGCATGGTCGAAATTGTAAGACTTTAAATCTAAGGTGATTGTTTCAATTTCATTTTTTAATTTTTGAGCAGTACTTGGGCCAAAAAGCTCTGAATAGGTATTATAAATCTGAGTTCTGCTAAGCCACATCAAATTGTCATCGGGTAATTCGCTTGAGTCCTCTGTACAGGTATCTTCACTATGGGGTGTTATCTCAGCAGGGTCACGATCTCGATCGCCATTTGCCTGAAAGTTGAATTCGGATTCAATACATCCTTGCAATATAACGCTCAAAAGCAACCCGGTTACCCAAGCATTCTTTTGTAAATTTGAACTCTTCATTCTTAAAGAATATCTGGAATCCAAACCCAAGGGCAGTTAGATAGTTTGCAAGATTAAGGTTCGGTAAAAACCACAAGAAGCGAAGGTTAAGATGCTCCACTAATGAGCGATCGATGAGTGCCAACTTTGGTCAAAAAAACCGGAGGCTAAATTAATGAGCCTCCGGCGAGTTAAAAATTGGTTGCGGGAGCAAGATTTGAACTTACGACCTTCGGGTTATGAGCCCGACGAGCTACCAGGCTGCTCCATCCCGCAGGACGTTGTTAGGCCGCTCGACCATTCATGTCAAGCCGCGGGCCTATAAATTCTTTAACAAAAATGTTCGAAATCGGCCACGCCTTGCGTCCATACATTTGTATGGTATTATTAAGTGGTGATCGCGCATTTCGATATGGATTGCTTCTACGCCGCTGTGGAGCTTAGGGATAAGCCCTATCTAAAGCATAAGCCTGTCGCTGTTGGGGGCAAGGAGGCGAGGGGTATTATTACAACTTGCAACTATGAGGCGCGAAAATTCGGTGTGCGATCGGCGATGCCTGCAGGCCTAGCAAAGCAACTTTGCCCAAATTTGGTTTTTCTAAATTTGAGGTTTGATGCTTATCGTGAGGAATCCAAAAGGATTTTTAAAATCATTTCGGCCATGCATCCCAATGTATCAATGACCTCAGTCGACGAAGGTTTTGTAAATCTAGATTCAGATCCGTCACTAGCCTTCGAGCAGGCTCGCAGAATCAAAGAAAGCATTTTAGAACAAACGGGGCTTGTGGTTTCTCTGGGAATTGCACCCAATAAAATGCTCGCCAAAATTTGTAGCGCGGCAAAAAAACCGGACGCGCTATTTCTGTTGAAATCAGAAAATGTTTTGGAATTCATGAGCGCACTTCCTGTGAAACGCATCCCTGGGGTGGGGCCCAAGGCTCAGGAAAAGCTAAGCCTCTTAGGCATTGAAACTTGCGAAGAACTCCAAAGGGTAGATCCCGACACGCTCGCAAAAACCTTTGGAGAGTGGGGTTATGCCCTCCATAAAAAAGCCTTCGGCGGATTGCTGTCTTCTCAAGAATTCATATGCTCCGAAAGGTCTTCAAGAAAATCTGTCAGCCTTGAACGCACTCTCCCCACAGATTTGCTCACTTACGACGACATCAAAAATCTTTTGCCAGGCTACTATAAACAGCTTCGTTCCAGATTAAAAAATTATAGATCGAACGGCGGAAATGAATTTTTAGCGAAAGCTTTTGTAAAATTGAAATTCAACGATTTTTCGAAGACCAGTTGTGAGACCACATTTCCCACCTCATCCACAGATATTTGCTCCATCGAAACCTTTGAGGAATTGCTCTTTGAGGCTCTGTCCCGCTCTATCAAATCGGTACGATTGGTGGGGCTGGGCCTTCGATTTGAGGATCCCTCTGCAAATGCCGCGCGGAGCCGAGCTATCGATCCCAGGCAGTTAGAGCTTTGGCCGAAGCATCACAAGCATGATATGTTGGCCACATGAAAGTTTGGGGTATCACCGGGCTCCTGGGAACGGGAAAATCAACGGCTATAAGTTATTTGGAATCTTTAGGATATCCTTCCGTAAATATTGAGGAGCTTTTTCGTAGATGCATCAATAAAAATACCGATGAGGGACGCGAAGGCTTCACTCGCATTTATAAAATTTTTGGAAATGAAGTTTTGAATTCATTGGGAGACCTTGATCCCAGAAAATTGGGGCAAAAATTATTGCTCAATCCGCACGATAAAAAATTGATCGAAGAAGCCATTGATCCTCTCGTTAACGATTTGGTCGAAAAGAAAAGAATTCAGTGGAAAGAACAAGGTGTAGATTTGGCCTTTGTTGAAGGCGGTCGAATTTTTGAATCCGGCATGGATAAGAATTTACGTGGTGTTGTGGCTCTCGAAGCCGATTTTAATAAACGTGTAAAAAGAGTTTCAAAGCGTGATCATATGGGCGAAACCGAGGCCAAGCTAATGATGCAAATGCAAGACAACGATTTGATCTCCAAACTATCAAAAATCAAATGGAAAAACGACGCCTCCGAAGCCGCCCTCAAAAAAGTGATCAACGCTTTTATCGATGAGCAGTTATGCGAAGAGTCTTAACTGATGAGCAACTAAGCGAGTAAATCATTTCATCAATTCGCCAATTCGAAAAGCGCCATCCAAGATCCAATAGTAAATCCATAGTCTAGGAACTCTTAAAAGAGTGGGAATGATCATTTTCCTTAGCGGCACATTAAAAATGCCAGCTGTCCAAGTTGTAACCGAATAGGGGAATGGGGTCAGGGCACCTATGGCAACGGCAATCGGACCAAATTTTTTCATCAGGCTTTCTGCTGTTTCGAGCTTAGGGCCAAAAATTCTTCGCGGGAATTTGGTACTACGTAGTTTGTGCCCCAAATACCAGCCTGTGAAGCCTGCAGCAGCTGAAACCAACCCTAGCCAAGTCACTAACCACCACGCATTTTGTGAAAGACCTGAACGTTGAATAATTACCAGTGCGACATCGGGGGGGATGGGGGTGATGACGGAATCACCCAAATAGACCATGAGGGTCAAGCCAGGGATTCCCATCGCATCATAAACCTGTTTGCCTAGCCTTTTGAGTTCGGGCTCTAGCCAGATTCCGCAGGCAATCAAGGCAATCGCTAACAAGAAAATACTAAACACGGCCGCCTTGACGTGCGGTCGGAGCTCAGGATCACTGAACGATGGTGCTTTGCCTTCAATCATGAAGGGCGACTTTAGTCCTATGGATGAGTGGGGTCGAGTCTTCTTTGGCTATTTTTTTTGTTAAAGAACGTTGGAATGATGCTTGCGACAACGGTATAAATAACAAGTGCCGAAATGATGTAATGATCTGCCTGAAACTCGCTCTTTAATATTCCGGCTACTACTAGCCCAAAAATTAACGTTGGCAGCAAATTCATCGCAATAGCCCATCTGTCTTCCCAAAAGTCTTTAAGAAAGAAATGCATGGTCGAAAACACTGACAATAATCGAATTGGAATGCAGACCAAAAGAAAAATCAGTCCTAGCAAAAATCCGTCCATCACAAACAAATCTTTCGAAAACCCAAGACCGGCTTTGTAAAAATAGAAGGGAATAAATACGGTGAAGAAGCTAGCAAGCGACTGAAGTGTATTTGCCGAAGCATCAGACTCCATAAAGTGCTTAAAACGACCTGCCGTTATTCCTACAATAAAGGCTCCTACTAAATAATAAGCTCCGATCTTCATGGTGATGACTCCACACACGAGGGCTATCAAGACCAAAAATGCGACTTCGGAATCTGGAGCAAAAGGTGCGACTCTTTTTAAGAAAAAACGAAAAATGGCAGGCAGTGCCAAAATCATAGCAAGAATGATAGCCGTAGATGATAAAAGTTGCTGCCAAGTTTGTGATTGAAGAGCTAAAAAAAGTAAGGCAATCGCAACGATTTCTTTGGCAATTGCCTTTGTTCGAATCCAATATTCTTCATGCGCGCTGAAGTTGCTAGACTTTAACGAATTTAAGATAAATCCAGTCGAAGGTGTTAGCAGACCCAGGGCTAATATTAAGGACGGTCTAAAGCTTAAACCAAGGAATTGGTTACAAATGACCGCTCCAAAAAAAATTACAACCACTGATTTTGTTAAATGCTTGGAAAGGGCAGGCGCATTCTTTTTAAGGTCTTCGGTGTCGACCTCCATGCCGGCAAAAAGAAAAAGCGAAGTGATCCCTAAACGAGAAAGCATCAACAAAAGATTGTCGTCCTGAAACCAATCAGTCGCTAGACTCGTAAAAATACCAAGGCCTAAGGCAGTCAACCCTGCTGGAATGCTGTAACGAAGTAAAAGTTTTGGAACTATTAAAACTATGGCAAAAAGAAGCAGGTGCCTAACTTCTTCAGTATTCAAAAAACTGATGATCAAATCCATTTATGTAAATCCATTTTATAGTGAAACAATCCCAGGAATGCTTTGTACCTTCATATAGATTTCTAGAACGATGTCTGCGTTTTCGCAGTGTAAATCAAAGTTAAGTGAAATAAAGCGGCCTTGCCCCGAAAACCTTGTTTCCATGTCGATCTCGGGCAAGAGCCGAGACACTTGCTCTATCTGATCGCTGGGAACAATGAATCTGAAATGGTAGGGCCCGGGCCAATCATGCTCGGTCTCTAAGAGTTTTTTAAAGGCCTCTTTGCGGCTGGGTTCCATGCTCAGAAAGCTATCGGCGTCGTCTTGGCAACGCAAGTTAAATTTTTAATATCATTAGATTTTAATGTGTAAGACTTTTGTAAGTGCCCCTATTTCGGCTTTAAATATGCTCCTAAAATGGCGATAATTAGGTATGGAATTTCTATTGCAACCTTTTTTAAGCCCGCAGGTAAAACAGCATATCAAAGAAGAGAAGCTAAGCTTTGATTGGGCGAATACTTTTTTTGTGAGCATGTTTGGGATTGTGGGCTTTATTGCTACTCCTATTTATTTAACTCTCACTCACAGTTGGTCATGGGGGCCATGGTTATGGGCTATCGCCTTGTATTGGTTTTCGGGAATAGGCATAACCATGGGCTATCATCGCTACTATTCGCACAGGACCTTTGACGCGAAAAGATGGGTCGAATATCTGATGCTTTTTGCTGGTTCCATGGCGCTTCAGAATTCCATACTTAAATGGTCGGCGGATCATCGCAGGCATCATAGCTTTGTAGACACCGGAAAAGACCCCTACAATGCAAGACTTGGATTTTTATGGTCACATATTTTGTGGATTTTTTATGCGAATGGAAAAGAGCAAGGTGGGGCACATTATTCTGGTGAGAGCAGCGTCGAGTCTTTATCAAAGCAGTATCCCAATTGCAGAGACTTGATTAAGGACCCTCTGATTAGGTTCCAACATGCTTATGCTCTTCCACTTGGAGCATTGCTTTGTTTTGGAGTCCCTGCCTTGATCGCGTTGGCGACGGGGGGCTCTGTTGTGGCTTATATTATGGTGGCGGGATTTACCCGCTTAGCCTTTGTCCACCACTGTACTTACTTTATCAATTCTCTCTGTCATATTTGGGGTGAACAACCTCATTCCGATAAGCATACGGCAGTTGATAACCCGTGGGTAGCTTTCCTGTCGTACGGTGAGGGTTTTCACAATTATCATCACAGTTATCCCAATGATTATCGCAATGGAATAAAGTTTTATCACTTTGACCCAACAAAGTGGGTCATTCGAGGACTTTCATATTTTGGTCAAACCCATAATTTGAGAGTGGCAAAAATTCGAGTTTCTGAAGAAGTTCAGCCTAAAGTGCTTCAGTCGATAAATTAAAGCGATAAATTAAAGCGCTGAATGAATGAACTTCAGTTTTATAGTTTCTCTAGACCTGCTATTTTAGCTTGTGATGCCCATACTTGATTTGCTTCGTAAATTTATCTTAGAATTCGCTTATCTCTTTAATGAAATGGCCCTTTATTTGTTAATCGGCTTTTTTTTTGCAGGTGTGCTACATCTCTATTTCCCAAAGCGCCTGATTCTTTCACGATTAGGGGCATCCCATTTTATGTCGAATGTCTGGGCAGCTTTGTTTGGCGTTCCTTTGCCTCTTTGTTCTTGTGGAGTTGTGCCTGCAGGCATCGCGCTTCGTAAAAGTGGAGCGTCGAAAGGGGCTACCGTATCGTTTTTAACGGCAACGCCCCAAACAGGAGTCGATAGCATCTTGGTGACCTATAGCTTTTTTGGTTGGACGCTGTCTATTTTTAAGGTTTTTGCAGCGTTGATTTCTGGGGTCGTGGGGGGCTTGCTTGTTGATCGTTTCGATCGCGATGCTGATGATAAAGAGCTTGATAGAAAATCATTTAGCTCTGAAACCATAGCTAAGCACATTGAGCGTGAGGGAGTGAGGGATAAAAGCCTCAAAGCTTTCACTTCATATTTTCTTAGGGATCAACCATTAGCCTTGAGGAAATGGATGTTGCTTGGACTTTTTCTTGCAACTTTGATTTCTATGGGGCTGCCAAAAGATTTTGCCGCCCTACTTAATTTGAACGAAAACTTGTTTTTATCTTATTTCATCTTTCTGGCCATTGGAATTCCCATGTACATTTGTTCCACGGGGAGCGTGCCGGTCGCCGCAGCCTTGCTTGCAAAGGGATTTCCTGCGGGCGGAATTTTTGTCTTTTTAATGGCGGGACCTGCAACAAACGCAGCCAGCATTGCCATGCTATACAAAACCTTGGGCAAAAAAAGTTTGTGGATATATGTGGCAAGTCTTATCGGGTGCTCACTATTTTTTGGCTGGGCCTTCGATGCTTTTTACCCTGGAATAGGCCCCGAACTTAGCGAGCGATTTCAGCTCCAAAACAATGTTCATCAGCATGGGTCTAACTTTTTGATTGGGCTCAGATATTTTGCCTCAGCTCTTCTGGTCTTACTTTTTACTCAAGACTATTTTCGAAAGGTCTTATATTTTTTAAAATCGAATGATGATCAAAAGAAATTGCCCATTGAGGTCATTGGTATGACGTGCGGGAAATGTCTGGCGAAGGTTACTTCGGCCCTGCAAGAAGACCCGCTTGTTAATAATGTTGATTTAAAACAAAATGGATTTGGGAATATTTTTGTTGATCCGAAGAGTGATACGCAAGATCTAAGAAATAATTTAATTAACAAGCTAAAAGATGCCGGATACGAGCTGAAGCTTTAACAAAAAAAGCCAAATTAGCGGCGGCATTCGGTTCTTCTACTGCGAATCTTATTCAAAAGACTTGGTGTTGGCCCCAAGTTTGAATTTTTAAAAAGCCTATCAAATTCTTGAGCAAACTGATTTGCAACGTTTTTGTCATCAACGACAAGTAGTGTTTCATCGTTGGTATGGTTGGCCGATGGGGACCAGTTATGGGACCCAAAAATAGTGTATCTATCGTCTACAACACCAAATTTGTGGTGAAGATAGTCACCTTCCGGTAAATATGGAGATCCTACAGTTTTAATGGGACTTTTCCAAGGATTGTTATTCAAGTCACTCGAACATTCCGGGCTCAATAAAGTTAAGCCTAGAAGATCTAGAGCTTCGCTGTACCACTGGAATACAAAAGTTTTTTCAACAAGGGCTCGAATATTCGGCCTAGAACTCTTACGCAAATCCAAAAGGGCATTGGAGATTTCTTGATCTGAGAAAACAAAAAGAGCTAGGCGGACATCTTTTTTAGCTTCCTTAAGAGTTTTGCTGATGAGACCATTAGAGCTTTCAGAGTAGTCATACTGCTTAGAGGTTGGAGAGAACTGGATGGTCACCGAGCTTGCAGCGCTGCTGCCACCAGACAGGGCAACTTTTTGAGCTCCCCTATAAGGTTTTTTCATTCCAAATCGCGCGAAACCATGGATGCCCCACATGATATCAAACTCCGTTCGGAATTTTCTTATCACATTTGCATTAGTGAAAATTACTAGTGCGTTTGCATTCCCTCGAGAAGCTGGCACCGAGTAGTCTCCATGGACGTCACTCATCGTAAAGTTGGCAGATGTGACCAAGACTCTAGAGGAATCTATAATCATAAACTTATGGTGCATGAGTCCACTGCCTTCAGTTCCATCGGAAGAATCATCTTTGATTGTGATTCCAGAATTGGCTAAAATAGCAACGGCATCTCGTTCAGAAATTTCATAATTACTGAGACTCCCGTCTCCATTCATGTCGACAAAATTAAAGTATTCTCGGTTTCGGCTATTACCACGGTCGTCATCCTTCGAGTCTCCTGGATCAAGGTTGGAGACAGGAAAGTTGTATTGATTTTCAAGTATCACTCGAACTCTTAATCCGTCTTGTTGACGTCTTCGAGCGAGAGCTTTTGCAATATAGGGGAGCCTAAGTTCTTGAACCGCGATATCTACAGAATATTTGGCGCTTTCTATTTCTTTTAGAATGATTCTCTCAAAATCATCACCTTTTCTATAAATGCCCCTATAGGGGTCGGTGTATTGGTGGGCTTCGCTAGAGTTAAAAAAGGGGCCTTCTAAATCGCTAGGCGTTACATCGGAAATAACGGAGGTGCCTTCGGCCGCAACAAGGGTAGAAGATAAGGAGCACAAAATAATGGAGAGGCACAAGTTGCCCAACAGTTTTAAGGTTTTCGATTCGCCTTTTTTTAGTTTCAAGCGGTCCCCCGTTCAAATAAATGTCTCAACTCCCCCGAGTTAGATTTGTTATAAGGGGAGCTGACTCTATGGACAAGTCCTAAAACCTATCATCCCCTGTACAATATAAAATGTCTTAATATCAGAGACTTAACGTGACGAGTGAAGGCTAAAAATTAGGGGCTAGGGGGCCGTTGACAAGAATCTGACACTAGGACTAGGAATGGCTCCTTAATTATGGCAATTACTCGTCAACTATGGATTTTACTTATGGTGTTAGTTCTTCTTAGCGTTTTACAAGCTACGGCCGCTCTGCACCCTCTGTAGTTATACAAAAAAATAATTATCAAATAAATCATCAACTAATTTTTCCTAATTGTTAAGATTTAGATTCGGGCAACCGACAAGAATCGAGTGCAATAAATTTTGGGGAACCAAAAGGGAAATTTGAATATGCTTATAGATAATTCACGAAAACAAAATTTTGACGTAACTGGAATTGAAAAGTTTTTAGAACTTTACGCAAAGGTGCCTGACGTCATGCAGGACCTCGTAAAAAAATGGATCCAGATAGGTGGCCGCAAAGAAGCCATGGCGCTTGTCGTGTTGGGGCAGTGTGCAAATGAAGCAGTCTTAAGTGATTTGTTTGCTCCTCTAAGCCAGGAACTAAGGGGCAAATGTAGGCATTTGCTTACGGTGTCCTCTGGCGATCAGCATGATATGCGCGAAGGTTTAACTTTGATCGGCCAACAGGTCGATCAAATTTCATTAGAGGCTAGAGCTTCCTTTCCAAAAGCAACTTTGGATTTGATTGAATCAATAAGTGCTAAGGAGTTTTTAAGTCTGGCGACGGCTCGAGTAGATTTGGCGGCGATAGTTCTAACGGCGGCATCAACAACCAAATCTACTACTCTCATGAACTCTATCTCAACCGCACAATTTGAAAGCATTTCAAAAGAAGCTCAAAATATTTTTGACGGAGACATTGTCTTAAGGGCGTCAGAAATTCACGAAGCAATTATCGACTCACGTTCTCGGCAGACCAAGCGGAATGCTTTTTTAGAAAAGTCTGCGGAATTGCTTACTAACGCTAGTCCCGAAAAGGAACTTATTTTGTATCGAATGTTGGCTAAGGCTGGTTGTATGAATTTGATCAAACAATCCGCCCTTAAGGAACTTCCAAGTTCAATGGTTTGCATGCTTCCAGATGAATTGATTCAGAAAGTTTTAACTCGAATGAATCCCATTGATCGGGCAGAGCTAATCGCTTCACAGCCTGAAGACCGTGCTCAATTTTTACTTAAAAGTTTGGGATACCAAGGTGAGAAACTGCGTGATTTAGGTGATGCCGAAGTAGACGATATCAAGCTAGATGCCGAATACTATTGCGAGCTACAAGGTAAGGCAGATTCCTTGTGGGCAAGTTTTGTCGGAACTCTTCGCAGTTTTCAAAAAAATAATCCAGCTGTGTCAGTGGCTATTCGACCTATCATTCACAAGTGGATCGAGGCCAATGAGCTAGTCGCAGGCGTTGAATAACGGCGCGCGTGTAAGTTATTCATTCAATAGCGGTGCTAAGCTGCGTTCTAAGTCTGTCCAAAATCGAGAGCCATTCATAAAGCCTAAATGCCCGCCATGCCTATAAAGAAGCATCTTGGAGGCTAGTTTTGATTTCAAATCAGAAACCTCATCAGGGGAATTCAAATAGTCGTCAAGGCTATGGAAGACGATGAGATTGTTTGGCCATGGATTTTGTCGATTGAGGAGCCGATGCTTGACAGTCCAAGTCTCTAAATCTGACTTGTCTAAATGGAGGCCCCAAGGACTTGTTAGGTAATCTGCAAATGTAATGTCTAGATTTGAGTCCCTGATTCCTACGATTCTTAGTAACGATTCATGGAAAGACCATGCAAGCAAAAACTCGACTTCATGTTTCTCAAAAATATTTATTTTTTCAGCAAAGTTTAAGGCGTTGCTATTTGTAGCGTGAATTTTTGTAACAAGTGCGGGGTCAAGGTGGGAATTTTTGGTAAATTCATTTCTATATTGAGCCAATGCCTGATCTATTTGCGATAAGGCAAAAGGCAGGTTCAAGGGCGGATTGATAGCTACAAATGATCCCCATTTTATCCCTGACTGGTCGAGATCAGGAGCGTTCTGAAGCTCCATCACTTGGAGGGCCCCCCACGAAAGGCCAATTAAATTTACTTTTTTATGATTTAAATTTAGGGTTCCTAGGATTTCAGAAACTTTAGTTATCCACTTTTTATTGTCAGCAGCAATCTGACCAGGCATTTGCTTTCCAAGAAAGAATTTTCGACCTTCTGGATGGGTGACGGAGGGGAGCATCAAGACTTGAAAGCCTTGCTTCCAAAGGTGATAGGCAACGCTCTGGCTTACAGGAGAGCTTTCGTCTCCCCCAAAACCTGGCAAGACAAGAAATAGAGGCGTTTTTTCGCTGTTCTTTTTAGGGGTCCAGCTAGAAAGAATAATTTTCTGATTATCAGACTTTAGCAATAGAGATTTCTGAGAACTCTCAAAAGCTTCGTCACCATATTCGATATCTAAAAGATTCGCTGTCGCAAAATGTGGATCAAAAAATGGGATTTCGTCATTTTCTACAACATTTGTTTTTAAATAGTCACTTGAGGCACAGGACGAGAATAAAAATCCAAAGAAAACTAAACTGAAGAATTTCAAACTCCAGTATAAAATTCTGTCGCTCATGCTTCAATAATGTCACAATCCTAAGACATAAGCAAAAATCAGCGGAGCTACAATTGTGGCATCAGATTCGATGATATATTTCGGCGTATCAACACCTAGTTTTCCCCAGGTAATTTTTTCATTTGGAACGGCGCCCGAGTAAGATCCATAGCTGGTGGTTGAGTCGCTAATCTGGCAAAAATATCCCCAAAGAGGAACATCGTCTCGCTGAAGATCTTGATGAAGCATGGGAACAACACAGATTGGAAAATCGCCAGCAATGCCCCCACCAATTTGGAAGAAGCCAATGCTTTGTTTTTTTGAGGTTTCCGTATACCAATCAGCAAGCTTCATCATGGCTTGGATGCCTTGTCTTGCGGTATTAGGATTTTTTAATCTCCCAGCGATAACATGAGATGCAAAAAAGTTTGCAGTTGTGGAGTCTTCCCAGCCCGGCACAAATATCGGAAGATTTTTTTCGCAAGCGGCAAGCAGCCAACTGTCTTTGGGGTCGATTTGGTAACTGGCTTCGAGCTCGCCTGAACGGATGATTTGATACAAAAACTCATGCGGAAAATAAGCTTCGCCAGCTTCATCTGCTTTCTTCCAAAATTTTAGAAGGTGTTTTTCAAGAGCTCTCATGGCTTCTTCTTCTGGAATGCAAGTGTCTGTGACCCGATTCATATGTTTCTCGAGAAGTTTTAATTCATCTTGAGGCGTCAGGTCGCGGTAGTTTGGTATTCGGACATAATGATCATGGGCGACTAAATTGAATAAATCTTCTTCTAAATTGGCGCCGGTGCAACTGATGGCATGAACTTTTCCTTGGCGAATCATTTCCGCTAAAGATTTGCCAAGTTCAGCGGTGCTCATGGCTCCAGCCAAGGTGACGAACATGGCTTGGCCATCTTCAACATGTTTCTTGTATGCCGCAGCCGCATCTTTGAGTGCTGCCGCATTAAAATGTAAATAATTGTTGTCAATGAACTGGGTGATGCTTGAAGCCTTAAACATAGCCTCACCTCATAGAGAATATCTGCTTAGATTTCCAGTGCAAAAAGATCTTCTTTTAGTTCTCTTCTTCTGAGGACGATTTCCTTGTCATCAAATACAAGGACTTCTGGCGCCCGACCTCGAGTATTGTAGGTATGAGACATTGAGCTTGCGTAGGCTCCGCAGTTGAAAACGGCCAGTAGGTCGCCTTGCTTAAGTTTTGGGAGGCTACGATTTTTAGCAAAGTAATCAGAGCTTTCGCAAATCGGACCGACCACATTCACGTTCTCGAACTCCTTTTCTTGAGAATTTAAAACTTCAATATGATGATAGGCCCCATAGAGGCTAGGGCGCATAAGCTCCGTAATGCCAGCATCAATGATGGCATAGACTTTTTGATTGAGCCTTTTAACGTGAAGGACTTCAGTCATTAAAATGCCAGATTCTGCGACTAAAAATCTGCCAGGCTCCATAATGATATTGCGGTTGTCTAGGTTGAGTGTCGCTAATTCATTGGCCACCAAAGCCGCAAATTCCTCTGGGCTAATAATTTTGTCTGCATTGTAGTTTACGCCTAGACCGCCACCAATATCGAGATTCTTCAGAAACAAACCATGTTCTTCGAGGCTTTTGGCAAAGGCAGTGAATCGTTTGAGTGCCTGAATGATGGGGGCTTTTTCTGTAAGTTGAGAACCAATATGCATATCAAGCCCAACCCATTTGACGTTAGGATTGTCTTTGTAGCGAAGGTATAAGAATTCGGCCTCATCGACGGACACGCCAAATTTTGAGTCGTAGGTGCCAGTGGTTATATATTCGTGGGTCAGAGCATCTATATTTGGATTGATTCTAAGCGCAATATTGGCACATTTTTTCATATTGCGTGCGCAATCTTCAATGAGAATTAGCTCACTCTCTGATTCCACATTAAATTGTAAGATGTCATTTTCTAAAGCCTTTATAATCTCGGATTTGCTTTTGCCGACACCCGAAAAGACAATTTCATTGCCCGAGGCTCCAATTTCAAGGCATCGTTCTAGTTCCCCGCCTGATACGACATCAAAAAAAGCCCCTAATCCTCTTAAGTATTTTAGAAGCCCTAAACTTGAGGAAGCTTTGACACTATAATGGACTCGTAAATCAATAGATTGCTTTCTAAAACTGGCATTGAGTCTCTCATATTGTGAGGCGATTCTTGAGGCGTCGTAAAAATAGGAAGGTGTTCCATAGCTCTGGCTCAATTTTAAAAGCACGGATTCGTTGATTTCAAAATTGTCGGCGTCAGGCTTTTTTATAAATAGGCTCATTGTTGGCTCTTGAGGAATTTAAATCCTATATCTTATTGTGGCACTTGAAATTCGGAATGCAATGCCTTTAGAGCAATTTCTGCTTTGTCGCTAGGAACAACGCAGCTGATTTTAATCTCGGATGTTGTCGTGCAAATGATGGGTATATTGTTGCGATTGAGAGTCCTAAAAACTCTGGCCGCAACTCCACTATGACTTCGCATGCCAGATCCTACTAGCGAGACTTTGGTCAAGGTGGTATCGATGCTTTCGGCTCTCCAGCCCAAATTTGCTAACGTTTTCTCTAAATCTACGACGTCTTCTCGAGGGGTAGAAAAGCTTAAGTCAAAGCTTCCGTCATCTCGTGCTGCCGAATGAACAATGATGTCCACAATCACACCTGAATCGCTCAATGCGCTAAAAAGGCGGTCAAGGATAGAGGTCACGTTTTCGTTTAAGTTTTTTAGAGTCGTAAGTGCTAAATTTGTATCGGTAGTCAGAGCCGTTACGACGGGGCTTTCTAAATGATTTTGTGGTCCCACTAGGGTTCCCTCACTTTCTTCAAATGTGTTTAAGACTCTAATTGGAATTTTATATTTTGCGGCAACTTCAACAGATCGAGGATGTAGAACCTTGGCCCCTAAAGAGGCCAATTCCATCATCTCTTCAAAACTCATAAATGATATTTTTTTAGCATCTGGGCAAATTCGGGGATCAGCGGTGTAGACGCCCGAAACATCTGTATAAATGTCACATCGGGTTGCACCGACGGCTGCCGCTAGTGCTACGGCCGAAGTATCCGAACCGCCTCGACCTAAAGTCGTGATATTCCCGTCTGTGTCAGCTCCCTGGAATCCAGCAACAATAGCCACTATGTTTTGCTCCGCTAAATTTTTAACTTTTTCGGGATCGATATCCTGAATTTTGGCTCGACCTCTTGATTCGTCGGTTTGAAACCCAGCTTGATGTCCTAAAAGTGGCTTGGCAGCGACTCCTATGGCTCTGAGGGCGGCACTCAATAGCGAAATCGAGGCTTGTTCGCCACTGGCGACTAGGAGATCATATTCTAATGTGTGAACATCCTGTGAAATCTGCTTGTAAAGCGAAACAAGACGATCTGTTTCTCCAGACATTGCAGAGGCGACGACACAGCAGGGTCCTTCATTCTCTAAAGTTTTTTTAATAATTTTTGCCACATGCCGGATGCGTTCGATACTTCCAACAGATGTGCCACCAAATTTAAGGACAATCACTAGGCATCGATATCAGCAGAGTTTCATTGACTCAAGCTCTGTCTTTGGCATTTTACAGACAATGAATTTTCTTAATGGACTATGGCGTTCCAAATATCCGATTGCGGTCTTGTTATCATCAATTTTCTTAAATGCGCCAATGTCGCAAGCTACGCCTGGAAACTGCGATGGTGCAAAGCGCGATAATAATATTTGGTGGACTGGGATTGAGCACAATTCTTTTGATGGGACCTTTAGGCAGCCATTTGGCTCTGTCCCGACTGAGTCAGCTCCCATCCGTTTGAGGATCAAAACCTGCGCAGAAGATTTAACTGGCGCCACTGTTTTTGTATGGGATTCCAAATTATCAAAACGGATCGGTATCACTATGAACCCGGAATATTCGGCCCTCGACGTCGAATTAGGTCCTGTTCAGTATTGGACAGCCACAATTCCGGTGCCGAATCACTCCGATCTACTTTACTATTTTTTTGAGCTTAGAGATGGCACTGATATTGATTACTATACCGATGATGACATTCGTAGTTTTCCTGGAGGTCAGGGAACAATGAGGGACTCTTGGAATGATTTGGCTTCGTTTCAAATCACGATATTTGATAAAAACTTTGATGTCCCCGAGTGGGTAAAAGGGGCTATCATTTATCAAATCTTTCCCGATAGATTTCGTAACGGTGATTCGTCGAATGATCCTCAAACGGGGGAGGGATGGATTTATGGTCTAAAACCAAAGCTGAATGCTTGGAACTCGCCACTATGTGATCCGATGAGTGAATGTTTGGGGCAGCGATACAATCAATTTTACGGTGGGGACCTCAAGGGAGTCGAACAGTCGTTGGACAACTTAAAGAAAATGGGTGTGACAGCTGTTTACTTAAATCCCATTTTTGCATCACCTACGAATCATAAATACGACACTACAGATTTTAAAAAAATAGACCCGGCTTTTGGCTCGTTAGAAGATTTCGAATCTTTGGTACAAGCTATTAAAAAGCGGGGGATGCATATTGTTTTGGATGGAGTTTTTAATCATGTGTCTGCAGATAGTCCTTATTTTGACCTTTGGGGTCGCTGGAATAGAGATCTTGAATTGATAAGTCCAAATGGTCCCGGGAATAATGATGCTTCTGGGGCTTGTGAATCGTCAAACTCTTCATGGAGGGATTGGTTTTTTATTCCAGCAATTGGGAGCCCTGCCTTAGGTTCTGATCGCAGAACAAAAGTACTTTGTCCAAATCCAATTTTACCTGATTCCCAGGCTCCTTTCGAGACCTATGAAGCTTGGTTTGGATTTTTTAACGTTCCTAAGCTAAATAGCCGACTTGCGAGTGTTCGCAATTTCTTTTTTCAAGGTGGCAACGAGGCAGTTGTGCCTTACTGGATGAACCATGGCGCCGACGCGTGGCGACTTGATGTCGGTGGCGATATCGACCCAGGCACCATTGTCGATCCTTCAAATCATTATTGGGAAGATTTTAGAAAAGTTGTAAAAAGTAAAAATCCAAATGCTTGGATCATTGGAGAAGAGTGGGGAAATCCCAGTTCTTGGCTTTTAGGAACTGAATGGGATTCTGTGATGAATTATCGTTTGCGCAGTTCCTTGCTAAATTGGATGTTTGATCGATGTTATGGATATGGATGTGCTGGGACAAAGTTTTACGATAACGACTCAAATGATTTCAGTCCTGTTGGGCCAATTTTTCAAACGACGGACAAACAATTCGTAGATCAAGTTCAGGGGATTCACGAGGCATTCCCTGATCCCGCTTGGCATTCTGCGTTTAATTTATTGGGATCTCACGATACCAATCGTATTTTGTTTTTGCTGCAAAAAATTTCTGGCGGAGACAGGTCGATTGCTCGTAAAAAGTTTTTGTTTCTAATGGGTTTTTTGATGTCCTATCCAGGTGCGCCGTCTATATATTATGGAGATGAAGTAGGTGTAACGGCCGAGGGTAAGTGGATAGAGGGTGCATGGAATGATGACCCCTATAATCGAGTTCCTTATCCATGGGCCGAGCAAGGGATGTCCCCTGATCTTGAACTTCGAGCGGCTATTGAATCTTTGGGTTCGTTAAGGGCCAATCATGCCGTATTGAACCGAGGTGATTTTAAATGGTTGCGAGTGGATGAGCTCAATCGTGTTCTGATTTATGAGAGAACTTATAGGAATCAAAGGGCTATCGTAGTTCTCAATCGCTCCAATACTTCTCATGATATTGATTTGGGAGAATTTGTATCGCCGGGAATGCGAGCCTACCTTGAAGAGCTTTATCCTAAAGAGGGTCGATTGATCCGAGCAGAGGGGCCGTCATTTTTGATTAGGGACTTGGGCTCTTTCGATTTTCGAATTTTTTATTTAAAAAACTAAGCTGCTGAAATATTTGGTTAATTTTACTTTGGCAGGAGTGAAAGTGGAAATTTCCAAGAAAATAATGAGCGGAATAGCCCTCTAAAATATCGGAATTTGGGTCAATTTCTAGCAGTATTCCCTGAAACACGAAGCTAAGCTTGCTAATTTGCTCAAAATTGACTACGAATAGATCGCAGAAGGGGTCCGCGTAAGCGGATCCCTTAATTTTTATTTGGGTTTTAAATTAGGAATATAAAAGAGTGATATTGGCCGTTTACAAAAACAAAAAAGAGCAGGAACTATTAGCAAATATAGAGCCTGTGTTAAGTAACCTGGGTTTTTTGTGCCGCGATGTAGAGGTCCTGTCCGGAAAAAGTTCAACGGTTAGGGTTACAATCGATAAATCTCCCGAGAACAAAGACGGAATTTCGATTGATGATTGTGCCAATGTTCACAGAGTTTTAGGTCCCATGTTTGATGTGTGGGATCCATTGCCAGAGGCTTATACTTTAGAGGTTAGCAGTCCTGGAGAAAAACCTCGTCTTCGAATTTTGGATCATTTTCGGGAAGCTCTAGGCGAAAATATTAAATTCCAAACTTTGGAGCCCATCAAAATGCCTGAGCCCGCAAAACCAAGAAAAAATTGGGAAGGTAGATTGCTAAAGGTTGAAGATGAAGGCTCGATATTGATCAAAGATAAAGAAGGAGTTGAACATTCAATTCCTATGGGAACGATTAAAAACGCAATGTGGTTGAGAGTGTGGACTCCTTAATACTGGAGTTTTGAGAAAGGGAATTTATATGAATGAGCTAAGCAAAGTTCTTGAGCAAGTTGGAAAAGACAAAGGGATTGATCGAACAATTATAGTGAGTGCTGTTGAAGAGGCATTGATGACTGTTGCAAAACGCAAGTACGGGTTAACTCGCGATATTGAGGCTCGTTTCAACGAAGACACCGGAGAAGTTGATCTTTATCAGTTCATGGACGTTGTTGATTCTGTTGAAGACAAAGAAAAACAAATATCTCTCAGTGAAGCGCATACTTATGATCCTGAAGTAGGTGTGGGAGACAGTATTGGTATCAAACTTGATACTACGGTTTTATCTAGGATTGCAGCTCAAACAGCTAAGCAAGTCATTGTTCAAAAACTCCGCGATGCTGAGCGTGAAATTATTTTTAACGAATTTCAACACAGAAAAGGCGAGGTTATAACGGGCCTCATTCGTCGTGTTGACCGTGGCGCCGTGGTGATTGACCTAGGTCGAACTGAGGCTTACATGCCGACTCGAGATCAGATTCCAGGTGAGCTTTATAATCCAGGAGATCGCATTCAATGTTATTTGAACGACGTTCAGGTGACTCCCAAGGGGCCGCGAATTATTTTATCTCGTGCCTGTCCTGAGTATTTAATAACATTATTCACAAATGAAGTTCCAGAAATTCGAGAGGGGCTTGTTGTGATCAAGGGAGCCGCTCGCGAACCAGGAATTCGTGCAAAAATCGCAGTGTTTTCACGAGATCCAGATGTGGATCCCGTGGGCGCCTGTGTCGGTGTTCGTGGCAGTCGTGTTCAGAACATTGTTCAAGAGCTCAAAGGCGAGCGCATTGATATTGTTCCTTGGGACGAGGATATAACTAGATTTGTCTGTAATGCGTTGGCTCCTGCTGAAATCCAAAAAGTTATTATTGATGACGAAGACAAGTCCATCGAGACCGTTGTTGACGACGCTCATCTTTCGATTGCAATCGGTAAGCGTGGACAGAATGTGCGATTGGCGAGTCAGTTGACTGGTTGGAAACTGGATATCACTTCAGAATCCGATATGGCTAGAAAAGCTGCAAACGCTAAAATGCAAATGATGCTGCTTCCAGATGTCACAGACACTCTTGCAGTTTCTTTGTACCAAAATGGTTTTAATACCGTAAGAGATGTGGCGAATATGGCACCTTCTTTTGTTGCGGAAGTTCCTGGTTTTGATGAGGCTCGGGCAAACAAGTTAGTAGAAAATGCTAAGCAATTCATTGAAAGTGGCGAATACGATAAATTTATTGAAGAGCAGAAAGCAAAAGCTGAAGCTTTGAAATCTGGAGATGCTGGTGGCGCGGCTGATTCTAAAGGAGCTTCTGATATGAATCCGATCGAAGCGAAACTTAGGGCTGAAGTAGCTGCGATGGAGAAAAGCAAAGAGTCTTAATTGAGTCTTAGCTTTGGCGCCGTACGGAAAACATAGAGGTTGATGGACATATGAAAGTTTACGAACTTGCAAAAGAACTCGATATTAAAGCACTAGAACTGATTGAAAAGATTAAGCCAATGAAATTGGCTGTGAAAAATCATATGGCGTCATTGACTGATGTAGAGGTGGATGAAATCAAGGAATTCCTTGCCAAAGCATCCGCTGAAGATGCCCCACCTGCAAAGAAGAAGACTGTTCGTAAAAAGAAAGTTACAAAAAAGACTGAGAAAAAAACAACGGCTCGCAAAAAAACGGTTGTTCGCAAAAAAGCAGCCGCAGCAGCTGAGCCAGATGAGACGAAAAAATCGGTGGAAGCAGCCGCATCTACAATTGTTCGAAGAAAAGTCATCGTTCGTCGAGATTCTCCCTCAAAATCTACAGGAACCGAAGCTGATAATGAGCTAGAGGTTGATGAAATATCAGCGACTCAATCTGTCGAGGTGGCAGATTCAAGTGATAATTCGCAATTGAATCTTGCTGTAGAAGTTGATGGCGCTGATGTTTCTTCCGAACACAGATCTCCTATAACTGATCCTTCAAAACGTGCGCCAACAGAAGATGAGCTTGATCCTCTTCTTGCGAAGGATGATGATATGACATCCGAGCTGGCTTCGGAGTTTACAGAAGAAATGTTCAGCATTCGAAAGGGTGATGACGATGATTTTGAAATTCCTGAAGAAGAAGCTGTGGCACCAGCTCCAGCATTAGATTTGGCGCCTCGAACGGCTGATCGGTCACGTTATAGTGTGATTCGAGTCGTTCAGCCAACAACAGCAACTCGAGATAGGCCTTTGATTGTTAGTGATATTCAAGTCAATAGGGCAGATATCGCAAAGAACTTGGCCAGAAGTCAAAAACCAAATGAAGCCTCAAAGGGCCCGACTCAAGAGGCTCTTTTAAAAGAAATTGAAAAAGATGACGGCATAAAGAAAAAGAAGGGTGCTCTGTCGGCGAGAAGTCGCGCAGGAGCTGCTCAGGCTGGAGCTTTTAAATCTACAGATTTTCTAAGACGTGAACGTATTTATAATCCTAGAAAAAAGAAGTTGCTCATTGGTCGTTCAAGTATGAGCAAGACGCCCCTTACGACGCCTTCTGCCCGAAAGCGTTATGTGGAATTTAATAAATCGATTTCTGTTGAAAATATGGCATCTCAATTGTCAATTAAGTCCAAAGAAGTTGCTCGTAAACTTGTGAAGCTTGGGCTTGAAATTCCAGAAGAAGCCGAAGGCGTTCGCGATTGGTTTTTGGATTTGGAAAGTGCGCAAATTCTCGCTTCTGAATATGAATTTGAAGTGAGAGACGTCACCCCTAAAGAATCAAATCTTTTGGGTGCTCGTGAGCAAGTTTCAGAAAAAGGCGTAGACCCTAGAAGTCCCGTGATTACGATTATGGGACACGTTGACCATGGAAAAACATCATTGTTAGACCTCATTCGTCGATCGCGTGTAGCATCCGGCGAAGCCGGTGGAATCACTCAGCATATTGGTGCCTATACGGTAAATGTGGATGAGGCCATTGGAAACCTTGCTTTGGTAACGGCTGGTGATGGCGCTGATGCTAAAAAAGCTGCTAAAAAAGCTAGCAAAGAAGATAAAAAGAAAGGCGCAAAACCTAAGGCGAAAGCTAAGGAGACAAAAGCGTCTACTCAGCGTCTATGTTTCTTGGATACTCCTGGCCACGCGGCTTTTTCTGCGATCCGTTCTAGGGGAGCAAAATGTACTGATATTGTGATTTTAGTTGTTGCTGCTTCTGAGGGTGTGATGCCTCAGACGCGAGAAGCTATTGATCATTCAAAAGCAGCAGGTGTTCCCATTATTGTAGCGATGAACAAAATGGATTTGCCTGATGCGAATCCTGATAAACTTAGACAACAGCTTTCCGAACTTGGAGTGATTGATGAAGCTTGGGGCGGAGATACAATCTTTGTTCCTGTATCCGCGAAAACCGGTGAAGGCGTTGATAAGTTGCTAGAAATGATTCAATTGCAGGCGGAGCTACTTGAGTTGAAAGCTCGAGATAATGGTCCTGGAGATGGAATCATTATTGAAGCTAAATTAGATAAAAATCGTGGTCCTTTGGCAACTGTTCTTGTTCAGAACGGAAAAATCAAAGTAGGCGACTATATTGCCGCAGGGGAATACTACGGAAAAGTTCGTGCATTGATTGATGATAAGGGAAAAAACACTCCCGAGGCAGGACCTTCAACACCTGTTGAGATCATGGGTTTAGCTGGAGTTCCAGCTGCTGGTGATGAATTGAACGTTGTTAAAGACGAACGTGCAGCTCGTGAGCTCACTGATATGCGAATTGAATCTCGTAAGAAACATGAAAATGGTCCTCAAATTAATTCAGTAGAAGATGTCTTTGCGTTGATGGCGTTGGGAGATCTTAAAGAACTTCCTATCGTTCTAAAGGCAGATGCTCGCGGTTCGGCTGAAGCTATTCAAGGTTCCTTGGATAAGCTTCCTCAAAATAAAGTAAAATTGAAAGTACTGAGTGCAGGTGTCGGTGGCATTTCTGAGAGTGATATTTTGCTCGCAAGTGCCTCTAAAGCTGTTGTGATGGGTTTCAACGTGCGACCAGATGCACCGGCACTGGCGGCGTCTGAGCGAACAGGTATTCCTATCAAGACCTATACTATTATTTATCAATTGATTGATGAAGTCGCTAACGCCATGAAGGGGCTTCTTGAACCGACAATCAAAGATGTTGTTCAAGGTACTGCAGAAGTTAGACAAGTATTCTCCGTCTCAAAAACGGGAGCTGTTGCAGGTTGTATGGTTTTGACCGGTAAGATTAAGCGCTCTGATTTTGCTCGTGTTGTTCGAGATAGTCGTGTTGTTTACTCTGGGTCTTTTTCAGGACTTCGACGATTCAAAGATGATGCTAAGGAAGTTGCGACTGGTTTTGAGTGTGGTATTTCGATTGAAAACTTCAACGATATTAAAGTTGGAGATGTCATCGAAAGTTATATTGAAGAAAAGATCTATCCAAACTTGGATGGAGAATTTTCTCATAATTCAGACCCCAAAGAAGCTTCTCCTCAGTAAATAGAGGGTTGGAATAAAATGTCTTTAGGAATGCTGTGGAAGCCTGTCGGCCTTGGTTCGCAAGAGGCTCTTGGCTTTCTAAAAAATGAGTTAGGTTTGCCTGGGCGCTCTCGCGAGGGTATAGGTCACACCGGAATTTTAGATCCATTTGCTGAAGGTTGGTTGCTGGTCGGAACTGAAGAAGCTACAAAATTGCTAAGTCCACTTAGTGCCTTAGATAAAGTTTATGAGGCAACAATTTTTCTTGGTGCAACGACAGATACTTTAGACAACACCTCTGAACCTATTTTTCCTGAAGGTGCTGTTAAAGATGCCATGATGCTATGGATGAATCGACCTGTTGAGATTTTAGAAGCTGAGCTAATTGAACATCTTAAATTTTTTAAAAATCTTGAGATCAATCAGACTCCTCCAAAATTTAGCGCAGTAAAAATCAATGGAGAACGAGCATATAATTTGGCCAGGTTCGAGGGTAAGGTTCCAGAGCTAAAATCAAAAACGGTTACAATATTTGAGGCGCAACACTTGGGCCTTAAGAAATTGTCAGATTCAAGTATGGCGTGGGATGTCAGAGTGCATGTCAGTTCGGGGACCTATATCAGGGTTTTGGCCCAAGATTGGGGGACAGAGCTTTGCCATTTCCCGGGTCATTTGACTCGCCTTCGTAGAACTTGGGTGGGTCCATATGGAGGTGATGCTCCGACTTCTGACGATCAAAAATTTCAAATTCTAGGCACAGAAGAATTAAAAAAAATCTTTGATATTCACTATTTAACTTCGTCAGAGGCCACAAGATTGAGAGACTTCGGCCAGTGGAAGCCCAGGCCTCATCCGAGGCCATTGTTGCTGATGGGGCCGGAAAATATGGGCCTTGTTGCATGGGCCCATGCTTCGACCGGGAAGATAGGTCGCGTTTTCAAGAAAAATCCCCTTTAAATTCATTGAAATCGCGGAATAAAAACGCTATTTCCACCATACAAATAATAGGAGAAAAGAAGAGTAAAATGTCTATTACAGTTGAAGAAAAAAAAGGCGTGATCGAAAAGTTTCGTCAAGCCGATAGCGATACAGGATCTCCGGAAGTTCAAGTTGCCATACTTTCCACAAGGATTAAAAACCTTACAGAGCATCTTAAGATTCATAAAAAAGACTTCCACACACGTCGTGGTCTTTTGCAGATGGTTGGTCGTCGTAAGAGCTTGTTGACCTACTTAAAAGCTAAGTCTGTTGAAAGATACAACAAAGTTGTTTCTGATCTAGGAATACGTCGTAAATAATATAAATTATTTAGTTCGTTCTTTGCTCAACCATAAGATTTCTTATTCTTATTTAGGAATAGAGAATTTATGTTTGTTCATTGGTAAAACTGAAAATAGTTTGGTGCGCATGCATCCGACTATTTATTGCTGTGTCGTGCATTGAATTTGCACAAATGTTCTCCCTGGAAATAAATTAGGGAAGAACAAATAGGTAAAGACCTTGAAATTTATTTATAAGTGAAAAATAGTTATAAGTATTATTTTGAGAAGTATTACCAGAGGAGAAAAAATGGGAGTTCTAAATAAACCCGTAACTGTCGAAACAGAAATTGGTGGGCGAAAACTAACAATCGAAACAGGGAGACTTGCAAAGCAGGCTCATGGATCTGTATTTATCAAATACGGCGAGACCTGTGCGTTAGTGACGGCCGTTAGTGATTACAAACCCGCCGTAGGTTTGGATTTCTTTCCGTTAACGATAGAGTTTCAAGAAAAATTTTACGCTTCTGGAAGAATTCCAGGAGGCTTTTTTAAAAAAGAAGCGCGCCCCACTGATTGGGCGACTTTGATGGCTCGAATGACTGACCGTCCTCTTCGGCCCTTGTTTCCAGAAGGATATAAATATCCAACTCAAGTTGTGACAACTTTGCTTGGCTATGACGGAATTAATGAATGCGAAGCTATAACGGGTCTTGGAGCTTCTGCAGCACTATATATTTCTGATATTCCATTTACGACTCCCATCGCGACAGTTCGTGTTGGTCGAATCAATGGCGAACTAAAAATCAATCCTCCAGTGGCTGATTTGGAAAAAGCTGACATTGATGTTTTGGTTTCAGGTAGTCGCGATTCAATCATGATGGTTGAAGGCGGTGCCAAAGATGCTTCTGAAGAAGATTTTCTTGAGGCGCTTTATTGGGGCCATGCCGAACTTCAAAAATTAATCGATGTTCAGGAAGAACTCCGTAAACTTTGTGGCAAAGAAAAACGTCAGTGGGAAAAACCTGCGACTCCAGACGATGCGCTTATATTGAAAGTTAAAGGAATTTCTGAAGCTGCGCTTCGCGACGCTTTCTCTAAGCGAATCAAAGGTGAGCGTTATTCTGCTATAGATGCGGCTAAAAAAGCTTTGAAAGAAACTTTGTCTAACGAATGGTCTTCACTTCCAAGTGATGAACTTTCTCAAAAACTTTCTCTGGCGTCAGATGCTTTTGGAAGTCTAAAGTCAAAAGTTGCTCGTGGAATCACTATGGAGTCGGGCAAACGTATCGACGGCCGCGATTTTAATCAGATTCGTCCTATCGAAGTTGAAGCTGGTTTCCTTGATCGTGTCCACGGATCAGCTCTGTTTACTCGTGGTGAGACTCAAGCTCTAGCAATCACCACTCTTGGCACTAACGAAGATCAACAGTTGATTGATAGTGTTAAGGGTAAATTCGATAAACGCTTTTTGCTTCACTATAATTTCCCTCCTTATTCTGTAGGTGAATGTGGTCGTTTCGGCGGAAACTCTCGTCGCGAGATTGGTCACGGAACATTGGCTCATAGAGCACTTGAATCGGTCATTCCATCTATTGAAGATTTCCCATACGTCGTTCGCTTAGTGAGTGAGGTTCTCGAATCTAACGGTTCGTCTTCCATGGCGACTGTCTGTGGCGGTTCTATGTCTATGATGGATGCAGGTGTGCCTATCAAAGCACCTGTTGCTGGAATTGCGATGGGCCTTATGCAAGAAGGCGAAAAGATCGCTGTTCTTTCTGATATTTTAGGTGATGAAGATCATATGGGCGACATGGACTTTAAAGTTTGTGGAACTGCAAAAGGTTTAACTGCCGTTCAGATGGACATCAAAATCAAAGGTGTTAGCCGTGAAGTGATGCAAAAAGCATTGGCACAGGCAAAAGAAGGTCGTTTGCATATCCTAAAAGAAATGACGAATGCTATTAGCACACCTCGATCTGAAGTTTCTGAATGGGCTCCAAGATTCATCACCTTGATGATCTCTCAAGATAAAATCAAAGATCTCATTGGCCCAGGTGGTAAAAATATCAAAGGTATTGTTGCTGCTACAGGTGTTAAAATTGATATTGAAGATAGCGGCAAGGTCAACATTGCATCATCAGATCCAGTTGCGACAGAAAAAGCCCTTCAAATGGTTAAAGATCTTACTGAAGAAGCTGAAGTTGGTAAAATTTATCACGGAAAAGTTGTTCGCATTATGGACTTCGGTGCTTTTGTTGAAATCAAACCGGGTACAGATGGACTTTGCCATATTTCCGAACTTGCTCATCAGAGAGTCAACAAGGTCACTGACGTCGTTCAAGAGGGTGATACGATTCCTGTAAAAGTTTTGGAAGTCGATCGTTCTGGAAAAATTAGATTGAGCCGAAAAGCGGCTATTCCTAACGACGCTAGCCAGCAGCCGACGACATGAGTCTCTGTTGGATATCGATTGGTTTTCAGTGGGATAAGTGAGAGAGGACGATGAATTCTATCAAGCGTGATCGGATTCGAAAAATTTATTCACTTAGCCCAAAAATCACATTGTGTGTGGAAGAAGTCCCGTCGGCGTATTCAACGTCGGTGGGACTTTTTTGTGATGTTGGTAGCAGACACGAGAGTTCTGAATTTTTAGGAGCAGCTCATTTGTGTGAGCATATGTTTTTTAAAAGAACATCAGATAAAACGGCATATCAAATTTCAAAGATATCTGAACGCTTGGGTGGGGAACTGAATGCGTATACAGATCGGGAGCTAACCTGTTTCTATGCAGATTCCCCGACTGAGCAGTTTCAAGAAATGCTCGATCTTATTCTTGAAATGCTTTTAGACACTCAGTTCACTAAAAAAGAGTTTCAAGGCGAGCTGGACGTTGTTGTTCAAGAGCTTCTTAGTTTTGAAGATAGCCCAGATGATGTCTTCGGTGATTTATCAATTGAGGTGCCTTGGAAGAGTCACCCTCTCTCCTTGCCAGTTGGAGCAACATCTCATCAGGTCAAAAAACTTAATTTTGATAAAATAAAAACATTCATTGAAAATTATTATTTAAAGTCTTCTTGGGTGATAAGCGTTTGTACTCCGCTAAAAGTTTCTAAGGTTGATAGTATTGTTCGAAAGTCTCTCAAAAAAGCAGAGTCACTTTCTTCTGGAAGTGCTTTGTCTAAAGTTTCAAAAATTAAAAGATCGGGCGGTTCAGCAAAATTGCCCAAAGAGCTTTATTTGCGTTCAAAGGCAATTAACTATGATACCGAGCAGGTGCAGGTAGCCCTCACTTTCCCCGGACTTTCGGCTGTTCATCCTCAGCAAATTATTTATACGGGACTGGCTTCAATGTTGGGGCAGGGGTCGAGTTCTTGGTTGTATAAAGAAATGAGAGAGGAGCGAGGTCTTGTTTATCATGTCTCATCAAGTGATCTTTGCTTTTCTGATTCCGGAGCGTTTCAAATTGTATGGAGTTGTGGTCTTAAATATTTAGATGAGTCAGTGCAAGTTGCTGCTGATTGCGTGGCAAGGCTTGGTTCAAAAATTGATCCTGAAGAGGTTAAATTTGTGCGTGAAAGCATACAAGGGGCATCGAAAATGGCCTTTGATGGCATTCACACCCGCATGGAAGCGATGGGCCGTCAACAAATGTTGATGGGCAAGGTTTATGGATTGAGTGAGACACTAAAAGAGTTAGACAAGATACAGCATAAGTCCCTGCAAAAGGTGGCAAAAAACTTAGTTGTCAAGCCGAGTATTTTGCTTTTTGGTCCCGTGGGAAAAGCTGATTTATCTAAAACTCAAAAGTTATGGAGAAAAACATTATGTCTGAAATAACTATAAAATGGAAAAAATTGCGCTCTGATGCACAGATCCCAAAGATTCAAACATTGGGTGCCGCTTGTTTTGACATGCATGCGGCTATGGATGCTCCCATCGTCATTCATCCTGGTGAGGTCACTCTCATTCCGACGGGTTTAGCTGTGGAAATTCCAGCTGGCTATGAAATGCAGATCAGAGCCCGAAGTGGCTTGGCCGCAAAACACGGATTTACTTTGGTGAATGGCATCGGCACAATTGATGCTGATTACCGTGGAGAGATTAAGGCCATTGTAACCATTCATACCCGTGACCCGTTAACGATTATGCCTGGCGATAGAATCTGTCAGGCGTTGGTTTCTCCAGTCTTGCGAGTTCAGCACGAAGAAGTCGCAAGTTTAAGTGATACTGAACGCGGCGTTGGTGGAATGGGTTCTACTGGAGTAAGTCAGTAGTTATGAATGAAGTTAAAAAAATTGTTGTTGTGGGCGGCGGTCAAATGGGATGCGGAATTGCACAAGTGGCGGCTCAAAGTAATTTTGCAGTTTTGTTAATCGATTCTCAAGAAGAAGCTTTAGCTAGGGCCGAATCTAATATTTCCAAAAGCCTTAACAAGCTACATGAAAAAGGTAAAATCAAAGAAGAAGCATCTACAATTCTAGAACGCATTTCTTATGATAAAAGTTTAAAGTCAGCTGTGGCTTTTGCTCCGCAAATGATGATCGAAGCTGTATCCGAAAATGAAGCTTTGAAAACAAAAATATTTTTTGAGCTTGATTCATTGCTGCCAAAGGATTGCATTTTTTGCTCAAACACATCAAGCATCAGCATCACTCGACTTGCTGCAAGCACCAAACGTCCCGAAAATTTTATGGGAATGCACTTTATGAATCCCGTTCCCCTTATGCCTCTTGTTGAAATTATTGAGGGTCTTGGAACATCAAAGGAAGTTTCAAAACTTGTTAGGGCAACGGCCGAAAAAATGGGAAAAACTTGCGTTCTATCAAAGGACCGTGCAGGATTTATTATCAATCGGGTGTTAATGCCTATGATCAACGAAGCTTTTTGGGCTTTGGGTGAAGAGCTGGGAACTGCAGAAGATATTGATGCAGGAATGAAACTTGGTACCAATCAACCGATGGGGCCTTTAACACTTGCCGATTTTATAGGCCTAGATACAACGCTATCCATATTGGGAGTCTTACAAGAATCCTATGGCGAAAAGTTTCGTCCCGCTCCTTTGCTTCGCCAATATGTCGAAGCGGGTTGGCTAGGGCGCAAATCTGGTCGCGGTGTTTACGAGTACAATAGCTAGGATAAGGCGCTCTCGTTAGCAAAAAATCTTAGTAGACTTTGATCAGAGTGGGGAAGGCAAGGCTATTTTCCTTCCAAATGCTATCGAAGTTCCAAAGGTTCAATGGGGCTTGGCTGGCATTAAAGAAAAGTGTTTCATCGACGATTTCTTCTGAGATGCCGGGGCTGCATCGACTAACGTCTCTATTCCCGATGCACGCCCAAGATGCAAAGCCGGAATAAGAGTACCAGTGAGTGTTGGATAAAGTGGCTCGTCCATCGGTTTCTTCGAAACCTAATATGGCGCCCATGTATTCGTTTGAGCCGGAGAGATAAGTTAAGTCACCAGAGAAGAAGCTATCGTATATCTCCGGATCAAGACTTGCTTCTCCGATCAATCCTCCTAGCCTTTTTTCTGAGTAAATCACAGAGTTTGCATAAGAGCTTCGAATGACGGTTCCATTGAATGCCGTCCCCACAAGGCCGCCAGCTCCCGAGCTATTAGAGGTGACAGTTCCCGTGTGGTGAGAATCCTCGATTAGTCCTGAATGAGTGTAGCCTATGAGTCCGCCCGCTCCGGAATCTGCCACAATGGAGGACGTTGAAGAAACTCGGCGTAGGGTGGGTTGGTAAGCGCCACCCATGATTCCACCAGCATAAAATCCATCTTTATCGCTGTTGGTGACCGATACGGTTCCGGCAGTGGAGGAATCGCTGATTTCACCACGACAGCTCCAAGAATCCACGGTTCCTATGAGACCCCCAGCACGGGTTTGTAGGGTTGAAACATTAATATTGGCATCAGAGCGAGAAATAGAAAATTGGCAGGGAATACCGCTTTGCTCTTTTACGAGTCCAATAACGCCGCCAACATCTTTGACTCGAGCGAAGATACTTCCTGACACTTGGACGTTGATTATTTTGGCAAAGGCAATCTCGCCAGCAAGGGCACCCACGCTGGCCTTGCCTCGGACGTTCACATCCTCCAAATTCATATTGCCAAGTACGCCTCCTTTTTTTACAACGCCGAAGAGTCCAACAGGGGGAGAAGAAACTGTATCATTGATCTTAAGTCCTCGAATGGCGAAAAGATTGCCGTCAAAATTTCCTGAGAATGGAGTGCTATAGCTTCCAATGGGTTGCCATCCCTTTCCATTATTTTGTTCTGCATAGTCAGCCAAATCGATTTCCGACCAGAGGACAAAATATGAATTTAAAAAACTGTCTCGAATATTGTTGAGTTGTTTTGCCGAACATATCTTATAGGGGTTGGCTTGCGTTCCATCTCCGCCTGCAAACGGTTCATTTTGAACTTTGTCAGAGCAGTCATATTTCGCTCGAATGAGATCGTTCTTGGAAAGTGATTCGTTGGAATAGTTCAGGTTTAAATCTGCGAAATTTCCGCTGACTCTAAATTGGAGATTGTCTGATTCGTAGACCCTAGCTCCAGAGATTCTCTTTTTCAGGGTGTAATCGGTTTTGAGAAGTTTGTATTCGTCGCTGTCGATAGCGCGTTGCAGGACACTTACTTCATGAGTGCCGTCGTTGTGGTAAGAAACTAGAACTTTAAGATCATCTGAATAAGCTTTGACTTCATAAGTTTTTCCGGGGCTTCCATTGGGGTCGTCGGGATCGACTTTGTTCAAGTCTTGAACTCCTGTGTAGGGTTCACCGTTTCCGCTACCAAACAAAGGCCCGCAGCCAGAAAGGAACATAGCAATCAGGGAACACAAGGTCCAAGTAATGATCTCGTATTGTTCCCATTTTCTTTTACGCATAGGTCTTAGTTGGCTCGAAGCTCCCCCAATAGCTAATGATAGACGATACTTATCGGTGTCTCCCGTTAAGTTTGGATTAAGCCTAACTTGCAAAAAATATAACTCCTTAACATTTCTCATGCATCTACTATGAAGCTAGGAAGAGAGTAGTACGTCAGCGCAGAACTCATTCCTTCTCTAAAGATGGAGTCTCATATGTGTCGAACGTCATCCAAGTTAATCACGCTGAAATCTATGCTATTCTTATCAACGCACTTGTTTTTGTCTGCCTGCGAAATTTCGCTTCAGATTGAGCCAAAATTAGACGGTGGTATCACCCCCATTGCTAACGAATGCGTTGATGGCGAGGTTGAATCTCGCTTGAGATACCAATCGGCAATCGTGCCTTTTGATTCAATCTGTGTAAGCGAAACACAAACGCGTAGCTGCAGTGAAGGTCAACTCACGTCTTTTTCTGGCAGCTTTAGCTATGAATCTTGCGAGGTTGCTTCATCACTAGAGCTTCCTTCTGAGGTTATCAGCGACTTCAAGATAGGTGATGTTATTGAACTCACTAGAGTAACTAATGTGCGCAGCTCAGGCCTCATTGATGCTACAACTCTACTTGGAAAGCAGCCCATTGGATCCGTTGGGACCATTGTCGAAGGCCCCACTCAAACCGATGATCGCTTTGGTCTTATTACCTGGTGGAAAGTTGATTTTCAATCGGGAGTCGATGGCATTGCGGGTGAAGATAACTTTAAAATTCACGTAACTTCAGGAGCTAATGATTCTGAAAATAGTGCTCCCGTAGCTCAAGAGGATCTAATTTTTTCGAAGAAGAATCAGATTGTCACTATAAACCCTCTTCTGAATGATAGTGATATGGACGGAGATCTGCTTAGTGTTGTATCAATAGGAGAGACACAGTTTGGTGAAGTTGTTTTAGAGCAAAACGCTGTACTATTTACGCCTGCAGTCGATTTTATTGGAGGCGAAGAAATCGAATACACTGTGAGTGATTCGAAAGGGCTGAGCTCTGTGGGCGTCATTCGTATTCAAGTCGAGGACGACGCTCCGATATCGGGTGGCCAAGGATGTTTTTGTGGCTCAACTGACCCCAAGGCTCCGTGTACATCGGACCGAGTTGAGATCGCCTACACAGATTCGGACAAGGTCACCTTTATGTTTGATCAAGAGGTCTATTGTGGAGAGTTTGCGAGTTCGGCCCACCAAGGTGAAGATCGAGGGACTAGATTTTGGGTTGCTCCTAAAGTTAAAAACGGGGCACTAGTGCTTAGCTCCACGCTTCCCGCGATGGCAGGTTCTGGGGCTGAAACAAGAAATGGCCTTATGGAAGAGCCCGATGTGCGAAAAACTGGATTTCCTTTCACGGGCGGAGTTGATGGATTTGATACCAGATTTCAAATTTCTGATGGAGCTTCGTTCAATACAGGATCATTTATGAAAAACAATCTGGGCATTGGAGCGCGAACAATCTTTAAATCGGTTTCGAATCTCAAAAACCTAAATGGTACCACGACAACAGAAATCAGCAGATGTACGAATACCAACAGAAACTGTGAGCTATTTATCGCTCCTCTTACCATAGTATCGGCTCCCCCCGGAAACGTATTTGCTCCTGGATTTTTTAGAGATGACAGCAATCCTGAATCAAAGATCATGATTCCAGCAAGCGCTTATAATCCCAATCTTTTGGGTGACCTTCCTGCGACCACGGGAATGATTGATTTTCAAGCGGCCCACAATACCTTAAAGCACGTCCACTTTGACAATGTAGGCTCCGACTTTCACTTCAGGCAATTACATGGCGGCGAAATCAACTACAATAGTGGAAGAGGCTACCCTGGATTTAAAAATCAAATGATGTGGGATGCTTACATGCGGATGAATACGAGAGCCAATACCTCTGAAGAGCTCAAATTAAAAAGGGAAATGGGCGCAGCTGTAGTGCAAAGGGCTATTGATCTGTACATGATTCATAAGTTTGGCAAAGGGAAACACGAAAACTCACAATATGATACCGCCCCGTGCGCAGCATTTGCCGCAAATGGTGGATTTGGTAGTGGGGGGTTAGGAACATTAATAATCGGATTGACGTTAATTAACAAAACAGATTGGTTAGCAGAGATCAATGAAAGGCTACAAACGCCAGCTGGGCGAAGTTGTTTTGGGGAGACGTACATGGTTCAACCGCCAAATCCAAGTGGAAGCAACATCCCCTTATTTGGCGGACTGACCACCTCAGTTTATAAGATTTCATCTGGCACTAAAACTGCTGGAGATCCCAACGGTTTCCTTGATCAAAATGGTAATTTGGCTTCTCCATGCGGCAATGGATATCATACACAAAACGCTGCACTGTACTCAGGAATGATTCTTGCTGCCAGATCAACTAAGGGAGCCGTCCAAAACTGGCCATCAAATGCTCAATATCTTTTTGACTTCGTAGATCGATCTTTTGCGGGAGAAGATGGTTATGTTTATGGAAAATGTTCTTTGAGCGAGGGATTTACACGACTACCCTTCACTTCTTATATGCCGAAAGGACTCGCAAGCTTTTGGAGCGCATATAATGATTGTCTAAAAAATGGAAGTTGCCATTGATGCGGGGGATGGCTTGGATGTATTGGCTCTGTTATAATTAAATTATGACGGAGTCCAAAGGACTAGATGAGCTAGAAAAGCGAATTCGATCAGCGATCGAAGAAGGTGCCCTGGCAAAGGCTGTCGAGACTCTCGACAGCCTTAATTTTAAAACTACCACTAGAGGTGACTTGCTAAAGGCTGCGCATTACTATCGACGTTGTGGTCGCGCGGATCGGGCAATTAGCATATTGCGCCCTTACGTTAGGCCTAGCCACAAAAATTTATACAAAACTCGAGATGCCGAAAAAATCGAATATGCCGCTTCTTTAACGGGGCTAGGGGCTGTTCAAGAAAGTCAAAAGCTTCTATCTACGATTGGAGTTTCCTCCAATTCAGACCTTCAACTGTTTCAGGCCTTCAACATGATCAAGCAATGGAACTACTCTGCCGCCATTCCTTTTTTAGAATCCTTTTTGGAGCAAGAAAGTTCGAGCTATCGTCTTTCTGTGGGTAGGGTGAACCTGCTTCAATCCTATATCTTTTGTGATCGAATGAAGGAAGCCAAGATAATCATTGAAGACTTGGAGTGGCAGAGAGCTCTTGCGTCTGAAGGAAAATTTAGATTGCTTGGGAATCTAGAGGAGCTTAAGGCTCAGTACTATTTTGAGTGCCGCGAATGGGACTTAGCAAAAAAATGTTTGGACCAAGCCAAGGGATATCTAAAAGAAGATGGAGGCATCGAATTTTTCTTTATCCAAAAATGGAATTTTATAGTTTCACTATATGAGAATCGTCATCAATCGAGCGGAGACGATTATAAACAAAACTGGAAAAAAATGCGCGCAAAGGCTTGGGAGCTAAAACACTTTGAGACCGTCAGAGAGTTTGACTATCATTATGCCATATGTTCTCAAAATGAATCATTGTTGCAGTATGTTTATTGGGGAACGCCCTTTAGGAGCTACAAAGAAAAAATTCTCTCGGACTTTAGAAAGCTTCATAAAAGTGATTTTGATGTTGGGGCTGACTTTGAGCGTCTGATTGGGGCGGGCGAGTCATCGGAGTTTTTACAGGTCCCAGATGATGCAGTAAGATTGATCGAAACAGGTGTTCAGCTTAAGGGTTCCGCTTCTGCTAGCGTTTCTCCTCTTATACAAACACTTTTTTCATCGCTTAATTCCGATTTTTATATTGGCCAAACGCTGTACTCTATTTTTGAACATGTTTATCCAGATGAATTTTTTAATCTCGAAAGCAGTCCAGAAAAAATTAGGCAAATTGTGTTTAGATTAAGAGATCATTTGGGAATGGTAGGATGTGCCTTGAGCGTCAATCATGAACAAGGTCGTTATTCTTTGGTGTCAGGGGCTGCTTCGACAGTAGTCGTATGTGGTCAAAAAAATTTTGCAGTTGAGCCAATTGTTTTGGCAAGTATTCGAAGACATTTCGGAGGGGACGAATTTCGTATAGAGGAATTGGCGAGCAAACTTGATATTTCTAGCCGAAGCGTTTCTAATAAAATTAAGGAAGCTGTTGATTTGGGATATTTGCAAAAAATTGGAGCGGGCCCAAAGACTCGCTACAGGCTCATAGGTTAAGATAGCTTAGGCGAATTGCTCTGCACAAAGGATAATCGCATTGTTGATGCGCAATAGTCTAAAAAAAAACAGGGGGCCAAGGTTCGATTGAATCGAAGGGCTCTGTAAAATTCCGAACCCTGGCCCCGAAGCAATCCAATTTTCTCTAAAACTCCCCCGAGTGCAGTAAAAACTGGATTGAAATAAATAAAAACTAAGTCCTGACTAAGTACTGTTAAGAAGGTTGTGAATTTGTATTTGAACCTTTGCATAAATTTGGTGACTTCCAAGAGTATTCACAATTCTTTTCGTTAAAAAACCAATGGATAGAGACTCTAGTGCATCTCTAGAACCGCACTTTTTTAGAAGCGCATTTTTTAAGGCAGAAAAATCTGGCCCCCAATTAAGAATTCTCGTAAAAGGCCGCTGGTCCCAAAACCTCTCGCCTTTTTTAACAATAAGTCCCTTCATGGGCTGGGAGTGCGGTTGATGATCTTCTTGATGCTTGTAGGCAGTATCGTGTCTTCGAGCACAGCCTTTTTCGGCAGCCAAAACTTTTCGGGCAATGAGACCACTAAGTGCTCTAAGAAATGAATGAAACTCTTTCCGTTTGCTAAAGCGAAGAACCATAGAAAGCGCTTTCCCGTCTGTTGAAAGATGGAAAATCTTGACTCCATTTTTTCTACCGAGCTTAACAGATACATTGCGGATCCATTTTTCATGTTTCAAGAGGCTTCGATTTCCCATGGCATATTTCGACCTCATCACGAGGTGTAGGGGCTTCTTCGGACTCAGGGGTCTGGAAACTTTGGCGTGTGAATTTTTTAAAAGTGATGCTCCAAAGCACAAGCGTGATCTGTGATCAAAGCCATTCAAACTTAATTGTTGCCCCATACTAATCATTGTTATCTCAAAAGGTAGCGATGTCAATTAATTTTGTAGCTTTAAGAAGCGTGAGAGGAGAAAAGATGCACTGAGCCAAGCGCAAATTCCGTCACCACGGGGAACTTTTTGTCGAAAGGGCTGTTTATGCCGGTGTAAAATTTTTGTTTTAGTCATTGCTGCATGTGCAAATTAAAGTGAAGATAGGGACATGGCTCAAGCACCTACACATCAAGCTATTTGGTCCGACACTTTTTTATCTGAGGAACATTTGGCATTGGCTCAAATGGCCAGAGATTTTTCTAGAAAGGAAGTCGCTCCCGTTGCCGAAAAAATAGATAGAGAGCATAAATTCCCTAGGGAGATCATCACGCAGTTGGGTGAACTTGGTTTTATGGGAATCATGATTCCGGAAAAATGGGGTGGGGCTGGTCTCGATACTTTGGCTTACGTAACGGCCATGGAAGAGATTGGGGTTTCCTGTGCCTCAACTTCGGTCATCATGTCGGTGAATAATTCACTTGTTTGCGCTCCTATTTATAAATTTGGGAATGATGATCAAAAAGAAAAATATTTAAAGCAATTGGCTCCCGCCAAAAAACTTGGTTGCTATTGTCTTTCCGAGCCGGGTTCAGGGTCTGATGCTTCTGCCATGAAAACAAAAGCCGTTCTTAAAAACGGCAAGTGGGTTTTGAATGGCGTTAAAAACTTTATCACCAATGGTAAAGAGGCCGAGGTCGCTGTGGTTTTTGCCATTACCGACCCAGCCGCCGGACATCGAGGCATCACTTGCTTCATTGTTGAGTCGAAGCAAAAAGGGTATTCGATAGGTAAGGTCGAAGATAAGCTTGGAATCGCAGGCTCCAGTACAACTCAAATTGTTTTAGAAAATGTTGAGGTCGATGAATCCAATGTGCTTGGAAAAGTGGGCGAAGGATTTAAAGTCGCTATGTCGACTCTTGATGGGGGACGAATTGGAATTGCTTGTCAGGCTGTTGGGATTGCAAGAGCTTCATTGGAAGAAGCTGTTGTTTACGCTACACAACGCGAGGCTTTTGGTAAGACGATTGCCGATTTAGGCGCGATTCAAATCCATCTTGCAGATATGTCGACCAAGACCGATGCGGCTCGATTGTTGATGCGTGCGGCCGCGCTTCAAAAGGATCAGGGCAAAGATTTTTCGAGAGCGGCGGCCGAAGCTAAATTGTTTGCTTCAGAAACAGCTATGGAAGTAAGCACTAGGGGAATTCAGGTTCTTGGCGGCTACGGTTACACAAAGGATTACCCCATGGAGCGACACTTCCGGGACGCAAAAATTACTGAGATATATGAAGGTACCAGCGAAATTCAGCGAATCGTCATAGCGAGAAGTTTGGTAAAGTCTATTTAGGGAGATAGGGCGTTGTCGGTCCCTAGGGTGTTAAATTACAATTTTTGTCACCTTGGCGTTTAAAATCTGAGCAGTTTGGACCGAAAAGATGGTGTAATATTAGCTAGTTATATTGGCACTCCTGATGCAAATACTTGTTCATGAGAGCAAATTCCATATTTAAAACATTCAATTTTTTATTAACTGTTACTGCCTGTTTGCTGGGTGCCACGGCTCATGCCAATGGGGGCAAAGCTCCGCCGCATGGCAATCACGGATCAGTGAAAGTGAATACTTTTATAGACCGTAGTCTGGAACCTGAGCGTCAGTCCTTGCCAGATTCGGCAACCTACTATGCTCATGACAAAAGCGATGACTGTGGTGCTTATCATCCTCGCGACGTGGTTCCCGGAGACTATTGGCGGGCGAATGAAAAACATGTTGATGGACACGCTGCCAAATCGCTTTCCATTGAACCTTGCCGGTCTATGTTGGGGATGGACTACGTGAGTATCAAATCCACGGCTTCTCGTTTTAAAGATGGTAATGACTCTAGTGAAATCACTTTTTATTTTACAAACAAAAATGATCAAAGACCAAACCTAATGAGAATCAATAAGGCGGTTAAAGTGGTTAACATAAAAATTTCATGCTCATTTGAACGAGATGAAGTTGACTATAGCTATTTGGATTGCAGGATCAAAAGTGCTTCTGATAACTTGGGCAATCGGCTTTCTTCGATTGAAGCTTCAGGTTCTGGTCAGTTTACTTCGATGTCTTTCTTGGTGGAAGACTTTGATTCCGAAGTTGAGCTAAATTTGTACGTTTCGAAAAAATAGCCAAAGCGGTATTTAATGGGGCGAGCAGTGAGAGCCTGCCTTTCATTGAGTGAAATTCTTCAAAGGGACCAGGGGTAAAAACTGCCTCTGGTCCTTTTTGCATTGCGCGTCATTAGCTGTTCTTTTCCTTGACCTACGCCGGCACCGTCATGATCTAAGCATAAGAAATTCTGTGCGAATCTTGTATTCCTAAGCTTAACGAGGGATGCTAATGCCATATCCAACATCTAGAGGAAGTACAGCATGCTGCAGTTATTGAAAACTTCAATTTTTAAAAAATTTGTTATGGGGCTTACGGGATTGGGTTTGTCGGGATTTGTCCTTGGGCATATGACCGGCAATCTTCTGCTTTTTAAAAGCGCCGAAGCCTACAATCATTATGGTCATGCGATAACGAGCAATCCGATTTATCCCCTCATTTCATGGGGCCTGATTGCGTGTGTCGTTTTGCATATGATCATGGGGCTTTGGCTGGCTAAAGATAACTATCAGGCTAAGTCTGGCACTTACGCTCTTGCTTCGACTTCGGCTAAGGATTCGACATTCGCATCGAAGTCCATGATGTACACCGGAGTGTTGATTCTGTTTTTTATCACTTCGCATCTTTACGGGATGAAATACGGTACATATTACGAGGTCACTTATGATGGCGTTGAAATGCGAGATCTTCACCGTTTAATATTAGAAGTTTTCCAGTCGCCCCTAAATGTTTTTTGGTACGTTATTTCCTTGGTAGTACTTTGTATTCATTTGAGCCATGGTGTTTCTTCGATATTTCAGTCACTCGGATTTAATCACCCTAGGTATACCCCGGTCATAAAAATCATTGGTGTTGTTTATGCTGTCGTCGTAGCTGTTGGGTTTATTTCTCAACCCATTTACGTTTATTTGGTTCACTAGGCAGCTGCGAGAATACGGGAAGGAAAGAAAATTATGTCACACACACTCGATTCAAAAGTTCCAGGCGGAGATATCGCCCAAAAGTGGACCAATTATAAATTCAATTCAAAGCTGGTGAATCCTTCTAATAAAAGAAAATTTTCAGTGATCTGCGTGGGGACTGGGCTGGCCGGAGCTTCGGCGTCGGCAACTTTGGCAGAGCTAGGTTACAAAGTTAAGGCCATAACTATGCACGATAGCCCTAGACGCGCACATTCAATTGCGGCTCAGGGGGGAATCAACGCAGCCAAAAATTATCCTAATGATGGCGATTCGGTTTATCGTTTGTTTTACGACACCGTAAAAGGCGGAGATTTTAGATCCCGCGAAGCAAACGTTCACAGACTTGCAGAGGTTAGTAATAATATCATCGACCAATGTGTCGCTCAGGGTGTTCCTTTCGCTAGGGACTACGGTGGCTTGCTGGCGAATCGTTCGTTTGGCGGAGCGCAAGTTTCAAGAACCTTCTATGCTCGTGGACAAACAGGGCAGCAACTTTTGATTGGGGCCTACCATGCCATGATGCGAATGGTGGGAGCCGGAAAAATTCAATTGGTACCTCGTCAAGAAATGCTTGATCTCGTAGTTGTCGATGGAAAAGCGCGAGGGGTTATTTGTAGAGATCTCATCACAGGTGAGACGGTTCGCCATATGGCAGATGCTGTCTTGATTTGTACAGGTGGCTATAGCAATGCTTATTACCTTTCAACTTCTGCTCGAATGTCTAATGCTACAGCAGCTTGGCGCTGTTACCGCCGTGGAGCTGCTTTTGCGAATCCTTGTTACGTACAAATCCATCCGACATGCATTCCCGTTTCCGGAGACCATCAATCCAAATTGACATTGATGTCCGAATCTCTTCGTAACGATGGTCGGGTTTGGGTTTCTAAGCTTAAGGGAGACACTCGAGCCCCAGGAGATATTCCAGAGAGTGATCGGGATTATTACTTAGAAAGAATTTATCCAAGTTTTGGAAATTTGGCTCCCAGAGACGTTTCGTCGAGAGCAGCTAAGCGTATGTGCGACGAAGGCAGGGGCGTTGGTCGTTCGGGTCTCGCAGTGTATTTAGATTTTAAAGATGCTATCGCACGTGATGGCGAAAATGTTGTTCGCGAAAAGTACGGAAATCTTTTTGATATGTATCATCATATTACAGACGAAAATCCGTATAAAATGCCTATGAGAATTTACCCAGCGGTTCATTACACTATGGGTGGTCTTTGGGTTGATTATAATTTGATGAGCACCATACCTGGATTGTTTGTTTTGGGAGAAGCAAACTTTTCTGATCATGGAGCTAACCGCTTGGGAGCTTCAGCGTTGATGCAAGGTCTTGCAGATGGATATTTTGTTATCCCGGCAACTCTTTCCAATTATTTAGGTAGTACCAAGCTAGAAAAAATTAGCGCCGATCATGAAGCCTTTTCGGCTGCCGAGAACGACGTGCAAGTGCGAGTAAATAAACTTGTAAGCGCAAATGGTTCAAAGACTGTGGATGAGATGCATAAAGAGTTGGGTAAAGTGCTGTGGGAAAGAGTCGGAATGGGACGTACTGAGGCGGGTCTTAAGGAAGCCCTTAAGGAAATTCCAAAAATTCGAGAAGAGTTTTGGTCTAACGTTAAAATTCCTGGTGATTCTAAAGATTACAATCTCGAACTCGAAAAGGCAGGCCGCGTGAGCGACTTTTTGGAGCTTGGTGAGTTGATGGCCCGCGATGCTTTGATCAGAGATGAATCATGCGGCGGACATTTTAGGGAAGAACACCAAACTCCAGATGGCGAAGCTGTTCGAAATGATGAAAAATTTTCTCATGCAGCTGCATGGTTTTATGAGGGTGAAGGAAAAGATCCAACCCGAGTTGAAGAAAATCTAAGCTTTGAAAACGTAAAACTTGCGGTTCGAAGTTATAAATAAGGAATAGGTGATCAATATGGGAAATCACGGAACAATTCAAAAAGATCATTCAATGACTCTAAATGTTCAGGCATGGAGACAAGCTGGTCCTCAGCAAAAAGGAAAATTTGAAACCTATAAAATTGATAACATCATTCCTGAAATGTCATTTTTGGAAATGCTTGATGTGCTTAACCAAAAGCTCATTAAGGAAGGTTTAGATCCGATATCGTTTGATCACGATTGCCGCGAAGGCATTTGCGGAACTTGTTTGATGGTGATCAATGGTGATGCGCATGGACCAGAAAGAGGCATTACAACTTGCCAGCTTCATATGCGCACATTTAAAGATGGAGACACCATTGTTATTGAACCGGCTCGTGCTAAGTCGTTTCCAATCATTAAAGATTTATCAATTGATCGCTCGGCCTTTGACCGCATTGTCTCAAAAGGTGGCTATGTTTCAATCAATACTGGCAATCCTCAAGATGCCAATGCCCTTCCTATTGCAAAGGAAAACGCTGAACTAGCAATGGATGCTGCCGCTTGCATTGGTTGTGGCGCGTGCGTCGCTGCCTGTAAGAATGCTTCGGCCATGTTGTTTGTAGGAGCCAAAGTTTCGCATTTTGCCTTGCTTCCACAGGGGCAGCCTGAGCGTACAGAGCGAGTTCTCAATATGGTTGAGCAAATGGATGCCGAAGGTTTTGGAAATTGTACCAACACCGGGGCTTGCGAGGCCGCCTGTCCCAAGGAAATCACGCTCGAAAACATTGCACGCATGAACCGCGAATTTATGAAGGCATCCTTAGTAAAACGTAAGTGTTAAGCAAAATGTAAGGCAGATTAAGTTGCGGGATGTGGCAAATGTAATTATTTGTCACATATGCAAAAATATTTCACCCCATTAACTCTTTTATCATTTGTGCTAACGCTCTCTATCGTTGCAAAAGCGAATGATCTCATTACGTCCATCGCTAATTCCTTGAGGAACAGCGCAAGTATTATTGAGTCAAATCCTGAAAGATATTCGAGCCGCCAGAGGGAAGAATTGGAAAGCTTAAGCAGACAGGTTAGGGAAGTCGCCAATAGTCCAGGTCAAGGAAATCCAAGTGACTGCTATCAAAAAGCCTATTCGGCTAGCGGAATTAATTACAACGGCCAATTGGCAACCGAACTTTGTTCTGGAGGAGGCACTTTAGAAACTGTTGAATGTTTTTCAGCTGCCTACAGCGCAAGCGGAATTAATTATGATTCATCTAAGGCCG
This sequence comes from Bdellovibrionota bacterium, assembly GCA_041750195.1. Classification (GTDB taxonomy): domain Bacteria; phylum Bdellovibrionota; class UBA2428; order UBA2428; family UBA2428; genus JBGSZX01. Next base: position 50,594 of record JBGSZX010000030.1, on the reverse strand, counting down.
TTCAACTTTGTAAGCAGGGCGGAGATACAAGAACTTCAGAATGTTTCAAGCAGGCTTATAGTAAAAGCGGCATCAACTATTCGAGTGATACCGCAATTGAGTTATGTGAGTCTCGCGGAACGCAAGAAACTGTTTCATGCTTCGAGGGGGCTTATAGCACAAGTGGAATCAATTATGATTCATCAAAGGCCGTTCAACTTTGCAAACGCGGAGGGACTTTAAGTAATCTACAATGCTTCAAGGACCAGTATCCTCAAAATGGGTACAACGCCGACAATGCGATTTCTCTTTGTAGAAATTAGAGTAGAGGCATTTGTCTAATTTCAAAAAAGCAAATAATAATCACAGACCTTGAAGCCCCAACATTTTGTTAACCTGACCCTTGCTCCAGGCTTCCCATTTTTTTAAGTCCTCTTCCCAGTCCACAACTGTAATAACTGGGCCAAAAACAATGTTGGCTTGCAGGGGGCCCTCCGATGTAAAATCCATGGCGTGCGCCAGCATCGAGTCGACTTCAAACGCAGCTCTTTGTGCGGGCAAATAGCAAATGGCAAAAATCTGAACGGGAACTCCTGTGTCTTGCGCAATTTTAAAGACTCCGGCTCTCCATTCTTTGCCTTTTAAAGTTGTGGTTCCTTCAGGAAAAACACAAACGCAACGATTGTGCTCCGTGATTGATTTTTTGAGTGCCTCAGCAGTATCCTTGCGTGATTCCTTGGAACTACGATCAACATACACCGCCCCAAAAGCACGGCCTGCGGGTCCAAAAAAAGGCCAACTTTCTATTTCCGCCTTTGCAACAAAAGTAACGGCTCTTTGTGAGACAAGAACGGGAATGTCCATATATGACATATGGTTGCCTACCAAAAGGCCCGCTTCTTTCATTATGGGAAAGCCACTTGTGTTGATCCGGACATTAAATTTTTGGCACAAGTAGCGAGCCCATTCTTGAAAGGCTTGTGCAACTTCTTGATCATGGGGGGACTTTCCATTTTTCTCAACTTCCTTTCGCATTTTCAGAGCGGTTGAAATTGTTTTTCGTGCGCTCTTAGAAACGACAGTGATCGATCGAAGTTTTTTTATCATCGCTTTATAGGTATCCTATGGGGCTTTCAAAATATTGTTGTTTTCGGAGCTCTTCATCGGCCCATGATCGAATTTCGGCTTCCATGATTTTCATGTCTCTATCTGGGTCTGTAATTTTTCTGGCCTGAAAATATTTAAGTTTCACCTTGGTTGGTTCTTTCCGTATGAGGCTGAACATATGGGGGATAAGAGCATCATCGTCAATGTAGGCGGCCCTACGAATGGGGGCGTATGAAAAACCAATAGGCTGAACGAGGAGATCATGGTCATGAGCCACTTTAAAAACGCCACGTCTCCAGGTTTTTCCCTGAATACTTGTGGTGCCTTCAGGAAAAATACAAATGCTTTTGCCGTCTTCTTTAACCGCGGTTCCAATGGCTTCTGCCGTGTGAAATCTAGATTTTGCAGAATCTCTCTTAACAAAAATACTTCCAATGGCCTTGGTCGCTTCTCCAATGATGGGCCATTTGGCGACTTCGCTTTTGGCAACAAAACAAAGATGCTTTATCGAGAGCAGCGCAATGATGTCGATGTAGCTAATGTGATTGCCCACATAAATGGCGGGAAGATCAGTAGAGCTGCCTTCTACCACAAGCTCTAAGTTGAGGTCGCGAAGCACATTTTTTCCCCAGGTGGATGATGCCTTTGTCACTTCGGTTGTGTTCCATGCCAAATCTTGTTTTTGTTTGCTGAGCTTGCGTAGCATCCCAGCGGTCACGAAAGTGCGATAAAAGGCCCTCAATATGCCCGCAATCCGTCTAAAAAAGAGTTTTCCTTCTAAAAGTATCATTCTTATGTCGCTCCGCGATCAAATTGCCTTCATTTCTAACGCAGACTTGTAAAGCCTCGAGACCATGAGTAATTTGGTAGTGATTTGAAGCATAACTTCAAATAGGAGGAATGTAGAGCTAAATGAGTGACTCAATAGGCCGAACGGCGCCACGAACCTTTGTAAATACAGCAATCCATCAAGTTCCAAAATCTGTGGAGGCTTCGCCAAAGACGGCTCAAAATGTAGCGGATGCTTTAAAGGCTAAATTCGGAGCGGAGACTGTGAAGGCTGTTGAAGACCAACAGGCCGGTGATCATTTTGTAATCGTAGACTCTGCAAAAATTAGCGAGATTTTGTTGTTCTTAAGGGATGATTCAGCATTTTATTGCTCAAATCTTCAGGTCATTTCGGCTGTAGATTTTACTCCGAAGGGCGAGAATGAAGAAACTCAAAGAAAAGCTTTTGATACCATTGAGCTGCTATACGCGCTTCAATCATATGCACACAAACACGAAATTCGAATCAAAGTTCGGCTTGACCGGGCGGCTCCCAGGGTAGCATCAGCAACTGGAATTTTCCGTAGTGCCAATTGGTATGAGCGCGAATGTTATGATTTGTTGGGCGTTCATTTTGAGGGACACCCCAATCATAAACGTATTTTGTTGCCACCGGATTGGATTGGTCATCCTCTTAGAAAAGATTACGAATTCCCGGAAGAGTACAATGGAATGAAAGTTCCGTTATAGGATTGGCAGAACGAGATGAAAGATTTTACTCAAGAACTAAACGAAGAAACTATCGGACTTCAAACTGAAGAGTTAACTATCAATATGGGCCCTCAGCATCCGTCTACTCACGGTGTTTTGCGAGTCGTAGTTAAGTCAGACGGAGAAATCATTCGAGCGGCTTATCCCGACATTGGCTATTTGCACCGCTGTTTTGAAAAGCATACGGAGCGCCGTGAGTACATTCAGGGAATTCCATTCACGAGTCGTATGGACTACGTCGCAGCCATGAGCCAAGAGCTCGGTTATGTGCTGGCCATCGAAAAGCTTTTAGGGCTTGAAATCCCGGAGCGCGCGCAAGCTATTCGTGTCGTTATTTCTGAGTTGCAGAGAATTGCTTCGCATTTGTTGTCGGTTGGAACCTATGGCCTCGATATGGGGGGATTTACTCCTTTTCTTTACGCCTTTCGCGATAGAGAAAAAATTCTACGAATATTTGAAGAGATTTGTGGGGCAAGATTGCTATATAACTATATGCGTCCCGGCGGTGTGAGTAGGGATCTTACTCCTGGTGTGATCGATAAAATTAAGGATTTTACAAAATATTTCCCATCTCAGCTTGATGAAATGAATGATCTGCTTACCAATAATTCGATTTTCATTAGCCGAACGGCACATATTGGTGTGATCACGGCAGATCAGGCAATCTCCTATGGTTTGAGCGGGCCAAATTTGCGAGGAAGTGGGTTCAACTGGGATTTGCGTAAAGATAACCCTTACAGCGGCTACGAAAAATATGATTTTGATGTTTGCCTAGGTCTTGCTGAAAAGGGAGAAATTGGTGATTGCTGGAACAGATACTATGTTCGGGTAAAGGAAATGTATGAGTCTATAAAAATTATCACTCAGGTTGTAGAGAGTCTTCCAGCGGGCGAGCATACTGCAAAGGCGCCTAAGTCTCCCAAGCCTGTCGGTGAAATTTATATGGAGACCGAATGTCCGCGAGGAACTTTGGGCTATCACATCGTTGCAGATGGCGGTAAAAAACCATGGAGGGTTAAAGCCAAATCTCCATGCTTTATTGTGACAAGTACTATGGATGAAATGTGTCGAGGAATGATGCTTGCCGATGTTGTGGCCTATTTGGGTAGTATCGATATTGTTCTCGGAGAGGTAGATCGCTGATGAGCGCTTTTAAAGAATATTTTCAAAACATCAATGATGCAGTGGTTTCCACATATAAAGGCATGATGGTAACGCTGAGAGCATTTTTAAAAACTCAAGGGTTCAGAAAAGTAAAAAATGGCTACGATTATGGAGCTGGTCCAGTGACGATTAGTTATCCCGAAGTAAAAGATGACATTCCCTTGAGCTCAAGAAATCGTCTTTTTATGCACCAAGAGGGATGCATTTCTTGCAATCAATGCGCAGTTATTTGTCCTGTGGAGTGCATAACAATCGAAAGTCGTAAGAAAACTGTGGAAGAAGACGACGGTTCCAAAACACCGGCGCACTTTGGATCTAAACCTCTTAAGTTAAAATTGCTTCGCTTTGATATCGATGAAGCTCTTTGCTGTTTTTGTGGACTTTGTACAGAGGTTTGTCCGACCGAATGTCTAGTTCACACCCCTGAGTACGAATATTCCAAATATGATAGAGACAATTTGATTTATGACTATTTAAACTTTAGCGATGAGAACCCTTTGCCAGAGGGCTAAGCAAAGAATAAAGCATTTTCATGTCATCACTGCCAAAGGTTCATCGCAAAATCAGACCTGAAAAGGCGGCGAATTCGGCTAAGAGCATCGTCATCCTTTTATTTTTGGTGTGTGGACTTTTCCTTTTAATTTGGAAGGGCATGTCTTGGCTTGCGCATGATGACTTAAGCCCCCAAGAGCTCTATCAACAAACAATGGATGGTCGTCGAGACTCTAGGCGAATGGCTGCCATGGAGTGGCATCGAAAACTATTGATAGAAAATCAAAAAAATCCAAAAGCGTTTGATGGGATGAATTTGCTTTCTCCAAAAATTGAGCAGCAAGAACAGCTATGCCGAGTGTTGCAAAATTCGATTTCCGGTGAATCGAATCCCATGTCTGGCGACGAAGCTTTTCAATCTGCTGTAGTTGGAGTTTTAGGCTTTTCATATTTTCGCGAGCCCGCGGCAAAATGTCTCTGGACTTTTATTCGCATGGCCCCTTCGTCCTATTTGAGGGCTCAGAGTCTTCTTTCACTTTCTCGGTTGGCGCTCCCATTGCCTTCATCGGAGGATGATTTGTTCACGAATCTGCCTCAAGATTCAGACCCATATCTTCGAAAAATAGGAGCATTTTCGATGGGAGTCCTTGTTCAAGATCCCGAGAGACGAAGCCGATTCGAAAAAATACTCGGTGAGTTTCTGCTCGATGCTGATGAAAGTGTGCGTTGGAATGCTGCATTTTCTTTGGCTCGCTGGAATTCAATGCGCGGGGAGAAAGTCTTTAAGGAAATCTTCCAAATAGTCGAAAATACTGGTAAAGATGGGCGAATTTCCCCGCAGAGCCAAGGTGTCGATGAAAATCCCAATGGAAAAAATGTGACATATTTGACAGAAGCTCAGCTTCTTGCGATCGAACAGGCCTTCAGTTTAGTGGCACAAATATCGTGGGAACCTTTCATGAAAAAGCTTTCCGTAATTGCAGATTCTCATCCTCAGATTAAAGTGCGATTGGCGGCGAAGAAGGCACTCGCCGAGATACGTTAATGCGCTGCGGAACTTTTATATTTTCCCGTGACTTAAAGAGAGTTTGATGATTATTTTTGCCGGGCTAGTATGAGTCATCGAGGAGTCTTCTTAAGAACATGTCAGACAAGCACGAAGGTCTAACGCGAAAAGAATTTATCAATTGGTTTTGGATTGGTTGGGCGACATTTAGTGTTGCGTTGGGAGTCATGGGGACTTTGCTTGTCCGTTTCCTCTTTCCAAATGTACTGTTTGAAAAGCCATTAGCATTTCGCGCCGGTAAACCGGACGAATATGGTCCTGGTGTTGACGAAAGATTTAAAGATACTCAGAACGTATGGATTGTTAGAAGTCCTGAGGGGTTTTATGTTTTGTCTACAGTTTGTACTCACCTTGGATGTACGCCTAACTGGTTGTCATCTGAGAAAAAGTTTAAATGTCCCTGTCATGGAAGCGGATTTCGGCCCACTGGTATGAACTTCGAAGGTCCGGCACCAAGACCCCTTGAAAGATATTCTCTTGCCTTAGACGACGCTGGAAATATTAAGATCGATAAATCACGAAAAATTCGTGATGCTGATAGATGGGCAGACCCAGAATTTCTACTCAAGGTATAGAGAGAATTTTTGTAAAAATTAAGGATAGGTAAAAGAGTAAATGAATCCGATCAAAGCACTTTGGAATTACATTCGAGGGACCCAAATTTGGAAGTCCATTTTTAGGCATGGAACGCCGGACAATCCAAAAGACCAGTCGATGGCCGTTTTAACAAACGTTGCGTTGCACCTGCACCCGGTTAAGACAAGAAAGTCCGGAGTAAGAATGTCTTTTACTTGGTGTATGGGCGGCTTAACATTTTTTATTTTCTTGGTGGAAACGATCACGGGAATTTTATTGATGTTCTACTATCGTCCCACTCTTGAATTTGCTTACAATGATATCATTGCACTTCGTGAGCATGTCCCTCTAGGAATTTTACGTGAGATACATCGATGGGGAGCTCATGCGATGGTTATTACTGTTTGGCTTCATATGTTCCGAGTTTTCATGACAGGATCCTATAAACCACCTCGAGAGTTTAACTGGGGTGTTGGGGTTATCTTACTTGTTCTGACGATGTTGCTTTCATTTACTGGATATCTTTTGCCTTGGGATCAGCTTGCAATTTGGGCGATCACAGTGGGGTCAAATATGGCCGCAGCAACTCCTTTTGGTGGCGTCGAAGGACCTGGTACCATGCTTCTTAAAATTGGCGACATTAGTTTGGTTCACTCGGGCAATGATGCGAAGTTTGGATTGTTGGCCGGGCGCTTTATCGGTGAGGCTACGCTCCTTCGATTTTATGTGCTTCATTGCATTGCGATTCCATTTGTTGTTGCAATGTTGATAGCGCTTCACTTTTGGCGCGTGCGAAAGGATGGGGGGATTTCGGGTCCGCTTTAAGCGTGCTTGAAAAGGATTAACATCATGAATGACTGGCTCAGGGACATAGTAAATTTTTTAAGTAATCCAAGTATTTTTTTCACGGGCTGTGTGGTGGCTTGGGTTTTGATCATGAAATACTACCGGATTTGGACAGAGCCTAAGTTTATCAAGGGAGTCCTCATCGGTTCTATAGTTTTTCTACTATGGGCACTTTTAGATAAAAATTTTGCGAAAGAGGCGCTGAAGCCTGACAACGTTCCTATCTGGATCATGACCTATAGTGTGGGTTTCTTCTTCTGGCTTGCTATGAGACGTGGCTATTTGAATGACAATTTAGCCGCTGAAGGTAAACCTAACCTTGAGAAACAAGAATCCGATAAAAAAGTTTATACTTGGCCTGATCTTGTTTACATAGAACTTATTTGTATGGTCATGTTCACGGCCTTTCTTATTGTATGGTCTATTTATCTAAAAGCTCCTCTGGAAGATCCCGCTAACTCAGGTGTAACCCCAGCTGTTGCAAAAGCTCCTTGGTACTTCTTGGGCTTGCAGGAAATTCTTGTGTATTACGACCCCTGGATGGCCGGAGTTGTTCTTCCAGGGATGATTGTTGTTGGTCTTGTGGCGATGCCATATTTTGATACGAATCCAAAGGGAAATGGCTATTACACAATCAAAGAACGTTTTTGGGCGCTATGGACCTTCGGTTTCGGGTTTATCATTTTATGGATTGCGCTGATTTTCTTAGGAACATTTATGCGGGGACCAGGGTGGAACTTTTTTGGCCCCTTCGAATATTGGGATACGCATAAAGTTGTTGCGCTTTCCAATATTAACCTATCCGAAATCATTTGGGTCTTTGGTTTGAAAACCGGTTTGCCGTCCAATATTTTAATTCGAGAATCGGTCGGAATAGTTTTAGTTCTTTTGTATATGGGCTTGCTCCCTCCTTTGCTAGGTGCGACTGTGCTTAAGCGCCTCTATAACGATATGGGGTTTTTGAGATACAACTTACTCGTTACTCTTTTGCTAGTGATGCTTTCTCTTCCAATTAAAATGTATCTCAGGTGGGTTTTTAATTTAAAGTACATAGTTTCTATTCCGGAATATATGTTCAATTTATGAGGTTAATGGGTAGACATGTCTAACAACGAGAACCAACAAGAAGCTGCTTACTCTACCAGGACTCTGTCCAAATGGTTTGCGATAAGCTCAATCATTCTACTATTAGTAACTTTATGGGCTGCCATTCAGGATTATGAGAGGCCATGGAAAGCTTATCAAAGGCAGTCCCATAAAATCGCGACTGCTATTAGTGAACGAAAATTGTTGGAAGCGACGAATGCCATGAACATCTCTAAACTCAATGGAATTGAGTCTGAGATTGTGGAAGTAGAATCAAAGATATCTGTCATTGTTGATGAAATCGACGAGAAAATTAAAAAGCTAGAAGCCACTCTTTATATCGCCACTAAAGATTATCAAATCGCCAAAGGTATCCATGATGAAAATCATTATTGGCTCGAAGAGGCCATTCGCAAGAAAACACCTGAAGTTGACGAAAAATTAAAAGCTTATAAGGCTGAGGCGGAAAAGGTTGATCGTCTAAAGAAACTTCAGGACGATGCCATGATTGCTCGAGACGGAGCCTTGGAAGATAAAAAAGATATTTTGTCGAAGGCAAAATCCTTGGAAGACCGTCGTATATCCCTAGAAAGATCTCGTGACACTCTTAAAAAGGCGATTGAAAATACAGAATTAAATATTGTCAACGTTGTAAGAAACGCACCAATATTAGATTTTATCGCTCCTACTGTGAAGGTTCAGCAGGTCATTCTTCACGGTTTATACGACGAGTACTTTTTTAATAAAGTGCCTCGGGTTGATAGATGTATGACTTGTCACGTAAATTCAAACACTGCGGGATATGAGAATTTTCCTCAGCCGTTTACAACTCACTCTAAGCTACATTTGATCGCTGGCGCAGAAAGTCCACATCCTGTTGAAACTTTTGGCTGCACGGTTTGTCATGCAGGTGTTCCTCAGTCAGTTGATTTCACGAATGCCGCCCATACTCCAAAAGATTTCGAACAGGCAGCCGAGTGGGAAGCCAAATACCATTATCACCGAAGTCACCACATCAAAACTCATATGGTTCCTCTGAAAATGACAGAAGGAAAATGTATTCAATGTCATGCAAAGGAAGTCGTTCTTGATGGTGCTCCAACTTTAAATGCGGGAATGAGAATCATCGAGCGAGTGGGATGTTACGGTTGTCATAAGTTCGCAGGTCATTTTGATCAGCTTTATTCTGAAAAGAAGGCGGGACCTTCACTTGAGCGTATTGCCTCTAAGGTGGATGAAAATTGGATCAAAAAATGGATTTGGAATCCAAAGTCCTTCAGGCCTTCGACATTGATGCCTATGTTTTGGCAGACTCACAATAATTCCGATCCGGACTCGATTGAAAGAGGAAAGGTTGAAGTCGACGCTATAGCGCATTATTTGGTGAAAAATTCCCAAAAATATGTGCCATTGAAACTCGCTTCAGCAGTCGTTGGAGAATCTTCACGCGGAAAAAAATTACTTAAAGAAGTGGGTTGCTTAGGTTGTCATGCCGTAGATGATATGCCAATTGACCGACCGACCGATCCCAAGGCACTCGGTTACCTTGATCCTAGAATTCCAATGTTTGGCCCTGAGCTCAATCAATTAGGGTCCAAGGTTAGCGAAGAATGGTTAAGGTCGTGGTTAAAGCAGCCTAAGCATTACTGGGCTGGTACTTCGATGCCTAGTATGAAACTTAGCGATCAAGAGGCTGCAGATATTGCTTCCTATTTACTTACTAAGAAAAATCCTGATTTTGAAGCGGCAAGTATGCCTCAGCCCGATCCAGAAATTCGTGATGGAGTGATTTTAGAATTCTTAGAGGCTCAGATGCATAGAGATACGGCTAAGGTCAAATTGGCATCTATGTCTCTTGACGACAAAAAAGATTATCTTGGTCAAAAGATGATTGGAACTTATGGATGTTATGCCTGTCACGCCATCCTGGGGTTTGAAAACGCTCCTCGAATCGGAGCCGAGTTGACTATTGAAGGAAGCAAAGAAGTTACTAAGTTCGTCTTTGATAACGTGGAAATCGACCATACCTCGAGAGAACAATGGATTTATACCAAGATCCGAACTCCAAGAATTTGGGATGTTGGTAAAAAACGCGATTTTGCTGCAAAAACCAAAATGCCACATTTTGGACTTACACATGAACAGACAAATGCTGTTGCAACTGTGGTGGTTGGTTACGAGGCTGAAAATGTTGATGAAGGTCGAAAGGCTCCCGTCGATGGTCGTAAAGAAGATATCATTGCGGGCCAGCGAGTTGTAAATCGATACAACTGTGTTGGTTGTCATGCTCTACAAAAAGAGGGAGCTAGTTATGGTGGTGAAATCCTCGCGTATTATCCAAACGATATCATTGAAGGACCTCCGCAGCTTTATGATCAAGGAAATAAAACTCAATCAGACTGGCTATTCAGCTACTTAAAAAATACTGATGTGATGATTCGTCCTTGGCTAAAAATAAGAATGCCGACCTTCTATATGAGCGATGAAGAAGCTCGCCTCATTACCAAATATTTTGCGGCCTATGACGATGCTCCGTACCCATTTAATTCGTCACATGCAAATCCAATAAGTGCAGCCGATATCAAACAGGTTGAAGGCTTGATAGGCGATACAGGGTGTTTGAGTTGCCATGGAGTTCTGAAGCCTGGGGAAGCAGCCGAGGGTGCTGCTCCTCATTTTAAAAATATTAAAGCTCGTTTGAAGGGTGACTGGGTTGTGAAATGGATGAAAAATCCAAATGCTATCATGCCTAACACTAGGATGCCTGGCTTATGGCCGTTAGAGAATGATGAGGATCCACACTCAAAACGTCTCGCTATTCCGGGTTATTTTAACGACGATGCTGATCGCCAAATTGAAGCGGTTAGGGACTACTTATTCCAATATGGTGGAGAGCCAACCTTGCCTCCACCGGCAAAAACTGTATTGCCACAAAATATTGGTAATTCGGATGCCACTAGCAACGAAGCTATGAGCCGCTAGATTAGCTAGCGGTTATCTAGTGTTTATCTCTATAGTTTTCCGCAGCGTCTAGAAGGCCCACTGATTTTTATTGCGCCGCGTTGTATTCTGAGCTAGAAGCCACAAATGGCCAAATTTAAAAGGATTTGTGAGAAATATGGAGAGTCTCAGTTGTTTCAACGTGCTCTGACACATTCATCGTTTGTCCATGAGAAAAGCAACTGCCAATTCAGTTATGAACGGCTTGAGTTTTTGGGGGACAGCATCCTTGGGATGATTTGTGCCGAGACTTTGATCTCACGATGTCCCGAATTAGATGAAGGCCAGCTTTCAAGGCTTCGCTCGTATTTTGTATCCGAAGCCAGCCTTTCAATGCGCGCTCGTAGATTGGATTTAGGGACTCATATTTATTTAGGAAGAGGCGAAGCTGCTAGCGGTGGCCGTGAACGAGACTCAATTTTAGCTGACGTTGTCGAGGCGCTGGTGGCCGCAATCTATTTAGATAAAGGCCTTTCAGAAACAAGAGAATTCTTGAATAAAGAAATTTTTCAGGAATGGGAAATGGAAGATCAAGAATGGATCGGTTTGATTCGAAAACTTCTAAAAAAGGACGCCAAATCGAGCTTGCAGGAACTATTTCAAAGGAACCATTGGGGATTGCCTAAGTATGTTTGCTTAAATTCCGATACTGCTTCTTCGCAAGGGCCCTTTGAAATGGCTGTATTTGTTAATGAAGTTGAGATCGCAAGAACGATGTCAGAATCAAAAAAGGAAGGAAGTCTCGAACTCGCGACTTCTTTACTTGCCATGGGGCTACCAAAACTTGTAGCTTTGCTTAGTAAATTAGGTCTTAATACCAAGACCTTGAATCATGACCTCGGACTGAACTCAGAAAATACGGTTCAGTAAGAGAGGAGAGTTTTATGAATTTAGTTGAAGATAATTTTAAATGCGCCACTGTTGCAATCCTGGGGAGGCCCAATGCTGGTAAATCCACATTGCTAAATGCCTTACTCGAGGCCGAGTTTTCGGGGACGTCTGATCGCCCTCAGACCACTCGCCAAAACATCAAAGGAATTTTACAGCGATACCAAATTGATGGCGAAAACAAACGTTGGATTGGCCAGCATATTCTCGTTGATACTCCGGGCGTAAATTTACGTAAAGGATTGTTAGATAGAAGCATGTATGCGGCCATCGAAGAGGCTATGCGCGAAGTTGATATTGCGATTTGGGTTGCTGATTGCCGCAGTTTCGAACAGGACTTGGATGATGTGGCTATGTCTCGTCAAGGCCGTGAAGACCGTTTAGCACTTTGGCTTAAAGAACAGGTATCCAAGAAGACTAACACTAAGTGGATTTTGGTTTTGTCTAAGGTCGACATGAAGTCAAAAGCGGATTTGCTTCCTCTAATTGAAAAAGCACACGAAGTTCTTCCAGAATTTCTGGAAATCATTCCACTGTCAGCCATTCGTGGACTTAAAGATTTAAAGTCAAATGTAAACGCTTTGCTATCAATTTTAGATACCAATGCACCCGTTAATCCGCCAATGTACCCTGAAGAATCTTGGACTGATTTAAATAGTCGAGATCTTCTAAGAAACCTGATTCGCGAAAATATTTTTAGAACTTCATATAGTGAAGTTCCTTATGAATGCGATTGCATTGTTGACCTTTGGCAAGATCCTGCGGGCACCAAGAAAATGACCGAAGTCGATGCAACAATAGTTGTTGCCCGAGATTCGCTAAAAAGAATATTAGTTGGCAAGGGCGGGCAAAATATAAAAAGCATTGGAATGACTGTTCGCAAACGTTACCAAGAGGTGACTGGCGAAGAAATCGTTCTTCGTCTATTTGTAAAAGTCATGGAAAAATGGCATTTGCTACCTAATAAACTTAAGGAGCTAGGCTATCAGCCTGGAAAATAGAATGTCAGCATCTTTGAATCCGACACCTCATATACCCAGCATTGTTCTTGTTGGCCCAACAAACGTGGGCAAGTCTACTTTGTTCAATCGTCTTACTAAAACTCGAAATGCGATCGTTTGTGATCGCCCAGGAGTGACAGTTGATCGTCAAGAGTATGTCTTGGATGAATCACCCGTTGGTGTTGTTCGAATTGTTGATACCGGTGGAGTAGGGCCAGAAGCTTTGCGCCACCCCCTTGGTGAAGAAATTGAAATTAGTGCTCAGGTAGCCGTTCGTGATGCTGATGTGATTTTATTTGTTGTCGATGGAACGCGGGAGCTTGGTGTTGAAGAGCTTGAAATTTCGAATTGGTTACGGCAATACGGAAAAACTGATAACAGCAAAATTTGGGTCGTGGCTAATAAGAGTGACACCAAAGGTTTTTACGCCATGTCTTACTATGGATTGGGCTTCGAACATTTGCTTGAAGTTTCTGCGGAGAATGACCTTGGGATCATTGATCTTTGGACTCACTTGAAAAATTTCCTAGGCGAAGGCGAAGCTCCTGAACTTTCGGAGTATCTCAGAAAGAAAAAGGAAAATCCTCGTATCCTTATTTTGGGTCGACCAAATGTCGGCAAATCTACATTGGTAAACCAGATTATCGGAGAAGAGCGACATGTTGTTTCTCAGATTCCAGGAACCACTAGAGACCCGATCGAAAGCGTCTATTCCTACAAAGGTTTTGAATGGAGTTTTTTTGATACGGCTGGAATGCGGAGACCCGGAAGAATCGAACGTGATGTGGAATGGGTTGCTAAAGAAAAACTCAAAGACCAGGCGAGAGACGCAGATCTAGCGCTATTGCTTATTGATTCTTCTGAAGGCGTGACAGACCTAGACGCAGCGATTTGTGGAATGGCTCATGATTTTGGTTTGAGCTTGGTATTGGTTTTTAATAAATGGGATCTTGTTAAAAAAGATGATTCTGGAAAAATTCTCGATAAATTAGAGAGAACTCGAGATCTTAAATTAGACTTTTTGCAGTATGTTCCAAGGGTGCAAATATCAGCTTTAACTGGAAAAGGACTTAAAAATCTTACTGGAACCATCGATCGAATATTGCGAACACGCACTCAGCGTGTGACGACAGCTCAATTGAATAGACTCTTTGTAACTAAATTTAAAGAGCACCCCCATCCAGTAGTTAAGGGCAAGCACCCGAAGTTTTACTACTTGTCTCAGGTTTCAATTTCTCCGCCTGAGTTTGTTTTGTTTACTAGCGTGAACGGTAAAGATGTTCATTTTTCCTTCAAACGCTACATAACAAATAGCTTGCGCCGAGAATTTGGTTTTGAGGGAACTCCCATCAAACTCCATTTCAAAAACACTTGATCTTAAGTAGTTCGCTGAATTCCAGTTTTTAGAACTGAAAAACTGGAATTCAGTAGTTTAATGAAATTTATTTACTCCAAGGCAAAACTAGACTCTTGTGAGTGGAATTTTGGTGGCACAAACTTCGCATAGGTCATCCTATCAAAGGAGTCCTATTTTAATGAAGTATTATTTAAAATTATCCGTCTTAGGTGTTTTCCTCAATTTTTGCAGTGCTTATCCAGATTTAAAAGTAGATCGGCCCCCAGCAGAAGTTTTTAGTCAGGGCGTCTATTTGTCCGCTCAGGTGAAGCCAGAAGAGCGACTGCATAGTTATGTTGTGGAGCTAAAATGGGATGAAAATGTAAGGCAAAGTGGCAACTTAGTCGTTCGAAAGTTTCAAGAAAATGGGTTGAACCTAAAAAATATGTCACTTCAAGGTACTTATTCAAAAATGCTTGATCCTGAAGCTCGTGAAGGTGAAACTTATCGCTACGAGCTTTGGAGCGGCGAAAATAATATCGACACCGTTGTTGTTGGTATTCCTGTTGATTTAGATCTAACAAAGGAAGATTTAATTTTGGAATCGAGTACCTTAAATGTGGGTCGATTGCATCTTGGTGTAGGGCGAACACTCATAACCAATGGCTATGACATAAATTGGAATTTATTTGAACTTGTTGCATCTCCGAAATCTAAAATTGCAACATTTAGAAATGCCTCTGGAGACGGAGTGGGGAAGCCATCTGGGAAACTCAATTTGACTGTCCAGAAATATGAAGGATTTTTAGAAGTTGACTGGCGAGGACAGGATGGTGCATCGGGAATAACTGGGCCGAACACAATAGGCCGTGGAGAAAAAGGACCGAGGGGGCAGCCCGGAAAATATCGACCTAGCCATACATCTGGGGGGCCTGATGGGCGAGAATTTGAACCTGGGGAATGTTTGCGCCACCCAACGAATGGAGGAAGGGGACAACAAGGACCCCGAGGCGGAAAGGGAAATGTTGGCTTTCGAGGTGGTGTCCTGGAAAAAATTAATATCACAATAGCAAACAGCGTTGATAGGCAACGGCCACGACTTTATGCTGCGCCAGGAAATGGTGGTGCCGGGGGTAAAGGTGGAATGGGTGGTTTAGGTGGATTTGGTGGCGATCCGGGAGATCCAGATCGTGGATGTCCAAAGGCTTCTTCTGGGCCCGAGGGCCAAAGAGGGGAAAGAGGACTAGATGGACCCCAAGGTCTACAGGGATCAATATCTGGACCCATTTGTTTAAAGGTAGAGGGCATCACATTAGAAGGAAAATGCGATATTTTATGATAGAACTTTGATGCATGAATGAATCGCTTGAAAGTATGATTTTTCAGAGACTGAAGGAGCTCATGCCCCTTCAGTCTTTTCAATTTGAAGATCAAAGTTATCAGCATGCCGGGCATAATGATGCAGCTAAGGCTGGCGGGACCCATATTAAGCTTGAAATTGTGAGCGCCGCTTTTGATGGATTAAATAGAGTTGAAAGACATAGGCTGATTTATGAAAATATTGATTCAATTGTGAAAGAGAGAAAAATTCACGCGATTGCTTTAAGCCTGCGATCTCCAAGTGAACTTGTAAAGTAATATGGAAAATAGTTTAATTGTCGTCTTAGGTATTCTTGCTGCAGTTTTTTTGATTGTAGTTGTGATTAAAAAAAGAAAAAAGAAGAGTCATTTTAGGAACTGTAAAAAAGATCCTTCTGGTGTTCGAATTTATCATGATAAAATTAAGATCAAATTTAGGGAACCTCATGGAGCGGTTTTAAATAAAAAAGATATTATTTCTAAAATTGCTGTTTTGGAATTCAAGGGTGACATCAAGGCAACGGGGCGGATTGATTTTTCTAATCTTGTTGATGAAGTTGTTTTAAATGCAGAAAAATTTGAAGAAGTTGTAGTAAAGGTTGAGTCTCCTGGCGGGGGTGTTTCCGAGTATGGCTTTTTATATGCTGAATTGCTTCGTCTGAGAGCATTGGAAAATCAATTTAAAACTACTGTATGCATTGATACCGTCGCGGCTAGCGGAGGATACCTTATGAGTATTCCTGCACATAAAATTTTAGCGGCACCCTTTGCAATGGTCGGCAGTATTGGGGTGGTAAGTTTTGTTCCAAATATTCGAGAATTTCTGGAAGACAAAAAAATCAAACCTAGAACATTTACCGCAGGCAATTATAAGAGGACTGTCACATTAACTGACGACGCCACTCCCGAAGAGATTCAACAGTACGAAGGACAATTAAAGCTGATTCACGATCAATTTAAGCACGCTTTAAAGAGTTACAGGCCCAATGTTGACCTAGACAAGGTGGCAACAGGGGAGGCTTGGCTTGCAAGCACCTCGCAAGACCTAGATTTGGGCTTGGTGGATAAGCTCATTTTATCGAGCACCTATTTGCTTGAAAAGAATCAAGAAAAAGCTCTTTTGTATTATTCAAGAGATGAAGAGAAAAAGCCCTGGTGGAAGAGGCTTTCTAAAAAAACATCGATATTGGATTTTTTGCTTCCAAACT
This sequence comes from Bdellovibrionota bacterium, assembly GCA_041750195.1. Lineage (GTDB taxonomy): Bacteria > Bdellovibrionota > UBA2428 > UBA2428 > UBA2428 > JBGSZX01. The sequence continues at coordinate 33,947 of JBGSZX010000030.1, read as the reverse complement.
AAGTCCAATAAAAACAATAACTTATACAGCATAAAAAATATCTATATACAATCTTAACGCATTGCGTTAAGATATTGTTAGGGGAATTGGGGAAAATGGGGTCATCTAGACTTTTATTGCTATTGGTTTTTATGCAGCTCACGCTTTCAGCGTGCCCGTTAACTCGTTGGCTCGGATTTAAAGATGATGAGTCGGTAACCGAAGCGAGACCCATTAAGAAAAAAGTTCAAAAGGTGGCTGTGTCATCTCCGGATATCGAGTCTTCGTTAGATAATGTCGTACGAGCTCATGATGCCGAAATTGAAGAGAAGACTGTCGAAGACAATCTTCCAGATATGCCTGTCCTTTGGGATGTTTCTGCGGATGCAGATGGAAATTTACTTCCGCCTCGGCAAGAGCCTGATAGTGAACATGGAGATGAAGTTTCTGATAAATATGGAAACTTTAAGGAAGAACCAGCAGTAGATGAGGCTGAAGATGAGGCTGATTCGGAAGTGCAAACTAAAAAAGATGAAGTTAAGCTTCCAATTGCAGGACAGTTTAAATCTAGTGGAAAATTCGGAGATTTTACAGAGAGCGAATCCGACAGAATTGCATCTTATGTTTTCTCGGGCTCACCCAAGTCAAAGTTTAAGGGAATCGATTCTTCTATAGCTAGATTGCTTTCATTTAGTCGTGGCCCCATCGCCTTGAATTCTGTAGATTTAATTGAATCTAGTCAAAAGGCGATTAAAAAAGATTTTAATTTAGCTGAAAAGCCTTTTTGTGAAAACTTCACATTTGATTCATTGGGATTTTCAAAAAAGATTGCTGATGATCCAACACTTCGAAATCGTTGGACCTTGCGAACGAAGGCTAATGCAGTTTCTGAAATGAAGCGGATAAATACTCAGTTTAATAAAATTAGACGTGCTTTCAATGAAGCGAAGGAAGGCGGAAACCATCAGGGGATGGAGCTAGCTGAGCAAGCGAATTTTAATGCTTGGAAAATTTTTAGTTCCTGTGTGGCTTACTCTGAAAGCAGCATTCATTGGAAAAAAATGAATCTTGCGGATTGGAAGTCGGGGCATAATCAGGGCATATTCCAATTTGATCCCAACCAACCTCGCGGTGGCAATTTAAATGATTGCGTTCACAACTGGAATGACTATGCCGATGGGGACAAAATTTCGGCTATAGATTTTCAAAAAGATTCAAATTTGAGAACTTCACTTGTTAATGGCCAATCCCAAACCTTTAATAGCTTTTGTGGAATTTCAAAACTCACACAAAACTTAGCGCAGCAGCAGTGGAGTGGGGCTTCTTGTGTGAATCCTTTCAAGTCTACTTATAATCACTTTGGAACTTTGTCGTACGATATAGACAATAATTTTTTAAGGTGTACTTCAAAACATTTTCCTGACGTGGGAGATAATATGAGAGTTGAAATCACCTTTGCGAAGCCAGGTATGGGAGATATCCGAACCCCGGCTGGTGGTGGAGAGGCTCCCGAAGAATTTTTGGATGAAAAAGCGATTAGAAAACCTGGAGTAGATCGAACTGGTTTTGAAATAAATACTCACGGAACTGAAAAAGTTCGCCCTATCATTATGCGTGATGAATTTTGGGACTAATTATTAGCCGAAGATTTATTTTCAGCCGAAGATTCTTTGTTGTGCTCAATCTTTTTTAATTCTCTAAAAAAACCTTCTATCAAGTTTACGTATTCAGTAAGTGTTTCTTCTAAGGGGTTTCGCATTGGATACTCGAGAGTGTACGCATATTTTGCGCCGAGATGTGCTGAAACATAAGCTTTAAAAGTTCCTTCAAGCTTCGATTCTGCGACACCTTCCGCAGGCATTACATATCGATCTGGATCGCTTGGAATTCCAGTCCGTCCAGGATATGAATTGTCATTGCTGCTCAGAATTTTTTTTGCAGGTATTGAGCTGGAAATAGCTGAAGCAGCTAGGCCATTGTCTTCGTTGGCTCGAATGCTAAAAAAATGTTGGCGGGTCGGACCACCATGGAGGTCTAGGAGCATCGCTATTTTTTGGCTATCAGGCTCAAGACTTGCGGCAATCAATTTGGCCTCAGGCATAGCACGATCAAATAAAATTTCTGAAGTTGATGCCGAAATTGAGGGAACAAAGTGTCGATTTAGATCTTGAGTCTTGTCGTCTAAATATCGTCTTTGGCCGATTGATAGCGCACGTGGATTTGTAGCAGGAATAACAATGAGATTGAAATTTTCGTTAAGGCTTGAGTCTTGTAGAAACTTCTTTACGAATTCAAAGGAGGCAAGAGCGCCAAGAGTTTCGTTCCCATGAATACCGCCTGTGATCAACACTGTTGGTGCATCTAACAAGGTGGCGCTGCGAATGTCTAATCTAAGAAGTTCATAGTTGGAGACTTTACCAAACACGGTATAGCTGATTTTCTCTGGGTGTTGTTTCGTTAGTAATTTCACATCATCTAAGAAAGAAGGAATGATTATTTTACTTTGTCCCGAACTTGAGAGGGTGGGAGGAGTAATAATTTCAAAGTATGAATTGAAGCTAGAGGCATCTAAAGTTTGGGAGACTAATAAGCAGATTCCTAAAAATGATAATCTAAACTTTCTACCTATAAACATTCGACTTAATTGCATGATGGACATTAGGTAGAAGTATATCGATTCACTGGCTCAATGACCAGGCCTTGAATAGGAGTCGGGCAGCAGCAAAAATTAAGGCAGTTCGAAACAAGTACCAAAACCAAGTTGTATTGATCCTTTTGAGGGAGGCGACGCCAATCTGAGTTCCCAGGATGACTCCCAGGGACATTAAGATAATTTCTTTGCTCCAGGCACCATAATCGAAGGCTAGCGCAAAAAAAGCAGGAATTTTGAGAAGGTGGGTAAACAGCTGCGTGCTCGCTTTGGTCGCGATTATTTGTTCTTTGCTAAGGTCGCTTCTAAGAAAAAACATGGCTAGAAAGGGCCCGGTTGCTCCAATTAAAAGTGAAAGGAATCCGCTAACAACCCCAACCAAGATGAAGGCCTTATGGGGAATCATGATGGGTCGGCTTTTCCCCCTGAAGACTGCAAAAATAATAGCCAAAGATATTGCTACCAAAAATATTCGAGGATCGGGTGCTGTTTTTAATAACGCGTAGGACGCGAAGACTCCGAATGGAAGACCTAATAAAAATGGCGCCAAAATTTTTACATCAATATGACGACGTAAGCTAAAAGAGCGGCTGGAGTTGCTAACCAGCTGGACAACTCCATGAATGGGAACAAGAGTGTGAATGGGAAGAAACAGGGTCATAAGGGAGAGAAGGACAACGCCACCTGCCATTCCAAGGACAGCAGAAATGATCGAGGTTCCAACGGCCGCTAAAACGAGAAGAATGAGGCTCGACATCTTTAAGCTGATATATAGCATGAAAACTGGCAAGTTGCCGAGCTCGGCAATACATATAAGGTATGATAAAATAGACACATGTCGGTTTTAGTAAAACCCCCAACAATCCAGCGAAGATCTGTAACCTGGCCAACAGTTTTTGAATTTATCTTTGTTCAGCTTGGCTTTTTATCTGCGATCACGCTTTCTATTTCCTTCCCTCATCTATCTCGCAATCCTCTATACATTGCGCTGTTTGTTATTTGGGGCATGATGCTTACCATTATGACTTTTACGGTCTCTCACGAAGCATCCCATCGAAATGTTTGCCGGTCGAAATTTTGGAATGATTGGGCAGGCAGAATTTCTATATTTTGGATGCATGGAGGTTTTCAACATTTTAGAGATGCACATCTAGCTCACCATGCCAATGCCAATGTGCCCGGCGATGATCCAGACTATCACGCTAGTCGTAGTCCTAGCGGCATATTTGTCTTGATTTGGTGGGCCTTTAGTTTGGTGCAATACATTGGGTACCTCCATAAAAGAAAGAGGTTCATAACGGGCCTTGGTGCGATGATGACATACATTGTAATAGTCGCAATTTACTTGCTGGCGTGGAGATTCGGCTTTGCATGGGAGTTGTTTATGGCCTGGTCTTTCCCAGTGCTATTTGGTACGACAATTGTTGTTTATATTTTTGATCACTTGCCGCACGTTCCACACAAGGAAACTGAAAGGTACCGATTGGCTAGAATTATGGAAGTTTCGCCCTTACTCAGTTTTGCGATGCAAGGGCACAACTATCATTTGATACATCATTTGTGGCCTTCGATTCCTTGGTACGAATATGGATTAACCTATCGAGAGAAAAAGCAAGAGCTCTTAGATGCGGGTATCACTGTAACATAAACGGGAGCGGGAGATTATTTTTTATCCCAGCTTCCGTCCATCTTCTTAAAATATCTTCCTGACTTTTCTTTCTCAATTCGAGCTTCGCCGATGACTTTAATGAAAACGGCATAATCTTGTCCAGATTTCTCTGCTCGTTTTTTGTAAATATCTAGTCGATCATTGTTTTCAGCTTTAACAATGGCCTTAATCTCCGCCGAAGCCTTTGCTGGGTCTACAATGCCCACTAACCCATCCGGCTGTTCTCCAACAATTCCATCTTCTTTTGCTTTGACGAGTTCGGGAAGGCGAGCCTTCATGCTGTCTAAATCAGCGTGAGCCACGGGAACGCTTAGAATCTGTAAAAAAAAGGCTAAGTTTAGTGTATAGATAATTTTTTTCATAATTGGGATCCTTTACGATTTTGAATCTTCTAAAACTTCTTCTTCGAGATTTAACAAGTCTTCATTTTGCTCTTTAATTTGAAGTCTAACCTCGTGATCAATTTTAACATTTAGATTTACCACGAAAGGCTTGTCCGACGGTTCAATCATAACGTGGTGAGTACAAAAGCTGAGTCCGCCTGCAGCTACAAACAAAACTCCGATAATTTTGAAAATTTTAAAATCCAAATATTTATGATTTATATAATTAGGTTTCATGGAGTCCTCATTTCGCGATGGCTTTCCTTAGCCTTCGAATATACTCTTCCGAAGTTTTACTTTCTGCAAGTTTTTCGAAAGAACTTTCTGCAAGAAGACTTTCAAGGCTCCCCTCCACAGGAATTGTAATGTCAAAAATTTGACCATTCGCTAGGTCTGGATTGGATCCATCTAAGTGAAGTTTTAGCGATAGTTTACCCGGTTCTGGCCTCTTAGCTTCAATTTCCATTTCCTTATAGTGAAAGTTATCCAAGGCCTTATAGACGAGCGCCTGTTGTCCTTGTGCAAGGAGCGCGTTGAATTGTTTCAGTGTGTCGATTTTGTTTGGTAAATTCATGACAGAGGGATCCTTGTAATGGAGGACCCCGGGCTTTAGAGATCTTAAGATACTGGGCAAAATAACGAGGCCCTTTGCAGCACTGTATTTCAAGTTCAAATGGCCCTGCATTTTTCCTTCTGCATCTAAATTTTTCATATTAATCATTTTGCTCAATTTCTGAAGTTCAATACTTTCAACACGAAGCTTGGTGGCAATATCGATTTTTGGGTAGTCAATTTCTCCAGCGAAGTCTTTGCTTTCAATTAGCGAACCAAGCCAGCTAGCATTCAATGTAGCGTTTATCGTTTTGTCTTTTATGTCGGCAAGAAATGAAAGATTTTTGATGGGGTGAGTCTCACCTGCTTCCAAAAATGAAACTTTATGTTGGCCATTTTTAGGAGAACAGCTTGGAATTTCTTTGAAGAGGCATAATATCTCGGAATCGATGCTTAGTTTTTTAATCGGGATGGCATAAAGTTTCAGCGAATCGACTCTAATAATATTTGAAGCAAGAATTTCCCAATATTTTTTGTGCCTCGTTACTCTTCCTTGTGTTTTGAGGCTTCCACTAGGAACTTCAACAAAGTCGAGGCTAAATTGTTTTAACAGTTTAGAATAGGACTTTCCCTTTAAAATAGACTCAAGATTAAAATCTATATCGCCGCTATTCTTCGTTAGGTTTTTAATGTGGACTGGGCTGTTAAAATTGATGCCGGCAAAGTCACCTTGAATATTTGAGCTTAGGTCGTCGATCTTATAGTCAAAGACATCCGAAAACAAAAATTTACCTTTAAATTTATTTAATGAAATATTGATAGGTTGACTTGCTAGGATTCCTTGAAGGGAAATAATTTTGTCTGATATAAAATTTATAGATTGAGAGTTCGACGATAGTTGTAAGGTGCCAGAGCCCGAAAAGGCCTTTACAATTTTTAAGTTTTTCACTTGAGGAAAAATCTTTATTATTTGTGAATCGAAAACAATTTTGAAATCAATGGGAGCAGATGGGTTGGTGGTTCTAAGCTCAATTGAACTTTTTATCGGGCGATCTATTGCAACATTAGCTTGAATGCTTTCAAATATAAAATTGGACTGAGAATATTCGCCTTTAATTTTAAGATTTTTCAGGTTTAAATCGTAAACTTCATTCCTAATATTGACTGGCTTGCCTCCAATACTCAGGTGAATATCAATTTTCGTCGGGAGAGTCGAGAAAAGGTTGTGAACGATCCAATCAATATCTAGGCTTTCAATTTTTGTAACAAAGGGGGCTATGAGATTTATTGAAAGGTTAGCGTTTGATGTGCTCCATGAATTGATTTTGGCTTCGCCGACTATATTGTTGGATTCAAGATATTTTTTTATTGCATTTTCGGCGAGACTTTTTCCTTGGGTCGCCGCAAAGAAAGCAATAGCCAATAGAGCTACCGTGATGACTGCTAGGAATATCTTTATAAATTTGGTCATTCTATATTAATTGAAGAATTATCATCTTAAAATGAAATGGAAATGCTTACTATACTTCATCGCTTCAAATTTTTTATGAAAGCTGTTGTGGTGCTGTTTTTATCTTTGACATTATTGCGGTCTTATCAGGAGGGCCTGGACAGTTATCTGAAAGCTTTGTCTAGGTGGTTCTCATTTTCTTTGGCCGTAGGTTTTTGGATAATTTGGCCGCTTAGTCGCCTTTATGATTCATGGCGTTTTCTGGCAGGTCAAAAGATGAGCAGTTTGGCTAAGGACATTTTTTTGCTTGGAGGATTAGAGATCATTGGAATTAGCTCTCTTGGTGCAATTTGCGCTTTTGTTTTGCCAAAATTATTTGGAGTTCAATCCTTACAGGATTATTTAGGCGGCAGAGGAAATTTTTCAATTCTTGTAATTCCCGTTTTTTTGATTGCGAGCGTCTTCTTTTACTTGGTACTCGCCGTGCTAATGTTGATAGTTTTTAAAGTTTTAAATCAGGGAAAATCTTATGAAGAAATATAAAATTCAACTCATATTATTGTTAGCCCTTTTGGGCGCGATGGCAGGAGGCTTGTTTGCCGTACTTACGGTTGAAAAGTCTTGGGACTACTTTTTATTTGGAGCTAGTGATGGAGCTTGGATTGGCGCCGCAATGGCTGCTTATACACTTTTAGTGGTTCGCGGTGACTGGGGAAGGGGGATGAGAAAGCATGGATTTTTGTTCAAAGTATTTCTTAATTCTTTTGTCTATGTCGTGATCTTTTTTGTGGGGAGGCAAATAGGCCATTCCATACTTGGTAGAAGTTATCAACTGATCTGGGATAAGCAGTTCATTGCTTCCTTGGTATTCTCAGTTGTTTTGGCGCTGCTTGTAAATTTTATTTTAGAAATGAGTCAGCTCGTAGGGTCCAAAGCGGTTTGGAATTTTGTGAGAGGCATTTATCATAGGCCGATCGAAGAAGATCGTGTTTTCTTGTTTGTTGATCTCGCAGGCTCAACCACGATTGCTGAAGAAATAGGGAATCGAAAATTTTTGGATCTCCTTAATCTGTTTTTTTCGGCGCTTTCATTGGCTGCCTCAGAGACAGATGCAGAAATTTATAAATATGTGGGTGATGAAGCGATTATCACCTGGAGAGCAGGAGATGCGGCAACTCGAGATAATGCTCTTGATTGTTTTTTTAAATTTCAAAGATATTTAAAGCTTGATGATCAAGTCTTCAAAGATACTTTTGGGTTGGTCCCAACATTCCGAGGCGCCATTCATCGTGGGTGGGTGGTGGCTGGCGAGCTGGGCGTTTTACGAAAAGAGATTGCTTATTTGGGAGATGTTGTGAACACAACGGCTCGTTTGATGGAAACTGCTAGGGAGCATGCTGTTCCACTAGTTGTCAGCGATAGTTTCTTGAGTCTGTACAATGGCAAGACCCCGTCTCGATTCAAGCTAAAGCTGATTGGTGATGAGACCCTACGAGGAAAAGACGAAAAAATTACTGTTTATTCTGTTGAAGGCTAGGCATTAAAATGAAGTTATTTACTGTAAAAATTTCGCTCATAGCTATCTTATTAAGTGCTGCATCTATTTTTGCTGGCCAATATAGATTTTCTAGGACACTTAGTTTTGACTCTGCTTATTTTCCCTCAATGATTTCAAATCGAGGTTTTTGGCAATTTGGATTGGAATTCGAGGGGCTCGGAAGCGGCGTTTTTGACTACGTCGATGAAAATTTATTCGTGGGCGAAAACCCAATAACAAGATTGGCATGGGGTGCTGCAACCTACTTTCTTTGGCCAAAAGTGCAGGAAGCTTATTTTGTTTCAAACCATGAATTGGGCCACGGCGCTAGGGTGGCATCGGTTGGTGGAATTCCATATTATGTCTGGGACTCTAAAGGCAATCCGCACAATAGTATTTTTATGTTTTTCATTGAGGGACTTACAACTAGTGGGGGTGCCTACACGGCATCATCGGGAGGAACGTCAAGTGTTGCTCCTCCTGATAGCTGGCTAAACTCTGTGATAGCGGGCGGAATGAACAATTCTTCCATGTTTGCTGAAGCATTGGAAGATCAAATGGCAACAAATGGGGGCCATGTGATGGAATATATGGCTTATGTGCGTGCCAAAGAAGATGCTTATAATTATGCCCGTGGCACTGAGTTGGGCGGTGCATTTGGAGGGGGCGGAATTGGTGATGTGCAAAACTTACTCAATGATTATTCGTCTAGAGGAATTGGAATTACTACAAATGATATCAAGGTTGGTTCTCAAGTTTCAAGGTGGCTAAGTTCAAGCCATTGGGCCTATGGAATCGGAGCCGTTAAATATGTTTTTTCGGGAGATCCAAATGTGCATCCCCTCAGTCTAGGGCCCATTAAAATGCCAGACATCTCTCACTTTCTAATGTATCGCGGCCTATCGTTTAAACTTCGTACTGCTATTTTAAACGACTCAGTTCAGTATCCGTTTGAGTTAGAATATCTTTACAAAGGTGAAAAAATTATTGAAGCCTCTTTGGGCTATCGGGAGCTTAGGCGTGTCGCCGGCATTCGAAATGGAGTCATGTGGGTTCAGGGCTATTTCAATAGTCTTGGGGCACTAGGAGTTAAGCTACAACGTGATAGCAAAATTGGCGAAAAAGCGACAGCAAGTCTAGGGGCTTCGCTATATCAGTCCAATTTATTAGAGGGTCAGCGCAATATCTCTAAATTTTCTTCAACAAATTTGGGTTATGAATTATGGGGGCGAATTTCTCTTACGCTATAAAAAATTTTGGAAAAGCTTATGAATGAATGGATTCAGAGTAAAACTCCAAATCACCGTCTTCATTTAGTGAAAAATTTACTTTAATAGGTCTGCAGCAGACTTCGCAATCCTCGATATAGTCTTGAGAATCGTTTGTTGGTTCAATGACAAAGGAAATGTTTTGCCAGCAATACGGGCACTGAAAAAAATGCTCAATTGGATTATGGAGGGCTGTCTTCATTAGTGCTGTTTTATCACAGGATTGGGGTTGTTTTTATTTATGCTTTCTTGCCGATAATATATATTATGTAAACTAAATGATATGGGCTTGGCCTATTCCCTGTCCGGCCATTCTCAGACGGTTTGAGGGCACGCACGCTGAATCTAATCTGATGATAGTTTGTCAAAATGCATGTTGCCGTCTATGAATCATCTTTCGATGAGCTATGAAGTTTACAAAATATTACATGTTTTAAGTTTAGTTTTTCTTGCAGGCTTTATAGGGGCTGCCTTTCTTGGACAAAAAAATTCTAAAATGACCAAGATTGCATCGGGAGTTTCAAGCTTGTTGCTCTTGACTGGCGGTATGGGACTCCTAGCACGCTTATATCCAGGTGCTGAATGGCCCATGTGGGCTAAGGCAAAAATTGCGATTTGGCTTGTGGTCGCAGCGCTTGTACCTGTCTTGAGTAAAAGATTAGTTGAAAATCGAGGAAAAGCATTCGCTTTTATTTTGTTTCTGCTTTCGGTGGCCGTTTGTCTGGCTATCTTAAAGCCTTTTTAGAATTTTACTAAAAAATAAACTGCTAAAATAAGCTGCTAATCGATAACTGGAGGAGCTAAAATTACGTTAGTGCCCTGTATCTCATTCATAATGAGAGGATACAGATCAGCAAGTTGAATGCCCATAGCTTGATATTCTTCGGGAACGCGAATAAATTGGACGTCAATCTTCATTTGATCCCATGCTGGATTTTTTAATTTTGAGACACAAATCATGTGTCGCTTGCCAACCTCAGGAAAAGTCACATCAGCTTCGGTGATAAGGATTTTATTCGGATTCTGTAAAGAGGTTTCAAAGGCCATGATGATAGATTCTGGCGCGTCTATGACATCAGAGCAGCGAAACTCTTTTTTGTTGATACCAAGTTCTTGAACTCCCACGGTAGAATAAACAGATTTTTCAACATATTGTTCCAACATGGGGCTTGCTATCGGGCCATTCTGAAACTGCCTAGTTAGTGACAAAGTTTTTTGAGCTAGGAATTTTTTTTCACTGGAGTGTTTATCAGACCTCGATTTGGCTTCCTCGAACGCTTTGACGTAATCAGGCTTGGGAGTGTTTGAGTTTAAAAAGAAGTTAGCATCAACCTCAAACAGTTCTGCAATTTTAAAAATAAGAGAAACATCAAGATCGCGTTCTCCGTATTCAATACGTTGGTAGCTCCTTAACGATACGTCTATTTTTTTTGCGACAAATTGCTGTGAAAAGCTTTTGTATCTTCTTAAAAGAGCAAGCCTTTTTCTGGCAGTGGTGGCGTCAGCTGAGGTGGTGATGAAGTTGGTGCTAATGTTCAAGATAGATTCTCCGGTTTAAAAAGTTATAAAAAAGGTTCTTAATAAATATTATTCTCAACAAATAATAATAATAATAATAACAGAGCAGCTTGCTAAGCTCAATCTTTGGTCGGACAAATGGCCATTAATGAGTCTACACGTTCTTCTTCCTTAAGGGCAATGTGTTTCTCGAGTTGTAATGCGATTTGTTCAAAGAAATTGGGGGAGATATTTTTCCAGGGAAACAAGCTGGGGGAGTCTGGCGTGAGAGTTAGACGGGCAAACTCTTTTGCGTTGACTGCGGAGCACTGCTGTTCGGATACTGCCCAAAGCCTATGTTGCAGCTTTGCAACCTTGGGCGCAGAGATTTGGAGTAGTAAATAAAGCTCGGGATCGAGTTCGCTGTTGAGTTTGCAAATCGTAAATTTGCCTTCGTTGGTGTTTAGAAAAAGTTCAACCGTATCAATAATCACAGGATGATCAATTGAATAAAAGGAGTAATTTTCATGAACGAGCGCTTGATGCCTCTTAAACGTTACGGATCGCTCCTCGGACCCCTCTAGTCCAGGAAAATAATCAACAAAGCTTTGGGCCGTCAGAGCAATCTTCCAGGTGCCGAAACTGTCGAGATCCTCAATTTCGATTCCGAATATGTCGTAAATGCTTTCGAGGACATCTTCGATATTTGTTTGGGCCAACTCTTTTGCACCTTTTAAGAGGCTCTCTGATTCTTTATGATCGAATTTTTTAAAAATTGCATTCTTGCTATCTAAGCGAAGGTTGACGAATTCTGAACTATCGAGGTCATCAATGTCGCCACCAAAATCAGCTTCGCCAGCACCAGTCCAGGGCTTTTCAAAAACCTTATAGTGGTCTCTGAGGCGTTGAAAATTCTTTTCCTCTAGTGAATTTTCCACGACCGGACACCAAATGGATATAGGGTATTGCTGCCCTATCCGGTCGAGTCGACCAATTCTTTGCTCAACAGTGAGGGGATCGCTTGGAATATCAAGAAGGACTAAGTTCTTACAAAATTGAAAGTTGCGCCCTTCCCCACCAATTTCTGAAGAAAGTAAAAATGGAGCCCCATCGGGGTTGGCAAAGTAAGCCGCCTGTCGATCTCTTTCGACAAGATCCATTCCCTCGTGAAAAAGGGCGAACTTAGGACCTAACGTGTCGACTAGCGTTTTATGCAGTTCGATGACTTGCTCTTTACTAGAAGTGATAAGAAAAACTTTTTCGTTTTTTTTGAGGTCCGACTGATTCTTCAGAAAATCCTTTATCCATTGTATCTTTTCGGGCACTACTTGCGTTTCAAGGCGACGTCGGCACGGCCAATTGATCTCGCTTCTTTTGGTCTGAAAAACTTGTGCTTTTCCTTCGGGACTTAGCAATTCTAACATCTCAACGTAGGCTGCAGACCCATAAATCTGAGGTGTTGCCGATAGAAAAATTACGTGTTTTGAATTTTTTATTATCGCTTCTAAAAGTACTCTTTTTTCTGGGTCTTTGCTTAGGCGGTGTGCCTCATCCACAATCAGCAAATCAAATTCAGAAATATTTTTTTCTAAATTTTCTAAGGAGGCGATAACGAAATCTCGGTGATCTTCATCATCGATAGTTTCTTCATGATCAAGTCTGAATTTTACGTGAAATCGTCTGTAGAACTCGGTGAGCCATTGGATCTTTAAGGCCTCTGGAACCAGAATTAATACTTTGTTTAGCGACTTTTGTGCGTGTAGCGCTGAGAAAACAAGTCCGGCTTCGATTGTCTTCCCGAGACCAACTTCATCAGCTATAAGGGCCCTTATGGGCTCGTTCATGCCAAGGGCATTGATTGCAGATTTGGTTATTGTGTGTGCCGTCCATAGTTGGTGAGGCATCAATTCTATGCGACAGCCGACTAAGCCCTTCAAAGAATGATTGAGCCTTAGGTCAAGAAGTTCAGAACATTTTTTTCTTAGTAAAAATGATTTGGGCTGTGATACTTGCATTTGTCTTATCAAATCAGTAAGAGCAAAGCTAAGTTCCATTTTTACTATAGAGCTTTCGTCAAAAAGCCCCTTGTTGGATCGAAAATTAATTGGATCTGAATGCTCAAATATTTCTTCAATTGTAACTTCACCAATTTCACTTGATGTAAGCTTTTGTCCCACATGGTACTTGACCCTTTTGAAGGGAGGGTTTTTTTTTGAATAGTTTCTTTCTTCCCCAGAGTTGAGAAATCTTATCTTAAAGACTGATGAATCAGAACTTTCTACAATATGAGCCGCACCCAACGAAGGGTCTGTCTCTAAAATTATAATTTGGGAGGGCTTCCAATTTGTCATTATATTTTTCTTTCTACCATCATTTGATAAGCAAAAGAGACTTTTTGAGTTCAGTTTGATATTTGTCGAGTCTGGCAAAAAGGCTAAGTTTTTTTGCTTTGAAGTCTAGATGAGAAGGAGAGAGCCCGTTTAAACATAATGCTTTGATGATTAAGACCATGCCCTCTAGATCATCTAAATTAATAAATTCCGGTGCTGGCCCTTGATTTGTTTTGGAACATCGCGGTCCTCCTTCGAAATTCGTATTGTGATAGTTCCCAAGAGGAACGCAAAGTGCAATCGTGGGAATTCCGATGGTTTGAGTGACACTGCCTTCACAGGTGCCTCCATTCATAACCCATTTCTGCACTTTTCCATGGCATACTTTCTGGGCCAAGGCGAAAAGAGCCTCGCTGTATGCAGGATCAAAAATACTGATTTTATCACCTAGCCTTACAACAGGGCCGCCGCCAATTCGAGCCCGTGGGAGTGTTCTTGAGGCCTCGAGGCTGATGGCTAATATTTTTCTTTTGGATTTTTTCCATTGAGAATAGGCCTTAAAATGAGCGAGACAGCCTACCCACCCTACTTCTTCCGCAATGGTTAGGATACCGATCGGAACGATAGGAAGAGATGAACGCATAGAGTTTAAATCAAGAAATAATTTGGCAATGGAATAAACTCCGGCAAGGTCATCCGCTGCCTTTGTATAAATGTTAGAATTACTTTGCCAAGCAAATTGTTTGAAATGGAGACCTCCAAAAATTTCTTTTTGATTTTTTGAAGTGACGAATTCAGGATCGGCAATTTTTAGAACACCTTCAGTGATTTGAGTTTTTGATTTATTGCTTTTAAAGCTTACTATTTCTCCGATACTCGAGTGCCCGTTTAAATCGGCTAGCCAAATAGGAGCATTTTTGAGTCCTTTAATCGGGCCTCCGCCGTGCCAGCGAAAGCAAAACAAATTTTTATGAGAGCTAAGTTTAGATTTTAAATGAAGTCCTGGATGATCCATGTGTGCAATGAATGCAAAAACTGGTTTTTTGGATTTTGAATTGAGAATTTTTTTTAGCTCAATGGATGAAGAAGCTCCAACGACTATATTTCCCACTGAGTCCACAAAATGAGGAATGTTGCCTTGAGACATTTTCTTTGAGATTAATTCTCTGATCAAATGTTCACGGAAGGGCGCAGTAGGACAATTTAAGATTTCTTCGAGAAGAGAGTGTTTGAATGACATAGGTGCCTGTTTTTATGTCTTTAAGTATCTAAACTCAAATAATAGGAGTTTGAATAGTTTGAGTAATGCTGTAGCGCGCTTAACACCGGGCCCCCCAATTTTTTTTATTCCTTTTTGAGGTGTCCTTGCAATCACGATTAAGGCTCCTAAAGTGGGGACTTCACTGGCTGCCAGCTGTGACATAGAAGGAGAAATGAATGACAATTACTAAGGGAAAATTTTGTTGGGTTGATTTGACGACGACGAATATTGAAGCTTCAAAGAAGTTTTATGGAGATCTCTTTCAGTGGACTTTCACTGAGGAAAAAGCGCCTCAAGGTGGAGCCTATTGGATGGCAAATGTCGATGGTAAGGGTGTCGCAGGGTTGATGGGGCAAACGCCTACTCAAAAAGGAGTGACGCCTACTTGGAATACCTATTTTACGGTAGATAGTTTGGCGGAGTTTGCTACAAAGGCAGAAAAATTAGGAGCAAAAACAATTGTTCCTCGGCAACCTGTTGGTGATTTTGGAGCTTTAGCGGTTCACCAGGATCCTACTGGCGCCTATTTTTGTACATGGGAAAATACCAAATCAGGTGATATGACTGATAAAACATTTACTTCTAAAACTCCTGGGTTCTTTGCCTGGACGGAGCTTGTTACCGCAGATATCGATCGAGCAGGTAAATTTTATTCGGAAGCATTTGGTTATTCTCCCGAAGCTATAACGTTTGGTGAGGGTTCTCCTAAATATTATATTTTCAAGTCAAATGGGGAGCCCCAGGCTGGCTTGATGGCAATGCCAAGTGACGCTGGAAAAATGCCTCCACATTGGGCAAATTACGTATCAGTCGCTAATTGTGATCGAACATTGGAACGGGCAACTCAACTGGGCGCCAAAACTTTGTTTGGTCCGCAAGACATTCCAACTATTGGTCGAATTGCCACTATTCAAGATCCACAGGGCGCTGTGATTTCTTTTATAGCCGGATAATTACTTTACGAAATTGCCTCTGGGATGACAAAAAAATCTCAGGGGCTCTTTAGGTCTTTGATCCTAATGGCAGGTAAGAACATGACCATTTTATATTTTTCGCTTCTTTTTTGAAAAGGAGCGCGTCCGCCTTTGAAATCGAATCACTTTGACCAACTATTATCTCCTGGAACATTGGAATCCAATCTCCGTGAGAACACAAAATATAATTTCCTCGATGGCTCTCCAGATTTTCGACAAATTGTGAAATTCTCTGAATCATATCGATACTGCTTTCAGACGGGCCTTGCTCATCTAGCTCAGGGCTAACAATGATTTCTAAATCCAGTTCTTTTTCTAATAATGACAGAGTCTCCTGACACCTTAGCTTTGGACTGCTTAGGAGCTTCCATTTAATGCTTTTGCCCCATTTGTCTATGATGGCCTTAGTCAGTCGCTGAGTTTGTGCCTGTCCTTTTGGTGAAAGGCCGTTATCTTCTGTGGGGAGTCCGACAGTTCTATGGGCGTGCCTAAGGGCAACAATGAGACACGAAGTGGACTGATGCATGCCTTTGGGGAACTTAGCTTAAATTTTCAAAAAAGTCGACCTACGCCATAGTCGGTCTATATAATTTCGGTTATGCTTTTTACTCCATGAAGGACAAGTACTTACTCTATGAAGCCTCGGTTCAAAGTCCAGAATCAGATATTGAGTTTATAGAAAAGGAATTCTCTAGGGAGTACGGCCGTTTGCCTACAGATCTTAGAGAAGATTTTTGTGGAACGGGACTCCTCTTGGCTCAATGGGTTACTAGAAGAAAGAAAAATTTTGGGAAAGGTATCGATCTTTCTGCAGAGCCTATTGAGTCTGGCAAAGCTCGGCATTGGGCCGCCTTAAATGAAGAACAAAAGAAGAGAATGGTTTATGTGGAAACCAATGTTTTAAATGCTCGTCGGCATAAGGCTGACGTGATTTGTGCCTTCAATTATTCCTTCTATATTTTTAAGGAACGCTCAGTACTTCTTAGTTATTTTAAATCTGTTCGGGCTTCTCTAAATAAAAAAGGTTTATTCTTTTTGGATTGCTTCGGAGGCACCGAAGCGATGATTGAGGGTGAAGAAAGCCGAGAAGTGGAATCCTTTAAGTACTACTGGGAATGTGAAAAATTTAATCCAATCACTCACGATTGTTTTTATTCCATACATTTCAAGGAAAAAGGGAAAAATAAACAAAGACGGGTTTTCACCTATGATTGGCGATACTGGACCTTGCCTGACCTGAAAGACCTTTTGCTCGAAGCTGGGTTTTCGGAAGTATTCACCTATTGGGAGGGTGATGATAAACATGGTGGCGGAGACGGAAACTTTAAACGGCTAACCGAGGCCGAAAATTGCCTTTCCTGGATATCCTATATTGTAGCCAAACCTTAATCTGAAATCTGAATTTCTACTTTGCCCAAATCGTTGGCCATATCGTTGTTGGTTTCTTAGATACCTTGCAGCCCTTTAGCGCGGACACTTTTTGCGTACAATCGTATAAAATTTAGTCGATATTTTTGCGGATATTATTCACTTTTTGCATTTCGCTTTCCCAGCTCCTTATTAAATAGGCAGCCAGATTTGGCCTGATTGTTGAACTGCCTGGGCAGCCAAGGAAAGGATGGGACTATGAAAAAGGAATTTTCCAAAGGAACGAGAGCTGATTTTTTCAAAATATGGGTTATGTTCGGCATCGTATTGACAACCCTATGGTCTGGTTTTGCATTTTGCTGGGGGTCTCCAAAACCATACACTCGGGTCTCTATCCCAACGGCAATTCCACAGTTGGTTAGTGCCACAACTTCTAATGTTGATGTCATCCCCGAACTGACCGGGAATCATCAAAAAATTTCTAGCGCACTGACTTCTGAACTTAGCTTGGAGCGCGCTGGCATATCGGCCTTAAAATTTAGTTTTTCTTTGAAGGATCCGACCGGTCAAGCTCTGAAAGTAAATTTTGCTGACAATAGAATGAATAGGGTTCAGGAAACACTTATTTTTCGCCCCAATAAGCCAGTCAAGGAGCTCGATACCGCCCTAGGCGTGAGTTCTGATACGATTGATATGCCTTATTGCCTACTTCGAGTACGAGTAGAGAGTCCATTGAGTTCTCCTAAGTCCCTCAGTTCGAAAAAAGAAACTGCTGATATTTGGTTGCCAGGCTTGGTTCGATATCAAGAAAATGACGATAGTGTTCGTCTTAGCTTTAGCTTCATCCCTTCAAATGAAGGAGCTTCGAACTCCGGTGAAATAGAAGTCAATGAGCTTGAGTGCCACTTCATGTATAAGAATTTGGAAGGTTCTAGCATTTATGACGTTCTGCGAGGTGTTTTGGGTTCAAACGTTGAGATAGCATATCGCTTAGAATAAGATCTCTATGTGGGAATTAGAGTCCGAAGAGAGAGCCTTCTCTCAATTTTGTTGTTGTGTACAGTTTTGCAGATTTCCCAAGTGGAGGCACTTCCTCGTGGTCCACAAGTTCCCATTCCATCTGAAGCTATTGTAAAAGATTGTTTAGAGTATCCTCAGGCCAATGACTCACTCTCTGAAAATCATATTTGGAAGCTGACGTGTCCTATTGAGGATTTTAGAAAACGAATTCAGAAAGAATCAAAATCTTGGCCAAGTCACGTTTCGTTTCTTGCAGGGCAAGTATTGTTTGATGAATTTCTAAAATTCAGGGCAAACTTTTTAGTGAATACAAAGCGCAGCCAGCATTTAGAGAGACCGGAAGGTTTTTTTTGGGAGCCCAAAAGTGATGCTGACGAAAAGACAAAAGTTTTGGGACCCGACGAAAGCTCTCAAAGTTCATTTATTAATGCAAGCGTTGATTGGTTCGACGATATGGATCTTTTGCTGAGACCCCTGTTTGATTCAAAAGCATCATCCAGAAAATATGGTGAAGATAAATCTACAATCCTAAAAAAGGAAGCGGGTTATCTTTGGTTTCGGTTTGTTAATGCCTCGATGAGATATGGCATTGCTCTGCGTGAAATGAATTCTGTGTTAAATTTTATGTTTGATACTCAAAAGGATAGGTCGAAAATTTTGGCTGTTTTGATTGATATCGTAAAACAGGATCCATCAGCCTTAGGCTATTTTAAAGAGCTCATCATAAAGAACCTAGAAAAAATTCCCCAAAAAGATGATCGAAGGATTACTTCCTCAGATTTTGATGGCTGGTTGTTTTTGTGGAAGCTGAAGGGACAGAATTTGGATGCCGCTGAAAGGGGCAAACTTCTTGATGCTTTGAGAAGAATGTGGATTTTATTCCCTACCAAAGAGCATAAAATTCAAATTCGAAAATTAGCAATTTCTCTCCAGGTCTCGCGTTCCTTTATTGGTCCATCGATTCGGCAGCTAAAATTAAGTGAACTCCTGACCTACGCTGAAAAACAGATTGATTACATTGAGGGGGATGAAGCTCTTGTTACAATGAGACAAGTTCTTCGACTTCCCAATAACCTTGTAGACAAAGATGAGTTGTGGAAAGCTTTGGTTTTTCATCTAAGGCTTTTGAGAATCATGGATCAGCGCCATCATATTCCCGCTATCTTGAAAAGATATCTTGTAAAAGGACATTTTGTTGATATCCCGAAGAAGGCAGAAGAGAGAGAAGAATTTTTTGATCGCATGTATCAAGTTGGCAAGTGGAGATGGTCCTACGATACACAACTAGAGGCCGTTAAAATATTTGATCAGATCATTTCATTGAATCGGGCTTGGGGCACTGATTATAAATTGGATGATAGCTATTATGTAAGAGCAAGGATTGCAGAGCAGTCCGGAGATAAGATTGCTGCACGATTGTTTTTCGATCAGGCCATTCAGGAGCTTGAGCGAAATCAAAAGGATTATAATGATCTTTATGTTGATCTTAGATGGAGACGCTTCTTTAACTCGTTAGACTTGGCAGCCATAAGTCACACCTATAAAGGCATTTCTGATGAGCTAGATCAATTCAAAAGTAAGTTGAATTGGAAGGAAGATGGCAGTCGCTGGTACTTTTGGAAGGCTCAGGCTTTTTTACTTGAAGGGCAACAAAAACAAGCCATTGAATATTTTGAAAAAACTTATGAACATGAGCCCTTGGGATATTTTAGCAGTTTGGCTGGTTTAGAGCTTATAAAACTTGGCAAAGAACCCTCGGGATGGAAATTAGATTCTGCGGAAAAATATTGGAAGGGTGAGTTGGATGTATGGGAAGAACCAAGTTTCGCAGAAATTTTTTCGATTAAAAATTTAAAGTACAAAAAAAATCAGGATGTGGCTTGGGCTCGAATCTATGGTTTGGCATCGATTCGAAGATTTAAAGACCTTGGGCGATATATACCGAGTTTAGAACGGAGAGCCTACGTCTATGCCATGGCTTCGAATCAAAAATTTAAAAGACGAGACAAACGCCGATTGTTGTTAAAAATTGCCTGGCTAAGATTGGCTGTTGGGGACAATATTGGGGCCTTGCGTACTGGCGAGTTAGCAAGAATCACTTTTGAAGGAGATATTGGGGCCGAAGAACTTGCGTATCTGTATCCCCTTCCCTTTAAAGAGTTGATTCATAAAAATGCTATAGAAAATCATATTGATCCCTGGCATGTTACGTCCCTCATTCGGCAAGAAAGCGCTTTCAATTACCAGGCTCGGTCTTCTGCCAATGCGCTGGGTTTGATGCAGATCATTCCACCCGTGGCAGAGGCCGAAGCAAAAGAACTCAAGATTGCAAATTTTGAACCTGAAATGCTTTTGAATCCTGAAATGTCGGTAAAGGTGGGGACCTATCACCTGAGTAAACTTTTTACCCTATTTGAGAGCTCTATAATTGTTTCAACAGCAGGGTATAACGCGGGGAGACCTCCAGCCTACGATTGGCTGGAACACTATTTTAATCCTCTTTCTTATGCCTTTATTGATCGGATTTCATTCTCGGAAACAAGGGGATATGTGAGATCCATTTTACGCAATTATGTGAATTATTCTAGGATTTATAACGATGCCGTTATAGACCCCGAAAAATTGTTAAAAATGCCTATTTTAATGCCCAAAGCAAAACCTTAATCAAGGCTAGAAGCGGCTTAATTGGGGTGATATAAGTTTTATAGTGAAGATATGTATTGGGTCTAGAAAAAGTGCCTTAGCGAAGATTCAGGCGTATACAGTTGCAAATTATTTGAAGGAATATGCAACGTCTCAAGGAAAGAAATTAGAAATAGATTTTCTATTTAAGTCTTCCTTTGGTGATCAAAACTTGGATGTCCCCCTAAAAAATCTGCCTGAAAAAGGGGTTTTCACTAAGGACTTGCAGGAAGATCTGGCTGCGGGACGCTGTGATTTGGTGGTCCATTCGTGGAAGGATTTGCCGATCGAAATGCCTTCTGGACATGAGCTTGTGGGAACTTTAAAACGTGAAGATCCAAGGGACCTTTTGATTATAAAAAAAGAAGCCCTGTCGAAGTTTATAAATGGATCCTTGAAAGAACTTAAAATTTTAAGTTCGTCACCTCGAAGGGAATTTAATCTTTCTAGGTATCTTTATCAAATTTTACCGTTTGAAGTCTCGAGTTTGCACTTTAAAAATATTCGTGGAAATATTCCGACCAGAGTCGCTAAATTAAATGCTGATTCAGAAGCCCATGCCTTGGTTTTAGCTAAGGCCGCCGTCGATAGACTTCTAGGATTTAATGAAAATGTTGCCGCCAAAGTTGGGGCTGTTGCAGATGAGGAACTTTTTGATTTTATAAACAGTCTTCGAACAGAACTGTCATCATGTGAGTGGTTGATCCTTCCCCTACGGGAGAATCCCTCAGCTCCAGCTCAAGGAGCATTGGCAATAGAATTGATGGAGCAAAACTCTGTTCTTAAAGGTTTTTTGAAAGTTGCCTTGGCTCAATATGAAGAAGCTAAATTAGCTGTCAATGAAGAACGAAAGGTGCTGGCTGCTTATGGTGGAGGCTGTCATCAAAAAATTGGAGCTCATTGCTATAATTTTACTGGAGATAAAAGGCAGAAAGCTTATCTTTTTTTAAAAGGTCAAAAAGAATCGGGCGAAGACATTGATTTTGAAGGACCACTTTCTTTATGGAAGGCAACGCAATCAGCGACATCAATCCCTCCACAAAAAGAAGTATTGAAGCGAGAACAAATATGGCCTCTTGAAGATTCGAAGTCGCAATTTTTTGAAAGAGAAATTTTGCCTTTGACGGCACAAGATAAGAAAATCATTGAAGAGGCAGATCATATTTTAGTGACTAGAATTCAGGCATTGAATGAAGGTATTCAACTAAATAACCGCTCAAGATTATGGGTATCGGGCCAAAAATCTTGGGAGCAGATGGCAAAGTTGAAGTATTGGGTTTCGGGAAGCCTAGAATCGTTAGGGTTTCGTCCGGAAGAAGAAAATCATTCTTTTTACGGGGTGGGATCTTGGGTAAGGCTCACACATGATAGAGCGCCTCAGCAAAAAGGGGCAACAACAGTGGCAACCTATCGTTTGCGTTCTAAATTTAAAAATAGTGAAGAGGCTCGGGAAATGCTTCCAGATAAAAACACAAATTTATGTTATTGGATGAGTTCCTCTGCTTTTGTTGAAGCTTACAGGCTCGCGCCAAAACTTTTGGAAGCGATTCCAAGGCATTCTTGTGGCGTGGGAATTACTTTTAAGGAACTTGAACCCATTCTTAAAAAAATGGGGCGAACTATTGAAACTTATATAAGTCTTGAAGATTGCATCAACCAGAATACAAATAGGGGACATTAAATTTTATGATTCGAAATACTCGCTTTGAAAATGCACTAAAATTGAAGGAACAAGCTACTCCTCCAATATGGTTTATGCGACAAGCCGGAAGGTATCATTCACATTACCAAAAGCTTCGGGCCAAACACTCCTTTATGGATCTTTGTATTCAGCCGGAGTTGGCTGCTGAGACTGCCATGGGACCCATTAAGGATTTCGATTTTGATCTCGCTATTTTATTCAGTGATTTGTTGTTTCCGCTGCAGGCCCTAGGAATGGGATTGGAATACACGGATAATGGCCCACAACTTGGCTTTCAACTAGATGAAAAGAGTGTTGGAAAATTGCGTCCGTGGAAAGAGGCTGTTGACGGAATTAAATTTCAAGGAGAGGCTGTTAGCGCAACTCTCGACGTTTTACCCAAGGACAAAAGTCTTGTTGGTTTTGTTGGGTCGCCTTGGACGTTATTTGTCTATGCTGTTGAGGGAACTCATAAAGGGTTTTTGGAACGTTCTAAAGGCTCAATGGGATTGTTTGATAAATTTTGTCTTAGCATGGTCCCACTTTTAAAGGAAAACATACGAATACAGTTAGATGCCGGAGCTGAATTGGTAATGTTGTTTGACACCGCTGCTGGTGCATTGTCTCCAAGTCTTTATAAAAAATATGTAGCGCCTGTCATCGGGGAAATTGCAAAAAGTTTCCCAAAAAAACTAGCTTATTACATCAAAGATTCTTCAGAAGGGCATCTGGCAGCCTTGGAAGCATCAAACACAATGGAGCATTTTGCGGGTATTGGTTTTGATCATCGTTGGTCATTGCCAGAGGTTTTAGCTCAGAAGAACCGAAACTATTTTGTTCAAGGAAACTTTGATCAATCTATGCTTTTGACGGATACCGATTCTTTTAAGAAAGCTCTAGATTTATATTTGGCAGAGTTTAGAAATTTGGATTCTACGCAACTTCGTGGCTGGGTTTGTGGCCTCGGGCATGGAGTTCTTCCAAAAACACCTGAGTTGCATGTGAAATATTTGGTCGAAAAAATTAGAAAAGAATTTTCATAAGGATTGATGGTAGCTCATGGCAAAAAAAGCTCTGCTTATTTCTAATTTAGGTTCGCCGCTTTCTACCAAGGTGTCGGATGTTCGCTCTTACTTACAAGAATTTTTGATGGATCCCTATGTCATTGATGTTCCCATTGTTCCTAGAGCCTTGCTAGTTTACACAGTCATATCCTGGGTACGGGCAAAAAAGTCCGCTGAGGCCTATGCTTCAATTTGGGATCAGAGCCGTGGTTCTCCCCTGCTCTATCACACAATGGATTTTGTGGATGGTTTGCGCGAAATCCTTGGAGACAGTTATCATGTTGAAGCGGGTATGCGATATGCGAAGCCGTCTATCGAGTCGGCTTTGAAGAAGTTGATCGCACAAAAGCCAGAGTCTCTGACCATAGCACTGATGTATCCTCACTATGCCTTATCATCTACTGAGACCGCTAAGCAAGAATGCCTTCGCGTTCTAAAAATACTTGGCTACCAAGGTCCGGTTAAATTTGTAAAAGACTTCTTTGATGCTCCCGAGTTTATAGAGGCCTTTAGGTTGCGTGCGACAGAGCTACTTCCTAAAGAGCTTCCTTTTGATTCGAGAGTTTTAATGAGTTTTCATGGAATACCCGAAAGACATCTTTCAAAATTGCCTGATTATAAGGTCGGAGCGTGTTTGACTGAGGGGCGGAGCTGTTGCGAGAAGTTTTGCGACGCAAATAAGAATTGCTACCGCGCTCAGTGTTTTGTGACCGCAAAGCTCTTGGCGCAAGCTTTGAATCTTAACGAAGATCAGTATTTTGTAAGTTTTCAGTCGAGACTTGGGAGGACTCCGTGGATCACTCCCTATACGGATCAGGTTTTGACTGAATGGGCTCGAAAAGGCGTAAAAGATGTTTATGTTATGTGTCCAGCCTTTGTGACCGACTGTCTGGAGACTTTAGAGGAAATTCAAGAACGTGAGGCCGAAAACTTTGTAAAAGAGGGCGGACGTTCTTTGACTTTGATCCCCTGCCCCAACGCACATCCTCAATGGATTCATGGATTTTCTAAGATGCTTGATAAAGCGCTATAATCGCTGCGATTCATCTATTCCGGGATTTGATCTGTAGCCACTTTGGACTTATTTTGTTTCTTATGACCCATAATTCCTCAGTTTTCCGCACACTTTTTAAAATAACATTTCCCATGGCATCAATGCTTAGTTTGGGCGCGCGGGCGAATCCTTACTTTAACCCCTCCGATGTTCCGAACGATGAAGTATTCTTTAAAAAAACAGATAAACAACTTTCAAATTTTCTTGCTCCTAAGGTGGAATTTAAGAAATTAAATCTAGAGCAGGCGCAGGGCAGTGATGTCATGAGGGTGCAAATTGATTGGTCTGAGGGGGTTGATGCGAAAGATATCTTTACGCTCTCCGACGTGGTTATTGAACCCTCTGGCACAGATTCTCTCAAAAATAGAAACACAAAGCCCATGAGCCCATTTGGAAGCTATAAATCAACTCTGAGCGATCCTACGAGCGGAAAAATTTTAGCTTGGGATAGTATTGGAACAGGAAAAGAATTTAGGAAACTTAGCCGCGCTATAAGTTTTAGATTTCCAAAACCTGAGTCTCCTGTCTTGTTAAAATTTATTGCCGAAAATCCCCAGACAGGTGAGATGCAACTTGTTTTTGAAAAATTAATCGATCCTTCGACAGCCACCAAGGTTGAACTTCCTGATTCACGAAAAACAACCGACGTTACATTGATTCGTGAGGCGACGAAGTCACCCAAGTTAATTTTTAGCATTTATTCTGAGGGCTATACCGAGAATAGATTTCGCGCGGGCTTTATTCGTGATGCTTACAAAGTTGTAAAGGCTTTTGAGGAAGTTAACTTGCCATATCTTGAACATTTTGAATTTCGCGCTGTGTTTGCGCTTAGTGGAAATTCGTTGGGAACTGCAAGAAATCTTGGACTACCAGTTGCCGATAGAGATTCTTTTTTGGGATTATACTTCCCTTATTGGGAAGATTTCGGTCGGTGGTATCATGTTTTGTACCCAACTCGTGTGAAGCACTATAGGGAAAGTATCGGGCAAGTGGCCTATGACTACCCGTTGGCACTTGTCGATAACGCCTATTATTGGGGCGTTGGAAATTTTAAAGAGCTGACCGCCATTCCTGCTGAATCAAATTACTTTGCTTACCTTTTGACTCATGAGTTTGGACATTTTTTGGGGCTAAATGAAGAATATGAAGGGGGTGGACGAACTGAACTTGAATTCGCACCTCAAATTGAGGAGCCCTGGTCACAGAACATAACTTTTTTAGAAAATTCAGCTAACCTAAAATGGAAGGAGTGGGTAAGTCACGAGACTCCCCTCCCTACCCCAACAAATTTTTGGAACAATCCGATTGATCCTTCCAAACCTTATGGAGCTTTTGCTGGTGGCTACGCAGATTCGCCTGCTAATCAAGTGTCTTATAAGCCAGGTTACAGCTGTGTGATGGAAAGTGGCAGGCACTTTTGTTCTATATGTTTAAACGGAATGGCAGAGGTCATTGCCCGCGATCTTGGAATTAATTAAGTGATTGAGGATTAATTGCTGAGTCGGGCAGTGGCGCACCAGGATTTACTATTTCAAAATCCTGGTGGTTCCGCCGCCTTAGTTGAAAGAACTGAACATTGGGATTTCCCCAGAACAGCTCAAAAGTTGGCATTTCAAAGTAGGTGTTCCTTAAAGTTTTTTGCTTAAGCTATTCTCCGAACATACGCAGAAACTTTTTAAGTTGACCTAAATCTTCGCATTTTAAGATTCACCAAAAAATGCCGCCACTAGAGTTCTTTAAAAATTAATTCCAAAAAACTCGACTCCAGAGGTCCTCATTCCAATAATAAAAGAAGAAACTTATCGACCTCATCCGCCCCACTGATAGATATATCAATTGGTTTCATTAACACTATCAATTGTCTCCAATTGGCATCATCAACTTATCCAACCATATTTGTTAAGACCGGAGGATCTTAACGATCTATAAGCGGTTCCGTGCTTTCATCAAAACTCATTCTCGACATGTCGGTCTCCCACCAATCAAAAAGTGTTGCTGGTTGCATACATCCAATTCTTCACCAACAAAACTTGTCTTCGTCACTGTTCCAATGACTCGACCACTTTTTTTGACCTCCCGTCGTTCGTTCCGAACGTTCGATAGTCAATCGGTTTTTGAGCTTCGCTTGCGCTCCAACCTACCGAGTTGCTAAGCACCTAACACGAACATGCTAGGTACTTTGTCGATCAGCCCCTCAAAGATGTGTCACCACACTCTTGAGTGATCCAAACTAAAGCAGCAACTGGATAATTCTGCTTGCAGGATTCCCACCCGCTTGAGTTCCGACTAGCATCGCTGCCACCGAACATGAACAAGTAGTCTGCATTGAATATGCCACCTGAGCAAAGGTCTGAGGAACCTAAAAAGTATTCTTTAGCTCTTTTTGTTTTCATTTTTTGGGACATTTTGATTGCGGCGATATCAAAATGTCCCAATTATTCCTGCTTTTCTATGACTCTTCGACGATTTGAAAGTGGCATGCTCTCTGCACGCTAGTGTCCACGATATAAAAAAGGAAAAATTAATGGAATGGATAGTAATAGCAAATAGAGCTGAGGCTAATATATTTAAAAATACTGATTCTGGAAGTCTGAAACTCCTTGAAAGTTTTGAGAATCCTCTTGGTAGGTTAAAAAACAAACAATTGCAAAAAGACAAGGCAGGTGTTGGGCGGACAAGGCTAAAGGACTCTTCGCCCCACAATTTAACCGGTGAAAAAGACCCTCATGAGGAGGCTGCCATTCAATTCGTGAAAAGGTTAGTTTCCTACTTGAAAAATCAAGGAAATGAGAATCACGAGTTAAGCTTTAAGATTATTGCAGAGCCCCATCTACTAGGACTGATCAAAGGGAGCTTTAGAAAAAATAAGGTCTTAACACGAGTATCTTGGATGCCAAAAGATTTGCAAAATATTCCACCAAGCAAGTGGCCCAGAATCCTTAGTTTAAAAAAAATTCCGGCTAATAAAGACATGAAAATACCTAGTATGGTGAAAAATTGAGAAATGTTAGCAACATAACGATGGCGGTAAAGTGCAAGCACTGCCGATTCTAGTGCTTGAATCGCATAAAAAAGCGCAAAGGCTCTAGAGGCCAAACTTATAATGTCGAAAACATTTTCAGACCAAGTCAATGCCAATGTCGCGCCACCAATCAGCCAATAGCAATTACCTAGAGAAAATCTATTTTTAAAGCTGTCTAAGAGCAATCCTGTTGTGAGAACAGGTATTCGAAATGCGCTACAGCAAGTGACAGCGCCCGTAACATTTTCACTCAATGGCGGACGCCCATTTTAGTGCTTAGGAAAATATTAAAGAATCAAAAAGCGCCTAGCACCTTTGCCTAGCACGCCTGCAAAAGCTTTGTCCGCTAGTGATTCTGGTTTGCATCGGCTGGTTCCAATTTCTCTGTGCTTAAGAAGCTCGCCAGATTTAGGATCGCCAACAGCAATGTCTAAAATCCAAGGATCTTGGGTCCCTTTACGATGCGCTAATGCTCCGATGGGAGCGCCTGATCTGCCGCCCATTTTTTGAAGGAAGGCACGTTCGCATCGGCTTGACCAAGAAGCTTCAGAGTCTTCAACGTAATTGAGTTTAGAAACGGCGCCCACATTTTCTTCTTTGCACACAACGCCCACGGTTCCTTGGCAGGGTGCTGGAACCATGAGGTCAGCTTGTAGAGAAACGTAATAACGAGGTGAAATGTTAAGACGACGAAGGCTAGACCATGAAACGACAAGAGCGTCAGATTCGTGTGTATCGATCATTTCCAATCGCTCGTGAATATTACCCTTGCAAGGAATGATTTGCAGGTCAGGACGCAAGGCCCGAATCTGCATGATTCGACGCATAGAGTTTGCCGCAATTTTTGCTTCGCGAGGAAGCTCTTGAATGGCGCCGTAAGTAGAGCGTGAAACCAAAACATCCCGCGGATCTTCTCGTTTAAAAGAAGTCGCAATCGTCAATCCTTCGGGAAGTTCTAATGGGAAATCTTTCATGTTTAAGACCAACATGTCGAATTCGCCAGAGGCTACTTTCTCGAGCATTTGTTGAGTGTAGGCTATGGGATCTTCCCCTTCACCAGCAAATTTTTCTAATTTAAAATCAAAAGTATCTTTGCTGTGTTTAAGCGAATAGTTGGCTTTAAATTCTTCAATATAGGCTTGGCATAAGGGGGTATCGTAGCTTGCAACACTATAATGGCCCTTGTCGAAGACAGGTCCAGTGCTAGCTTTTTTGTTATCAAGTTTTTTATCCCCACCCAATTTTCGCATGGGGAATCGTCCAATAAAATCTAAGCCAAGGTCAGATTTTTCAGAAGCCGTTTTTTTTGTGGTTTTAATCACGGAATCGATTTTTGCAGGAAGTGGTTTTTGGCGAAAAGCGGATTTGATATCCATGGCGTCTACTTTAGGAGCAATCTTTTTAGCTGTACTAGTTTTGTGGGTAGCCGCTTTTGCGGTAGTTTTTACAGGCGCTTTTTTAGCGGTGCTCTGAGCTGGAGCTTTTTTCTTGGTAGCCTTAAGTTTTTTTGCAATATCAGCTAAGGATTTTGCTGTGGTCGATTTCGCTGTAGATTTTACAGCCGATTTCGACTTAGTATTGCCGCTTACTTTGGCCGACTTTTGGGTGGTTTTTGTTGTGCCTGATAACTTTGCCATGAACTGTCCGTCTGCCTCCAGGCCAAATTAAGCGCCTCCAAAGCTCTTAGGGCTTCGGACTCATCGAGGGTACGAATACTCTCGAGTAAATGGTGCATCAATTTAGCGTAAACGTTCTTCACGACATACTCTATTTTTGTCTTTTCTTCCACTCCTAAGTTCAATTCAATTTGGGAAAGTTCGTAATCGAGAGTTTTTTGAGACGACTGATAAAGCTCGGCAATGAGGGCGCCTTGGTTCCAGTGATTCCAGCTATTTATAAATTTCTCACATTCAGCCTGAACAATCTGTTTGGCAATCGGAAGTCCTTTTGTACGCATTGATGAGTGGCTGTCAGCCCTGTCGCGGAATTCATCAACGTTCCGAACCAAAAAGGTATCGACTCCATGAAGCCGCTCATCGACATTTCTGGGCAAACCTAGATCGAGCAAGATGCGTTGGCCCCGAAAAATATCGTCGGCTTTAGATTTTGCCTTTAAGACGCGATCTTTGATGACAATGGTAGACTCCGATGACGTTGCCAATACGCTGATGGGATGTTCCCACAACAAAGTATCAAGCTCCTCAAAATCTCGAATTTCGCAATAACCGCTAAGTGGGTGCTGCTGAATCTTTTCACGGCTTCGGTTGATCCAAGTTAATGATTGAAGATCTAATTTCATAAGTCGCTCTATGGATTGAAGCGCCATGCTTCCCGCGCCTACGACCAGGGCCTTTTTGTCACTCAAATCTTCGAAAACATCATGAAGGCCATCTACTGCGACATGGGCGACGCTGATGGTGCCAGATCCAATTTTTGATTCGTGTCGAATACGTTTTGTTATTCTTAGGGCTTCTTCGAAGCAGCGAAGTAGGGGTGTTGAAAGCAATTCCCAATCTTTGGCCTCTTCATAGGAGCTTCGTACCTGCCCAGTAATTTGGGTTTCTCCTAAGACCTCGCTTATCAAGCTAGAGCTTAGCTCCACCAAATGTTTGAAGGCATCTAATCCTTCGAATTGGTCAGCCTTTAATACGCCTTGTCCACAAAGTTCAGCCCAAATAGCTTTGAGCTCTGAGGGGGGGATCCCGTATGAATAGAATTCAATTCTGTGGCAAGTTGCAATGTAGCTAATGGACGAAGAATTTCCAAATTTTGTTCTAAATTCCTTAATCCAGGTTTTCAGAATTGATTGTCTCAATTTTAAATCATTGGGGAGCGAGGCTTGTTCTCTTTCAGAGGCCGAACAATTATTTCGACTGCTTAAACTTAAGCATTGAAGTTGGTCGAGTTCCCAGTTTTTATTTTGTTCCCCAATGTTTTCTTTCATTGAGTCAACCACCTTATGGGGCCGTGGAAGCTTTCGCTATGTTGAACGTAGGTGAGAATCAACAGCAGACACCAAAAAAAAGTATTTACGATAGCGACCAGCCATTGCCTTCGATCTTCAGCAATGGAAAGCTTTCGCTTTTGAATTCTAAGGCCTATAAATAAAATGCCCCAAAGTGCAAACGAACCAACAATTTGTAGATCTCCCAAAAGACCACTAATCGAAGACCGCCGAGTGATTGTCAATGAAACGACAGCTAGCGACAAACCTACTCCCCAGGCGAAAAATGCCCAAGTAGAACTTTTCTTAGAAAGATTGGAGAGGCTCTCCAGCGAAGGAAGTTTGAAGTGTTTGTCTTGTCTTCTCTGCCAGGAGATTGCCTTTACTCGACGCATTTGTAAAAGCCAAGCGAGTGAAGAAAGCGCGCCTAATAAGACAAGTCCTGCGGATCCGGCAAGTAAGGTCGCATGAATGCGTATGAGCCATGATAATGCTGATTCTTCGCTCATGGTTTCAATGGCTGAAGGACTGGATAGAAATAGATTTCCCGCGAAGGCAAGAAGCCATAGAATCCACAAGCTTATAAATGCTTTTTTAAGTAAGCCTTTTAGGTCTTTATCTTTGGCGGTGTCCTGAAGAATCGATGAGGCCAAAAGTAAATACCACAAGGAAGCGCCAACCAAAGTGGTTAAAAATAGATTGGGACTAAAGAAATCAAGTAGCCAAGGAATAAAAATTGCCATCCATAGTTTGGAATTTCTAAGGATTGATTTAGTATTTGGCTTTTCGTGAGACTTACCCTGCGGAGCGTTAGGTTTGCGACCTTTCATAAGCCTTCTCAGCCATCTCCTTGAGCTCTTCTTGTCGTTCGTCATAAATAGTTTTATAAATCTCCCATTATGGCAATGAGAGAAATAACAGATAGTACTTTTGAATCGGAAGTTCTACAAGCTTCTACCCCTGTTCTAGTAGATTTTTGGGCAACATGGTGCGGGCCTTGCAAGGCTCTTTCTCCAAAACTCGAGGAAGTTGCGGCGAATTTTGAAGGGAAAGTCAAATTTGCAAAAATGGATGTCGACCAAAACCGTGAAACGCCCGTGCGATTTGGTATTCGAGGCGTTCCGACGTTGATTCTTTTTAAGGCTGGCAAAATGGTAGATCAAATTGTCGGCAACCAAACTAAAGACGTTATTGAAGAACTGATTCAAAAAGCTTTGTAAAAGCTTTAGGTAATTGTGGCCTCAACACCTCTTGGGTACTTTCAAAAGTCGCTTTCCGAAGATCAATCTGCGGTGATTGTTGCCGTAGAGGCACGTGCACTCGTCGAAGATATTTCAAAAAGAATTTCTGCATTCCCGCCAGCGATGAAGCATCTGGGTGAAGCGGTGTTGGCGGCAGCTCTTATGTATGCTTTGGGCGACACTTCAGAAGAAGAAAAGCTTGAACTGCAATGGAAATGCGCTGGGCCTTTCGGTCATCTTTATGCGGATATGCTGGGAGCAGGACGCGTGCGAGCAACCATTCAGAATCCACGACCAGAGGTTTATGATTTTAACCACAATCTTGGAGCTGGCTTGATGCAGGCTCGAAGAGTTAAAGGAGATTTCCCTGCGAATACTGGTATCGTAAAATCCGTTGGTGTTGTTGGGGAAGACGTTGTTTCCTATCTTCGAGATTCTGAGCAAAAAGATTGTCTCTTGAGTATCTATGTCAAAATTGAATGGGACAAAGAAGCTGAAGCAAGAGGCGCGTTACGTCCATTTAAGGTTGTGCGGGCTGACGGGTTTTTGATAAACATTTTACCTCAAAGTGATGCTTCAAAAAAAGAGGATTACATTTCATTGTGGAAACAAAGAATTGGAGTCGGTGGTCCGTTAGACGAATGGGCTATGCCGACGGATTCCTCAGAAGCCTTGCGTTTTATTTTTCACATTTTAACAGTTGGATCGAAACCTACGCTGTATAAAAAAGAATCCTTAAGCTTTGATTGTACTTGTTCGGAGGATAGGGCAAAGCGAGCCTTGTCGCTGTTGAGCGTAAGAGAAAAGGCCGAGATGAGCAAAAATGATGAAGGAATTACCTTAGACGTGCTTCCTATTACTTGTGAATATTGCGGCAATGTCTATAGGATTAAAGTCTGAAGGATTAAAGTCTGAAAAGTAATTTTTGAGCTGAGTTATCGCGCTGAAGCTGGCTGAGGGCCCTGCAACCTTTCAATTTCTTTTTTCTTCTCCCACCATTTTTTAACAACAGCTTTTACTACAGGCGCTGCAGCAGTGCTTCCGCCGCAACCGTGAAGTGCAAATGTGGCAACTACAATCTCTGGCTTGTCATATGGGGCAAAACCAACAAACCACGCATGATGGCGCCTGTCGAATGGCTTGGTGGGGCACTTCTTGAACAGATCCGATGGGTCACTTGACCGAACTTGTACTGTCCCCGACTTCCCAGCAATTTCAACTTCATCAAGGCGCCCGGTCCAGTAGGCAGTTCCACCTCTTTCATTGATAACTTTCCATAAACCTTTTCGAACAGGCTCAAGATATTTGGCAACAGATTCACGTTTGCTCAGAAGTTTCGGTTTGAATTCTTTGATTAAATTTTCTTGAACGTCCGTTATTTTTGAAACGACATAAGGTTGAAAAACCAATCCGCCATTTGCGATGGCTGAATAGGCCAAGGCAAGTTGAAGAGGCGTTGTTAAGGTTGACCCCTGCCCAATGGCAATGCTTAGTGTTTCTCCAGGATACCATTCTTTGTTGTGAGTTTTTAGCTTCCACTCTCTTGTCGGCATAAGCCCTGGGGTTTCAAGCGGAAGGTCAATGCCGGTTAACTGTCCCATTCCAAAGCTCGACGCTACATCTGCAATTTGATTGACGTCCAACTTCATCGCCAACTGCCATAAAAAAACATTCGAACTTCTTTGAATGGCTTCAGTCACTGCAATTTTTCCGAAGCCCGATTGGTTGTGCTCGTGGTACGGCCTTCGTCCAAAGCGAATAACAGGGGGACAGGTTAAAATTGTGTCCTTTGTAATAATATTATTTTCTAAGGCAGCAAGCGCAGTAAAGACTTTGAAGGTTGATCCAGGCGAGAAATGATCTTGAATTGCTTTGTTTCTTAGCGGACCATATGGGTTTTTAAAAAGGCCTTGCCAAATATCATCGTCAGTTAAATTCAAGGAAGTGGCGTCGTAGCTAGGCTTTGAAACCATTACGAGAACTTCGCCTGTTCTCGTGTCGAGAGCAACTGTCGCTCCCATGATTCCTTCCATAGCATCCCATGCTGATTTTTGAAGATCAGAGTCCAGGGTTAGTGTTAAATTATGACCGGCTTCAGGCGGGACATCGTCCTTTGAAAAACTCAAAACATCGGCCTCAGCACTATCTTGAGCTGTGTTTGCCATGTGGCCATGAGCATTTACAATTACAAATCTGACGCCATCACGTCCGCGTAAATATTTTTCCCACTGACTTTCAATGCCAGCTTTCCCAATGAGATCCCCTGGTTCATAACTGAACCCAAGCTTTTTTTGCTGGTCAATATCTCTGTTGTTGACCTC
>JBGSZX010000029.1:0-43734 GCA_041750195.1 Bdellovibrionota bacterium | reverse complement strand
ATCACGGTCGTTGGCGACAAGGCTTGGTGTCGAGTTAAAAGATATTGTTGTTCATTCCAATCACATACATTTGCTACTAAGGGTTTCACGCAGGAGAGCCTTTTTTGCTTTTCTGAGAGCTTTGTGTGGATTGATTGCGCGTAAAATCACTTCGAAGGAGCGTGGACTTGCCAAAACTGCCAATGAAAAAGCAAGCAAAAATACGAGCAACGGTAAATTAGAAAAGTTTTTTGCAGGACGGCCCTTCAGTCGAATCGTGAGTCTTGGAAGAAAATCCTATAAGTCGATAAAGGAATATTTCGATTTGAATCGTCTCGAAAAACTTGGCTATAGCAAAGAAGTTTCGCGCAAGAGAGGGCTTCTGAGGAGCGTAAAGATTGTTTTAGCCAGCGGATAGTTGGAAGCGGATAGTTGGATTTTTTATAAAGCGGATAATTGGACTTTAAATAAAATACCAAATTTTGACTTAGCAGCTCGACCTCAGGCGCACTTTTTGTACGCATGATGGCTTCGGTGTCGGTCACATCACCCACACGATTTCACCCACACGATTTCACATTGACCCGGTTTTTGTTTAGCGAGATCGTTCAATCATAAAAGCAACGGCTTCATTGGCATTCGTGTACATTAGGGTTTTCTTTGGATTGTTAGATTTGTAAATCCTAAATATCTGGTCGGCAAAGGCTTGGCCAATTTCTTTGACGTCTGAAAAATCAAAATCAATCACATTGTAGTTCTCTAATCCTATGAGGAGCCGTTTGGCTTGAGAGCGAGACAGCAGACCTTCGAACTGGCTCATTTTTACCTTTAACTGACCTTTCGTGAATTCAAAATCTTCGTCGGAAAATTCTTTAAAAAGATGTGACAACTTTTTTCTGCTTTGTCGGCTGACGGTAAAAGTTACCAATGTTCCTTTGGTCTTCTTTACTTCGCCTGTAAAGGTGTCTTTGGGGGTTATCACAAGACGTATTTTTTCACTTCGTATGCTAAAGGTGTCAGCTATTTTGCTGGTAAAAAATATTCCCTGTCCACTGTGAGCTTCTGGCGCTGATGTTTGTTTGCCTTTTAGAAGGTGTTCGATCGCTTCCCATTCGTTTTTAAGCTTGAAGTCTTGTTTGATTTTTTTAAAAATTCCAATTCCGAAGTCTTTGATTTCAAAACAAACATTTTTGGCCGATATTTTAAGTTCGATTTCAACTTTAGGACTCTTTGAGTGGTCGATGGCATTGTTTAGCATTTCTGTAAAAGCATATGAAAGGATTTGGAAAGAATTTTTAGAAACTAGGGCTTTGATATTGGCTCTGGTGGCCAATTCGTTCCAAACCTGATCTTCTTCTAGGTTTTTCGTGACTTTGTTTAAGACGTAGGATGCGGGCGTGTTGTTCTGCTGGGAAAGGCTTGGTTTTTTATGAGAGTAGCTCGCGGAGCGTGTAGACCCTGTTTTGTAGAGTTTTTCTTGGTCTAGCAGCTCAGAAATCCATCTAGCTGCTGTTTGTCGGCTCACTTTAAAGTGCTTTGCTAGGTCTTTGCTTTTAAACTCTGGGCCATGGTCATGTGCCCATTTCAATAATTTTTTCTCATCCACAAGAATGATTGTAACATAATTGTCTCAATTTTTTAATATAATTGTCTCACTTTACAATAATTTCATAAAGATGAGACAATTCTGAGACTATTGAGGGACTCTCACCAGCGTCGCTGTGCTTAGCTTAAGTCCAATCAACAACAAATTCTTTGCGCTTGCCTTCGCCCCATTCGACAGCGAGGAAACGCTTGTCGAGGCCATGCCTAAATATTTTGTGTGTGACATCAACGTCGACGGCGCAATACTCTGCAAGCTCTTTCATTTTGCCTTGCTTGTACCATTCAACGGCCATTTTTCCGTCGCCGCTTTTGCCTTCGCCCAAAGTGCCTTGCGCGACATATTGTAACTTAATCCACTTGCGGCCCATACCTCGCTCGACTTCATCCATAAGGTCAAAAATTTCGAGACCCTCCATTTTTAAGCCATAGCCTGTTAGGACCGGTAAATCGAAGCGCCGGATGTTGTAACCAATGACAAGGCGCTCTCGCATCATGTCTACAAGTTTTGGCACATCGTCTTCAAAGAAAGTGAGCATCTTGCCCACTTTAGAGTCATAAGCACAGACTACGCTTACGCCAAGATTTGCTA
This sequence comes from Bdellovibrionota bacterium, assembly GCA_041750195.1. GTDB lineage: Bacteria > Bdellovibrionota > UBA2428 > UBA2428 > UBA2428 > JBGSZX01. Next base: position 41,561 of record JBGSZX010000029.1, on the reverse strand, counting down.
AATTTTCTAATGATGAGTCAACGGGGGCTAAATCTTTGGTCTCGATGTCAAAAACCAAATAGTCTTTAAAGCGTTCGAAAATACTTGTCGGCGCTAAGTCCCTAGAAAGAGGGACACAATGGTGGTGTTCCCAGAATGATGGTCGTAATTTGGAACTCGGCATAAGACTGTCTTAAGACTTAGTGGACATTTTTGGCAAAGGCTAGTGTAAACTACTGTAATGGCTAAGAAAGAAATAGGGTTTCATCCCCAAAAACAATACAAAGTAGGACATCACGAATTCAACGCAGGTCCCCGTGGGCGTGAGTGGGCCGATACTCCCGATGAATTGTGGAACAGTTGGATTTGGCAGCAGCAAAACAGAGTGCGCCGTATGGATCAGCTCGAAAAGGTGATCGATGTCACAAAGGAAGAACACGAAGCTTTTGATAAATCTTCAGAGCTCTTCAACATGGCAGTGACTCCCTACTACGCAGCGCTGATGGATCCCAAAGATCCCAATTGCCCCATCCGATTGCAGTCGGTTCCAAAGATGGGCGAGCTAAACATTTTGCCTAATGAAATGGAAGATCCGTTAGCAGAAGAGCGCGATATGCCCGTTCCTGGAATCACTCACAGATATCCAGATAGAGTTTTATTTTATACCACTCACCATTGTCCTGTTTTTTGCAGGCACTGCACTCGAAAACGAAAAGTAGCCGATCCAAGTTCTGCTGCACAAAAGCAACAAATCGAAGGTGGTTTGGAATACATCCGCAACAATCCTAAAGTTCGCGACGTTGTAATTTCTGGCGGAGATCCTTTATCGAATTCAGACGAACGTTTGGATTATATTATGGGGTCATTGCGCGCCATTCCTCACGTCGAAGTTTTTCGCTTAGGAACGCGTAACTTGGTAACTCTTCCCCATAGGGTGACCGACGATTTTTGTGCCATCCTAAAAAAGCATGGTCCCATGTATGTGCACACTCATTTTAATCATCCAACAGAATGTACGGCTGAAGCTTTTGAAGCTTGTTTGAAAATCGCAGAAGCCGGTATTCCCATTAACAACCAAATGGTTTTGCTTAAGGGCGTGAATGACGACGTTGAGACTGTGAAGAGGCTAAATCATCTGTTATTGATGATGCGCGTGCGACCTTATTACATATTCCAATGTGATATGAGTCAGGGAATTTCGCATTTCAGAACGCCCATTCAAACGGGTATCGATATTATTGAAGGTCTTCGCGGACACACTTCCGGAATGGCTGTGCCTCATTTTGTCGTAGACGCTCCAGGCGGAGGCGGAAAAATTCCATTGCTTCCTAACTATGTCGTAAAACACGAAGGCAACAAATGGACCTTCCGCAATTACAAAGGCAATCAATACGAATACGAAGAACCCGAAGGGATTTAGCCCTTACGGGCATACTTAAAGATTCCGTATACCGTAGACTGTCTACGGTACACTGTATGCCGTACGGTATCCGGTATACTGTCTTAGAAAAAAAATAACGCCAGGGTTCCCCCTCGGAGCCCTGGCGTCATAGAGGCTTGCGTTCACTTCTTACGAACGCTCCCCCCAGACCTTTAGTGTCTCACCACCACAACAAGACATTAAAGGTATTGGACCAAATTCAAAGGCACGGCTCAGTTAAGAGCAGCGCTTTTGTAGTAACCGTCTTGCTCAAGAACTTTCTTGATATGCAAAAGGATTTCTTCGTCGACAGTAAGTGCTTCCTTTTCGGCATCGGGAAGAGTCGTACGATCAACGGTTTTAAGTTTTTCCTCTAGAACACTTTTTGCTTCAACGAGTGCGCCTCGTCCACCGGCAGTTTGAATACTTACAAGACCGTTGAGGACAGCTTTTCGAGTTGGGAACTGGAATGTTGCTGAGGCAAGAAGTGTCTCTTTGTAAAATCCAGTCAACTCATTTGCAATGAAGCTTGAAGCTGTCATTGGAGTTGTTCCATTGGTTAGAAGATTTACGAGGATGTCACGATAAGCAACCTTTAAATAGTCAGGCCATTCAGTGCCCTGCATGTCCATGGAAGCGATTAACAGTTTCCAGGTGCTTAATTGAGACTCTCCAAAGCTTGGATCATTTAAGGCATTTGAAGCGTCTTCAGCGGGGAAAAGCACGTAATTAATTTTATCAACATTCGAGCTCAAGCCCTTTGTGATGAGGTTCAATGCCATATCAACTTGGCCAAACCAAAGCATGACTTCTGCAAGAAGCAAGTTAGATTGTTCGCGAACATGTTGCCCCTTCATTGGGTTTGCCGAGAAATCAAAAGGTGTACACGTTGGAAGGCCGGCTTCGACCATTTCATCGGTGCAAAAACTAAAGGGTTCTGGGAACTCTTTCTTAAGGTAGACGGCTTCAGCAACATACTTGTCCCACTTGCCTGGCTCAGTAAATTGACTGTCAATGACAAGGTCATTGTAATCCATGATAGACGCTGAACCTACGGCACCATCGTTGCTGGTTCCTAATGATCCCATAAAATTATGGCGCAAACCAATAGTGTGACCCACTTCGTGCATCAATACGGCATGAACCACTTGTTTTGCGAAGGTGGCTTCATCAACGCCTTCGGCAGTGTAGGGAAGGTGAGTAGGATCATCGTGTTCTGAGTGAACAACATCCGGTTGGCGTTCAGCTTCAGTTTCTCCATCAAGGTCTTTGAGTGCTTCATCTAGGTCAGCATCAATGGTTTGTAGAAATGCAACGTTCTCAGTAATTTCTATGGTTCTAAAGCAATAAGCTTTGCTTCGAGCCTTAGCTTTTGCGAGACCAGAATTTAGTCCCACAAAACCGACGCGTTGTTTAGCAGATTTGCTTTCAATGGATCGTGCTTCACGTACCATGGCAGATACTTTTTTACGAAGCTTTGAAAGATTTGCTACAGAATCACGTCTTTCGCTGCTCCCAGGAGCAGATCCTTCAGCTTTTTTTGCTTCCGCGCGAACCTGTTCTTCAAGCTTTCGAAGTTGAAAAGTAATTTTTGCACCTTCGGCCCACATGGCCCCTGACATATAAACTTCGGCCTGAACAATTTCTCCAGTTAGGGGATTGCTTCTCCAGTTTGCAAACGCAAAACCTACGGCCATGTTGTCATCCCAAACCAAGTTGGAAACTGTGGGGTCTGTGACAGATTCTTTGAAACCTTCAGCAAAGCTGACAGATAGAACATCACGTTCAGTACTGAGGCTAGGATTCCAGCTTAGGATGCTCTTTTTGACGGCATCTCGATATTCCAAAGGAGTGTTCCCGCTAACTTCCCAATTGAAAAGCTGGTGGGTTGAGATTTTTTGAATCATTTGTTCGGTGCCAACGCCATTTTTGATCACGCGCGGATCTGTTAGAAAAAATCCCAAACTATCGGGGCTAGCAATTTCAGATTCGTAACCAGGGTTTTCTGTAGGAATCACCCAATCGTTTCGTAATGTCATAGACAATAGAAACGGGTCTTGTCCGGCAGCAGCTTCCGCCGAATCACCTTCCGGATCAAAAAGAGGCACAGGACTTTTTGTTGTTGAAACTGTAAAGAAGCTCAGTCGATTGCCGCTAGTAGAAATTGATTTTACGTAATCAAAACGAGGAGCAAGTTCTGTGTCCGCATAGTCCCCGGCATTAAAATTTGTTAATGTGAGTCCATACGAAGTTTTGGGGCGCGATAAATCTACAAGGATCTCAGTTGGAGATTCTTCTACAATCGGGTAGGCATTTAGTGGAAGATCGGGGCCTAGTACGCTTCCGCCATAAAGTCCGGAATTGTCTTTTTTAAGAACCAAAAACGCACCTGATTTTTCGAGGTAAGCGGAATGATAACCGTCAACACTCATGGCAAGACCCGTCAATGAGGCTCTTTCAACGCCAAGGCTAACCCAGATTTTTTTTCCGAGCCAAAACTCTTTATTTAACCAAACACGATAACCTTTAGATGGAATTTTTTCGTCAATTGTCGCAAGCTGTGTTCGGGTGGCAGTGTCAGCAGAATCGACGGGTTTCTCATCGTTGCGCACGTAAGGGCCAACGTCAGTTTTATTATTATTCCCACAACCTTGTAAGTTTAGTTGAAATAAAAATAAGGCGGCCAAGGCGAAAAATCGGATCTGGTGGTGGTTCATTCTTTTCATGATCGTGTCCTTCTAACTTCCTTTGGCAATTACGAGGGGTATCGCCAGAGATAGGGACTACATAATAAGGGGGCTCCAAGGAAATTAATTTCCCTTTACAGGCGGCTCCAAAGCCTAAAAATCTTAGAATACGGCGATAAGTGTTTGAATTTATTATGCACACTAAAAGGAATTAATTAATTGTTTGCCGGGCTAAGCCGATAAGAATTGGCGGGGTTATTAGGGTTGGCAACAAAAAAGAAATTTTACAAAAAACTTAGAAACTGGACTTGGATATCTGTTCAAGGACTGGCGTTGTTTTGTATTTTATTTGCCCCAATCTATTTTGATCAAAGTGTCATTCGAGTTGAGAACGCAACATCCTCCGAAATCAAACAAAACTATGATGGAGGAAGGCAGGCAAAAGTTCAAACGTTCAAAAGCAAAGTCATTGAATTGTTTTCGCCGAGCCACGAGATGTGGGATCAACATCCCTATATTTTTGTGAGTGCATCGAAGCAAGTGCGGTTTGAGTTCCCTGATTATGATCGACGGTCCGATATCCGGCAACCTGCAGCGGAGAGCAACTGGAGAATAAAGAGTGTTTTGCGTTTTCTTGACGAAAATGAATCTGAAGAATTGAGCTTAATTGCAAATGAAGAAGGGCGAGTCATCAGCAGCTCGTTTTTGGAATTATATCTACCTAAAACCAAGTTTAAAATTGAGTTTGAAAGTATGGCAGAAAACAAAGTATTTTTTCGAGAGTTCGTTGTCTATCAAGACTCGATAAATTAGCGGTTGAAGTTTTTAGAAACGGTACTGTGCCGAAATATAACTAACGGTGTCGTATAGTGGGTTGGGCGAGGCGAAGGGGTAATGTGTCCGAAACTCGGCCTCTAGATTGATATTCGCAATATATTTTACGCCCGGCTCTATAGCCTTTTGCTCAATGAGATATTGAAGTTTTGGAATGAATTTTCGTACACGTGTGAATGCAATGATGGCTAGGGTTTTGTCTTGGTTGAAAAAATTGTAGGCCTCAAGGGTAGAGTTCTTATTGCTGTATTTGGCCCATGCTTTTGTAGAAATGGGGTTAATTCCGGCATTGAAGGCCCATGTGCCAGCATCATTTTTGAAGTCGACTCGAGCAGCATTCTGCGCAAATGCGGCGGCCTTTGTATAGGTCTCACCAATAGTTCGAGTTGATTCCTTAGAGGTTAGGAATCTTGGGATTCCTCGCACAAGCATGTATTGTTTGATGGAGCGTGCCATTTCATTCCGTATTTTCAATTCTTCTTCAGCGGTTCCATAGTATGATCTAACGGCTTTGGAATCGCGTTCGTGAAGAATGAGACCATATTGAAGAGAATAGCTTTGGAGTTTCATTGCGTACTTATCTTCCAGTTGGTTGACCAGCTCATCGCTCATGAGGTGAGAATCCAAGTCGTCCAGAAAATTGGGAACGGTATCTAACATGGGATGCGCGAGGACAACGGGGGCTGATCTCAGCTGTCGACGATTGTTAAGCTGCTCGGCCGTCTCGGCTGTTGTGGATGGGTCGCTTTCGATGGTTTGGGCCAGGGCTGATTTTGCGCTCAGGCTCAGGGCCAAGAGGCCTGAGAATAGGGCTATCCTTGAGACTGTCCTAAAATTCTTCATTTCAACTCTCTATAGAGCAACTTGGATGCCAGCTAGAATTTTGCATAAAAGCCTGAATTTATGGGGTATTTTTTTTAAATTTGATTGCTACGCCTTCTGCTGACAAAGGAGGGCTTGAGCTTGTCTAAACTTTGGGCAGTTTTGCTTGACGCTCCATGGGGAATTGGCCTAAGACCTTGGAATCAAATTAATTGCCAGTGCCGTGGCTCCTTTAGTGAGAGTCTCCGCATGATGGATGAAAGAAGGAGATAAAATGGCTCGTACAAAAAGTATGACATTCGCAATTCTAGGAAAAAAACTTGGCATGATTCAGTACTTCGATAGTGAAGGACTTGTAGTTCCATGCACCGCGGTTTTGGTAGATTCAAAAGTTATCCAAAAGAAAACCCCTGATACAGATGGTTATTGGGCCGTTCAATTGGGTTTCGATGACAAGAAAAAATCTCGTATTCTCAAGCCAGAAGCTGGGCATTTTGCAAAAGCAAAATCGCCAGTAAAACGCTTTGTAAAAGAACTTCGTTTAGATGAAAAGTCAGCGGCTCAATGGGAATTGGGTATGGAAATTAACGCTTCTAACTTTCAAGTGGGTGATAAAGTTGACGTTGCTGGTGTGTCCATCGGTAAGGGCTTCCAAGGTGTTTTGAAGCGCCACAACTTCCGATCAAAACCTCAAACTCATGGTTGTCATGAATTTTATCGTCATGGTGGTTCCATCGGTATGCGCTCGACTCCTGGTAAAGTTTTCAAAGGTAAAAAAATGGCCGGCCAAATGGGTAACGAGCAAGTCACTGTTCAGAATTTGGAAATTGCAGCGATTGAAGCTGACAAGAGTATTGTTTTTATCCGTGGCGCCGTTCCTGGTGCTAAAAATGGATATGTTTATGTGAAGGCTAGCGTGAAGGGTGGATTCCCAGAGCGTGATTTGTCGGCTGCACCAGCAGCTGCTGAAGCAGCTCCAGCAGAAACTAGTGCTGAATAAATTATAAGCACGTGAAAATCGAAGTTATTTATAAGGACCCGCAGCTTGTTATTGTTAACAAGCCTGCGGGTCTTCCCGTTCATGAGACCTTAGATGCAAAACGGCCGAATGTTCACAAGCTTTTGGAGAAGCAATTAGGTGAAAGCCTCGTGTTGTTTCACCGCCTCGATATGGAAACTTCGGGAGTGCTTTGTTTTGGGAGAGATCCCGCCATCAATCGAGCCATGACGGAAAAATTTCGAGATCGAGAAATTAAGAAAATCTATTGGCTTGTTGTTGATGGTAGGTGGATGTCCGAATGGGCTGAGGTTAAAACTTTTATCAAAAAGTTGCCAGGTGGGAAATGGGGAAATGTCCCCAAAGGTAAGGGCGGCGCTTTTGCCCATACTAAATTTGAAATGCTAAATACCAATGGCGAGCGGTCCTTTTTGGAGGCCGATTTACAAACAGGCCGAACTCATCAAATCAGGCTTCACTGTCTGGAAATGAATCATCCGATTTGTGGAGACTCCAAATACGGAAGAGCCAATAAATTTGGAGTTCCAATGGCCTTGCACGCTAAACGACTTGAGTTTTTGCACCCGACGACTAACAAACCACTTGTTGTTGAGGCTGAACTGCCGAGCTATTGGCAGGAGCATTACTTGCTTGGGTTGAACTCCTTGAAAACCATCAAGTGATTTTCGTGTTGAGAACTTATATTCCAGCTCAAAAGCTTAAATGTTTTTGGTTCGAATTTCCAAAGAGCTTCAAAGTCGTTGAGGCCCGGAATAGCTGATCTCATGTTAAGTGCTAAAAATTTTTCTGATTCCTCAATTTTCATTGGAGTGGTTAGCGCCACTAAAGAGTTTGAGTCAGTAAGATTTAAAAATTGCGATATGAAGGTACTAATTGTAATTTTTCCAATGGGAGTTAGGGCAAATTTTGTAAAAATATCAGAGTTAGCTTTTTGGGGATCGTCTGAAAACTCAATTCCCTTTTCTTGACTCCATTTGAATTCTCTTTCCTGCTTGTCATTGGCGGAAACTAAATTCCACTGCATTGAATTGGGCAACTTAATTATTGATCGAAACTGACCGTTGTCAGCGTTTGCGCCGACTGAAAAATATTCCCCGGTCGCCGTTGAATTGTTGACTTGTTTGATGCCTTTTTCAAGAAGTTCAGGAGCCGATATGAGGCCCCATGAAGATGAAGGATAAAGGGATGCTACGAAGGACATCATCAAGGACGCAAAAAAAATTATCAGTTCGCGATTTGCGCTCGTTCTAGGCTTCATTGAGATCATCTTAACAAAGTCTTAACACTTTCTAAACAATACTCTGCAACTATCTTTTGATACAATAGCTGCTATGTCATACAGGCAATCAGCTTTCATAGTGCTATTGGGTATTTCTCTATCCTCATGTATCGGAGGTGGAGTTGGTGGAAGCTCCGGGGGAGCTGCTGACTTTAAAAGGGTGACTAGTCCACATGACTGCAAACAGGCAAAGGCTGATGCGCAAAATATTATCATTCAATGGGCAAAGGATCGGCAGAGCGAAGGAAAGCCAGTTTCATCGAATAGTGCAGCGGCGCTTCTAGATTTGGCTCGTTTTGAGTCCGGAGGCGCAAGAGGCATGAGTTTTGCGAATATCACGTCCCACGGAAATGAAAGTCATTCTAACTCTGCGGGAAACAATGGCGTTGTTAAGGCAAATTCGAATCAGGTCGAGAAATTTTTAGACAACAACAAAGCTTCGCATGAAACCAACTTTGGGGCTCTTCAAATTTCTCCCAATGTCATTATAAATTATGGAAAGTCTGGTTACGTTACAAATTTTATAAATAGTGCTGGTAGCCCTAGTGATCTTTTCAACCGATGTATCAGTGGGCTAGCTTACAATGATAGTGCGAATGTGATGTCTGAACTTTCGACGCTTTGGCAACAGAGAGCTAGCGCGGGAGCAAAATTGAAGGCTCTTGGAAAATATAATGGCGGCAAAAAATATGACCAGAGTCGGTGCCGAGGTGACAGTGCTTGTAATGAGGCGGCTGAATACTTTGGCCGGTGGCTAACTTATTGTCCTCGGATGAACTTGGACTTGGCTCTAAGTGTTTTTGAGTCGAAAAATCGATTTGCTTATTTTGGAGCTTTGCGGAAAACGGGGCGAAATCCTGGTATTTGCAAAGATATGATTGCTCAAGAGCTGAAAGCTTCGCCTAATCTCGTGTTAGAGCCATCACAAAAGGCACACACAGGTCCTAATATTTAGTCACTCTAGTGTTTTGTTACCCGCAGACACACGCCGCTTGGGAGGCTTTGCGATGATGGTTCGCAAGGAATCACCATTTCTTGGCTATGGAAGCTATGTTTTTCTAAGCTAAAAGCATGCTTTGTTAAATTTTCTAAAATCTTTCCAGAAAATCCAGGGGTATGACAGGAAAAATGAATGAGTTGAATTTGCGGAGCCATAATTTCAGAAATTTTTGAAAGAAGGATGGGAAGATTTTCTTCGATTTTAAATATTTGACCTTTTTTAGTGCCGCGTCCGTAGCTTGGTGGATCAAGCACGACGCCGTCGTAAATATTTCCTCTTCGAATTTCTTTCTCAACAAAAGCCTGACAATCATCGACGATCCAGCGAATAGAATCTTGCGGAAGATCAGCATTGAGTTTTTGGTTCTCACGGCCCCAGTCCACAATACCTTTGGCGGCATCAACGTGGGTGACTTCCGCTCCGCCTTTTACGAGCGCTAGCGAACTGCATCCTGTATAGCCAAAAAGATTTAATATTTTTGCGGGCCTTCCAAGTGCTTTGTTAATGAGAGGAATGGTTTTGATAAACCATTCCCATTGTGGGATTTGTTCGGCAAAAAAGCCTAAATGTCCAAAGCTCGTGAGTTTTGTGTGAAGAGCAAAGGGGCCGACCTGCGTCTGCCATTCTTCTTTAAACTTTGGAGTTTTGGATTGTCCATTCGCCCCATAGCCCCAAAAGCCGCCTCCCTTATCGCTTCGATGGTGAAAGGCATTGGCTTCAGCCCATTTTTTGGGCGATTCTATAGGGGGCCAGAGTGCCAGTGAGGCCTGCCTGTTAATGATGATCGGGCCTACTTGTTCGAGCTTGCGACCGTGTCCGCTATCGAGCAATTTATAAGATGGCAACATACGAAAGGCCTTCTAAAGGGCTTCGAGCTTTGCATCAAGGTTTTCTTGAAATTTGAATTGAGAGAGTAGTTTTTTAAAATCTTTTGGTAGTGCTGCCTTAAAGCTCATCATTTCCTGGGTCTTTGGATGTGGAAAACTAAGCTTGTAAGAGTGAAGGGCTGGCCTGTGAAAGGCATTGCCTGAGTTTTTGATTTGATATTTAGAGTCTCCAAGCAGGGGATGCCCTATATGGTGTGATTGCACTCTGATTTGATGTGGGCGGCCCGTTTCGAGTTCGACATGACAAAGTGTGACCTCAGAACTTGTGGCTATTCCGAGCGGGTATAGGCGCAATATGGCTTCTTTGGCCATGGGAGTTGGGGCGTCGTAACATTGAACTTTGTTGTGAGAATTCTTTTTTAGATAATGTTTTAGAGTTAGATTTTTTTCGATTTTTCCACTCAATAGTGCGACATAGCTGCGATCTACCAGGCCCTTTTTCATGGCCTCGGACAGCCTCTGTGCGGATTTTGTGCGTTTGGCAACAATCATGATTCCGGAGGTATTTCTGTCGAGTCTATGGAGGAGTCCCACATATTGGCGGCCAAAATATTCGCGAAGTTGATCAACAAGGTTGATATCGCCAGTAGCTTCACCCTGGCTCAGGAGCCCAGCATGCTTGCTAAGGACGATAAGGTGGGGATCTTCAAAAATAACATCGAAGTCGAAGGCCCCGCCTAATTTTCCAGACATAGGCTTTGAGTATCTATAAAAGAGCGCTATGACAAGACAAAGATGTCAAATGTCTTTTCTTGGCGAATGGCCCTTAGGTGGACAGCCCTCATTGTTGCTTTCAAGCTTTTTATATTCGGACTGGCGTATTTATTGGTAAAAAATGCGGGGCAGGGCCTGAGTCTTTGTACTTGGGACTGTGGGTATTACAGAGGCATTGCCGAAACGGGTTATGCGATTTTTGATCCGCATAAACAAAGCAACTTAGGTTTTTATCCGGGCTTTCCCTTGGTCGTCGGCTTCTTTATGAAAATTTTTGGCACAAGCTTTGGGGCGACGGGCATTGTTCTGAATCTCTTCTTTTATGGCGCCATGGTCTTGGTCGGTATGCGTTGGGTTTGGGCACTGGGACTTCGGGATATGTTTTACTTGCCCTTTATGCTGTGGGCTTGCGATCGCTATACTCTTTGGTCTCACGTTCCCTATACCGAGAGTTTGTTTATGCTGATTGCGGTGAGCTTTTTATTGCTCATTAGAAAACAAAAATTAAGAAAAATTATTTGGGTTGAACTATTGGTTTTGCCCTTGGTAGCGGGTGCACTTTCAGGAATGCGTTTGGTTGGCATATCGGCCATTGCGGCATGGGGGTGGGGTGAAATGCGAATGTTCTTACAGCGCCCGATAAAGGGTGTCTGGATTTTGCTGTTGGGTCTTTGGGGATTTTTAGCATTTTGTATTTTTAATTATTATACGCAGGGAGATTGGTCGTTGAGCTTCCAAGCGACAAAAGCATGGGGACGACATTTTGATGTCATGGGTATTTTTAAAAACTCCTGGCACTTGTTGCGATTCTTTTATTTTCCAACTGTGCCTGTGATTGTTTTTTCTGTTTGGGCCTTAGGTAAAAATCATCGAGGATTTAATTTTAATGGTGTTGAGAAATGGTTCTTTTCTTTGCTACTTTTATTGCCATTGGTGAATTCTATTCCATTGAGTACGACAAGGTATTTTAGTGTTCTTTTGCCGGCCTATGTTTTTATTGGATATGTGGTGGGGCCGAAACTTCGAAGTTGGCCAAGATTTCATTTGGGAAATATTTTATTAGCTCTTTTTATCTTGAGTGAGTCGTATTGGCAGGTTCAGCTGACAATGAAATATTTTAGGGCTGAAGCTTTTAACTGGCTCAATTGAATCATGGGACTGATAAACGAGACGTTGCGATCATAAAGCCTTACATTCTATTTGGAATTTTTTTAATAATTTTGATTACAATTCTACGGTTTTTGGCTTGGTTGTCTGGAAGTGGGGCTCCACTTTTGCTTGTATTTGGTGCAACGGGTTCGGTATCAGCAAGGCCAATCGGCCTTAATTTGTCTCGGCCCATTCCCTTGTTTTCAAGAAGTCGCACGACAGTTGATGCTCGAGCTGCTGAAAGTTCCCAGTTACTTGGAAACTCTCGAGATGATATGGGGATGTTGTCTGTATGACCCTCGACGGTTACTTTAAAATTTTTAGCTTTCTCAGCGATGACTTCAGAAACATTGTCCATCAATATTTTCGCAATAGGCTTAAGGTCTGAAGATCCCGAATCAAAAAACAAAGCACCTTGTGATGTTAAAGTAACGCCTTCTGCTGTTTCTATAATTGAGACGGCTTTTTCGAGTTTGATTTGTTTCAATCTTTCAGCAAGTCCATAACTAAGGTCTTCGAACGGCTTGACGTATTTGCCACCCATGGATTCCGAAGTTTCTTTTCGAATCTGTTCAATTTTCTCGGCATTTGGGGTCGAAAAAGCAGACAGGATAACAAAGAATCCAAAGAGAAGAGTCATCATGTCCGCATAGGCGACAAGCCAGTTGCCTTCGCCTTCTTCCTCTTCATTGGCAAGAATTTTTACGATTCCGAGTTCTCTTTTGGTCTTTTTTAATTTTTTTCTAAGAGATTTAACCTCTTTATTGAGAGTGCTTTGTTTCCGTAAGAGTTCTTCTTCTTCCATTTTCGAATGCTCACGAATTAGATTTGACTATTTTGTTTCGCTCAGAAGGTTTTAAATAAGAAATCAAATACTCTTCGACTAACAAAGGATGCTTTTTGAGTCGAATGAGTTTGACTCCGTCAATGACAATACGGCGAAGATTAAGATCATCTTCAGATGCCTTTGTTAGATTTTCACCCATTGGGATGACAAATATATTGGCGACCACAAGTCCGTAAAATGTTGCGACCAGTGCAACGGACATCGCAGGGCCTAATTTTTCAAAAGCTCCTTCTTGTCCTAGTCCCTGCAAAAGGGCAATCATGCCGAGAGTCGCACCCACCAAGCCAAAAGCCGGTGGAAATTTTCCTAAAATTTTATAGGTTACAGCGTGGTGCTTATACTCTTCGTTTTGAGTTTGCAGTCTTGTTTCTAAAACGTCCTCAAAATCGTCTTCATCAAATCCGCCTTTGGCTAATAGTTCGATGGATTCCCTTAGAAATGGATTTTTAGTTTTTTCAGCTAAGGCGTTGAGCGTCTGGCCGCTTTGCTGTCCTTTTGAAATCTCAACAATCTCTTGGATGGTTTGATGGGTTCGGCTTGATGGTTTTCCGACAAGGACTAAGAAATAAACGCGGATAATATGTAGCAAATGTTTGAATGGAAACATGATAAAGCTAACTGCGACTGTGCCCCCTAAAACAATGATTGCGGCATGGGGGTCAAGGAAAACCCTGCTGTTGTCAATGCCAGACGTTACGGCAAATGCAATGACGGCTAAACCTAGAAGAAAACCGAAAGGTGTCGAAAGATTCATGGACGTTAGTTTAGCATATGTCAAAAATATGAGGTCTCCGTGGAAGGGCGGAAACTGAAGTAAATTTGACGTATTGTGGGCCTTTTTGCTCCCGCGCTGAGGTGTGTTTTTTTCTGGGATAGTTAACTTAAGTTTAACGATACAGGAAGGCATGTTTTGTGCAAAAATGCCTACTAAGTGATGAGTAAAAACGCGATCTTTGGGGGCCTGATTCTAATTTATGGGGTGCTCATGCTTCCGCGTTCCTTTGGTGCAATGAAGCAATCTGAGTTAAGGACAGAATCTGCCTTGGCTTGGAGCTTTGTTCCTATTCCGGCAAAGGCGGGACGCTTTGGCCTGGAATATTATAACGAATCCTTGGGCGGCAAAAAACTCGTTTATAGGAAGATATTTGAATCAGAAGAGAGTCGTAATTCAGATTTGTTAAAGCTTATTCTTGCAAAACATCAAGGGCTCAATACGACGGGATTTGTGAGATTAAAGAAAGAACAAAATGGAGAACCAGTTTTGAGTCCGGCCGTGGCTTCATTTGGAAAAGAAGGTAAAAACTTCTTAAAGATAGGAATTGAGCCCGAAAAAGTCTCATTTAAAATTGAAGAGACTTCTCCGAGGGGTTTCTTTAGAAAAAAGTATTATAGGCTTTCGGCATTGGTCGACGGAGTGCCTGTGCGCTTTGAGGAGTTCGAATCTTATCAGGAGGCAAAAAAAAGCCTCGTTGTTAAAGATCGCGGAAAAAATTGGGCACAAATGGAAGGTGGAACAATATTTATTATAGATTCTTCCGTGCCTTGTGGAGGTTGCAAAGATGGAAAAGGTTTTGAAGTGATTCAGGGAAGCCCCGTCAACATGAACATAGCATTAGAAACTGAAAAAGCCTATGCTCCTCAAAATGACAAAACAAGGTTTATAAATGAAGATGATTTAAAAAATGATTTTCGGCTTGGCGGCAGTCATTCGTCGGGACCTCCATTGGCAGATATCCCTTCTAACGTTGAAGAATAAGTTTTAACTGTAGAAGTCACGACAAAATCTGAAACAAAAAAGCCTCCCCTGGCCCATGCCGGAGGAGGCTACTGCGCTTTATTTAAAGAGCATTTTTGCTCAGTGGCCTATCAATCCCAGGAAAGTGCTCCGCCCGTTTGGTACTCGGTCACTCGGGTCTCGAAAAAATTCTTTTCTTTTCTTAGATCAACTATTTCACTCATCCAAGGAAAAGGATTTTCGTCTCCAAAAATTGTGGGTAGTCCAATGCGCTCCAATCTGCGGTCGGCAATATGACGAACGTATTGTTCAAAGCTTTCTGACTTCATTCCCAAAATTCCTTGAGGCAAGCAGTCCCGAGCATACTCGGATTCTAGGTCGACGGCGATGCGCACATTTTGAATGATACGCTCTTGAAGTTCTTGGGTCCAAAGCTGAGGATTTTCAATTTTAATTTGATTGATCAAATCAACGCCAAATCCCATATGCTTAGATTCATCACGCAAAATGTATTCAAATTGTTCTGCGACACCCACCATCATATTGCGTCTCTTGAAGGATAGCATCATGGCAAATCCGCTATAGAAAAAGACGCCTTCCATAATGATATAAAAGGCAACCAAGTTCTCTAGGAACTCTCGGGCTTTTTCGTCTGAATCTGTATTGAAGCTGGCATCGTTAAGCGCCTTAGTCATTTCTAGAACAAAAGCATCTTTTTTGTTTACGCTTGGAATTTCTTGATACATGTTAAAAATTTCGCCTTCATCAAGGCCTAAAGATTCAACAATATAGTGGAAGGTGTGGGTATGAATGGCTTCCTCAAAGGCTTGGCGCAGAAGGTACTGGCGACATTCTGGATTTGTAACGTTTTTATAAATCGCGAGCACGATGTTATTCGCGACAAGAGATTCGGCCGTCGCAAAAAATCCAAGGTTGCGCATGATGATATGACGTTCAGATTGCGTGAGTTGATCTTTGGATCTCCAGGTTTCGATGTCTCTTGCCATGGGGACCTCGGTTGGCATCCAGTGGTTTGCGCAAGAATCGATGTAATTTTGCCATGCCCATTTGTACTTAATGGGCATGAGCTGATTGACGTCGGCGCGACAATTTAAAATTCGTTTTTCGTCAACGGAAACCCTGTTTGCAATGTCTTTTGGGTCTATGAGATTTTCTTGAGCTGCGGAAGTTGCCATGTCTTTATTCTCCTTCATTTCTTACTGCATCATGTGAGACGCGCCTTATTGGCACGCCTCACAATCCGGGTCCAAAATGGAACAGACTTTTGCGCCTGTTGAAAGTGTTTGAGTTTCGCTAGTGAGAGATTTCGCTGTTGCAGCAGCTTCCGCATTCTTCATTTGCGGCTGATAGCTGGCTCTAGCTTCGGCACTCACGGGACTCATAGGAGTTACAAAGTTGTGGTCTTTTTTATTGATCGTAGATTTTTCAATGGAAGTCGCACCAAGAGCACGAAGATAATAAGTCGTTTTAAGACCTGTCTTCCAAGCATAGCGATACATTTCATCAAGTTTGCGTCCACTTGGAGCCGCCATGTAAAGGTTGAGACTTTGTCCCATATCAATCCATTTTTGTCTGCGAGCCGCAGCTTTGATAAGCCACTCAGGTTCTATGGCAAAAGCTGTTGCATACAAAGCTTGGAGGTCGGCGGGAATTCTGGAAATTCCTACAATTTCTCCATCTGTGCCTTTAAGATCTTGCATCATCTCATTATCCCAGAGACCGCGACTTTTTAAGTCTTCGACCAAATAGGGATTGGTGATTGTGAACTCACCAGACAAATTAGATTTCACATATAAATTTTTATATGTGGGCTCAATGGATTGAGTCACTCCAGAAATATTTGAAATCGTAGCTGTAGGCGCAATCGCCATACAGTTTGAATTTCTCATCCCGTGAAGCTTTACGGCATTGCGAACAGGTGTCCAATCGAGTTTGATCTTGCGATTGACGTCAATTTTTTCACCGCGAGCCATGTCAACTTTTGCGATGGAATCAATAGGTAAAATGCCTTGATCCCAGAGTGATCCTTTGTAGCTAGAGTAGGTGCCACGTTCTTGCGCCAAAATAGTAGACGCTTTGATGGCGTAATAGCTAATCGCTTCCATGCTCTCATCGGCAAAATCAACGGCAGCTTCTGAAGCATACGGAAGACGCATTTTATAAAGTGCGTCTTGGAACCCCATCAAACCAAGTCCCACGGGACGGTGTTTGAAGTTGGAGTTTTTGGCTTGAGGAATGGGGTAAAGATTTTGATCAATGACGTTATCAAGCATGCGCATGGCTGTTGTTATGGTGGCTTCTAACAATTCCATGTCCAAGCCTTTTCCTGCAATGGTGTGGGCTGCAAGATTGACCGAACCTAAGTTGCAAACAGCAACTTCTTCTTTGTTTGTGTTCAAAAGAATTTCGGTGCAAAGGTTTGAGCTATGAACCACGCCCGCATGTTGCTGAGGTGAACGTAAGTTTGATGGATCTTTGAAGGTAATCCAAGGATGACCTGTTTCAAAAACCATAGAGAGCATGCGTCTCCAAAGTTTGACGGCCTCAACCGTTTTAAAATTTCTAATTTTTCCATTTTTAGCATCGAGTTCGTATTGAGTGTAGGCTTTTTCGAAATCCTTACCGTATAAATCATGAAGGTCAGGCGCTTCTTCCGGGGAGAAAAGTGTCCAGCTTGCATTTTGCTCAACACGTTTCATGAACAAATCGGGAATCCAATTTGCTGTGTTCATGTCATGGCAACGACGACGATCGTCACCGGTGTTTTTTCGTAGCTCAAGATATTCTTCAACATCAATGTGCCAAGTTTCAAGGTAAGAACAAACGGCTCCCTTGCGCTTGCCACCTTGGTTAACGGCTACGGCCGTGTCGTTTGCAACTTTTAAGAAAGGGACAATACCTTGTGATTCGCCATTAGTGCCTTTGATGTGTGAACCTAATCCGCGAACAGGGGTCCAGTCATTGCCTAGGCCTCCGGAAAACTTAGAAAGCATGGCGTTGTCTTGAAGCGCGCCGTAAATTCCGTATAGGTCGTCGGGCACAGTGGTTAAGAAACAAGAAGACAATTGTGGGTAGGGCGTACCAGCGTTAAAAAGTGTCGGAGTAGAGCTAACAAAATGAAACTGAGAAAGCACATTGTAAAATTCAATGGCTTTTGCTGTTCGTACTTCTGTATTTCTTTCTATAAGTGCTAGTCCCATGGCGACGCGCATCCAGAACAGCTGAGGAATCTCTATGCGTTTCTTGTTGATGTGAATGAAGTAACGATCGTACAAAGTCTGCAAACCAAGAAAGCTAAAGTTTTCGTCTCGTTCAGGAGCAATAGCATCAGCAATAGCGTTTAAATCAAAGTCAGATAATAATCGGGCGTCGAGTCTGCCGGCTTCAACGCCGGTTTCAAGATATTTTGGCAAATAAGAAACATACATTTCTTTTCTTTCGGAAAGTGTAAAACGGGCGCCAAGAACTTCTTCAAATAATCCTTGTAGCAAGAGGCGAGCTGTTACGTATGTGTAGGCAGGATCGCGTTCAAGAAACGATCGAGAAGACATGATGGCCGCCGTTGTGATTTCCTTTGAGGGCATGCCTTCAAAGAGATTGTTTTGCATTTCTTTAAGAACGTCTTCGGGGGCGACAGACGCTTCAAAGCCTTGGCAGGCTTCAATGATCATCTGGGCGATTTCGCGGGCATTGTAGGGTGCTTTTTCGCCTTTAGGAGTGGTGACGGTGCTGATGGGTTGAGTGGTGTTCAATGTCTCGTCCTCGCTGGTCAGTTGAAAGTCTTGGGATCCGACATTTTTAGATGCGGGAGACCCGGTTAGGTTAAATGTGCTCATGGTGTGCCCTCCGTTTTTTGCTACCCTGAACTTTTGCTCTGAGGCCCCGAATGGGCTCAAAACTAAAGCTCCCTAAGTAGCTGTAGCGCTTTTTGGACTCTCCCCAGATCCCAAACTCGCTGAATGTTTTGAGTTCCTAAACTCAGCATTTCAGCTCGTCAAAAGCGCCTACATTTATAATGTGACACAACATATAGTGCGTTTCAAGACCATATACGTCTATATATGGTATCAAGGTGACCATATGTGACCATACATGCAATAATATCAATAAGTTATTAAAATTCTTAAAAATTTGGGGCTCTCCGTCGTGGATAAGTGGATTAGTGAGGATGAATTTGAGGACAATTTTTAAGGGCTTTGGGGGCTTCAAAAATGCACTGCTCATAAAGTTTTGAGAAAATTCGTTGCAACTCCGGGGAATCCTCAGATTCAAAAAGAGGTGTTAAAGTCTAAAAGCAATGGAGCAAGACAAGGAGTTTAAAGAGTTTTGTGTCACGATCCAGACACTCATTGAGGCGGGCTCAATAGCTGAGGCGCAATCGGAGCTAATGCTTAATGAATCAAAATTTACCCTAAGAGAGCAAAAATTAATGCTCGCGCATTTTTATAAGCGCGCAAGACTTCCGGATCGCTCGATACTTTTGCTCAGACCCTATGTCAGGTCGTCTTCTAAAAATCCCATCAAGGCCACAGACGGGGAAAAGCTGGAATATGCCTCGGCCTTAACTTTATTGGATGCCACAAAAGAAGCCCGTAAGCTTCTTGATACCGTATCGGTTAAAACACTCGATGATTATTTGTTGTTTACGGCTTTTAACTGTATTCGTGAGTGGGATTATTTATCGGCAATTGAGCCATTAGAAAAATATATTTCGCAAATCAGTGACTCCTACAAAAAGGCTATAGGCACGATCAACTTATTGCAAAGTTATATTTCCTGCGCAAAATTAGATTTGGCAAAACAGCTCATTGATGAAGGCTCCCTGGAGAAGTTTCTTGTTGATAAATCTAAACTTCGTCTGCTCGGAAACTTTTATGAACTAACGGCTCAGCTGTATTTTCAGAAAAAAGATTGGGACTTGGCTGAGAGTGCCTTGAAGAGCGCACAAAAATTTTCTCTTAATAATAAATCCGTAGATGATCTGTTTGTAAACAAGTGGAAATTGCTAGTCGATATGCATCGGGGGGATGGCGAGGGAAACTTCAAAGATCGCTGGTTAGAAATGCGGTCCAAGGCTTATGCTTTAGCTCACTTCGAAACTGTTAGGGACTTAGATTTTCATTATGCTCTCTGTAGCAGATCTGACGATATTTTGAGTTACGTCTATTGGGGAACGCCCTATGAAGGATTTAGGGAAAAACTAAGGAATAGTTATAGAGATAAACACTCAAAAGAATTGCACATTGAAGATAGTTGCCAGCGACCAATTTTTAAGGAACGCGAAAAACTGGATTTTAATTTTACTGCCTCAAAGGTGCCAAGATTTGATTCTGCTCAGATTAAGGAACAAGCTCATTTAATTAAGGATTCTTTAGAACTAAAACTGTTCGACGTGCTCAATGCGGATTTTTATAAAGAAGCCTCCGCGTATTTTATTTTTGAAAAAGTTTATGAAGATGAGTTTTTTAATCCTAACAGTAGTCCAGCAAAAATTCGGCAAGTGGTTTACAGGCTAAAGGATACGCTCAAACAAATGGGGGCTCCCATCACCGTATCATTTGAAGAACGTGGCTATTTGTTGGTTCCCTCGGATTCAGACTGTGTCATTATTGATTCAAAATCTAGAAATTCTTACACAAGACACCATGATCTTCTGGAAAAAATAAAAAAAGTCTTTGCGAATGAGGCCTTTAAAGCAAAAGATCTCATTGCTGTTGTTGAAATTTCGGCACGATCGGTGGCAAATGCTCTAAAAGATATGTTGGAAGATGGTGAGCTTGAGAAAATGGGCAGCGGTCCGAATACAAGTTACCGTTTAAAAAAATAAGTATTTTGTAGAGTGATTGAAAAGTATAAAAAGCCCCTACAAAGAATTGAATCTTTGTGGGGGCCTAAGACAATTACATGCGATGCTTTTTCTAAGGTGATTATCTATAAGCATTCCACATGCTACGAATAAAGAGATCTGGACCCCAAGGGCTACCTGGATCGGTGTAATTGGGCCAAGCTCTCTCTGTGAAGTAATCTAAGAAGGCAGGGTGATCCCATTCGGTTTCAAGCCCCATGATGTGGACCGCTAAAGCGTTACCAATAAGGGGAATGCCCGTGATTTCTCGGTAGTACCTGTACCAATTTGATCCGGCTCTATTGTCTGGACCACTAGCCGACCATTCAGGCGTTCCTAACATGGATTGCTTGTAAGCACCCACAGGACGTTGACAAGATCCGTCAGCATTGAAGACCTCACAACCATCTTGACCAACGGGCGCTCCTCCGGCTTTGTTGGTGACAAGATAGCGCGGACTATCGATGAGTGACTGAGTCACATAGAAATGTGATCCGTCTTCAGACCACCAAATCTTTTTAGAGCCTTTTATGGTTGCCATGATATTGCTGTCGTTTAATAAGACGGCTGCCACCAAGGTTGGAAGTTTGAATCCGTTATTGTGTCCTCCATTTTGCTTGAAAAAGTTTCCGAAGGCAAAGCCTCCGTAAATATCAAGTCCGTTTTGAATGTATCTGATGGCAAGTTTTTCTTTAGTTGCGTTAGTGTAGTTGAGATTCAAGGCAAGGGCTCCGTAGCCAGATGCTTTAGAGATTTCTCTTCCATAGTTCTTAGCATAGTAGCCCGACACAGGGTTTGTATTGGCAGCCCAGATATAGTTGCCGACATAGCTATCCATCGTTCCAAAGTTAATCCGAGATCTTTCAAACATCTTCTCTGCTGTCGCTAAATCCGGACCACCTGAAACGGGTTGCAAGTTTTTCAATTTAGAAAAATCGATGTCGTTTTTGTTCCACTTGATTGATTTATCAGTTCCAAAGTATGTGGGCCTAAAGCTTCCAACCGGTGCAGGTTTTGACAACACAGTGAGCACGGCCTGGTCCTCGATCTGACAACGAGGTCTTTCATCTCCAGGGTAGCTTATCGAAGAAATCACAGAGCGATTTGCTGGAACCGTGTAGGGAAGCTGCTTCGCAATATTCAGACTACTTTGGTAGTTGCCACTTGCGATGCGAATGTCAAAGCCCTGCCCTGGATTGCTAGATGCTGCATTTGGTCCAATCATCGATCCATTTCTATCGTTGGTAGATTTGGGTAAGATGTTAGTTAAAGTTACAGGACCCACCACCCAGTAATCACCGTTTACAAATTCGCCACAAGGATAAGCCTTGTCGAAAGTCCACGTAATACCGAATTGAGTGATCTGCGATGTTGATCCGTTGGGACAACTTGCAGAGGCTGTTGGCGGCTCTTGAACAAAACAGCTAGCATTTGTGAAGGTTCCTGTGAATGTAAGTTCTCCATTGCTGCATGTTCCTGTTTGAGTTTTGGAAACACAACTTTGTCCCGGTGAAACGCTGCTAGCCTGGAACATTTTTCTCGTCGTGGTTTCACCGTCGGCAAGCGCGCCACATCCAAGAGCTGGAGGGTCTACGGCAATCTGGCTCAAAATTGAAACCGTCATGTTTCCTGTTGCAGAAAGCTGGGCAATGAAGGGAAGTTTCGTCACTGACGACAGTCCCGTTCTAAAAGCATAGTTTTGCGCAATCACAGTTTTGCTGAGTCCTCCGCCAGATATCGAAGCACTATAGACGTGGTTAAGAAGGTCTACGTCCATTTCAACTTCGTATTTGGTATTGGCGGCATAGGACACACTGTTCATGGCTTGGTAGCTAGATCCGTTTCGCGCATCAACTTTTCCTGAGTCATTGAGGCGGACAATGGCTGCCATTTGGTTGTAAGATGTGACGTTGTTAGATGAGCTAAGCGCCACCACAGAATCGCCTGGTGCCGTAGCTGCTTCAAGGTTGAATTTTAACTTAAAGCCACTTGTTTCGTTTGCTAGAGGAAGCGCTCTCGTCTTGATCTCATTTATGAGACTCGTATCTTCCGACACGACAACTTCTTTATCGACGACGCAACTAACTTGCGTAAAGCTGCCAGTGAATTGCGAGAGAGCTCCATCATTACAAGTTCTAGTTTGAGTTTCAGCATTTGCAGATGAGTTACATGTTTCACCAAAAGGAACGATGGCCTTTTTGAATCGAATTCTGGATTCGCTTTCACCACTAGCAAGCGCGCCGCAGCTCTTTGGGTCGATTGGAGGAAGATCAATGGCAACACTGCAAGTCTCCTGTGTGAAAGTACCGTTATATTCACTAACTACTCCGTCAACACAGGTGCGAAATTGCGTTTCTTCGCTACATGTTTCTCCAGATGGAACGATTAATTTCTCAAAGCGTATTCTTGTTTCCATTTCACCATTGGCAAGGGCGCCATCAAGACAAGAGCCAATTTCTGGCAAAGGATCAGGATTTATATTGCCGTCAACGCTAACGGCTAAATCGCATCCGCTAAAAGTCATGACATATAAAGGTAGAAGTAGAAAGTAAAATGGTTTGGGATACTTTATTTTTCGGGTCATATGAAACGTTCTCCAATTGATTTAGACCAAGAGTTGTAACGACGTTCAGCATTTGTGGGTCTTTATTTAGAATATGCCTTCGAGGATCAATAGGGCAGTCACGTTCCGTGCAAGATTAATAATTGATTAAGAAATTGGGATTTTTTTCAAAGAAAGCCTGCAAAAATTACTATGGCTAATGCCTTAACAAAAACTTGTTTTTGTTTGCATATCTAAACA
This sequence comes from Bdellovibrionota bacterium, assembly GCA_041750195.1. Classification (GTDB taxonomy): domain Bacteria; phylum Bdellovibrionota; class UBA2428; order UBA2428; family UBA2428; genus JBGSZX01. Next base: position 18,521 of record JBGSZX010000029.1, on the reverse strand, counting down.
GGAACTTAACTAACGGATATGGCTCATCAGGGGGTAGAATAGGTGAAGGCCTCTATACCCATGCTTAGAATTTATAGATACATTGCGAATTTTTTTAGTCAGTTAAACTGGCTATTTTTATTTGTGTCCTTGGGGTTTGCAACATCGTGTTCTCCAATGTTTGGTCCTGATGGTGGAGATCTTTACAATACCGGGAATGGTGATCCCTATACGGGAATCGGTGATCTAGAACATGGGGACCCCGATGACCCTGCTTCGTCTCCAGGCAAGACCTACGAAGCAAAAGCATATTCGAACGAGTTTAAAGTTTTAGTTTCGTATCATGATAAAGGTCTTCATGAGGTTAGCGTTTTGGAACGCGTTCAGGGCGGAACAAAATTTGTAACTTTAGCGACAGGCATAACCGTTAAGAAAAAAGTTAATGGAAAAAGGGTTTATCAGAATAAAGATTTATTGGTAGAGATTGATAACTCTGGCGCAAGGTTTTCGCTCAACGTTGCAAATTCACAAGAAAGCTCGGGGCTTCGAGCAAAAGAATATGATTGTTCTGATAAGTTAGGCAATGCACCCTTTGCTGGTGGGTTGGGAACTCAAGAAAACCCCTACAAAATTTGTACGGCAGCCCAGCTTAATAACATAAGGGGTGAGTATTTAGACTCGTATTTTGTTCTATGGTCTGACGTTGATCTTTCTGCTTACGCAAGCGGCTTAGGTTGGGATCCCATTGGGACAGATAGTGAGCCGTTCTCAGGCGACTTTGATGGGAATCTTTTCGCAATCAATGGATTAAAAATTACAGCGCCAGCTCGCTGGGAATCTACTGGATTGTTTGGCTTAGTCACAGAGGGCGGCGTGCTCTCCAATGTGCGCATCTATGATGCACACATTCAAGGCAAGGAAGAAGTCGGAGTGTTGGCAGGTAGAATTGCTTATGCCAACATTATAAATGTTCATACGACTGGCGATGTTTATGGGAATGGACAAAATGCCGGTGGCATCATTGGTATTGTAAAAGAAAAAGCGGGAAATCCTTGTGAATATAAAATTCAGCGCTCGTCATCTGCAACAAATGTTCGAGTAAAAACTGCCAGAGTGGGTGGCCTTGTGGGCTCGGTAGATAATTCTGCATGTAGCGGAGCCATCGAAGATTCGCATTCTGAGGGCTTGGTGGAGGCTTACTTCTCTGGTGGAAGCAATTCTAATTTTGCGGGAGGCATTGCAGGAGGCCTTTATTACACCAACATTTTAAGAAGCTATTCAACTTCAACAGTTCGTGCCAATAATACAGCTGGTGGACTCATCGGTTTTGCACATGGCGGAAGCATTCAGAACTCTTATCATCGGGGAGTTGTCTCTGCTACTGCGAGTAACGCAGGTGGGATACTTGGTGCAGGGTTCAATGATACTCTTATCAAAAATACTTATGCGGCATCAATGGTTAGTGGAAATCAGGCCATCGGAGGCATTGTGGGTGAGGCCCATTATAATCCAGTTATTCAAGATAGCTTTTATGTGGGCGAGCTCGTCTATATAAATTCATCAAATGGCTTTATGGGTGGAATTGTTGGTAGACAGTTTGAGTCAGCTAGAGTCGCAACTTTCTCAAACACCTATTGGATGAAAACAAATTCCGGATCGGTAGACTGTCTTGGTGGCAACCCTTCCTATTCTTGCAGTCCTAGTGAGTCGATTGAGATTTTTGATAATCAATATTTCTTCGACACTTTAAGCAATCCTCTAAGATTGTGGGATTTTGACTTCATTTGGAAATCAAGTGTTAGTGACTATCCAACACTCGTTCATCGAGATTAGCCAGTCCGTGGCGCATGGCGTTCCTTTAAACCATTCTAAATTTTCGTAGGCCAAAGTCTTGTACTTATTTAAAATCAACCATAATCTTTACGGCAATGAGACTTAACTTATCCAGCACACTTTTCTTTTCATCAATTCTTTTCGTTGGACTTTGCTCTTTGACTCTTAAGGCTCAAGAGACCGACCGCGTAAGCCTATCTCTTGGTGAATACCTGAGGCTCAAAGAGTTAGAAAAGAAGAAAGACGGGCCTAGTTTTGCCACTGTCGAGTCTGCAAAAGTCGAAGGCGTTTACGGAAAATCTTTGAGCTTAACTTTTAGTGGCTCTAACGTAGGCGAAGATAAGCTTGTTGAAGTCCTTAGTTTGCAAGGATCTCCTTTTGAGCTGAAAGGCTGTGAAGGCACAGAGTTCAAAGTTGAAAATGGGCAGCTAAAATTGCTGGCAAAAGGTTCACGCTTCAAAATCAAATGCGGCGCACAGCCGCGAACATGGAATGACATCAATTTTCAGATATTAAACGTCGTAGCATTAGATGTGAATGTTGCAGATGCTGATTCTGTGATCAACAATAGCGGGGCGGGATCCTTCCAGATTCGTCTTTTGAGAAAGGCACCCGTTCAGGTTATTTCTGAAAATCTTCCGCTGTCTATTAATGCAAAATACAAACTTGTGTTCCAGCCAGAGGACAGTACATTTAATTACTATTTTGCTATTCAAAATCCTTCGAGGTCAAAAAAGGAATTTCGCTTTCCCGTTAGAAAATCTGAAATTGTCCAAAATATAAACGCTTCCGTCGACTACCAGGAAAAGGAGGGCGCCATAGTTCTTAGTCTGTTGCCGGGAAATAATTCATTTTCTTTATCTGGCAGATTCAACGCCGAAAGTTTTTCTCCCCCCATCGAAACCGAACAAAGCTATTTGCTCGTCACTTCGCATCCCACCATTCAGGCTAAAATCGAAAGCTCTGCAAAGCGAATTGATCCGGCTCAAAGTGGGATGCAGGGCAATTATCCTTCTACACGAGCTTTTCTTTTGAGTAAAAAAGACAAGGTTAGCTGGTCACTTAAAAAACTTGAAACTTTTGCTACCACAGGATTTAGTCTCAACAACATCAGTCACAATTACTATGTTCCAAGAAAAGGGGCAGGACTTGCGGAATTACAAATGGGGATCGAAAACAAAGGTGTCCCAGAAATCCCTTTGGCTATTCCCGGCCAGGTTACTTATTTAGAAATTGATGGCGTTTCTCAAATTTTGAGCAAAGATTCCGAAGGTCGCCTTCTCCTGCAACTTCCATCCGGATTTCATCAGGTCTTTGTTCAGTATTTATCAAAGATGAAACACCATGCGTGGGCCGACTTTTTAGACCTTCATTTTCCTTCGCTTCCAACTTTGGCAAGTCAGGCTACCATGAGCGTTGGCTTCGTTGAGGGCGCCGAAGTTCCTTTTGCGGCTGGTTTTGATTTGGCTCAAACCGATTGGACTCTAAAACGACTTGTTTGGGCGATCATTGCCTTTTTCTTTTTATCTTGGGTCTTAAAGAAAACTGGCTTTGGCAAAAAACAAAAAATATTGGCATCCACTCTTTTTGCTCTGATGTGCTTCATCCAATCCAATATTTTCTGGTTGATGGCTGGAACGTTGTTTTTTATGGAAATTTGGAAAAGACGTTTTCTGCTTCAAAGTGAGTTTAACAAACTTACAAAATGGATGAAGGTATTGTTGACGGGCGCTTTGTCATTTGCGCTGTTTATATTTATTGTCACTGGAACCTTGCTCAGACCAAATTACATGAGGGTCGATTCCGATTTTTTAGAGGGGAATGCGGACAAGGCTTACGACGCTCCAATGACGTCTAATGCTCCTATGGGTTCTGCAGTGGGAGGTGCGAGGGGTGTTTCTAAGCAAATGCTCGCAAAAAAGGGAAAATCTAGAAATGAAGAATCTTTTGATGAAGCCGGAGATTTTGAAAATCAAATTTCGGCCGATGAGTCTTTAGGTGGAATTGGGGGCACTAGTGCTTCTGCTTCCAACAATGAAGACTATCAAGGATTGCCTACCAAGGTTCAAGTTCCGCCAATTTCAAGATGGGTCTATTTTCAACAAAAAATGCTCGAGGGCAATAGTGTTCCTGAGATGAAACTATTTTACTTTGATCCATCTATAACTCGCATCAAATTGTTCCTATTTGTGGCCTTATTTGCCTATTTGATGTGGCGCGAGCGAAAACTTTGGATCGATTCTTACTTTGTTAGTAAATAATCACTTTAAAGAATGAAAAATTTAGAATCGATTCATCAGCAGCTTACGAAGATATTCATGGCCTCGGGGAAAGCTTTGCCCCAAAAAAGGGATGAATATCTTCGCACAAATATGTTCAAAACCAAGTATTTGCTTTACGACTTAGATGAAAAAAAGTTTAAGGCAGCGATTCACAATGCAAAAATATTTGATGGTTTAGACCATCAAGAAAAGGCAAAAATATGGTCTTATGTATTTTGCCACACAGAGTACCTGGGCCTTGGCGACTTGGCGATCAAGCATTTTAAAGCTTTCCAGAACAAAAAATCTCATCCACTCATTCAATATTGGCCAATTCTAAAAATCTGGGTCTCCAAAATTGAAAATTGGGCTCACGGAGATATGCTTTCTGGGCTCTATTGTGACATGTTGTCTGAAGATCCAAAGCAAGTCTATTCCGAGCTGCAAAAATGGTCTAAGGCCAAGTCTCCTTGGAAAAACCGTATGGCAATTCTTAGCCTGCTCTATTACTACAATCCAAAACGTAATTTGCTTCCCTTTAAACAGATCATTGCCTTGGTGGAGCCGCATTTTAAAAAAGAGCACTATTATCTGCAAAAAGCAGTGGGTTGGAATCTTAGGGAATTATCTAGGGCGCACCCCAAGGAAACTGAAAAATTTGTAGACAAAAATGTGCTCCGATTGAGCGCGACTGCCTTCACCACGGCTATGGAAAAAATCCCTAGAGAACGTAAAGAAAAATTGAAGCTACAAAGAAGAGCGCATCGAAAAGCGCGTTAAGATTTTATTGTTTGAGCCCCACATCACGAGAGCTAGGGGAATGAGTGAATGGGGGAGTCTATAGAGGGTCTCAGGTATCCCATATAGAAGTGCAATTTCTGGCTGGCTAAAGTAGCTACTTGTTATAAGTCTTGCCATAGCGGTCGAAAATCCCCATATCACTGCAATCCATAGAAACTTTTTTCTAACCCCTGGCACAAGAATCGCGAAGGCAATTGTCAAATCACAAAATCCCATGGATGTTAAAAATAGCCTAGCGCCATCTTCATCAACACCTAAAATATCGATTGTCATATCAATAAAATGTCCTGGTTGGGGATAGTAGCCGATGGCATAGAGGCCGTGACCCAAGAAAGTTAAGGAAGTGGCAGCAATCAATATGTTTTTTAAAAGTCGCCACTTTTTTGAGATGGCTAAGACAACGGCAATGGGGGCTGCAATCTGTAATGAAAATTCTAAAAATTGTCCCCATCGCAGTCCTGTGGAGAAAAAATATAAAGCCGCAAGGACAGCCATCCACATGGCCCCAGCTTTTAATGAAAAAACAAAAAGCGATTTAATTCTTTTAGGAAATTCTTCAAAAGTCGCAAGGTTGTTGCCTATCATAATCCAAATTAAGACAAAACTAAGGAGGATTGAAAATATACCGAGACCCCAACTTAATTTATTAATGAGACTATCAATATAAAAATTTTGCACATAGTCCGTCCATCGATAGCCCAAAATTTCAACGATAGGTTTCATGAAAGTCGATTCCCATAGGAATTCTCTATAGGGGCCTTCGCTGGCAAGGTGTTGCCAGCCTCGACCTAAAAAGACAAGGGCGGCCGAAAAGCTGATACAGCGAAAAACAAAGCTTTCTCTTTGGGGAGTCATTTATTGATTTCTAAAATTTCGCCAGAATTTGGTTTCCAGGTGATTAAGTTTTTAGGACGAGCAAAGCTATTAATGCTGGGCACATTTTCTACAATTTCAGCATTATCCGTTTTTACAGTGAGAATTTTTACAGAGTTTTCGCTCACAGAAAGCCAATTGAGTTGATTGAAAGAATCCGAAGCTTGAGTCCAAACCTTGTTGTCATCAGCTTTGCGTAGGGGGGCTCCCCAGCAGCCTTCGCCAATATATACGGTTCCAAATTTATCATTTCTCACAAAGCCTTCTTCTGAGCCCGCCCCGTTAGACGGAATAACTGGCCAGCTGCGTTTAACATCGTGTGCGTCAGCCTCAACGACGAGGCTCATACCAAATTTGTAGAACAAGGGGGCCCAATGATCATACTGTTGCTGACCTTCGTTCTTGCCTCTGACATGTGGTCTGATGGGTTTGTGGTAAAACGCAATTTTCCAAGGTGTTTGACGGTGCAATTCAAGATCATTGCGAAGCCAGTCTCTTTGATGACCGCCTATGCTGATTTCTGTATTGAGGGCGTAGACATCGAGCAAGGGGCCAATGCTAAGTGAGTAATAGTTGTCCTCGGGCAGGCCAAATAATTTTTCTAAATCGTCATTAGTAAATTCATGATTGCCTCTGGCCGGAATGATAGGGGTTAAGCGTCCCTCTCTGGAAATTGTTAATTGCCAATCATCAAGCCACTCAGCCCATTGTCCCGAAGTTCCAAACGAAGTGAAGTCACCGGTAAAAAGCACAGCTAAGGGTTTAAGTTTTGCGACCAGCATATTTGCATTGCGCCTAGGCACACGATTGTTTCGGGAATCTCCGCCCGCAATAAGTGTAAAGCCTGTGGCCATTTCTGGCGCTGTATGAAACGAAAGCACACGGCTTGTTCCCGCATCGCTTGCAATCACAAAATAATAAGTTTTGTCGGCCACTAAATTTTTAAAAGAGGCGTAGGCATTCTTCATGCCCTTAAAGGTTTTGACCTTTGAAACAGACGTTTGAAATTGATAACTTTCAAAATCCGTTCCCCAATTTGTCGTGTCGTAAAATATTTTTGTAGCTCGGTTGTCACTCGCTAACGATTCCCAAATCAAAAGAGATTCGTGGCTGGGGTCATGGGTCCAAACCATTCTATAGCGTTGGCTTCCTTCTTGATTCGCAGGTGGCTTGGGGCCTTGAGCAACACCTACCACGCCAGATAGTAAAATTAGCAATGCCCAAAATCTAATCATAGCTTGTGAGCCTAGGTTAAAAGGACTTTGCTACGCAAGATGTTTATGGCCTAGTTTTCTGTCGTCAAAGGCGTCATATCAAGTGTTTGGGTTTCAATGCCGCCTTGTTCAATGACGTATTGACCAGGTGCCAGAGCAATGGGATTTTTGGCCCGTAGGTAAAGGGCAGAGCCTTCCTTTAGGTCGCTATAGATTTCAAAGAGGCGAATATTGCGCACAAATACCGGCAATTTAGATTCGTTCTTAAATACTCCCAAATACGGTTTTAGGTCCAATTCATAACTTTCATTTGGCCGAAAGAGCAATCCTTCAATCTTGATTCCGAGTAGATGTGGAGGGGCTGTTATTTGTAAGGTGTTAACTCCGGGACTCGTTTTTATAGTCTCTTGTTCCTTGTAGGAGCGACCACGGCCAGATTTGAGAGTGAATTCAATTCCCATCGGTTGCGGCGCGAAGACGACCTTGATGTTGGCAGGTGGGAGTCTGAATGATTCAAAGTAATCTAAATAAGTTGTTTTGCCAGGATTGATGCGGGCTCTTGCAAGGACATTCCATTTTTCAAGTTTTACTAAATACGAACCGGCGTCGAGTTTGACGAGCTCTGAGCCCAGACCGTTCTGCTTCTTTTGCTCAGATGTTTTTCCTAATTGGCTCCTGTCCATGGGCTTTAGCAGGGTCATTGAGAAGGCTTCGTCTTCAGGGATGTTTAATATTTTCAAAAACCCTGGCTCATAAATCTTTTGATTCTCAGATTTTTCTTGGGAGGCGTCTGCCGTTTGGGCGGAGCTGCTTTCTGAAAGATGCTCTTCCTTTTCAATAGATTCTAAAGACTTTTCAAGAATTTCAGAATTTTTGATGAGTGTCGTTTCCATGTCTGGACAGCTAAATGTTTTTGGCTTTTCTTCGGTTCCCATATAGAGAATTTTTGTGACAAGTTCTGGATGAGTTTCTTTGAGTTTTTTAAAGCCATCACAGGGGTCGCCACCACACGAATTTTCTCCATCACTGACAATGATGAGCTTGCTTAAGGTTTTTTTCTCAAACTTTTTTTGAAGTAGCTCTAGCGCCGGAACTAAGGCCGTTTCGGCATAGGGTTTAGGGTGAAGCTCCCTCACTTTGTTTGCAAAATCGTTTTTGTTTAAATCAATAAAAATTTCACTAGATCCACATGACTTAGAGTTTTGGCCGAAGCGAATGAGGGTGGCTTTGCTTTTGGGGTCTTTAAAAAAGGCGCGTAGCCAGGAGGGCATGATTTGTTTTTTGACCAGGTCGATTTTTTGCTGTCCTTCAAGGCGTTGATACATGGACCCGCTTCCATCGATTAAAAAGACAGTCTCAGAATGTGCGGTCGATGAAAAAATTCCATTCAACACAAGGATCGAAAGGCACAAGATCAGTCTGTTTGAGCTAGTTTTAATGAGACACAGCATGAATAAAAACAATTTAACATAAAAATTTTAAAATTGGACCGTTGCAGGTGTCTCAGTTAAACTTTGCCTGTGAGAATTGGCCTAAAATTTGGATTGAAATTTGGGTGGGTAGTGGCAGCTTTTTGCTGTGTGCCTTCGTGGGGCGCGGCTAAGTCTGATGAAAAACCGGCTAAATCCAAAACGGCAAGACCAGCTACTGTGCGGCCCCCGAGACCGCCAAAGCCAGTACGGCCTCCTAGACCTGCACGTCCAGTTCGATCTGCTCGACCCTCTAAGCGACCGCTCAATATTTCAAGCTCGAACTATAATGCAAAACAAAGCTCTTCTAAAAAAAATCAAGAATGGTTGAGCGATCGGCAAAAGCAACGATTGCTTGAATCTTCTATATCGGCGCCTAGACCAAGCGGATTGCTTTTTTCCTGCAAAGATTATTGCGATCCCTTTGCGACCGTTTGGCTCGCAAGCAGAAGCGCAAGCTCCGATTTAGAAATGCAAAGATTGCGCGGCAAAAAAATTCCACGTCCTAGGCCTCCTCAAGAAGATCCTAGTTTGGTATTAGTCCCTGCGACCGAAATTTCTATTGATAGTTGGCGCGCCATCACGGGAACGCCACACCCAGAGCCGGGCAATGGAATGATGCTTGCTCAGACGGATGTTGAAGTTAAGAAAGATTTTGAGGACGAAGTTGAAAAGGAAATCAAACCGCGTGCCTTGTGGATTGAGATTGGGGGAAGCCGTGAAAAACGTTCGACATCGGGCTCAGGATTTTATCAAGATGGCTTTGATAATTCCTCTGTTCTGGCTTTTCAGGGAGAAGCCTGCATTCTGTGGCAAGTGACTTCACGATATGGGTATTGCCTCGGTGGTCAGCGATCGCTTGGCGAGGGGCTAGGGCGCTATGAACAAGAGGCCTATTTAAGTTTTCGCTGGGCCAGGCGAAGCCGTGCCTTAAAGCGTCGTGGGATAGAGTTCCGGGGTGGCTTTGAGTATTTATCTTATAGTCCTCCTACGGATATAGCTTTGAATGCTTCCGCGACCACTCTGGGCGTGAGGGTAGATTTTGGGAGCGTCTTGGCCGAAACTTCGGCATGGTGGGAACCTAGTATTCATTTAAATTTTTCCTATTCACTAAAAGGAACTGATGCTGATCAGCTTAGGGGGGAAACTTTAAAAGCTATTGCTTTTGAATCTTCATTGGATTGGCGTGTTCAAACGGCACTTTTGTTTAAAATCTATTCGGCAGATCATAGGCTTTCTGTGGTGCCAAAAGTTTCATGGTCCAATAGATGGGATTTCCCTCAGGGATCAGCTCGAAATCCATTTTTTCCTTCGAATGATAAGTTAACCATCAATCATTTCAAAATGATGTTAGCCATACAGCTCGAAGAACAAAGTTGGTAATTGGAAAAACTGAACTAATATAATGGAATCGGACAGCCGGGTTTGCCTGCAAGGAAGTTTTTAAGCTTAACGGTAAATGTTTGCTTAAGCACTCCACCACGACTGTCTTTAAGCTCAATCTCAACTGGCATCTCAAAGGTACTGCTGCCGCCGCCCCAACATACGGATGTGGGTATCCATTTCCACTGGTAGGTACTTCCAACCAAAGATATACTCCCGAGACCGTTTGTCACAGACCATGTGTATTGATCGTTGGTGGTGTCGGCATCCGTTTCGTAGAGTTTGACCGTTTTAGATTGATTGCTTATGAGGCCGTTAAACTCAACTAGGACTGAGGAAAGAATTGCGGCTGGGCTAGGCGATGCTTCGCCATATATTGCTGTTGGCAAACGGTTAACGTTTGAAACTATAATCGAATAACTTTTAGTTGTGATGACGGAAGGTGCCCCAGTTTTAATAACCGAAATTGTTAAGGAGTAAGTTCTTGAGGATGCCGGATAGGGATTGTCTCCATGCGAGAAGTCAGCAGTTACGGGGACGTTGATAGAGCCATCACCAAATGTGCCGTTGAAGGCAGATGTGGGTAGGAGGCCCGTGCACTGAGGCATGGGACTACAGCTTATGTCGACATCATAATCATAGGTATCTCCAGCATAGTGATCGACTGCAATTGCGAAGGATCCTGATTGATTTTCATTTAGATTTAAAGCTGCGACTGGGACACCAACGATTGGAGGACCTTCAATTTGTCCGACTGTAAAATCTACCGGACCAAGTCCAACTTGATCACCACCTTTATCATAGATAATAAAAGTAACATCATCAAAGGTACCCGCTTGATTATAGGTTGGGGTCCACTGAATTTCGGTTCCAACAATACTAAGTCCTTGCGGACAATTGTTATCGCAAACGGCTTGGAGTTTTTCTATTGTATCGCCAGCAATCAAGTCGGGATCACTCACGTGAGTGGCAAGATCATAGGTAAATAATACATTTTCGCTTAGCCCGCCAATGGCACTTGCCATAGGGGCAATGACCGAGGGCGATCGGTTGACGTCTTCCACTTGGATGCCCATGTTAATTTCGCTGCTGAGACCGACGTTGTCGGTGACAGTACATATCACTGGATCAGCATAGCTGAGACCTCCGGCGGTAAAGGGAACACTTGGGTTAGAGCTGAGAATGTGCGATGTGGTGTTAAAATTCATCCATGACAAAAGTCCCGTGCAGGCAAAAGTTAGGGCGCTGGGATTGGGTCCATTGTCTGTTGCCGTTAATGTATTTGTAAAAGTTGTTCCCTCGAGCAAGGTTTGTAAATTTGGTGGCGCACCAGTAAAAGTTGGCGCATCATTCACGTTGTTGATAGTAATGGAGACAGAAAAATCAGTTCCTATAGCGGGATTCATTCCCGGAGCCGTATAGACGCTTCGAAATTTTGAAGTCATGGATAAAGAGTTGGCAGGTGAGACTACATGGCGATAATCAGGCGTCATTGTAAATCTAAAAACGTCAGCACTTGGATTTGTAAGAGCTAAAGATCCTGCCCCAGCTGGTGTTGGTGTTGAAAATATGGATTCAGGACAATTTTCGATGCACTGAACATTGATAGGATCCCCATCGGCATCGGTAACAGCTAAATCTATAAAGGAAGAAGTCCCTTCTTGAAGTGTCCAAGTTAGATTGCCTGCAAAAACTGGCAAGGTATCGAGAATGACAGTTAAAGAAATTTGCGCTGGAACGCGAACACCTTCGGAATCAACAGCAACAATTTCAATGGTGCTAGTCCCTGAACTTACGGGAGCCAATGTGAGAATATTTCCTGAAACTGTAATTCCGGCTGGCGCTGATGCCAGCTCATACACGAGATCATCTCCATCTGGATCACTGCTTAGACTGCTTAAGTCTATACTGCTAACCGTATTGGCGCGGACGCTAACCGGGGCTAGCGTCATCCAAGTCGGCGCTTCGTTGACATTGCTCACGGTGACGGAAAAACTATGTGATAGACTTGAAGAAGCATGTGTTCCCACTAAAGTATAATTTCCCGCCGAGCTCATAGGAATATTCCAGATGTATGTGGACGAGGCACTTGAACTAACTAGATTATCATTTAAAAACCAATCAACAGGTAGAGGATTTGCTTCATCTACCTTCCAAACGTATAAAAAAGATTGCAAGACTTCACCTTCGGGTCGCACTACTGGGGCACTAGATGGATACCAATGGACAAGGCGAGTTTCCGGCTCGCTAAAATTGTCTGAGCTCAATGAAGGTATGCCTAAATTCGAAGCAAAAGTCCCTAAAAACTCACTGTCGAATTTTAAAAGACCAAATAGTTCAGGCAAAGCCATTGTGGTAGCTTCAGAGACTCTGTTGCTTGCAGAAACATAGAGGCCTTCCCACAAGCTGCGGCTTAATGTTCCGTCCCAAAGGCCTTGCCGTTTTAATTGCGAAAGCATTTCAAAAACTACGGTTGTCACAGAATCAAGTTCAACAGCAGTTGAATACAAAATAGGGGATCTCAAATACCATGCATTGGTGGAGCTGTCTCGTCTCACTCGTGAGATCACATGGCTAACAAGAAATTTTTCTGCAGGATCTGAAGGAATCTGCGCCGTAATATTTTCTGGAATTTCAATTTGGGGCTGGCCTAAAAGTCGAGCCTCCTGAGCTGAGCGATTGACTCGCAGACTTCCTAAAAAAGTACCAATATTTTGATTCGCATCGATTGTATATATGTCTAGAGAGGCACCAATATTTTCTTGAATTCCAAATGACGTAACAGCCGAAGATTTAGAAACTAAATTTGAACATTGAATCAGCGAAAACGCGAAGGATACTTGAGCTAGACGTACCGCGAGTGATTTCATTCAGTTTGTCCAATGATCCAATTATTGGTCCTCGGTAACACAGCGAGAACCAAACTTGTCATGCATTGTAAAGGCGTTGGCCGCTCCGTTGTTTTTTCGCATTGATACAAATACCCAACGGCCGGCAGTTTGGTCTCCATTTGAATAGTTTTGGTTTGGCTGATTGTAGGTCGGAAGCTTAAGCCATTGGTGGTAAACATCCCAATAGGCTATGTAAGCTGCGCTTCCGCCGGTAAAGGCATACTGACTGGCTTGATAGTGATAGTCCCAGACGCTGTATGTTAGGTCTACGCAAAAAGTATCAGTTCCAAGTTCTGAAGAGCTAAATGTGCCAATATCTAAGGCACCGTGACTTCCGGCAGACATAAAGGGCAAACCCAAAGTCGGTAAAAAGTGACTCACATAGTTGTCTCTGAGTTGAACACAGGTTGAGGGGACAGACTGAGAAGCACTACTTACGAAAAAGTTATTTTGACCAGGAGGGAGAGCCCTAGATGTGCCACCAGGGCCCATGACGCCATCCATTACATAGCCATCCATTGAAGGGTCTTCGGTGCCACGAATTTTGTCGGCTTTAGCCATTGTCGCAGTCATTTCACCATCAGTTACCTGCATGTTTACGTCAACGGCCTCGAAAACGTTACCGATAGCATCTTGCACTCCAAAACGACTCACGCAATTGCGCGAATGTTTGGAACCGGTCACAAAGCCCCATCCCATATAATTGGCAGGAGTTTTTAATTTTGTTACGGAATTATCGTAGTCATCCATCTCTTGAGAATTTAGAGTTGGAACAAGATCACCCCAGGGATAAAGAATCTCTTCTTTTGACATATCGTTGCTAATAATTTCGGACTTCAATGAAGTAATTGTTGAGGTATTGCAGCTTCCATATTGTTGACTATTGTCTCCACGTTCTAACTCAGTTGGAGAAACTTCAAAAGAATCCGTTGCATCATACCTCTTTGGTTCATCAGGTAATGACCATGCCGTATAAACAACTTGTTCGCTGCGGTAAGGGATTCGTGTCTTACCAAATCCTGTATTGGTGCGGAGGCTACACGGATTATTCCATGTGGCGGTGCCAAAGCCTGAACCTATAAATGAGGCTGGAACCTTTTTAGGCGCATTTGTATAAGAATTTTGAGCCAGTGCGTAGGCATATGATTCATCATAGGAACTGTTAAAGGGGGAGGCATGCCAGTAAGGATCATAAGTTTTGGTCTCGTCCCATATAAACTGTGCGGACCAAGCACTTACGGCTCTAAAGAAATTTGTATTTCTGAAGTTAAATGTTTTTACCGTTGGATGACCGACAAAGCTTCGTTGTGCTTGGTGTTGTGCAGGATAATACTCAAAAACCTCTCCGACATTTGCTCCGGCAAATCTTTCAGTCCAACTTAGGGCTGCACCGCCAGCTTTTGTTCCATAGGCGCATGATGGGGGGTGAGTTGCAGGGTCTAGGCCCGCGAGTGTCTCAGTGGCACCGCAGGATCCTGGTCTTGTACTGATGTTGATCCCTGTTTCATAGCGATCTACAAAAATAATTTTTCCAAAATCATAATGTGTTCCGGTGCCGCCCATCCCAGTAAAGTCACAGCGATTAAAATTTTCGGGGTCGATAGTTTTTCTCAAAAGCTGACACATTTCAATGTTGGCAGATTCGCGGTGTACAAGGACTTGATGAGTGGGAGGCACGCGCACATAGGTTTCTTTAGATGAAACAACAATGGCTTCATTGGCATCAACACCAACAACAGAATAGTAATATTTTTTTCCACTGCTCATGGCATCTAGGTCAAGGTAGCTTAATTCGCTACCAGTATAGATGGGAGTCATTTTGGTCCAATCCGAAGAGTTGGCTTGTGCGCTCCTGAAAAGCTTCCAAGTCGATACAGAACTAGTGCCAAAGTTTTTCCATTGCAATCGAACAAAGGGAACGGTGGCATCCGTTAGTGCAGGGTCAATGACGGCAAAAGTTGTTGAACCCGGGCTTGGACCCGCAGAGTTTACGAGCTGCCAGGTTCCATGAACAGGTGGGATTTCAATGCTCGCATAGGAAGAACGATCTTTATCTAAGGTATCATCTTCTGCTTTAATGCCGACAATTTTAAATATGACCGTAGTTTCTGGTGCAATACCATTTTTGACATAAAATTCTCCGATGTCTCCGGGAACACCACCGATTGTAAATTCATAAGGTCCGTTAACCTGTGATATTGTGTATCTAGAATATTTTGCTGGATTAGCCGTCCAGCTCAATCGAACGCTTGTAGAGCTCGCAAGCTGTGCCTTGAAATCTTTGCTAAAGGCGGCGCCATTGTCTTGTGCACCAGAGTTGCTAGTATTTACTAAATTCGGAGGCACACACGCGCCAAAAAACAGTAGTTCTCCTACCAAAGCGGTGCATACCATAACCCTATAAAATTTCTGCAAACGTACCATAAAGTCTCCCTTGTACTAACTTCCTATATCTAATTGTATCGGACTTAATGCACGGAATTATATTAAGATTGTGTGAAGCTTTCGCGAAGAATCAAAGACAAAAGCCGATGCCAAAGCTTCCGCCGAAATGACGGGCTGTTGCGTCTGATTTTCCGCTTAAATAACGCCCTTCAAATCGAAGAAAAAAAGAAGGGTAGAGCGACCAGTCCATTCCAGCTCCGCCACCCCAGGCAAATCCAGTTGAGGTAGCGCCTGCGGCTACCCCCTGAAAAATGCCAATGCCTGTAAATAAAAAGGGTTTGAATCCGTAGGTAGCAAAGAGAGCGGGGCCCGTGTGGGCCGGTGATTCCGGGCCCGGACCAAAAAGGTAATATTTCATTGTGATAACGCTAAAAGAAAGTCCTGAGCTAAAGGGCGATAGCTGAAGGGAGCGAGTATGGTCGATTCCCATTTTAAGACTGCGATTTGGAAAATTTGCTAATTCAACTCCGACTGAAAATCCAAACGGAGTTTCCTTTGTGCTGGCGTCGACACTCGTAAATTCTTGCGTGGAATTTCCGTAACCGCCCACGCCAAATATGTTGACCTGTGCCATTGCCAAATTCGACAGGGGCGCCACCAACAAGATCAGAACAAAAAATTTAAGCCGATTCAGCGCCATAGTTATCACCTGGGCCGGAGTCTCTTCTGCCTAAAGAATTTAGCGGCCACAAACCTCGGTCGCGCGTGATGTCTGCTGGACTCATATTTTGAGATTTAAGTTGTTGTCTGATTCTAGACAAATACGAATCGGCATTCCTAAAATCTTCAGGCATGGGTTCAACTGAGTCACCGAGCTCTTGCAATCGTGAACTATAAATAGTGCTCGCTAGAGAGGGCATGGCGCCAAGAATTTTTTCGGATGCTTGGCTTCCCATAATTTTTGCAAGCGATATAAATTCGTTTTCTTCTGGCAAAAGATCGGGATATCTCCAAAACTCTTCCTTGAGGAAAGTAAGCGTGGATAGAATAAGAGCTTCTTTTCGAATTTCAGATAGCAATTCGCCTTCTTGTGAAAGTTTCGGCCAAAGCAATTCGACTTCTGATTTTGCATCAAGCGAAAGTATGAAGGACTTCTTGGCTTGAAGAGGGGCAAGCGATTCTTCTAAGTCAGCGCTTCCGGTAGGGCTCGGAGATTTGTCTAAGTAGGTAGCGATCGATTTAATAGACTGCTGAATTGTGTCGGCGTCTAGATTCAAGGAATCGTCCCACACATTGTTAAACAAATTGAATTTAATGCGTGCCGAAACTTGGCGCAGTATTTTTTGTTTTTTGCGATCGTCAAGCAAACCCCATAAAACATAACATTCTTCGGCTGAGGCGCCGCCCGACAAGAAGCTTGCAACTCGGGAAGCTGAAATATTTCTTATGCGCTCTAAAGACGATCCTAAGATTTCTGTCCCCATAGAGTTCACAGCGGCAAGTTCCCAAAGAGCTTCCTCTGTTGTTTTGATTTTGTCTTCTATGGCAATGTCTTTCCAGCTTCTAAAAGTTTCAAAGACCTCTTGGCCCATAGGGCAGTGAATTTGTTCGTCAGGCATCAATTCGCTCCAGGTTCTGAGCAAGATAGCCGCTTTACGGTGCCCTTCGGCCCCGCCTTCCGACCAATGCTGAACAAGTTTTTCGACATGGTCTTTTTGTGAATGTTGTAGATGTTCACTCAGTTGTGACAAATTGGCTGCAAAGATTTCGGTGGTTGATTCTTTCCCAAATTCAAAGCTGGTAACATTGTTATGTTCTTTTTCTAATTTTGGAGGATCCACTTCATTTTTAGTCGTGATATTTAGAAACTGTGTCGATTCTAAGGGCTTAGGCGCTTCCTCATCAGCTAGCTTTTGTTTTTTATTCATTCGTGATCGTAGGACCATTGCTAAAAGCGAAAGAATGAGCGAGAGCAATAGGCCGCCCGCCAACCACTTCATAAAGTCATCTTCTTTTGGCGGAGGAGAATTTTCGGAAGCCGGACTTCGAAGACCTAGTTCGTCCTTTGCGACGGGAGAGGTTTCTTGAAGCAGAGACTCCACGTAAACTTTCGGGGTGATTCGAAAGCTCTCTGTTACGAAAGTAGAAACGCGGTCTTGTATTTTTTTTGTATCTTGTGGTGAGTATTTGTCGGAGAGCCCAAGCCATACCGACAATTCAAGAATTTCTACGCCAGCATAAGTTGGAGCTTTTGCTTTTTCTAAATCTTTCTTGAGGACATCTATGAGCTTGTCGCGCCCCTTTAAGGCCTCGGTCATTTTTTGCCCTTGAATAACGCCCAAAGATAAATCCATAGGGTCGTTCACGGTGAAAGCGTTCGGTAGGTCATCGCTGTTTGAATTGACATCTTCATAGGGTGAAATGGGCTCTTGAGTAAAGACGTTGGCACTTATCGTGACCTTGAAATCTTCAGTTGGGATGGTTTGCGAAAGGTAGCCGTAAAGTATGGACTTTAATTTTCTTTCGGCTGCAATTTTAAAAGCAAATTCAGTGTCGGTATACGCGTAAGCCGAATTCACGACAAACGCTAGCAAGACTAATGAGAGTATTTTGATTCTTCTCATGGCGTCGCCTCTTTTTGTGCCGTGTCGATGCGAGCAAGCATTCGCGACGCTTCAGAATAGTTGGGATCTAGGGCCAATGTTTTTTTATAATACTCTTCAGACTCTTTATATTTTTTTTCCATAAAGTAAACGGCCGCCTTAAAGGCAAGGCCTCTTACAAAATATGGATCAATCGCAAGTGAGCGATCTACCGTAGAGTGGGCGAGGTCTAGCTTGCCCATATGAACTTGAGTTTGCGCTGTTGCTAACAATTCAAGAAGAGTCGAAGCTTTTTCCCCGTCGCGAGCTCCTTGGGTGAGTCTAATGTCGATTTCTGTTTTGGTCGTTCCCATAGCGGATTCAGAAATTAAAATCGTCTCGCGCAAGTAACCCGGTTTTTCGATGATAATGTATCCGCCACGATCTAGGGGAAGATCTGACATTTTTAATTCTGTGGGCGTTTGTCCCAATGAGCTACCAGTTTTTAAAGACGGACTTTGACTCAGGAAAACGTCGGCGCCAGGAGGGTCACTAATAATTGCCAAAGTGCTGCTACAGCTGGGCAAAAATGTGAACGAGCATAGAAAAATCAATCCCAAGCGAAATGACTTGGTAGCATTTGTAAACGCTAAAAATCTTGGGAGCATCATTGCTCCAATGTGTGATCTTTCCATAGTTCTATGAATCTTTTCGGTTTATCGGATCAAGACCTTAAGCAATGCGGCGACCTTCCATGTAAAATTTTTCGTCAAAATTTAGACGGAATTTGCTGGAGAATGCTTAACGTTTAAAGTTCCGCGATTTCTTTGAGGCTTTTTGCCGCAATAAG
>JBGSZX010000028.1:0-207541 GCA_041750195.1 Bdellovibrionota bacterium | reverse complement strand
AAATCCTGCACATGGGGTACCTAAGCGGCAATAGAGTGTCCTAGGAAGAATTAACGGGCTGAAAATATTAAAGTATTTATCCTCACGGAAGATGCCAGCAACTCTTCCGCGCGCACAGTATAATTTGCGACTAGATCATTTGCGGCTAGATTTTGGAGAGCTCGGCTTCGATTTCGGCGATGCTGGCAGCAGCTGTGCCAACCTTGGCAACGACCACGCTAGATGCGGCGACAGACAAGGCACAGGCTAAATCTATGGTGGAGCCCGCGGCGATGAAGGCCCCCAACACTGCGATAGTGGTGTCGCCGGCGCCAGTGACATCATAGACGCTTCTTGCCAAAGCTGGAAAATGTTTGGCCTGATCCTTATCGTTTAGCCATGTCATGCCGTAAGCACTTCGAGTGATCAATACATGTTTGAGATCCAAAAGCTGTCTCAGTTCTTTGGCAGCTTTCGTAATTAAATCCGGCTCACGACCTCGTTTGAGATCCCAGTGTTGGCCCGTCAAAGATTTCAAAAGAATTTCGGCTTCTGTGACGTTGGGCTTGATCATTGTCGCCCCCTTATAAAAAGCGCCATTCGTTTTTCGATGCGGATCAACAATCGTGAAAACATTGTTTTCTCTAGCAAGCCTCAGAGTTTCTTCAAGTACCCGCTGAGTCATCAAACCTTTCGCATAGTCTTGAACTATGAGAGTGCTAAGGCGAGGCATTCGAGCCTCAAGAGCTTTCAATAACTGCGTTTCAACTTTTTCGCTGAGAGGTGCATTGCTTTCAGTGTCTACTCTTAAAAGTTGATGATGACTTCCCGCAAGATACCTTGTTTTAAGAGTTGTCGGTCGTTCGGAATCTTGAATGAGATTGATCCGCAAAGAACCCTCGAGCGCCTGCAAATAACGTTGAAGTTCTTCACCCAAAGCATCTTGTCCCACCACACTAAAAACATGTTGGTCCAAGCTAAGTGCTTCAGAAAAAGCCGCGACATTTAGAGAAACGTTGGCGGCGCAACCAAGGCGATCTTCAATTTTTTCCTGAAGAAGGACAGGCACAGGAGCTTCTGGAGAAATGCGCTCAACAGATCCAAAAATGAAGCGATCCAAACAAAAATCTCCCAAGATTCCAAAGCCAGAACGTTCTCTGGGCTTTTCCAAGAAAGATTTGAGCTCTTCTTTGATATCTTGTGCGACCATAGATTTTCAAAATAGCAGTCCCATAGCTTTTCTGAAAGTCTTAGGGCTGCTATTGCTATAAATTAGTAGGAATAGTTAGTTAGGAACAGTGAGATTTCATGCGGAGCGGCTTTAGCACAATCAAAAATGGCGAAAAAATGGGCTATCCCTATTTGGAAGCTTACGCCTCGCTTGCCCCCTTGGTTGACGAAATGGTCATTGCCGTTGGCGACTGCGAAGACAACACCCGCGAACGCCTGATTGAAGCCTCAGCTTCTTGGCCCTGCCCCCTACGCATCGTTGATTCCCCATGGAATTTGTCTCGCGATCGCGGAGGCCTTGAACTTTCTATTCAAAGCAACGTAGCCTTAGAAGCATGTAAACATGATATTTGCGTTTACATACAAGCTGATGAATTGATCCACCAAGAAGATTACGATTTTTTTATTCGTGACCTCGTAACATTTGAATCCGACAATTCAGTTTCGGGACTCGCCTTCCATTGGGTACACTTTTACGGCGACTTTCACACGGTTGTTTATTCTAAGGAATGGTACCGGCGAGAAATGCGCGCCATCAAACGCTCACATGGAATGCGCAGTTTCGGCGATGCTCAAGGATTTAGAATTTTATTAGATGAAAATGGCGCCTCAGTAGCTTCCGACTTTTCAAAGTGTCGCGATTTGTCTGTTGTTGATCCCGCATCGGGCAGATGGCAAAAACCCGCAGCTGCGCTATCGCGAGGGCGTTACTTCCACTATGGTTGGGTCAAGCCCGCCGAGCAGATGGCTTTTAAGGCAGAAGCCCTACATCGCTACTGGCACGGCAATTCGCGCGATGGAGAAGTCACACCTAACAATGTTTTTCCTCACATTTATGGCATGAAAGAATTTCAGCGCTCGCATCCCCAACTTATCATGGGCCGTCTAGAAGAATTTGAACGAGCGGCTGGGGACACCACGCCGTTTTTTCTGCGCCCCATCCCCTTTGAGCGGAAACATTTGCGATTGCGTATGGACGATTGGATTGAAATTCTAACCGATTTGCGTATTGGCGAGTTTAAGAATTATCAGAGTTTGAAAAGATATTAAATATGCACCTAAATATGCACCCATTCGACAGGTGCGTCGTGCCAGTAACCGTGAGGGCGCCATCTCTCAAAGGATTGAACTTTCGGTGCACGTGGATAGATCCCCACCACTGGAATTCCCATGGCATGTGCAATATGCAAAGGCCCCGTGCTTGATGAGATGACTTTTTTCGCTCTCGAAATGTGAAGGATGAGTTGTTTTAAATTTTCGAATTTTTCGATCGCACGAAGTTTAGGATGATCAGAAATTGAAGATAGTTTGAGCTCTGCATATCTTTGAGATGCATCGTGTCCGTGAAGCAAAATATCGACTCGCAGGCCTTGGTCCAGCAACGAAGTCGCTTCTTCAATATAGCGAGGCATTGGCCAGTTCGCCGCTGAGTTTCCGTTGGATGCCACGATAAGCACGTCGGGCTTTTTCAATTGATCCTTCTGATCAAGCGCATTTGCCACAGTTTCTGCGAACCACGATTCGGGCAACTTTAGCGGCGGCAGTCCCACAAATGGGCCTCGGTCAGCGTTGACCATCCCATGCGATGACATTTTATCCATAAAAGCTTCGGCTAAATCAACATTATAGAGCATCTCACTTTTTTCGACCCGGCTTCGATGCTGCGCCATGGACCATTTGTACAATAAAAGGGCCGACAATTTTGACCTTGGCCCCATGCTATTAGAAATCTGAAAATCCTTAAACAAACGGGCTGCCTCTTTGCAATGAAACAAACTTAAGCCCCATCGAAGAGAAGTCTCTTCCTTTTCGCGAAGGCCCAAGATATGACGAAGCCCTTCATTGCTAGAAAAATAACCGTCACAAACACCATTAAACCGCGCCAACTCGCCAATTGATGCAGCGTAGTCTGAAACATGCAAAAACACGGGTCGATTGGTATTTTTTCGGACGTGCGCCACAGCCGGCAAAGAAAGAATGAGATCCCCCAAACGATCGCACCTCGAGATGATGATGGGATCTAAATTATAAGAGCTTTGTGTGGCACCCATGATATTTTTAGACTACCCTAGAGCCGGTAGATTGAAAATCATGAGCTCAACACAAATTCCGCCGATTTCGGCACCACCTAGCACCAAAGAAGTCACAGGATTTCTAAAGAATCGACTTTGGCAGCAACGTAAATGGATTTTTGCTTCGCTTTTTTTTGCTTTGATCACCGTGGGTATTCAAGTCCTCCAAAACACTCTCGCAAAAAGCTTTTTTGACAAAGGTGTTTTACCTCACGATGGCAAAAAACTCATTTCGATATGCATTGCACTTGTTATCTATTTTTTATTCGAAGGCCTCGTTACTTATTTTCACAGATATTTATTGCGGGTCGGAGCCGAAAGCATGGTCAAGGACATGCGCAAAGAAGTGTTTGATCGTTTTCTAGTGCTCTCGCAATCTCAGTTTTCAAAATTCACCTCTGGCAAAGCGGTCAATCACATAGTCTCTGACATACAAGTCATCAGCCAAGGTCTGCACATCATTGCTGACGTTGTTCAAAGTCCCCTTACAATCATCGGGATGTTGGGCTACCTACTTTATTTAAACTGGAAATTAACCTTGGTTTGTTTTGTCGCAATACCTTTGATCGCAGTCACTGGAAAAGCTTTAGGCAAAAGTGCACGGCGCAATCAAATGCGCATTCAACGCACTCTAGAAAAAATTTCAAACCATGTTATCGAGAGCATCCGTGGCCTGCGAACAGCACACGCCTTCAATCAAACTCCAAGATTACAAAGTGAATTTTCAGAAAATCTAGACGAATCTTATCAGCATTATTTAAAACTTGCTCGCATTGAAGAAGTTGTAGCCCCACTTACTAAGTGGGTCACAAGTTGGGTGGGAGCATTTATCATTGGATTTGGTGGTTTCTTAGTTATTCAAGACGCTCCTCTCGTTGAAGCCGGCGATCCGCGAGCTTTTACAGCCGGAGCGCTCATCGCTTTTTTGATGGCAGCTGGACGTATTCAGCAGCCTTTGCGGCAGTTAAACCAAGTCAACATTCGTTTCCAGCAGGTCCTCGCATCAGCCGAACGCATATTTGGAGTTCTGCAGGAAAAACTTGATCCGGTATCCGCCTCTCAAGAAAACTTTTTGATGTCTTTGTCGTCTGCCGAGCCATCTTCGAGAAAAGAGCACTCAACTCACAGCCCATCTTTGTCTTTGGAGTTCGAAGATGTCAGTTTTAGATACCCAGCTCGAGATGGCGAAAATTTTTATGAAACCAGCCATGCCTTAAGACAAATTTCACTATCGCTAGAACCAGGAATGAAAATAGCTTTGGTGGGAAGAAGCGGCTCTGGAAAGAGTACTTTGTCGCTCCTTGCCCTACGTTTTCTAGATCCCACAGAAGGGCAAATTAGGCTTGGCGGCAAAGACAGCAAGCAATGGGATCTTGGAGAATATCGCAATCACTTTGCCCACGTCAGCCAAGATGTTTATTTATTCAACCGATCCGTCAAAGAAAATTTGCTCTTTGCAAATCCAAATGCAACAAACGAGGAAATTCATTCGGCTTTAAAAAAAGCTGAAATATTGGATTTCATTGAATCCCTCCCCAAAAAACTTGATACCCAAATTGGGGAATTAGCTGGAACACTTTCGGGCGGAGAGAAACAACGTCTTGCCATTGCGCGCGCCTTTCTAAAAAATGCTCCATTTTTGATTCTCGATGAAGCCACCTCGCAGCTTGATGCCCACTCAGAAGAAGGTGTCCAGCAGGCGCTCAAAGAACTAATGAAGGGCCGAAGTGCCATCGTCATTGCACATCGCCTCACAACAGTCCGAGAAGTCGACAGAGTTTTAGTGATGGAGCATGGACGAATCATCGAAGAAGGCCGGCCCTCAGACCTTCTTGCTAAACAAGAAAGCTCATTTGCCTCGTTATGGAAAAAACAGGTTGAGGGACAACATTAGTGGATTCCGGGACTTCGAAGATCGCTATATTTTCTGATCTGCATTTATCGACTCATAGATTTCCAGAACACGAAGGAATTTTCGTAAAAACGCTTCAGCAACTTCGTATTGATTGCGATGAGCTTTGGCTACTTGGGGATATTTTTGATCTCCTTGTCGGACCCTTTGATTTTTGGAAAAGTATTCATAAAGATTTTTTTAAAGAACTCAACGAATGGGTGCAGGCGGGTAAAAAAGTCCTTTGGATACAGGGCAATCATGATTTTTACCTCAAAGACCTTTTGGACCGCGAGGGCATCGAATCGAGCGATGACCACATTATCAAAGCCTATGCGAATCAACGCCTCTATTTGGCCCATGGAGATTTGGTCGATACTGAAGATCAAAAATATCTCGACTGGCGAGCCAAAACTAGATCACCACTTTTCCGCAAAATCCTGCTTTTGATCCCTCCCTTTCTTCAGGAACAATTGATTCTGAAAATTGGCCATGCTTTAAGCAAAAAAAGCCGAAAAAAATCTGGCGCCTATCAAAGTTCTGAAAATTCAAAGGCCCTCAAAGAGCTGTATCGAAAATTTAGCGAAAATCAGTGGAATGAGGGTTTTCGTGGGGTATTTTTGGGACATTCGCACATGGACGACCTACATATTTCAAAAGATGAATCTTCTTTTTACCTAAACCTAGGGACTTGGCTTGATGGCGCACCACGCTATGCCATCTGGGACAGCTCGGAGTATAACTATCCTAAGGTGATTAAAATTTAGATTTTTAATCAATACAAGGAGTTCCATAAAACTAGCCATGCAAGACACGCCTCGTGGATATACTAGAAAACCTTTTTGGATTTATTTTGTCTCAATCTTATTGTTGAGCACTCCGCTTTTTCACTTGATGTGGACTCTTCGCCTCGCCGGAGAACCATCTTGGTACTCGCCGCTCACAATGATTGAATGGATTCCTCATTTAAATCCGGCCCCTGCTTTTATTTCTGCCCTACTTTTTTTGGCTGGATTTTCACTTTTATTTGTTCGAAAGTGGGCTTGGTGGCTCGGCATTCTTTCGCTAGCGGCCTTGTGCTTTTACAATGTGAGCATTGTCAGGAATTTTTATAGCGACGACTGGACCACCATGACTTTAACGACAGTTGGCAGTGGAGTGCTTCTATTTTTGCTATACAAATCAGACTTCAAGAAACCATTCTTTAATCATCGCCTTAGATGGTGGGAAACCGATCCCCGCTATATGGTTAATGTTCCTGTTAAAATTCAAGGCCATGATCACGCCGTTGTGCTCATGGATATCTCGAAAAGTGGAATGCTTTTAGAACCATCAAATGGTGTCTCCATTGAATTTCCATCGGAAGTCATTGTTGAGATCAATGCCGAACTTCAAATTCCATGCATTTTTTCACGAAAAACAAAAAAGGGCGCCGCCTATAGAATCATCTCTATTTCTAGGCATCAGTCTCGATACTTAAGAAACTGGCTTGATCTTTTATCAAAAGAGCCAGAGAGAAAACTGCGCTAATCATTTTTGCTTAGGGCCAGCAGCAGAATCAGGACTTAATGATTCCTGCAAATCGTCTTCATGAAAATTAGTTCCATCATAGCTAAGCCGCATGGTTTTGCCCTCAACTAGTGTTTCGATTGAAACTGGGCGGTGCCATAACTTTTGAAGATTAGTCAGAGTTTTCTGAGCGTAATCTTCACGCAATTCAGCACCGTCAAAGCGATGAATTAAAAGCAATTCGCCTCGATTTTTGTAGTTGGCATTAACCACTTCAATAACCGGTTGTCCAAAATTGGTGAGCTGGGACAAGAGCTGTTGTTTGACCTTGTTAAATTCAAGGCTTTCAATTTCATATCTTTGTGAACGTTTGTTGAAGCCAAAGCTAAACATTTTATTGCGTCTGCAAAAATCTTCCGTTAAAAACTCATCGATAAACGTAAGGTCGCTATAAAGTTTTCTCACTTCAAATATTTTTTCGAGACCTTTGCCCGCCTTGGTATCCCAGGACTCTTTTTTTGTAATATCGTTGCACTCTTCCCACTCTCGGCCAAAGCGCCCACGGTTCCAGCGATCTTCGATATCTCTAAACAGCTCAATACCCAACTTATAAGGATTCAGTCCACCAGGTTGTACGGCCATGGTTCCGCTATGAACGTCAGCAAAGTCGATGATTTCAGAATCGTTAAGAATCCCACCCGTCATGATTTTTGCGTGCCAGTAAGAAGCCCAGCCCTCATTCATAATTTTGGTTTGCCCTTGAGGAAGATAATACAAAGCTTCGTCTCGTACAATTTGCAAACATTCGCGTTGCCAATTTTCAAGAGGCGCATTTTGCAAAAGAAAATTCAAGACATCTCTCTGAGGACGCGCAGGAAAACTTGCCTCTTGAACTCGATTTGCTTCAATTTTTCGTTTTTGCTCGTCGAGGTATTCAACAGGATTTATATATTTATCTAAATAACTTTTTGTTGGAATTTTTTTAACGGTATCTGCATCAGCCGGCTTCTTGCCCGGCACCGAATCTCTCTTAATAGCCGCCGCATGGGGGTCAAGCAAGTTGTCGAGCGACAAACAACAATCTACAAATTCTTCGACAACATCAACACCATATTGTTCCTGATAGCGTCTTACTTTAACGGCGTGATTCGCCATTCGATCCAACATTCGTCTATCAGTGTGAGCAAAATAGACATTGTTTTTAAAAAAGTCCGAATGGCCGTAGACGTGAGCCATCACTAGCTTTTGATCCATCAATGCATTCGAAGTTAACAGGTAAGCATAGCAAGGGTCGGTATTGATAACCATTTCATAAATCTTACTAAGACCATAGGCATAACTTTTTGAAAGCTTGTCGAATTCCATTCCAAAACGCCAATGAGGATAGCGAGTCGGAAAACCTCCGAGAGCTGCCAGCTCATTCATTTCAATATAATCGACCATTTCAAAGGTAACTTCAAAAAAATCAAGTCCGACTTCAACGGCTCGCTTTCGAATGATATCTCTCCACTCAATCAACTCTTGGGGCAATGATCTTGCAGTAGACATGTGTTACCTCCCCGCCTTAAAGAAACGACCGATTGCCGAATAAATATCATCACGCCCTGATATTCGAGTCGTCACAAGTTTTTCTTCTTCCTGAAAATTCTCGGCCAAATCTTTAAAGAATTGGCCCGACCCATAACGACTCTCGACCTGGCCATAGGCGAACTGATTGGACATCGGAAGCATTCGCTCACGCATTAAATCAATGCACAGCTTGGTATCTTCATTGGACCAATTATCGCCATCACTAAAATGAAACAAATACACATTCCAATCATCAACTGGATAATCTTTGTCCAAAATATCTAGCGCTAGTTTATAGGCCGTACTAATTAGTGTTCCGCCGTTTTCACGCGTTTTAAAAAAAGTGTCTTCATCAACTTCTTTAGCAGCTGCATCGTGAATGATGAATCGTCTATTGACGCCTTTATACTGATGCTTCAGCCAGGTATCTATCCAAAAGGCCGTTGTTCGAACGATGGCCTTTTGCTCATCGCCCATACTTCCCGAAACATCCATCATGTAAATAATAACAGCGTTTGTCTGAGGGCGTGGTGACTCAGCCCATGAACGAAATCTCATGTCTGATTTAATTGGGATGATCACTGGATTTTTAGGGTTGTAAATTCCAGAGGCCACCTGTCGCTTCAAAGCTTCGCGATAGGTTCTTTTAAAATGTCTCAAACTTTGAGGACCCACAGGCCTGATGTCGGTATATTTGTGAGCACGAGACGTTATGTCTTTTGATCCTTTAGGTTCAATGCGTGGGAGTTCTAATTCTTGTCCCAGCATCTCTGCAAGTTCTTCTAGAGAAACTTCTACTTCAATCTCGTGGTCACCAGACTCACTACCAGCCTTTTCACCCTGACCAGCCTGATCACCGTCTTCGGATTCTTCACCACTTACTGGATCACCCGGCTTGCCTTCGCCCTGTCCAGTTCCACCACGTTGACGTGTTCCATAAGTAAATCTGGGTAAATCAATTTGGGGAACAGGAATGCTTACGGTTTCGCCACCTTGTCGGCCGTGCATTTCACCTTGCGATACAAAATCTTTAAGATTGCTTCTAATTTTTCCTTTTACAATATCAAGAAAGCGGCTGTGATTGCGCTTGATTCCAGACATCGAAAACAATCTTTTATCGTCTTCACCCATAACTATATTTTAACAAAGAAAGCACGCTAGGTGGGAAATTCATTCATCAAAAACTTTTTTTAAACGACAAAATTTATGAAGTTCGAGTTAAGAATCAAATCTGGATTCTTAAAATTCTTAAACTATCTGACTCTGGACGGGCCATATCGCTTCCAAAATAGCCCTCAGCGCCCCATACAACGCTTTGCCCTAGTGATTGGGCAGGTTTAAACGAATCCCATGTCAAAACGCTGACACGTGGAACTCCATTAACAACTCCAGCCTCCTGCGCCTTTGGAATCTCGGGCTGAAGCTCAGGATCATCAGGGATTAGCAAATCAAAGGCATATAGCTTAGCCGAAGCATCATCTTCAACGGCCACAAGTAACAACGGCGACTCAGCCCTATCGATGGCGGTTATTCCCGTAATCGCTTTTTCCGAAGTCCAAATGTTTTGAATCTCTTCTTCAAAACTAACGGGATTTCTTCTTACTCTAAAAAGTTCTGTTCCTGCGCCGCTGACGCCATACAACCAGCCATCAGTTTTAGAAGCAGCCGAACGTTCAAAGCCATGGTTTTTTTCTAGGCCGGGAAGACGCTTCAGCGTTGGTTTTGCTTTGTTTTCGGTGTACTCAAATCTTGCCAATCGTCCATTTTCCATGAGCGACCAAAAACTTCCACCACCGTCTCGGTGAATTTCAAAATTGCCAAGCAAATCGTTTCGCACCACTTCTCGCTTTTCAAGCTGCAAATGCAAAAGGCGCTCTCGCCACATGGTCGAAGGTGTAAGTCCAAAAACGTAGTCACCCATGTACCACAAATCCCAAAGCAATCCGGCTTCTTTGTGCCTACGAATTTCGTACTTAGATTTTTTTAATTGAAGATGTGAAGTCGAAACAGCTGAACTTTCGCCCTTTGCATCTAAAAACTGAACCAGGTCTCCTCCTGTTTTAGTTGCGAAATCTTTTCCTAAAAGTTTTTTCATCCAACCTGACATGCCGCCAGCGTGCATCACCGAAAGATCAATGTCCCCAAATTCGGATTCATGCAGCCCACCAACAACGGCAAGAGCATCATCCCCAAGCTTGGCCTCTAGACCCAAATCTTTTTGAACAGGTTTTTCAGGCGATGCTTTTGACGGACAAAACTCACTTAGCAAAGGACGCGCAAAGGTTGTTGCTAAAACAAAGTTGCCACTCGGAAGCACCTGGATTTTATTTGCAGATGGGCGCTCCGCGAAACCGTCAATGGACTTAAACTCATAGGGCCAAATTGTCACTTCTGCAGAACTCATAATTATCTTCCTCAACCTATCCTAAGCTAAATCAGCCAATGCTTTTTTTAACTTCTGTGCTTTGTCTAAAAATTCTTCTTTTTTTACTCGTTCTTTGTCGACAAGCTCAGGCGGAGCTCGCTTGACAAAGTTTTCATTCGAAAGCTTGGCATCTTGCGCCATCACCAATTTTTCTGTCACTTCGATTTCTTTTTGGAGACGAAGTTTTTCTTCTTCCAAATCCTTTAGCTCGGCTATAGGGACGACAATCTCGACGCTTATTCCCGCCTCAACAGCTGTTACTGGCACGCGGGTTCCTGGAATGGACTTATCTAAATCACCCAACTCAAAACTTTCTAATTTAGCAATCAACATAATCGTGTCCCTGCATTTATCAAAAACATCCTGAGACATTTTTTGCGCGCCCGAAAGCTTTGCATTTATTTTTTTAGATGGACTTAATTTCGCTTCAGCTTTTAAATTTCGAATAGCCGTAATCGCCTCCTGGAAAAATTTAAACTCAGCAAAAACTGTTGGATTAGGGAATCCTCCGCCTTGCGGAAAACTTTTTAAAGCTACCAAGTCCCCATCTTGCACTCCTGGCATTCCGGCCCACAACTCTTCGGTGGCATGAGGACAGAGCGGATGCATGAGCTTTAGAATTTCACCCAAAACAAACTTAACAACTTTGTCGCTATCTTCTCGGGTAGCTTTGGCGCATTCTAGATACCAATCACAAAAATCACTCCAAATGAAGTGATACAAAACATCAACAGCTTCTTGCATTCTAAATTCCGACCAAGCTTTGTCGACTTCCCGAGAAGCGTTGTCGAGTTTTGCCATAATCCATTCATCATGTAAGTGCTTAAGCTGCTTGGGCCTGCTCATCCACAAAGCATCCGTGCTGCCTTTGTCATTCATGAGGGCAAATCTTGTGGCGTTCCAAACTTTGTTGATGAATGCTCTGTAAAAATCGAGGCGCTCATTAGAAAGACGCATGTCACGCCCTTGAACACACAAAGCATTTAGGGTGAGTCTAAGCGCATCAGCGCCAAACTCTTTTACGATTTCTAGAGGATCAATAACATTTCCCTTTGTCTTGGACATTTTGTCCCCGTGTTCGTCGCGAACCATGGGGTGCATGTAAACTTTTTTGAAGGGCACCTTGCCCGTGAATTCCGATGACATCATCACCATTCTGGCCACCCAAAAAAATAAAATATCAAAACCGGTTTCTAAAACTGAAGTGGGGTAAAATTTTTCGAGGTCTTTGGCATTTTCATCGGGCCAGCCCAAAGTGGTCAGCGGCCAAATTGCTGATGAGAACCAAGTATCCAAAACATCTGGATCGCGCGTCCAAGTATGCTTGGCATCGTCCTTTGGTGCTTCAAGCGAAACTTTGATTTCACCCGTTTTCTGGCAATGATACGCGGGGATTTGTTGCCCCCACCAAAGCTGCCTTGAAACACACCAATCATGAATGTTTTCCATCCATCGCAGGAACTGATTATGGAATTCATGGGGAACAATTTCGATTTCGCCATCTTCAACATATTTTTTTGCACGCGCGGCCATGCTGTCCATTTTTAAAAACCACTGATGGCTCAAATAAGGTTCAACAACTTCGCCCCAACGCTCAGAAGTGCCTACACGATTGTTGTGCTCTTCTATTTTTTCGAGCAAGCCAAGCGTTTTGAATTCTTCGACAACAGCTTTGCGCGCATCAAACCTATCGAGCCCGGCCCATGAAGCCGCTTTGCCCTCTAGCCCTACAATGATTTTTGCATCGGGAGTAAAAATATTTAATTTTGGAAGATTGTGTCTTGCGCCAACCTCAAAGTCGTTGAAGTCGTGTGCTGGTGTGATTTTTACCGCACCCGTTCCAAATTCAGGATCTACATAATCATCGGCGACTATAGGAATTTCTCGGCCCAAAATGGGAAGTTTTATTTTTTTACCAACCCAGGATTTGTATCGTTCGTCTTTTGGATTTACGGCAACGGCGCTATCGCCAAGCATGGTTTCAGGACGTGTAGTCGCAACAATTAAAAATTTCGAAGGATCATCTGCGAGCGGATATTTGAGATGCCAAATGTGTCCCTTTTGTTCCTTAAAAATAACCTCAAGGTCAGACAAAACGGTTTGCCCAATGGGCGACCAATTTACCAACTTTTGTTCTCGGTAAATAAGTCCTTTTTTGTGAAGTTCAACAAACGCATTCTCAACACCTTTGTTAAGGTCGGGGTCCATCGTAAATTTTACGCGCGACCAATCCGCACTTATTCCCATGCTTTTCATTTGCGCAAAAATACGCGGACGATAATCTTCAATCCATTTCCAACACTCTTCAATAAAACCCTCGCGACCTAAATCGCGATGATTCACGCCCTTGGCTGCAAGATGTTTTACAACTTGCATATTCACCGCAATGGATGCGTGGTCGGTCCCAGGTAAATATAATGTTTCAACGCCTTTCATGCGCTGCCAACGGATGAGTGTATCTTCAAGCGCGAGCATTAAGGCGTGTCCCTGATGCAAAACTCCCGTTACATTTGGCGGAGGCATTAAGATGCTGAAGGGATCTTGCCCCGTCGCTGCCGTGCCATTTTTTAGATGATGAGCATAAGAAACTTCGGGCTTCGACACCTGCGCCTTGTCCCAAGCGGCTTGCCATTTACCGTCGTGCTGAGAGCCATACGCTTTGTCGAGTTCGGGAGTCTGGGTATCTGCCATAAGGCCCTTTAAAATAGACGATCATAGGAGATTGGTAAACTTTAGTGTGGCTTTGAATGGGAGCGCGATCGAGGGCGCAATATTTGGGATTTTGTGTTAGCCGATGGATTGACGCAGCGTGCGTCTCACTCATTCATCGGATAGCCAACCACTAGTATGGAAGACAATTGCTACTCGGGGTAGAATTGCAGACAACCCCGCCAGGCCTATTGCCTGAACAGCGCAGTCTATATTGCTTAGCACACTATCGCTTAATTGCTTTTCATCATATCGTATTTGTATGGGATCGCCGCAATTAAATATGGTCAAGGGCAATCCCTGGATTTTTGTCCCCGTGCTTTATTTTCTTCAAGGGGTTCCCTACTTTGTTGTGAATGCAATTGCTGTTACGGTTTTTACAAAACTTGGTGTTCCCAATGACTCACTTTTATTTTGGATTAGCTTGGTGGCCTGGCCTTGGGCCATTAAGATGTTATGGGCTCCAATCGTAGATAGTCTCGGGAGCAAACGTCGTTGGGTCATTTGGACTCAGACTCTCTGTGCTCTTTGCATTGTTCTGCTGGCCTTTACCGTGACGTTGCCAAACGCGTGGCCCATATCTCTGGTTATCTTAGGCATTTTAGCAGTCGTGTCGGCAACCCATGATATTGCGTCAGATGGTTTTTATATTCTAGCGTTGTCCCAAAAAGAACGCTCTTTCTTTGTGGGAATAATGAGCACAGCCTATAGAAGCGCCAATGTTTTTATGACGGGACTCATTGTTGCCTATGCTGGTATGCAAGAAAATTCTGGCGTGCCAATTGCGGAAACTTGGAAACGAGCGCTCATTCTGGCCGCTGCGGTCTACTTACTAGCTATAGTAATTGGAGCCTTTGCCATGCCTAAACCCAAAGACGACGGACAAAAAACGGGTGAAAAAATGGCATGGTCAATTTTTAGGGATTACCTTACGCAAAATAAAATTGGGTATATTTTGCTTTTTATTTTGCTCTATCGCTTTGGGGAATCAATGGTTGGCGCTATGAGCACCCCATTTTTTTTAGACTCGCCTGGAAAAGGGGGGCTAGGAGTGAGCACGGTTGATTTGGGATTCATTCGTGGAGTGGTGGGAGTGGTGGCCTTGATACTGGGAGGAATTACTGGCGGCATAACATTGTCAAAATGGGGCCTTAAACGGTGCCTCTTCCCCATGGTTCTTATTATGTATGTTCCAAATTTATTTTACATATGGGCTTCTATGGTGCATCCCGCAACAGAAGCCGTGTATGGAATTGTTTTTGTAGATCAATTTGGATACGGTTTTGGATTTTCTGCTTACATGGTTTTTTTGATGTTTATCACTCAAGGCTCAAAGTTTAAAACTTCTCACTACGCCATCTCAACTGCCATAATGGCTGTAGGCGCAAATATCGCAGGTGGCTCGAGTGGCATTTTGCAGGTTTATTTTGCGAATATGTTTGGGACAGCTAATGGCTACCCACTATTCTTTTTGCTCAGCACACTCATGATTATTCCAGGAATTTTTATTTTACGTAAGATTCCTCTAGATAAAGAAGATATTTTTGAATCTGAAGTTGTTGTATAGTTTCAGGTGGAGAATGCCCCTAAGGGTAGATTAAATAGAATCGTAATCCACGTAGGGCAGCGCCTTGCCAAGAGACTTCGCACCCAGCCTGACTAAGCTACGAGCCATTGAGGTCGACGAGCATAGCTGAAAATCAAACTATAAGTGATCCAACGTGAATCGTTGCTTTTTCTTTTTCTTGCCAAGAAGGTCAAGGCCTGTTCTGAAGCCAACCATCCAATAACGGGCTTCGCGAACGCCTGCAGCGGAACCTAGCTCTTCAGAGTAAGTTGTAATATCTAAATCAAAAAATGGAATCGCCGTAACTGTCACCCCTGCCGTCCAATACCCCTGAAAAAGACCGCCACGCAAAATGACAGTAGGAACTTCCAGCTCAAAACCAGTAAAGATTTTTTTGCTGTAAGACTTAGAAGCATCTCCCAACTCTTTCATGTCGAAAAGTAATTTTAAACCGCCACCCTTTAACTTAAGCTTATAAGCTGCACCTGCATTGATTTTTTGCATTTGTCGACCAGGCAAAGGACTACGATCAGAATTTCGGAAGGTCGTAAAGCCCACATCTTCGACAGCAAGACCAACACTCCATCCCATGTTTGCGTTAACAGGGTGATCCACCAACAAGCCCACATTAACCCCAAAAGCCTCACCTTTTTTGATCAAGCCCGATAAATATGAACTATTTAGATTTCCCACTGAAGCCATCGAAAGTGACTCATCTATGACCTTTCGTCGCATATATCGCAATGAGAAACCAATTTTCACATGAGGAATAACTTCCGTGCCTGCCCCCATAATGAGGCCCCAGTCGTTGCGTCCTAATATATCTAACTGCGGAAACACAGGATCTTGATATTCTAAATTAGAATCAAAATAGTCGTAAAATCCCAGCATGAACCCTGGAATAGCAACGTGCGGAAAAAAAGTTCCCTGCAAGCCCAATGGTTTTCCCAACAACGGTGAAAATCGGGCACTCAATGTTTGTGAAGAATCCGTCAAAGAGGTCAATTCCGTAATACTTGTTCCAATATTTTGATTGCCTCCAAAAGAGGTGTCCAACGGAATAAAACTAAATCCTTCACCGACCGCAAGTGCCGCAGGATTATAAAAAGCAGAAACGCCGCCAGACACATCAGCAACGCCGGCATTTCCACGGCCTAACATTCGAATGTCTCTATAGGAATCTCTCTGAAAGTTGTTAACAGCCGCCTCGGAACGCCCAGCCAGAAACCCGACAAAAATAAAAATTAAACTGGCAACTATGGACATGGAGCCAATGCCCCCGCGCCAATTCCAATTCCTGAATCTCCCTCATTAATGAGGGCGCGCATCCCTAAGCACGCAGCGACATCGGCCGCAATTGTTCCAGGACATTCAGATTCCTGGGTATTTAAGAAAGTTGCAAGCAGTGGTGAACTGTTTAGTGATTCAACGAGAGAAGCTGTCGTTTCATCCACTCCAGACGCAGCATCAATGGCCCGTGGAAAGGCTTGTACGATTGACTGCAAATCTTCATCGGGGAATACAACATCGTCGCAAGCATCAAAACCCGCTTCAACGACATTGTTTGCATCGAAAGCCCTATAGTTCAGAACCACGCCGATCTTGCTATAGTACAAAAACATGGCATGAAGATTCATCTCGATATCTCTCAATGCAGGATCGGTTTGATAGTTTTCCAATACCTCAATAGCGGCTGTTATATCTGAAAGAGTATCCTCATCTGCTCCTGGGAAATGCTTTGCAAATATTGCAAAAAAACCATCACTTCCACTACCGAGCTCACTAATCATGTCAGCACTACGAAGGCCCGCTCTCCCAGCATAAGATTTATAGGCAATCTTAACAACTTCTACGTTAGTGGGTTGCTTTGCCAACACCGGCAAAATAAATTCGAGCGCTTTCGTAAATTTAAACTGGCCTAAATTTTTTTTGGCCTCATCAATGTAGTAAGCATCGCTACTTCGGTCGGGCAAATACCTATACGCATTCTCGCATGAGAGCAGCGTCACCCCTAAAAATAGCCATGTACCTATTCGATTCATATTCTAAAATGACAAAACATAACGACCGATATATTTTCTATCGGCCTGCCTTGTGGCTCCTTCATCTGCAATGTTCTCACCGTATGTCGCAAATTCTAACCCTAGTCCTCCAAGCGAAATGCCAAAACCTGCCGTCCAATAACGACCTTGGTTGACCCCTGCTCTTAAGAAAAGTTTTTTGTTCACTGACATCTCCCATCCAGCGTGGAGCTTATCTAAGTAGTTTGTCCCATTGAGTCCCAGAATGCCTTTGACGTCTACCGCCAGGACACTTCTGATTCCACGCCCATGTTTTACTATTGTAGAGAATCCGGCGTTAACTTTCTGATTAATTTTCTGTGGAGCTCCTTGAGGGGACGAATCTCCCGTAAATATCAAGCGCTTATCATAGAAGTCCGTATGCCCTATATCTTGAATCGACAATCCTAAGGTCGGTAATCCGGTCACAGGAAAGACGATTAGAGCCCCCGCATCCACTCCATAGCCCCAGCCTTCTTGCCACTGATTGCTAAACGAAAGACCTCCAGACGAAACTTCTGCCGCGGTATAAGTCCGATCAAGCTCTGCTCTGTTGATAACTTTTCCGCCAACACCAAGCTTGATCACCCCGCCCGCAAGCGCAACGGCGTAGTGGGTATACATTCCAAGATCCGCGAACGAATACATATTGGTATCTGTCGTCGTACTATTATAAGTAGCTTCTGTTTGACCTCGAAATAGCAAACCAAAACTAAAGTTCCTCACCATGAATTGTGGCAGCAAGGACATTCCAATTGTATAAGGCGTATTCGGATTGCTTTGAACATCTGCAAGTAACTGCTGCATGTTTAAAAATTTTGTATAGGACCCACTAAATAGAGATAAAAAACTTTTTGAAACTTGTGTTTCGATATCAAAGAATTTGAAGGAAGGGCTATTGCGTTTGGCCAATCCTGCTGGATTGTAATACACAGCCTCCCATCCCGTACCAACAGCCGTGTAGGCATCGCCCATGGCGAGTGCTCGACCAGCCTGATAGAAAGGTCGGTTCGGCCGCGCGTGCACTGATTGTGAGAAAAAAACTAAAAGGCCTAATGCAAGTGCTACCTTTTCGGCTAACTTTTTTACATTCAACTTTTTAGCATTTTTTCTAACTCGATTATTTTTATTTCTAAAAAGCACCTCTGAGCTCCATCATCCAGGCCCGCCGCGTTTCAAGTTCCGACCCAACACCCCACAAATCAACCAACGTACCCATGTTGAGTTCAACTCCACGAAAGCGCAATCCAACTCCTCCGGATGTATTTTTCCCGCGTTGACCCACATAACAGGTGAGCAAAGTGGGAAACCGAAGCTCGTAGGAAACGGCAACCTTGTCCGAAGCCGGAATCGGCCTCGTCCAATAGTTCCATTCTAACCTAAGAGCAGAGCGAAGACCGTCTCGGAAATTTGGCAGTTTCACTGCAAAGCCCAAAATAGTGTCGTTCGGATATGCAGGAAAATCTCTATCAATGGGATTGGAAATGCCTATGAGTCTAAAAAGTGACTCTGCTTTAAAAAAACGCGTGGTGCCAATATCTTTGCCCACTAGTGCGATCTGATAAGACCAATCTGTCGATTCAAAATCTGGACTACTCCAAAGAAGCGAATAATCTAGCCCAACAGCCAATCCTTGTTGCAAAAATTGACTGTTGCTAAACGCTGTTGATCCTGCCACGTCTGATCTGGCCAAAACTTTTTCTGCACCGATACGAACGGTTGGACGAATAGCTGTTCCAAAATCGAGGCGACCCCAACCCTTGCTGTCAAAAATATGACCACCGCTGCTGAATTGAATACGGAAATCTTTGAAAGATTGGTAGTACAAATCATTTCCAGAATTTTCGAGCCAGATGTTTCTTTGCTGCACATAATGAAGCGAGTAGGCAAAATTTTTCATCAGATAATAGGTATGAAAAGTTGCATTGACTCTTTGAACTTTCCCGGCATCAGCGTCGATATCCGACAATATTTGTTCGGAAGATTCTGTTGGAGAGTGAATGGCACTGGTTACATCATAAGCATTGCCGACAACAAAACCTTGCGCGGACAAAGGAACAAAACGGTTACGCCTATCATCCACCATAGAGAGAGCCGCAGGATTTCGGGTCAGGATATCTAAATCTGCGGCATTACTTCGACTCCATACAGGAAGATCGTAATACAAGGGAAGCGTCACACCAGTCCCCGCTCTAAACTGAGCAGCACTCCCCATCAACCCGCTCCAATCCCGAGGAGTTTTTTCTTCTGCGTGCATAGAAGTGCTCAGCAACAAAAGCACCATGCAAAACGCAAGGAAAACTCCTTTTGAGCAAATTTTTGGAAGTGTGGACATCTGCCTATATTATGAGGCTTGGTCGAGGTCCATGTCTACTTCAGGGCCGGACTTCGGCAAATAGATATCAAAGATGGAACCATGCATCGGGTCAGGAAACACTGTGCTGCTCACTTCTACAAATCCACCATGCTTTTGAATGATTCCATAAACGATTGAGAGCCCCAATCCGGTACCCTTTCCTACGCTCTTGGTGGTGAAGAAAGGATCAAATATTTTTTCGATGGTATCAGGGTTCATTCCAAGTCCATTGTCTTGAATTCGAATTTTCATAAATTCTTTTCCAGAACGCAGAACGTTTTCGGTTCCCACAATCAACACGCCCTCACCGTCAATGGCCTGTATGGCATTAGCCATAATATTCATAAAGACCTGATTCACCTGAGAAATGTTGCATTTTACGTAGCTATCGGCGCACAAAGTCCAATCGACTTCGATTCGATTTTTTGTTTGTCCCGAAAGCAACTTAGCTGTGTTTCTAAGTGCCGCATTGACGTCAGCTTCAACCAACTGCCCTTTGTCAATTCTCGAAAAGTTTCTAAGCCCTAAGACGATGTCCTTTACTCGAACGCTTCCTTCCAAACAAGATTGTACAATATCTGACATGTCTTCTTGAACGTATTCCCACTCGATATCTTTAAGAGTCTTTTCGAGCCGAATTTTTTCCTCGGGCTCCAGCTTTTCTTTTACTTCCTCGATGAGCGCACTAAAATGTTTTAGGTTTTCTAGATATTGCCGCATCTGAACCATGTTTGAATAAATAAATGCAATTGGATTATTTAACTCGTGAGCGACACCCGCGACCAATTGTCCAAGCGATGACATTTTTGCAGACTGGACAAGTTGATCTTGCATTTGTGTGAGCTGAATGTTTGAATCTGCAATTTCCTCAAGCTTTTGTTCCAAAGTTCTCTTGGCAGCCTGCACCGACATTGCCATTTCAGTAAAACGATCAATCAAATAAGCAATCTCTTTTGTGGGCTCAACATTTTCAGAAATAGCCCCAACCGATTTACCTGCTTTGACATCTTCAGCCGCATTGACCAAATGTTGAATTGGATTTGTCACTTTGTCAGACAGCATGATCGCCAGGGCGAGAACGACAATCGAAAGTATGATCGTGATTCCAATTCCCCAAAGCAAAATTCTGTTTTGCACGAAGACATGATTTTCACGGCTAAGGCCTAGCGCAATCCAAGCTTTGGTATCTCCAGACTCCCTCACCAACGGTGAGAAAAAGAAATCTACAGGAAAGGCGCCCGCGTCGACACTCAGGCTAGGAAAAACATACTCGGTACTTCTTTCCAACTGTGACCAATCTTTGACGGCCCCTGGAATTAACAATTCATATTTTTTTTCAGAAGCCGCAACGGAGCTTAACTCTTTGTTGATGATCGCAAATTCAACGCCTTGAAACAAACTCATGTGCTGCCATTTCTTTGAGTCCATCACAAGATCACTTTCGATATAGGCAATGACTCTGTTGTCTGAATCATAAGAAGTGCGATACACGGTCAAAACATATTGACCGCGATTGCCATTTTGGGAATCCATATGCCTGAGGGCCCAAGCTCCCTCTTTCGCAATAAACGATCGAAAGTCTTTGCTAAGAGTTTTACCTGCAAAGCGCACCGACGTTTCCGAGAATTCTTTTTCTTCTAGCAAAGCCGTTTTTTGTTGAGCCGGATTTCGACCGTCTTTCTTTTTACTATCTGTGATCTGAAAAATACTTTGCCACTGAGCTGGCAAACTTTCAGATTCAGGCCGCAGTGCAGTTTCCATCAGTACGCCCGTGCGAGAATAAATGCGTACGGAATCAAACAAAGATGGTTTCAACCAACTTTGAAGTTCACGGTTTAGATCGGCGGTGTTCCCCGTAAGTGCCGCTAGCTTAAATGCGTCCGAACGCGATAAGTTTCGGCTCTGGCGAACAAGATTTCGCTCCAACGTATCTAAGTTCTTTGAAAGTGCTGCCATTTCCGGACGCGCTCGTCTGGCAACTTCGGCATCAAATGATTTCTGGGTGAAATAGTGAAGAAGAACGGACAAGGCAATCAGCGGTCCCAAAGTTAGCGGAAGCAAAGCCATCAAAAGATAGCTTCTTAGCGAACGTCTACGCCTCCGATTCCTCATAGCTAAGGTATCGGAATATTGGCCCTATCTATAAAGAACTCGATGCCTCTTAACAGAAGCTTAACAATTAATGACTGTTATTGAATTTTTGCGGTCGTGAAGCGACTATCACTCACCGGTACGCAAATACCGGGTGCACATCATGTCGATCCAACTGACCTGACCATCTTGCTCAACAAACTCTAAAACGCCGAGCATTTCTTGGCCAAAGGCAACAGGCCGCTCATAGCTAAAATCAATCGCTAGAGATAATTCTAAAAGGGTCCCGAGCGAATGTCCCAGGAGGATGATATCCTCCGAAGAACTTTCTAACTCGGGTTCGGAGGGTGCCACGGTACGTGCGAAATACCGCGCTCCATCCGCAAAAAGTTCGCCGTTTTCCGCAGAGAACTTGGCAATAAAACGATGTCCTTCTTCCATGGACAAATCGGACAAAATCATGACCGAAGGAGTACGAGTCCCGTCCTCAGGATTCACATGATTGTAGACTTGAATTTGAAGCTGTTCCGCCTCGGAATAACAAACAAAGCCATCCGCCTGAGCCGGAGCCGCAAGCAAAAGAATTGGTGTCAACACCGCCGAGAACACTACGGTTTGCAACAAAGTCAAAGTTTTACGAATCTTGTCCATTTCTGGGCACTTTATACCTCTACATTTTTTATTTGTTAAATACATAATAAGTAAGTTAATATACATTTTATGAATAATGATCCTCTCACCCTCGCCTGGGAACTATCCGTCTTGGAAAGAAGCGTTAAATTTCCGACCCTTAGTGTCGCCTCTGAGCACATCGGTATTTCCCAACCGCAAATTTCAAGAATTATAAAAAAACTTGAAGATGAACTTGAAGTCACCTTGCTCGAGCGAAGTAGCAAACGGCAAACTCATTGGACTCCTAGTGCTCAAAAAATGGCTGATGAATTTCACAAGACCCGCCAAAACTTTAGAAACATGCTTTATAAAAATTTTCGACCCGATGAACTCTTTGAACTTAAAATTGGATGCCTCGAGGGACTCAGTCCGCTCGCTGTTCATTTTACAAAAGACCTTTT
This sequence comes from Bdellovibrionota bacterium, assembly GCA_041750195.1. GTDB lineage: Bacteria > Bdellovibrionota > UBA2428 > UBA2428 > UBA2428 > JBGSZX01. The sequence goes on along the minus strand of JBGSZX010000028.1, from coordinate 185,010 downwards.
TGCCGAAGACTTTTGTTCACATATTGAACTTCATGTCTTTGATCTCAGCGAATTGACGGATCACTTTCATAAAGGTGATCTGAATATTATTTTTAGCAGCCGCAGCCTTGGAAAAACAAATCAGTCGGTCAAAAGAATCATTGGCTATCAAAATCTTGCGTACATAGGCACCCCCGATCAGCCATTGCACATTCTGAGCCCAACCGAAAAAGCTCTTAGCCTTCACAGTTCAAGACACGCCAGGAAACACGCGAAACGCCTGATCACCAATTCCTTAGAAGTTAAAAAAGCCTGGATGAAAGACAGCGGTGTCTACGGCTCGCTGCCCTCTGAGGTCTTTGCCAACAAAAGAAAGTCCGAGAAAAACCTTGTTTGTGAACCTGTCTACCTAATTGGCGGGCAAAAGCTTCCAAAGAAAGTTCAGGATTTTATGATTCACTTTGATCCCTTTAAGAACTAAGATCAGCCCATGCCTCCCGAAGCGCTCTCTAGATATACCCTCGCGACACTCACCGGCCCTGACTCTCCAGGAATCACCTCAGGACTTATGGATATTCTGGGACGCCATGATCTTCGTGTGATTGACTTAGGCCAGGCCGTCATTCAAGGAATGCTCTCCCTATCGGTTCTCTTTGAAGTGAGCCCCGCCTCCCAAGATGAAGTTGTAAAAGATTTGCTGTTTGCAGCAAACAAAATCAACATGAAAATCGACTTCAAACATTTTGAGAATCCTGAGCTTCCCGAAAACTTTTCGCCGGTGAAGGCTTCAAGATTTGTCCTTACCGTCATAGGACAAGAACTTCGCGCAGATGCTCTAGCAAAAGTGACCAAGTGCTTTGCTGAGTATCGCTTAAACATCGACACCATTCAAAAAGTCAGCGAAGGCGAATTCCAAATTCTTGAAATGCATCTATCTTCGCCCAAAGCTATGACAGGGAATTCTTTAAAAAAGGACCTTATCCAAGTGGCGCTTCACGAATCCTTAGATTTGGCCCTTCAAAAAGACACTCCCTTTAGACGATCAAGAAGGCTCGTGGCTTTTGATATGGATTCAACCCTTATCCAGCATGAAGTCATTGTTGAATTTGCCCGGGAACTAGGAAAAGAAGAAGAAGTTAAGCGCATCACTGAAGAAGCCATGAACGGCGAGATAGATTTCACAGAGAGTCTGCGAAAGCGCTGCGCCCTTCTAAAGGGCATGGAACTCAAAAGCATCGACGCCATCTATGATCGCATCGAACTCACGCCCGGAGCCGAAGAACTGATTCGTACCTTAAAAAAATTAGGCTATAAAATTGCCCTGATTAGTGGAGGCTTCACGCTCATCGCCGACAAACTCAAAGAGCGACTAAACATTGATTACGTCTTTGCCAACAAACTTGAAATCAAGGGCACCAAACTGACAGGAAATCTTACGGGCGCTATCGTTGATGCCGCTCGTAAAGCCGAAATTTTGCAAGTTATCACTCAACAAGAAGGGATCTCGTTGGAGCAAGTGATTGCCATTGGAGACGGCGCTAATGATCTAGAAATGCTTGAAACCGCAGGTCTAGGAATTGCCTTTAACGCCAAACCCATAGTGCGCGCTCAAGCTGATTCCTCATTGAGGCATAAGTCTCTACAGCCCGTATTCCACATACTAGGTCTCCATAAAGAAGACCTCAAAGAGCTAGGCGTAAACGGCAATTCTAGCAAAAAATAGCCCCTTCACGGCCCGCATCCTGCGCCATGGCACGCTTATTGAAGCTTTAGCAAGTGGGGGATCTAAATGCTTTATTTATTACAACGACAGCTAAACAGAGTGTCGAAATACTTTGCAGATGTGCAAAATGTATCAGTTATGGCGATGACTGGTGCTTTGCTCGTTATTTTTGCAATGAATTCGCACACGGCTCACGCTGAAGATTCTCACTCAAATGAAAACTCTAAATCAGCTTGGCGTGCTGAGATTTCAAAAGGTCTCTTCTATAGACCAAAATATCCATCTGAATTTTTAAGAAATTCAGAAATTGGACTGGCCTACTTACTTGCTGACCGACTTGCCTGTCCTCAGAAGCCAAACAGCCGTCTCAATTTAAAAGGTAGCACCATGCACTGGTACACCAAAGAATCAATGCTCCACGACTTCAAGGAAACATGTCATGCTAATTTTGAAGCCAAACAAGATTTGATTTCAATTCGTGGAGAAGTGCAAAGCGATGTGGCCCAATATTTGTTCAAAGAATTCAAGGAAATGTTCCTTAGCCGCTACGAGGCAAGAACAGGATTAAAGCCGCACGATAATGTAAAAAATTATGCAGAATTGATGGCGCAATCGATGGTGGATATTCGTATCGAAGCACGTCGCCAAAAGTTATACAAGCACGGTTGCGATGAAGACTCTGCTTCAGCTATCTTAAAGTCTTTTGAAAAAACATCGAGAGATACCGAAATGATAACAGAACTTCAGCACCATTTAGACAAGAGCCATTCGGATTGCGATGTGTTCTTTGACAGTAACTGGAAGCCATGGACCGATAAGCCCTATACTGTTTTCAAAGATACACAAGGTAAATCTCATCCAGGTATTGTTGCTTCTCTTCCTAAGATAAGTAATTGGAAAAGGCATGGTATAGAAAATCATCCCACGGCATCTCCAGTAGAAATTGAAAGCGAAAGTGGAGACTTTGATGTTCACGCAACTTTAGCTAACTTTGGTAATGGAAACTTTCCTGTCGAAAAATATCATGGGCGAACTTTGTTTAGCAAAGCAGACTACGAAAAAGGGTTGATGCCTGGAGTACCCTATGTTCCAACATCGGCAGGCGGAACCAAGTCAAATGATTTTAGCAAATGTAAAAATGTTATTATCATCACTCATAGAACCTGTTCTCATGATTTTGGTCCAACTCCAGCACACTTTACTGTGGGACAAAATGGCGAAATCATGCAACATGGCCCCGTTCAAAATGCGATGCCGGGAGCTAAGGGCCACAACAACTGTTCAATTCATGTAGAATTAGCAGGCGCCTACAAGGGGAAAAAACTAGATGCTAAAGGTAAAAAGACTCATCAGAACTTGTATCAGGATTTAACAGCAGCTCAAACCGAATCCGCCGCTTCGGTCTATGCCTTCATTTCATATCAGCTTAAAAAAGCCGCAGGCTTCGATATCAAGCTCGAACACGCGGTTGACTCTGACGATCTGACCCCTGATGTCCTCACGGCTGCGGAGATTAAAAGTGGCGTTCGTACTAAAGACAAAATGTTTTCTTATAGTCCTAGAAATTATCCGGTTTCAGCCGTCGTTCAGCATAGCCAAGTGTCACCAAGTGGGACCAGCTCTCACCATGATGACCATGTAAACAAAACACAAATGGATGAACTCCTTAGGCAAGCTAACGTAAAAAAAGCGAAGTTAGAAAAAGAATCGCCGGAACCTATTCTCACAGCAGAACAAAGTGCTCGTTCCTATGCAGCCGTACAAAAAGGAGTGTCTGCAACCGGCCAATGGAACAACAAAATGTACACGCCACTTGAACTGGGACGCTTCGTGGCCCCAGCGAAATCTGCAGTGGCCGCAACTGAGCCAGACCAAAGCAAAGGTCGCCAGATAGCATCTATCGACACACCTAGCCTGAGCGCTCCTACCGACGAGCTTTTAAATCCTTACAGCGTTATCGACCCTGCAAGAGATCTATAAAACACCGACACGTGAACCATCAGAGAAGTAAGCAGCTATCTGATGGTAAGCAACCATTCCGACTCGGTCTTGTGCTTCAACAGTAGACGCTCCCAGGTGTGGCGTACAAATGACTTTCGGATGCGAAATTAGCTTTGACGGAAACGTTGGGGGCTCCTGTTCAAAGACATCTACCGCATAAGCCCTTAAGCGACCATTGTTGAGCGCCTCAAGAACGGCAGGCACGTCTTCCAACCCACCTCTTGCCACATTTACCAGAACACTTCCCGTTTTCATTTTTGAAATTTTCTCGGCGTTGATCATTCTTGCTGTCTGGGGCCCCTTGGGCATATGAAGAGTTACAAGGTCACTCAATCTCAGCAAATCATCCAATGACTCATAAATTGTTACGTCTTCGAGTCCTTTGTATGCCTTTAAATCTTTCATAAAAGGATCAAAGCCACAAACCTTCATCCCCAAAGCCAAAGCTTTTTGGATAACAATTCTTCCGATTTGCCCACAACCTACAACTCCAAGCGTTTTGCCTGTCAATTCAAAGCCAACGAGTTCAGCGCGACGCCATTCATCGTGTTTCAGAGAAGCGTAAGCTTGCGGCACATTGCGAGCCACCGCAAACATCAAAGCGATGGTATGCTCTGCGGCCGACAACGCATTCGCAGACGCCGTATTCATAACGTCGATGCCACATTCTTTTGCAAAAGTAACGTCGATATTATCGACGCCGGCCCCAAGACGAATGATGAGCTTTAACTTTGAACTCGACTCTTTGGCATATTGAATCAAATCTTTTTTTATTTTCGATGCCGAACGGATAGCAACAACTTCATTTGCAACTAAGGCCGCTTTTAATTCGTCAATTGTTGTTTCTTTTTGAAAGGTCACATCAAACTGATCGCTTGCTTCAAACATTTCAAGCGCATCTTTTGACATTCCATCCGCAATAAAAATTTTTACCTTTGTACTCATGCCCGCATATCCTCTTCAGAAAATACTTTCAAAGCAGCTCCAACAGAAGTTCCAAATTTTACAGGAAAACCGAGATCATGAAGAGTTAACTCCAAACAAGCCAAGCCCGTTGTGATATCGAACTCACCAATATGACCAAAGTGAGACATTCGGAAAATTTTACCCTTAAGCTCATCCTGCCCACCCGCAATAGTGACCCCGTACTTTTTCCTCATGATAGAAGGAATTTTATCGCCGTTCACCAATGATTCAGGAATACGAACGGCTGTTACACTAGGAGACATCTCTTCTGTAAACAATTCCAAGCCAAGCGCCTGAATAGCAGCCCTTGTTGCTTTCGCAAGGGTATGATGTCGTCTAAATCGATTCTCTAGTCCTTCTTCATGAATCAGCCGCAAAGCTTCTTTGAGTCCTTGAATCAAAGATACCGCAGGAGTCCAAGCCGTCTGACTGTCCTTCAGTGCCTTTCGTTCTTTTTTTAAATTGAAGTAAAAATGAGGAAGCGTCGATTTCTCAGAAGCCTCCCACGCCTTGTCGCTCAACGCAATGAATGCCAATCCAGGAGGAATCATCATCGCCTTTTGTGATCCAGAAATCACAACATCAATTCCCCATTCATCCATTGGCAAATTAAAGGCGCCGGTAGCAGTGATCGCGTCACAAACGCTAAGCATTCCCTTAGATAGACAAAGGTGAGCGATTTCTTTACTTGGCATAACGGCCCCTGTTGAGGTTTCGTGTGCTTGAAACAATATTGCCTTTGCATCGGGATGGGCCTCAACAACTTTGCTCAACTCATTCATCGAAATTGAATGACCTCGCTCAACCATCAATTCGATGGCCTCAACTCCAAATGCTTTTGCAATTTTTGCCCAACGCTCTCCAAATTTTCCACCGTTAATAGTGATGACCTTTTCACCTCGTGAAAAAAGATTTGTTACGGCAGCTTCCATAGCTCCCGTTCCCGAAGCCGAAAGAATCAAAACATCTTTTGAGGTTTGAAAGACATATTTCAAATCTTCCTTAACCTTCGTAAACAATTCTTGAAACTCAGGAGATCGATGATGCAAAATAGGCTGTGCAAAACTTGTCACAACCGACTCTGGTAAAACCGTAGGTCCCGGAGTTAATAAATAAGATTTCTTCATTGGGAAATATGCTCGCATGTGGGTGGTGCCTTTCTGAGTTGTCTCTTTTTGTTTATGAAAGTGTTTTATGAGGTAAGCTCTCGGCACGACCAGCTGGCGTGACAAAAACATAATCCAACTTGCGCTGAAGCTCGCTTATATTGGCAGCACCAGCATAAGTTAATCCCGAACGTAAGCCGCCGATAATGTCGGCGATCACGGCGTCTTGATCATTACGATAAGGAACCCTTGTCGCAACACCTTCCGCAGTTTTCCAATCAGCCATAGGTCCTAAGAAATCTTCTTGAGCTTCTCTTGAGGCCATTCCGCGATATTCTTTGTATTTATGGCCTGTTTCGTCAGTTTTTATTTCGCCAGGAGTGGGTTCAGAACCAGCAAAAATTCCACCCAGCATCACATAATCAGCCCCAAAAGCCAGTGCTTTTACGATATCTCCAGGAGAACGAATGCCTCCATCAGCTACCATTGAACGATCGACTCGTGCACAGGCCTGGACCGAGCTCAAAGTTGGGACTCCAAATCCTGTTTTGATACGCGTGGTACAGACGGAACCCCCACCAATTCCAACCTTAATGATATCGGCCCCACAGGAAGCTAAAAAATCAGCTCCCGCATAGGTCGCTACGTTCCCTGCCATCAAACATGCATTGGAACCAAGTAGTTCACGAATGCTCTTTAGACTCCTGCCGACATATCTGGCGTGAGCATGGGCAACATCAACACAAAAATACTGAGCCCCTGCATCTCTCAAGGCTTCGACGCGTTCAATATCCCTTTCGGCGCAACCTACACTCACAAATGTTGTGGCGTATTCACAGTCTCTGAACATTTTAACGTTTTCTTCAATGGTGCAAAACCGATGCAAAGTGCCCGCGCCACCTTTTGATCCCATAAAATTAGCCATTTTGCTTTCGGTTACCGTATCCATGTTCGAAGAAAAAATTGGCAAATCCAATTTTAGTTTCCCAGTCTTATCTTTGGAAGAAACATCAACCAAGCGCCGAGATTCGTAATGATTATACGAAGGGACAAGAAGGACATCGTCAAAAGTGAATGATTTAACTGGATATGACATACCGACCCTGAATTATCACCCAAAAAGCTACTCCTCCACTCAAATCTGAACTTGTTTCGACACGGATGATTGGATATAGAATCAATGGACAAGTATTGGAATTCCCGAAGGGTTTGCCTATTTCTAGAAAATTGATGATTTGCAATAAATGATGAACAATGATGATGAACAATGAAAATTAGAGAACAGTTGACGACGCTATGGACCAAGCTATCGAATTGGACCGTCGTCAAATTAAGAGCCACTCCTTCCATGCAGGGATTGCCCTATTGGATCGCCGCAGTCTTGATTGCCTTGGTCGCCGTATCGTTTGCCATCGCTCATTTGAGAATCCATCATTACCTCGAAACACTTGTTCGCGATCGACCCCAAATTCTCTATATATTAAGTCCTACCTGTTTCTTGCTTTCTTGGATGGTGATTCATTTCTTCGCCAAAGGTGCTGCCGGGTCAGGGATTCCTCAGGTTTTGGCGGTGTTTCACTCCAATGACATTTCAAAACGAGAAAAATCTGTTCGCTCCTTGTTAGGGGCCCGAGTTTGGATTGGTAAAATTGTGAGTGCACTGCTCGCCGTTTTGGGGGGAGGAGCCTTAGGCATTGAAGGCCCAACCATTCAATTAGGTGCGGGAATTTTTTATTCCGTAGGCAAGCGCTTTCAAAAAATTTGGGGCCACTTGAAACCCGAATATTTTTTGGTCGCAGGAGCTGGCGCGGGGATCGCGGCGGCCTTCAACACTCCCTTGGGGGGAATTGTCTATTCAATTGAAGAATTTTCCTCCGCTCAGTTGAGTCGCTTTAAATCTTTTTTGATTACCGGAGTTATTATTTCTGGCCTAACAGCTCAGACCATCTTGGGTTCCTATCTCTATCTGGGGCTTCCAAGTGTAGCCCCTTTTGATAAAAAAATATTTCCATGGGTGATTGTGCTCGCTATTTTTGGAGGACTTTGGGGAGCTTTGTTTGGCCGCCTGATTCACTCCATGAGCCGTTGGCGTTCAGAAACGCTCACTAAATTTTGGCAAAAAGCCCTTCTTGCCATCTCTATGGGGCTGGTTATTGCCATCCTCATCATTCATGTAAACGTTAATACTCTAGGTGCAGGAAGAAGCGTCGTCGTTGATTTACTCATCAATACCGATATGAACCAAGATATTTCGCTTTTACTGACCCGATTTTTATCTCCGATTTTGGCCTACGTTTCCGGCGTTGCGGGAGGCATTTTTGCGCCTGCACTAGCGGCAGGCGGAACCTTCGGCCATTTCTTTGCAAGCATGGTCCAGCCAGAACATAGCAATCTCATGGTTCTGATAGGCATGATCGCGTTTTTAACGGGCGTCACTCGCTTGCCGTTTACCTCGTTTGTCCTGGTCTTAGAAATGACGGATCGTCACTCTGCCCTCTTCCCCATGATGATAGCCGCCGTCATTGCAAACGCAAGTTCTAAGCTTGTCGACACCAAAACGGTCTACGAACATATGGTTCCTATTTTCAAAAAATACTTAGTAAAAGACGATGGCTCTGAAGGGAACGTGATCTCGGACTCAGAAGCTGAGGAAAGCCACGGCCACCAAGCATGAGCCGACTTGAATTCAACTTAGAGTCTGAAAATCCTGGCAGCATGGCCCGTGCGGCAACATTCAAAACACTTCATAACGAAGTCCAGACTCCCATATTCATGCCGGTAGGAACACACGGAAACGTTCGCAATCAAAAGTTTGAAGTTTTAGAGGATGTCGGGGCGCAAATTCTTCTGGCAAATACCTACCATTTGCACCTCAAGCCTGGGCCTAGTTTTTTCAAAAGCTTTGGAGATTTGCACAAATTTACGAGTTGGAAAAAATCTTTTTTAACTGATTCGGGCGGCTTTCAAATATTTTGCATGCCTCAAGATAGAAAGATCACTGAAGAAGGAGCTAAATTTAAAAGCTATCTCAATGGTGATGAAATATTTTTAAGCCCAGAACAGAGCATCGAAACACAAATGGCTCTGGGCAGTGACATCATGATGGTTCTTGATGAATGCGTACCATCCACCGTTGATCATGCTAGAGCCTCAGAAGCCATGCAACTCACTCATCGCTGGGCCTTACGATCATTGGCAGCGCGCAAGAACACCAAGCAAAGTATTTTTGGAATCATTCAAGGAGCTTGTTACAAAGATCTTCGGAGCGAAAGCGCAAATTTCTTAACACAACATCCCTTTGACGGCTTTGCCATCGGCGGACTCGCTGTTGGAGAAAGCAAGGATGAACGAGAAGAGCACACGGCTTTTTGCACAGAACTTATGCCCAAACATCTGCCACGCTATCTTATGGGAGTTGGGACGCCGATAGATCTTCTTGAAGCCGTCCATCGCGGTGTTGATATGTTCGATTGCATCATTCCTACTGCCCATGCTGAACAGGGCCTTGCGTATACGTTCAACGGAAAAATAAAACTATATAGAAGTGTCTACAAACATTCAGAAGAGCCCATTGAGCCAGGTTGCAAATGTTCAACCTGCAAAAGATATAGCCGTGCTTTTTTACACCACCTTTTCAAGTCTCACGAACAAAGTGGATCCCATCTAGTAGGAATTCACAATTTACACTTTTACCAAGAGCTTATGCGCCAATTTCGAAAGTCGATTTTGGAAAAAAGTTTTTTAGCTCTTTATAATAACCTCCGCAGTAAGCTGGCGCAGGACGACCCCGACTTTCCGACCAATCCGCCAATCGTTAAACGAAAAAAAACAAGAGAATCGGAACTTGGTGATTTTAAAATTGTTCAAAACCCAACAGGACAATATTTGATTGCTAGCAAAAGTCTTGGTGAGACCATGCATTCCGTTAACGACCCTAATGTTGAAGCCAAAGAGCTTTATTTAAAGCTCTTGCTCGACACAATGGGCGCGCAGGCAAATCAAAAAGACTGGGTTGTCTGGGACGTTGGTCTTGGGGCCGCACACAATGCCATGAGCCTCATTCACCACTTTAATGAAACGGGCGATAATCAAAATCCCCGAAATATTGAACTCGTTAGTTTTGAAAATAATTTAGATGCCTTGAAGTTAGTGCTCTTCAATCCAGGATATTTCCCCCATATTTGCCATGCGGCGCCCAATGCCCTCCTAAAAAATGCAATTTGGAATAATAAAGCTCATCTATCGTGGCGCTTGGTTGTTGATGATTTTTGGAAAGCCATTGAGCAAAAAGAACTGTCTAAACCTAATGTGATTTTTTGGGACCCCTTCAGCTCCCAATCCAATCCTAATTTTTGGACACGAGAAGCCTTTACATTGTTAAAAAACTTTGCCGCTCCCAACGCCACGCTCTCTACCTATTCAAGTAGTACACTACAGCGCATTCAGATGTTGCTCGCGGGATGGTATGTCTACGAAGGCCCAAAATCTGGCCCCAAAGAATCTACGACACGGGCCAGCATTAGTCCGGTCTCAAACTGGAATTCTACAATTTTGACCGGAGAATTTTTAGAAAAGCTGACGCGCTCAGAAAAAGACAATCCAAAATTTTATAAAGATATTGGCGCAGCTTCGACATTAAATAGACTGAAAAGTCATCCGCAATTTCTCTAGCAAAATTTTCTGGCGACTATTACTAGCGCGCGGCTTCATTAATATTCCTTACACGGATCGTCAGCCTTTGCTAAGCACGATATACCTTCTGTTACCTGGGAGGGTATAAATATGAAACGCATTGCATCTTATGCATTGGCACTGTTGACGCTAATTGCAGTTAACGCTGAAGCCAACACATACATCGTCAAACATAACGGAACCACACCTGCTCTATTGAGTGCAACCACTCTTGCAAGCACTTCTTCGCCTATTAAACTGCTTGATCAGCACAACTCTGCCCAGTTGATGAAAATTGATATCAATAAAAATCAATTGATTGCTACCATGGCAAAGCTTTTGAAAGACAAAAATGTTGAATACATCGTTGAAGACTTTAAACTTCATCGCTTTGAAGCGCCAATGGACCCAAAAGGCCTTCGCGAACAATGGGCCCTTGCAAAAGTCAAAGCTGACCAGGCATGGGGACTTGCAGGCAACACTGGCTCAAGAAACATCATCGTTGCTGTCATCGATACAGGCGTTGACTACAATCACGAATCACTTAAAGACAATGCTATCGCAGGCTATGACTTTAGAGATAATGACTCCGATCCCATGGACGAAACAAGTTCACGCAACCCAGGTCACGGAACTCATTGTGGTGGAATTGTTGGAGCTACGGGTACCGCCGATAATGGAACAGCAGGCCTTAGCAAAACTGTTTCGATCATGCCAATTCGATTCTTAGGTGCTGATGGTTCTGGGGATTTGATGCAAGCCATTAAGGCGATTGATTTTGCCATCGAAAAACACGCCAATGTTATCTCCAACAGCTGGGGAGCGACTGTTGATGAGTCTCAAGCAAAACCTTTGATCGAGGCTATCAAACGCGCAAGTGATGCCGGAATCGTAGTTGTCAACGCAGCTGCAAACGACGGCCGATCAAACGACACAACAAGCGTTTATCCGGCTAATGCTCGTTTCGAAAATACTATTTCTGTTGCAGCATCCAATCCAACCGACGGCAAGCCTAGCTGGTCAAATTTTGGAAAAAATACTGTTGACCTTGCTTCTCCCGGCGAAGGAATCATGAGTACTTTGCCAGGCAACAAATATGACAACCTCTCTGGGACTTCAATGGCGACGCCTTTGGTTTCTGGAATGGTGGCTTTTTTGCTAGCGCAAGATGATAAATTAACGGGCCAAGAAGTACGCTCGATCCTTCAATCAACAGGCGCTCAAACACAAATTGAGACTGCCTGTAATTGCCGAATCGACGCCCTTGAAGCAGTAAAAACTATTTTAGAAAAACGAGTGACCGTTGTTCCAGCGGCAGCTTCCCTAGAAGAAACTGGAAGTCTTCAGTTCAAAGGGCTGTTTGGACAAGCTCCATTTACCTTCGCAAGCTCTGATCCATCTATTGCAACAATTGATAATGCAGGAACTTTAAAGGCCGTAAAAAAAGGCGTTGTAAAAGTTAGCATTACAGATGCTGCAGGCGCTACCGCGCAATCACTAGACATTTTGATTGGTCAAAAATCAAATGGCGGTGGTGGAGGCGGTGGAGACGGATCATGCCCCATTGGCGACCCGGCTCTCTGCGAAATTTTGTGCGGCATCATGCCAGACGCACCATTTTGTAAAGCTCTCTAATTTAGAAGAGCCCTATCATTAATATTTAAAAAAACATTCAAAAACGCCCTTCTCTTAATTGAGAAGGGCGTTTTACTTTTTTCAACTCTAAGAATTTTTTATGCTCAACAATCTAACGACTTATTTTATTCCGAGATAATCACAAAGTTTTTTAACGAGCTCTTTTCCATGACGCCGTTCAGTTGGCTCGGCCTGTTCGTACATTAAGCCCCGAATCACCGAAGCCAAACTAACAGGATGCCCACGAAGTTCGGCACCCTTTAGCTGCTCAAAAATATCCACAGCCATGCACAAACACCTCGAGAGCGGAGACACGCCGGACGTTCGAATTCCTCGGTGATAGCCCTTCCCGTTGTATAGCTCATGGTGAACCAAAATCATCTGAGACAACGCCTCTGCCAACTCTATTTCCTGACCTAAATAAGTAGACTTAAGTGGGTGTCCATGAATTTTATCGCGGATGTGAACTGGCAACTCATTGCGATTACGATAATAGGTCTCAAGATGCTCTTCCTCTAAATCGCCCAGTCCCGCGTCCATAAGAATGCAAGCTTTCCCGATATTGCCCAGCGAAGATCGTGACTCAAAATCATTCGAAAGTGCGGCCAACAATGCCAACGATGAAATGGCAGCCGCATCATGCATCACATGAATGTTTCTCATTTGATTGATCAACGATGATTTCATGTCCGCAGCTTCGGGCACTAAAGATTTCAAAAGGCCCTCAGAAAATTCACTGAGCTCTGAAATTGCAACAGCTTTTGCAGTTCCCGTAAGAGGATTCCTCGTTAGAGTTTCATAAAAAAGCTTTAACTGAACCTTCGCCTCGTCGCCCAAAACCTGGCCATTAAACGGCATCACAGGAATTTTTTTTAAAATATTTTCTGGCTTTTTTTCTCTGATTTTTTCCCATTTTTTAAAATCTTCAGAGGAAATGTATAGATTCGCCGCATCTAGCTTTGCCAGATTAGACCAATGTTCGCCTTCAAGGCGCTGTCCCTGCTCCACAATAGGATGATAGCGATTGGATGCATGCAAAAATACAAACAATGAGTAGGGAATCAAATCGCCCTTCACCAAACCCATCTCTTCGACAGATACTTTTCTATATTTTACTTCGCCAACGTTCTCCGACATAGGTTCTATTATAGGGCAATTCACGCAAAAAAGGCTGTTCTCAACAAGAGAACAGCCTTAAATTATTGAAATATTGGGTGAAATTATTACTCGGACTTAGTCCCAGTGCTAAATTCATGACCAAGTTGCAAATTTACACCTGCAAACAATCCAATTTCGGATTCGTCTTGATCAGAATCAGATTGGTAGAATATTTCTGCAAACGGGCTGACTTTAACAGCGTCATTCTCAACCAACTTATATTTGGCACCTAAAGTTGCACGAGTTGTATTTTTACCACCACTCAGCTCAGAATATTCGGCTTGGGTATAAACCGCTATCTTGCCTTTTTCTGCAACAATCTCTCCAAGAACCGAATTTCGGCTATCGCCTCCGAAGACATGGACCAACTGTAACAATCCTGCAACGGCCCAATCGCCAAGCTCATAAGCTGCGTCAACGCCGACGCTAACCATTTGTTCATTTTTTCCGTCATAGTTAGCATTACGAAGGTAAGCATAACTAGCGGTCAAATGAACGTCTGTGCTCAATGGGTGATCTACTTTTAAAGCACCACTAATTGAATCAGCAGAATACTTTTGTGGATTATAGAGATCTCGCATTCCAAAATCTTTAGCTACATCAACAGCCTTTTGTTTAGCACCGTCAAATATAGACATTTGAATCGTCGATCCGTTTTCAGCGACATACGCCACTTCCGCAAAGAGTCTTTCTCTTAATTGATAGTTTTCATCCTGCGCTGACACTCTAGAAACTACGCTACCTTGTGGCTGCAAGAAGGCAACTGTGCCTATACCTGCCGTAACAAATATATTTTCTTTCGCTTGAATTGTTGCAGTTAAGTTTTCAATGATGTGTCTTGTTTCTCGACCATCATATGACGTTCCTTTTGCAGCACTTCCATTCATATTAAGATGTCTACGCGCAAGGACATCGAGGTTAAAAACCCCGAACATCTCTACTTTTCCCGTAGGACTTGTTACACGGACACTGACAACTGGTTTATCTAAGTAGACGTCAAAATCATTTGAATCTCCCTTTATTAAACCTGCACTGCCGCCAACGACATTGGCAGAACCAGTGCTCTCAATGACCCAGGAATCCCCTGCACCAATTTCGACAGCATTCGCCGACGAAGTCACTAATAGTGCCAGCGTTAATGCCGACAAGGAACTTACTTTAGGTGTCCAACTTGAACGTTTATTAATACTCATTTTCACCTCACAAAAAATCTGCTCCGCTTAATTGCGGACCGAGCCAATTAATGCAAAGCGAGTGCCAAGATAAAATACCTTAAATTCAAGTGGTTACGGCCCCCATGACAGGCCCATGACCCCCGTCTGACAATTTTTGCGTCCAAATCGATCAAACTATTAGCGAATTAGTTATTTATGGGAACGCACAAAATGACAAGTGTAACCCCCAGGATTTTTTCGCAAATAGTCCTGATGGTAGTGTTCTGCGGTATAAAATTCTTTTGCAGGAAGGACTTCGGTAACAATCGGATTCTTCCACAATCCCTCATCAGAGGCTCTTTCTATGGCAGCTATCGCTTCTGTTTTTTGCTTTTCATTGCAGTAAAAAATGGCCGATCGATATTGGGGACCTCGGTCGTTACCCTGCTGATTTATTGTGGTTGGGTCGTGCATTTTAAAGAAGAATTCAAAGATGGCAGCTGGCGTTGTTTTACTTGGATCGAATACTACTTTTATGGCTTCAGCATGGCCCGTTTCACCAGTACAGATTTCTTCGTAGGTAGGGTTTGTTGTATGCCCCCCCGTGTATCCAACTTCCGTTTCCAAAACGCCTTCAAGCTCTCGCAGCAAATCTTGCACGCCCCAAAAGCACCCACCCGCTAAATAAATAAATTCACTTTCCTGCATAGCAAATCCTTCCTTAGCTTTTCCAAGCTTGAGCTTTTTTTAAACTCGCTTCACAGGCAAGCACGACAAGCTCCTTTAGCTTTTGTTCTTCCAGCACTTTTAAGCCCTCAGCTGTCATACCTCCGGGAGTTGCGATCTGTGCGATATGCTTTGTCGGATCAAAATTTTTATCGAGTTGTTCTGCGGCACCACGAAGAAGACCAACACAAATATTCGTTGCCGCTTGGGAGTCTAATCCCAGTTTTATAGCGGACTCAAAAAGCGCTCTGATCCAGTCCAGCATAAAAGCGGGAGCCGACGCTGCAAGAACAGTGAAGGCATCAAAGTTTTTTTCGTCGATGACACTTAATTTTCCCATTTTAAGCAACCAGGACTTCTCGCTATCAGTCATTTTTTGACTGATATTCGAGTCGATAGCCATCAAGCCTTCGCCAGTAGCACAGGCGGTATTCGCCATGAGCCTGCCAATGCGTAAGTCCTTGCGAGACTCCATTACTTTTTTGAATTCCGCGATTTCCATTCCTGCAGCCAAGGACAAAATCAAGGCATTGGAAGGAACAGCTTCTACAATCTCAGCAAGGACCCCTTTTAAGTCTTTTGGCTTCACACCGACAAAAATGATTTGCGCCTTTTCAACTGTTTTCAAATTGTCGGTATCAACTTTAATGATTGGCCAAGCGGCCTTCAAATCATCGAGCGATTTTGAACTTTTTACCGACGCACTTATCTGAGCCGTAGCCTGCCCGTCGGAATCAGATTTTGTCGAAATTCCCTCAATCAGCGCTTTGGCCAACTTACCGGCCCCAACAAAAGCAATTTTCATATTTCCATGAGTCGTCATCCCCACTAGCTATAGCAATTACTGAAGCTAATTGCCGCCAAGTTTCACAAAGCCAGCTAATTTGCCGTTATTGTTGCGCTTCAACGTCGGCCACCCCCTTTTTCCCGCGCACTGTCAAAATTTAGGCTGCACGGTGTAACATTTGAAAAACTTAAGTGTTGTAAAAGTTTTACTAATGCGTTTATCTCTGCCTCGAACAGCAACAACCCCCCCTTAAGGAGAATATAAGTGAAAAAATTACACCACATTGCCCCCCTCTTCGCCCTTGTCATACTTGCCTTCAGCCCTGTCGTTAGAGCAGAGCGAAAACGCGTTAGCGTTGATGGCTCGAGCACAGTGTTTCCAATTACTGAGGCTGCGGCGGAAGAATTCCAAGCCAAAACAAAAGGCAAAATTATGGTTACGGTCGGAATCAGCGGAACAGGCGGCGGATTTAAAAAGTTTTGCCGCGGTGAAATCGACATTCAAGATGCCTCTCGCACCATCAAAACCCAAGAAATTGCTACATGCGCAGAAGCGGGAATCAATTATCTCGAAATACCGATAGCCTACGATGCCATCACTCTTGTGGTTTCAAAGAACAACAACTGGCTTCAAAACATCACGATGGCAGAGCTTAAAAAACTATGGGAGCCATCGGCTCAAGAAAAAATTATGACTTGGAATCAAATTCGCCCTGAATGGCCACAAAAGCCCATTCGACTTTATGGCGCTGGATCGGACTCTGGAACCTTTGATTACTTTACAGAAGTTGTCACGGGCAAATCGCGCGCCAGCCGCTCTGACTATAGCGCTAGTGAAGATGATAACACCTTAGTTCAGGGGATATCTCAAGACGCCTTTGCACTCGGTTATATTCCTTTTACTTACTTTGAGAACAACAGCAACAAATTGAATGCTGTCGCGATCCAAAAAACGACAACGAGCAATGCCGTAATTCCAACACGGGAAAATATCGCGACAGGGGCCTACGAGCCTCTTGCCCGCCCAGTTTTTCTCTACGTCTCGCTTAAATCTTTTGCCAAGCCTGAGGTTGCCGAGTTTTTGAATTTCTATTTAGAAAATGCCGAAAAACTTGTTAAAGATGTGCAAGCCGTGCCACTTTCGCCCAAGGCTTACGCTTCTGGCTTGGAAAAAATTAGGGGCACTAACGCAAACAAAGCTGGAAAAAAAGAAGCCAAGCGCTAATAGTTATTTTTAAAAGCTAAAGATTCAGTTAAACCCTTAAAATTGTGATCAAGATATCAAAAAATTCGAGCGCTGAGGGAATACTTTTTCTTTCGGCACTCGTCTCTGTAAGCGTTACCTTCGCTATACTTTTTATCCTCTTTAGAGAAGCGATGCCTTTTTTCGAGGAAGTTTCTCTAAAGAATTTTTTCTTTGATTCGTATTGGGCTCCCACCTTTAATCCTCCGCGATATGGCATTGCTCCTCTCATTGTAGGCACCTTAAGCACCACGATCATTGCTTGTACCTTTGCCGTGCCAGCCGGTTTTTTAGTCGCCGTTTTGCTTAGCGAATATTTAGGTCAGAAGGCTCGTTCCATTTTAAAGCCAATCATAGAATTACTTGCCGCCATTCCATCTGTCGTTTTTGGGTATTTTGCATTGCTCGTCGTTACACCTTGGCTACAAAGCTTTCTGCCTGGCCTTCAAGGCTTCAACCGATTGAGCGCTGGAATTGTGATGGGATTTTTAATTTTGCCCTACATGGCATCGCTTAGCGAAGACGCCTTAAAGGCCGTCCCCAAACATCTTCGGGAAGCGTCTCATGCGCTAGGAGCAAATCGACTAGAAACAGCTCTTAAGATTGTGACACCTTCCGCAATTTCAGGATTAAGCTCCGCGTGCATTCTAACTATCTCAAGAGCATTGGGCGAAACTATGGTCGTAGCCATTGCAGCAGGAGAGCAGGCTAATTTGTCGTGGGATCCACGGCAACCCGCCGCAACCATCACGGCTTTTATTGTCAACCTTAGTAAAGGCGATCTTCCCCATGGAAGCATAGGCTATCAATCTATTTTCGCAGCCGGTTTAGTTTTAAGCGTGATAACTTTTTCGCTCAATATTTTTGCACATTTTATTCGCAAAAGATTTCATAGGAGAAACGTCTCATGAAAAATCAGCGAATGGACCTAAGCGTACTTTCCCCCAAACAACGCAATCAAAAAATATTTGCTAGAATATTTGTATCCCTGGCAACCGCCGTCTTGATTATTAGCTTAGGGGTTATTTGTGTTTTATTAATTCGTCTTTTTATTGATGGCGTCGAAAGACTGAATCTTGATTTCTTTATAAATTTTCCCTCACGTTTTCCAGAGAAAGCTGGAATTTTATCTGCCTGGGTAGGATCTTTTGCTGTCGTATTATTGTGCTTAATGTTTTCGATTCCACTGGGAATTGCCTGTGCCATCTACCTAGAAGAATTTGCGAAAAAGCGTTTTTACAGTCCGTTTATTGAAGTCTGCATCGGGAATTTAGCGGGTGTTCCATCTATTACTTTTGGATTGCTCGCACTGGGATTATTTGTATACCAATTCAATTTAGGTTCCAGCATTTTAACTGCGGGGCTCACACTTTCACTCCTCGTGTTACCAGTTATCATCATGAGCACCCGCGAAGCACTTAGGACGGTTCCCCTCGGGCTTAAAGAAGCGGCTTACAGCCTTGGCGCCACAAAACTACAAGTGCTCAGGCATCACCTTATCCCTCAGTCCCAGTCTGGAATTTTTACTGGCGTTATTTTGTCATTGTCCCGGGCCATTGGAGAAACAGCACCATTGATCACTATCGGAGCGCTCACGTTTATTGCTTTTCTTCCCGAGGCGCCCGTTACCGGAGATTTTCCTTTCTTAAATTTTAACTGGGTTTGGGACAGTTTTACAGTGCTCCCTATTCAACTTTACAATTGGACATCTAGGCCGCAGGCCGAATTTCACAAAAACGCTGCCGCTGCATCTTTCATCCTTGTATCACTTAGTTTGTTTTTAAATTCATTTGCTATTGTTTTACGACACCGACACAACAGGAAAAACATATGACCACCACGAAGCCAATTCTCAGTATTAAAAATTTAAGCGTCTATTATTCAAATAAAAAAGTTTTGAATAAAATCAATCTTGAAATTTTGGACTCTGGAGTCACAGCTCTGATGGGACCATCTGGCTGCGGAAAAAGCACCTTATTGCGCGCCATCAATCGCCTCCACGACCTCTACGGCAATACTCGCGTTGAAGGAAGTATTCTTTTAAATGATGCCGACAAGACAGATCTTCTAAACACCAACAAACCAGTTGAATGGGTTCGAAGCCAAATAGGTATGGTTTTTCAAAAGCCTAATCCCTTTCCAAAATCTATTTTTGACAATGTCGCGTATGGACTGCGCGTTCAAAAAGATTTGACCACAGCCCAAACCAAGGATCGGGTTAAAGAATGCCTGATCGATGCAGGACTTTGGGACGAAGTCTATGATCGTCTAGACGCCCCTGCGCAGTCATTGTCTGGCGGACAGCAACAACGTTTGTGCATCGCAAGAGCGTTAGCTCCCTCCCCTCTTATTTTACTTATGGACGAACCCACATCGGCTCTCGACCCACTTGCAACACAGATCATTGAAAAGTTGATTCAAAAAATTTCAAAAAAGACGAGCGTTGTTCTTGTCACTCACAGCATGCAGCAGGCTAAACGCATATCGGATCATGTTGCCTTTTTATATTTAGGAGACATTGTGGAATGCGATTCTACTAAAAAAGTATTTGATTCTCCCGAGCATGAACTAACCAAGAGCTATATCGAAGGATCGTTTGGATAATTTAGCCTTTATTCTTCAAAGCAAGCTGATATTTTTTTGATGTGATCACCATAGCTCATAGCAATAGCGCCCCGCCAAGCGTAGCCTTGCAGCGGTGATGGCCGAGTCGTTGATTCGTTATCCAGACAACTGCAAGTCTCGCCCGGAACTTCGGAACAAGCATCTGTGCGACCAGCACAAGCATTTTTTAGCTTAGCCACTAAGTCTAAAGGAACTCCCGCCACTCGCGCCTTTGCGCCATCTAAATATATAAAGGAGCGAAGTGTGTCCCAATTTTCAGAACGCATTTTTTCGGTACGAGAATCCTCATTCCATATTCTCGCCCGAATCACGGCGCATCTCATTCGATGGCAGCCCGCATTGTAGGTAGTTCCCAAAATAGCAGCTCTGTTGGCTACTCCAAAATCTTCTGAAGCATCAAAATCAAAGCCCTCATTTCTAAATCTTGCATTCCTAAGTTGCTCAGCCACTTGCCCCTCAACTTTTACATTGCCATACCACAGTGAAGCATAGGGATTAAAAGCACTGTTCATAAATTGTTCCGCATTCCGAAGGTCTCCAGAAGCATCGTAGCTAACACTCGATGGAAGCCTAGAATCTACGGGGCGCTTATCATGATAAATTTCTCTGTAAGATTCATAGTCATCAAAAGCCCAATCAACTGGCTGACCATCAACGATTTTGTGAATAGCGGTCATTTGCAACAAGCCAGTTCCTGGCTTTTTATAATATTTTGACTGAGTGCTTTCTTCCAAAAAAGGATCAGCATTGGTTTCTCTTATTGCTACTGACAAAAGAAAAGAGGCATTCAGCCCACCTAAGCTTGGTTGAGCGGCGATTTCCGCGAGATCACTCCAACTTTGCGGAAGCTTAGACTGAAGCCTTCGACGCTCCGACAATGAAAGGTATTTAAATTTTCCAGTATTATTATAAAAATCACTTAACTTTCCATTGAAGACCTGTTCCACATATTGGAGTCCAGCTCCGCAGCTGAAAGCTTTCACTCGGGTGTATTGCCCCTGAGGATGATCGTCACGAAACCAAACGGCCTCGCGACGATATTCACTTAAAAGATTTTTTACACTGTTTCCGGGAACTCTTGCGCCCCAAGAATTCGAAATTGGGATCATTGCGAAGCCAACAACTGTGAAGCCACTAATTAGAAAACTAGTTTTTAAGTTCTTCCCAAATCCCATAGCTATATTTTGCTAGGGCTAGGGCTTAATGTTAAGCCCTAGAACGCAATCTTTGACGTCACTTAAATGACCAACGTCAAGAAATTCTCTTTACACTAGTAAACGTATTTAACTTGAGCATAGAACTGATAAAGCTGAATAGAGTCCTCAACAAAAACATGAATCATTTTTGCTTCGCCACCAATGAGCCACTTTTCGTTAATAGCCGCATCGAAGCCAGCATGGATGCCTGCAGAAAATTTGCTGCTACTGAGGGTAATCAAGCCATCAGAAATAGACGCCGTCACGATTCCCATGTTCACGCCTGCATAAGCTCCCTCTAATCCAGAAAAATGATAGTTTCCAGAAATGCCGAAGGGCTGGTAACTGCTCGAAAGGCCTTCAAAATCATTTGGAACAGCTTGAAAGGTATAAAAGGCACCTAAACCAAATTCAGGAGTAAATAAATACTCACTTTGCAAACCAAAGAGCATACCGCCATCAACGCCGTCAGCCGACGGAATACCGTAACCAACATGAAGTCCAAAAACTCGTTCTTGAGCTTGCGCCCCGCCTGATAAAAACAATCCCGCAGCAAGAAACATGGCACCAATAAAATTTTTCATTATATATTCGATCTCCTTTAGTTTTGAAGAAATTTTCTTCTTCTTTGCTCAAGAGAATATACGAATAAAGGGAATTTAATATATGAAGACAAGCAAAAAAGCGTTTGCCCGAGCAAGGCGTCAATATTTTGTCTAAATATTAGAAAACAGTTGTGAAGCTACGTTAAAATAAAATTTTCTTAACATATAACCCTAACTAACCGATAGACCTTACATGAACAGCCAAGGATTCAGGCTCTTCGGAGAGTCGTCCATTACTTCACATCTGATCACGATTGTTGCGTGTGCATTTTTATGTTCCTGCGGTGAACGCATTCTTCCAAATTTAGATCTACCTGTCGAAGAGACGACACCTGAAGCCACACAAACCGTCTATGAAGCGGGCGATATCATTTTGGTAGCTGGCGGCTCTGTCGTTCGCAGCACCTCCCCTTTTCCTCCTCACACTATTGCAAGTTTCAATCCTACAACGGGCGCATTAAAAGAAGTTCTCTATACCGCCGACTCCACTGAACTGCTCTGGGGCGCCCAAATTACACCTGACAATCAATCGCTTGTCTTCACAGTTGACGGAAGCATTGATCACATTGCCTCTCTTGATCCCATCACTCTTTCAAAAGGCGTCTATCTTTTAGATGCAACCATGAGCGGAGCAACCGTTCGATCTCTCGCATTACTTCCCGACGATTCATGGCTTATCGCTGAAGCTCGCAATGCAATAGAAAAGTATGATTCCAACTTGGCAAATTTAACGGGAAGTGGATTTAGACTCACTACCTCCATGAACTACATAAATCGTATTTTGCCTGTTTCTAGCGATAGATTTATGGTTTTTCAATCAGCCCACACCGATGACCGTCCCCTACTTTACTCTAACTCTAATGCAAGTTCGGCGACAGTCATAAATCTCGGACTCACCTGCGCTAACAATTGCGATATTCACGATGCTGTAGAGCTACCCAACGGAAACTTTGTCTTTAGCGTGATGAACGCGAGCTACAATAGCTTGATTTTAACTAATAGTAGTTTTGTCGTACAAGGCCAATTTTTTAAAGATGAA
The DNA here is from genome assembly GCA_041750195.1 of Bdellovibrionota bacterium. GTDB lineage: Bacteria > Bdellovibrionota > UBA2428 > UBA2428 > UBA2428 > JBGSZX01. The sequence goes on along the minus strand of JBGSZX010000028.1, from coordinate 162,397 downwards.
ATCGCTCTGCCTGGCCCCTCCACGATGAAACTCTTGGACGCTTCAACTATTTTGGTTTGTACATTTCTCAGCGGAGTTTGTGAAAAAGTTATCGTAAATGGCAATACTGGCAGCTTAGCGACTACCGGAACATTTATAAATCATCCTGTCTATTCAAGAAACATCACAGACATCGTCGTGGTTCCCGAGAATTTCTATGATCAATAAGATTATTATTGGCTTCATTATTTTCTCTAGCGCAGCTTCCATAGCTCGCCCAACCAAGGTCGACTACGAGCAAGACTTTAACTCGCTTCTTACCCTAGGCGTTAAGGGCGGTTACTCTCTAGGAAATTTATTTGGAGACGGAACTGTTCCAACATTTACGGGGGCTCTTTACGGCGGAGAAATTGAATATATTTTTGGACGTGGCTATTTTTCGGTTGCACCTTTTGCAGAATATCGATGGATGCGCTTGCAAAATAACGCAAACACTGTCACCGATACTGATACATGGGAACAAAGCTATTGGGGCGGAGGCGTGAGGATTTATACAAGCAGAGCTTTTTTTAAGGCTGGATATGGAAGCTCAACTATCACAGAATCTATTGCCATCAGCGCCGCAACCACGAGCTATGCCTCAAAATCAAAATCCCTCGTATTAGGTGCTGGAATGAATTGGATCATGCCTCCCTTTTTTAGAATCGAATTAGGCCTCGACATGATGCACACAAAAGTCGCACAAGCCGAAGGAACTTTTCCCTCAAGGCGCGATCTTTTTAACTATACGGGCTATTTAGCGCTAAAATTTATATTGGATTCCGGATATGCAAGACCTGCTGAAAAAGAGTAGCTTTTTTTCGTTGAAAAGTGTAGCTAGCCCACAAGTTGAGTTAGACTTTGGCTATGACATCCCAACGTCCGCTCATTAACACATCACTCCGCAACACAAAAATTTTTCTGGCACTATTTTTAGCATTTTCTTTTAACGCTCACGCCGGGCGAAGTTTCACCTTCAGCATCTATCCGCTCCCAACCACAATGTGGAGAGCAAATAATGTTTTTCTAGAGTGTGGCATAGTTAACGTTTCAAACACCACTCAAACCGTAAAAGTTAAAGGAAATTTACTACCTGCAGCCGCAACCCGAAGCAATCTACATATTGAAGCAGGTAGTCCAATTGCAGAGATTGATACAGTTTTATTGATGAATGAAACCTATTCAAAAGCCTGGGGGACGGGTCATTTCGTAAATTTTGATTCATACGGAATAAGCTCCGCCGAGGTGCCCCACCAAATTACCATTCAAATTGCAGAGGACCGAGGCGCCATACAGGTTGGCTGTGTATTCTATTACTGGGTTGGCTCCGGCCTCACTGCACACGCAATCACAGTAAATGGTGGTCGACCCTTTTAAATAGAATCTAGATGGAGAATACCCGTGAAGCATTTTCAAATAATTTTTTATCTTGTTATCATCCTTCAATCCTGCGCAAGCAGAGAGCTTGTTTCGCCATTCAACTCATCGGTGGAAGGTCTAAATATTCCCAACTCCCACATCATTAGTGAAAGTCCAAAAGTAATAAGGGGAATGCGCCCTCGTTCCAAGCAGGATATTGTAGAATTAAAATCACAAGGCATTAGCGAGATCATCAATTTTAGAAAATCTGCTGATAAGGACGAAAGCCTTGAAGCAGAAAAGTCACTTCTTAATAAATCCGATTGGAACAGCAAAAATTTTCACCATTTCGATTTTCCATGGAAAGACATCAGCGACTTTCAGGAGGCCTGCCGCACAACGGTAGCAGCTCTCGTGAAAATTCGTCAGGCCAAAGGCGGAGTGTTCATACATTGTACCGTAGGTGAAGATCGAACGGGCTTGCTCTCAGGACTTTATAGAATTTTGGCCCAAGGGTGGACTCAACAAAAAGCCTTTGATGAAGAGATGTGCGGACATGGTTTTGCGGAATCAAACCCAACGAAACCTCCCTTCGTCTCCGAGAAAGTTCGTGAAAGTCTCACACCTCTTTTTGAAAGCATGGCCTTTGAGATTGAGAAGCAAAAACTCAAACTTTCAAATATTAGCGAGAAGCTTTGTGAAGCTCCTCAAATGAAAAAACTTCAGGCAGAAAAGTTTAAGTCGTCACGGATGTGTCCAAAAAATTAAACCCTAAGAGTCACAGGCCCTTTTCTGTCGACAAAATACAAACAAGCAAGGGCTCCCAATGCGAGCACCACCTGAGGCATTGTCGCAGCGAAAAATCCCCAGGACTGAGAGAACTCCCCCGAAAACCAAGTGCCTATAGACTCGCTCATATTTACGGCAGCCATAAACAAACTAAATTCGAAGGCTGCAAAAACTTTTTTGGTGTGCCCCATAAGATAGGCGTACAGTGACGTGGTGATCATTCCGATGCCCAAATAAGACATCGATAGTGACAAATACAAAAACCAGCCCGTTTGCGCAAAATCAAAACTAAGAGAGTAAAGTAAACTTGCAACGACATTCCAAAGCAAAAAATAGTTAAAAGCTTTTCGTTTGTTCCATCGATCCGCGCAAAATCCCCCGAACATGGCTCCTATCAACATGAGCAGTGGAATCCAAAGTGCAAAAAGGATGCTGCGTTCATCGGCACCTACTCCAATATGTACCAAAGCTGCGCTATCTACGCCCGAGATCCCCTTAAACGAAAGTCCGGCAAGAAGAGTTCCAAAGATCAGTAGCCAAGTTTTACTTTGCGAAAATAAAACTTTCAGCTGAGCAAAATATTCTTTTAGAGGTAGCGCAAGGTTGTGGGATCTTTCCTTAAGTCCCGAAAAGAACAAACACAAAGTCGTGAGCCAAATGGCCGCCGCCAGTAAGTAAATGACAACTGATAAGCCATATTTATGAACAAGAAAAAGACTGACTCCTCCAAAGAGAGAACGGCCCAACAAGACTCCGGCCTGCATGTAACCGTTCACAGCGCCCAGCTCCTCGGACTTCACACTCCGAATTGCCAAAGTATCGATGCAGATGTCTTGAGCGGCTGCACAAGTAGCATGGAGCAAAACCACAAAACTAAGTCCTGCCAAATCTGACTTGTCGATAAAGTATCCAAAAGCCAAAGCCGTGAGGCCCATCAAAAATTGAAAGACAAACAATTGAGCCTTCACAGGAACTCCCCGGAAGCTCAGATTGTCTACCAAAGGTCCGAAGACGAATTTAAAGGACCAGGGAACTACTGCCAGCGCCATAAGCTGACTCACTTCAGCCAAAGCAAAGCCACGTTCGGTTAGAATGGCAGGCAGTGCCCACCAAATAAATCCAACTGGAGCGCCCTCAGCAAAATATAAAAGTGCGAAAAACAATCTTTGTCTCATATTTAATAAAGAGCATGCCTTAGCCTAATTGTCTCAACTACGCAAGACTTGTTGAGCACGTTCTGCAAGGCCCTCAACAATTGAGGTAAAATTTCGAAAGGCCTCAAGCTTGTCTTCGCCAAAACGCTCTATGAGTTTTTTTCTTACCAAAGAAACTTTCGCCGTTCCGCCCGTACAACATACTCTATCGATGTCAGAAGCCTTCAATCCCGCCTTCGCCAAAGTTTCGTCTAGAGAGTTAAACATTTTTTCGATTTCATCGTGAGTGTAAACTTCAAATTGCTTTTCTTTGATAAGTTCATGGATTTTTATTCCTGGGTATTTGTAATCCACACTCCCCTCACCGTTGATTGAAATATCTTTTTTTGCCTTTTCGATGGATTCAAATACAGCAAAGCCCAACTGATTTTCTAAAAGAACTTCTAGTTGATCGATCAGTTGTTTATCTTCTTCGTGGAAGGCTCCCGCCTGAATGCGCTTTAACAAATCTCTGTTTTCTCGACTATTGAGTAAGTTGATGTAGGCCGTGGAACACAAATGCCCTATGAGCCCCTTTGGCATTTGCATAACATTGCTACCAAAAGGAGCCTTATAGCGAACTTCGCTTCCAAAATTTTCTGCCACTCGATGTTTCATCAGTTGACCATCTAGGATATCTCCCGCCACTGCAACCCCACCAATGGACAAAACATCTTCTGGCTTAAATTCTTTTGGCGAAAGTTTTAAGATGGTATAGTCGGAAGTTCCACCGCCGAAGTCCGCGACCATTACAATTTCTTCTTTTTGCATTTCTTTTCGAAATCTGTAAGCAGCTGCCACAGGTTCTGGCAGAAATTCAACATGAGTAAATCCGGCAAGCTTCGCCGCTGATTCCAATCTGTTGTGAGCCAGCTGATCGAGCTCGTCGTCTTCTGAAAACCTAGCGGGCCTTCCCATAATAACGGAGGTCACATCTTGACCCAATTTTTCATTCGCTCGCATGCGCATCTCGCGCAAAAAACACGAAATCAAATCATCGAGCTTACGTTGCTTGCCACCAATGAGCGTGCTCTCAAAACTTTTGATCGGCAAAAAACGCTTCATAGATTTTAGGAAACGTCCTTCCATGGAGTTACCGACGTATTCTCGAATAGCATCGCTACCGAAATAGACGCCAGCTTCAGGATGAAAATAAATGAGACTCCTGAGGACAGTTGGATCATCAGCTCCGGCATCGAGCGCAATGGGAGGATGCACCGTTGAAGCATCCGCCGCTCCCAAAAGTGAATTAGAGGTTCCAAAATCTACGGCATAGATCATTTCGCTCATTCGAAATAAGTTATCCTTAAAAATTATTTTTAGCCAATGAGCCTCCTCCAAAATTTGGTCTGCTTTTTGCGAAGACCGAATTTTGGAGGAGCAATATGAAAACATTTAATACATTGGAGTTAGCGATAGAGTTTTATGGGGAAGTGGAGGATTCGTCCATCAAAGGCAATCTAAGGGAGCAGCTTTTAAGAGCGGCTTCTTCGATTGCCCTTAACTTATCGGAAGGAAATGCGAAACCGTCGGCAAAAGAAAAACGGCGATTCTATCAAATTGCTTATGCCTCACAAAAAGAGTGTCAGGCCATACTTCGACTTGTACGTTTCCATGAAAGTGCCCTTTGGCAGCTACTCGACAGTCTTGGCGCACACATTTACCGATTGATGCAGTCACCTATCAAAGTTATTCAAAAACTGGAGTGATTCGGTATACCGAAGACCGTCTACTGTATACAGCATACGGTCTTTACAAATGGCGATCCCACGGGGAGTCGAACCCCGGTTGCCTGGATGAAAACCAGGTGTCCTAGGCCTCTAGACGATGGGATCGTTAGAGAACGTGAGGTCTTATCCTATACTTAGTGCCATTTAATCAAGCCCTTAAATAAATAAATTCGTTTTTCTTTGCTTTGACGTATTTAGAACTTGAAATATGTCTCTAACTCTATAATTTTACTGCCCTTATGGCAAAAAATCCCTGGAACCTAAGCCCCGCCCCCAAACTCCCAAAACCTGAAGTTTTGGAAGCCATCATGAAACGAATTCATTCTCACGTGATGTCGATGATCTACATCGCCAATCACCGAGAAGACAAAGAAAAAGGCGATCCAAAAGTTGGCGGACACCCTGCCGCGTGTGCTTCATCATTGCACATACTTTCTACTTTGCATTTGGCCGTTCGCAATCCTCAAGATTTTATGGCCGTTAAACCGCATGCGTCCCCCGTCGACCATTCAAACAATTTTTTACTTCGACTTTTTTGGGAAGGATCCGCTTCAGAAAAATTTGATTGGATGAAAGACGATCGCATGAAACTTGCCATGAAAAATTTGCGACATTTCTCGCACACTGGCGAACCAGTTTTTCAAAGTTATCATTCCGCCTACGACCAAGATCATTGGAACGTGATCCCCTCGGGCTCGGTGGGAATTCCTCCGGTCAAAGCCGTTTACCTAGCCCACGCTTATCGCATGGCCGAAAAACATGGCTACGATGTTCCGAAGGATGCACACTTTTGGTGTCTCATGGGAGATTCAGAATTTCGCGAAGGCTCACTTGCTGAAGTCATGCCCGAAGCCGCAGAACGAAATCTTGGCAATGTCACCTGGATTCTTGATTACAACAGGCAATCTCTAGATGGACACAGAGTTCTCAACGAAGATGGGCTCGGTAAAAAAGACAACGATCGCGTAGAGGGAATGATGAGAGCGAACGGCTGGGAAGTTGTCCAACTTCGTCACGGGTCATTCCGCGAAAAAGTCTTTGCACAAAAAGACGGAGATGCCCTTCGAAGCGTCTTCGAAGAAGCGCTTCCTGACTTTGAGTTTCAGGCCATGTTAGCATCGCAAGATCCTAAGCAAGTCCTTGAGGCCGTAGGACGCTATGACAAAGCTGCCAAAAAAGTTTTGTCCTCACTCAAAAATGATGAAGTCATTCGTTTCTTAAATGACTTAGGGGGACACGACGTCGAGAAACTCATTGAAACATTCAATGCATCCAAAGAAGACCCCGAAAAACCAGTCATGATCATTGCACATACTTTAAAAGGCTGGGGCCTTACGAGCATGGCAAAATCTGCCAATCACAACACAATGATCGAAGAAGACGAAGTCAAAGCGCTTCGCAAAAACATCAACCTTAAAGGCGAAGACTACTTTAACTTCGAACATTTTGACGCCACCTCGCCCGAAGGAAAATACTTAAAAGAGCGCGGAGATTGGCTACGCAAGGGCATGCAGACGCAACTTGATTTGCGCCTTAACAATGTCGACGCAACAAAACAGCAAATAAAGGCCACTGGCGCCATAGAAAATTTTCCTACCGAGCTTGGCATCAATTTAAAGCTTGTTCCTCTCATTCACACTCAGTGGATGGTTGGCCAATTATCAGCAAAGCTCACCCGCATCGCAGAAACTCCATTGAATGAAAAAGATCTCAAAGAAGGGCAAAAAGCCCTTGGTGACGATGAGCGCAAACTCAAAGTTTTAGCTGATGGATTTATCACCATGGCGCCAGATGTAGGCACCTCAACAAATCTTAATTCTACTCTCGACGGTCGTATTTTTGGTCCAGAAACAGAGGACTTTGAAAAACAATACGGAGTCCAAGATTCCAAAACGCCTCATCTTACTCCGCATGAAAATGCCCATTCACGTTTCATCCGTTTTGATATCGCAGAATCAAACACCATGAGCTGCGTGGGAAGCTACGGGACCATGCCACACTATACAGGCACCCCTATTCTTCCAATGATGACGGTTTATGATTTTTTCATCAAACGAGCCTTGGACCAATATTTCTTCAATGCCTATTGGAAATCTAGCTTTATTTGCGTGGGAACTCCAGCCGGTGTTTCGTTGTCTCCTGAGGGCGCGCAGCATGGCTGGAAGTCCGACATTCAAATTGCAAATTCCATCACGTGGGAACCCGCCTACTGCCAAGAGCTCGATTGGATTTTCACAGAATCCATTCGTAGACATTTGTTTACTCTTGTGGAAGGCGAAGCTTCTCCCAACAGCAACGCAGGCCGAAGCGCTGTCCTGATTCGTTGTGTGACCCGAGCTCTTGAACAAAAGGAAATGCTCAAACGCCTCAAAACACACAAGCGTTTTGAAGCTAAGTCTGATGCTGATATTTTGGAAGCCACCCGCAAAGATTGCCTAGAAGGCGCCTACTACCTAGTTGATCATCGCGGAAAAACGGGATACCGTCCAAGCGAAAATGTGCTTAACATATTCTCAATGGGCGCCTTGGCTCCTGAAGCACTCGAAGCCAGCGATAGCCTTCTAGCAAAAGGAATTTTTGCTAACGTGATTCAAGTTAGCTCGCCAGACTTGTTACTTGGAAACCTGGCAGAGGCCAACAACTACCGACACCTCAAACAGGGCCTAGGCATAACCGGGGATTTGTTTACGCGTGTGACGGCAACCGCTGAGGCAGCTGCCAAGGCTACTATGAACGGAACTTATCCTCCGCAACACATTGGTCCTCGCCCTTTTGACACTTTAAGTGCCAGCGCCGCAGGAGCTGCACAACTCATGACTTTAGCAGGAAGACGCATCCCCATTGTGAGCGTTCACGACGGAGAACCAGGCTTACTGGATAATATTGGATCTTGTGTGGGAACCCTTCATAAATCTCTCGCAACTCGAAAGCACTCGAAGTGTGGACGCCCTAGCGACATCTATGGATATCATCACATGGATGCCAAAGCGGTTGTTGAAGCCGCCCAAGCGGTGATGGAAGAAAGTGCGCTCAGCGAAATTCGCATCGAAGCATCGTTAGCTGAAGCTTTCACACAACCTAGCGCGAGGGTATAGAGTGGCGAATGAATGTTTATAGTTTTTATGGAATTCACATATAGGAATTTTCTAATACTTTTAGTTACAATTGCGACAATCTTTACCCAACATTCAATTGCGGAGAATGCTTCGCCCTTAAGAGATCCAGCATCGGGAGCCTGTTTAAGCTGTAAGAGAAAAACCCTCCTCCACATTGGTGATTCTCAAACGGAAGGGTACTTCGGTGAATACCTCTATAAATTTCTCTCAAAAAAACTTGGCGGCTCTGGCTTGGCCATCGTGGGAGTTGGAAGTTCATCGCCTAGGCACTGGGCGCAGCCATTAAACACCGAATATCCCAAGTGGTTATGTTCCCGAACCGGGCGAGTTAACGGTCATTCTCATGTGTCGATGCACGACACCGCCTGCATGGGGACCTCGAATCAATCAGCTTTCTCGATACTCAATCAAGGTCACGAAGCCTCTTTCGTGATTTTTCAATTCCTTGGAAATTCTGAACAGTTTAAAAAGAGCTTCATAGAGAAGCAGATTAAAAGCCTCACTGCTTCTTTGGGCAAAAATCAAAAATGCCTATTTATAATTACGCAGCCATCCCATGAGTCATTGAAAGAAAAAAATAAACGTAGATTGCAAATCAGAGACTATATCGTTAGCGCAGCACAAAAAAGATGCAAAATCTTTGATGGCATGTCCAAGAAATACATAGATAGTTTTTCAAAAAGAAAAGATTTCTACCAGAACGACTTGATCCACCTTAGCCCACTTGGCGCAAAGACTTTTGTAGAATATTTGGAACCAGCACTCAACGAGCTGATCGACAAATAACCCTTCATTCGTTCAAAGAATTGGCAACTCCTACATGTGGACACAACAATAATTCTGACGAATCTGCTGCCATGAACAATTAAGGCTTATAAGCTTTTTCAGAAAGCGTATCGTCTGCCTTTATGACTTTTATTTCGTAATCAGGAAAGTTTTTGGCGATCAAAGGCTTTAACTCTTTAGAGTCTCCAACAACGACAATAACTTTTGTTGCTTTCGCCCAATTCGACATAAAGTATTCTCGAATTTCATCACGAGTGATGGACCAATCTTTAGGTTCGAGTCTTTGAAACTCCGGGCTTAGTTCTCCTTCGACCACAGCTTTTCGCAATGACAGTCTCGCGGCTACTGAGGAATTGTCTAATATGTGCCCAAATTTAAAACTTTGCCATTGGCGATTCCAAACTTCTTCCGACAAGACTTTAAAGACATCAGCCTCTGAATAAGCGGCAGTTTGAACTTCAGAAATAACCGCTAACGCTTCTTTCTGCTTTTCCCTCACAGGATTTGTTAAGAAGCCCACAGCGGGTTTGCCTAAGAAAAACTTTTGAAGTGGCGACACAGAATACGCAAGCCCTCTTTTGTTTCTAATTTCATCGCCAAAATACGATCCCAACCCAGAAAAACCAAGAATGTGACCTCCAAAATGAAGAGCAAGCTCTTCGCGAGTGTCATGAGGAAATTCTTCAAAAACTCCCGTCGTAAAAACTACAGTTTGGGATCGACCGGATTTTTCAACAATCACCGCTGTTTTTGTAGCGGCTTCCTTTTGATTTTTTTCTGCGAACTGAACCAATGAACGCGTTAAGGCTCCCTTCGAAATTTTGCCATAGCCAGAGAACACCTTGTTCAAAATTGTAACCGCTAACTTTTCATGTGATTTTGGACCTATGTAACCCGCCCAAACATCTGGTAATTCAGCAAGAGCCGCTTGCGCTAATCCCTGAATGCTTGTTGTAGAAACTCCCTTAAGCCCATCCATTAAAACGGGATACAAAGAAAAGTTATTAATTCCGAGCCAGCGACGGCCTGTGGCTGCAGCTAGACCCATATCAGAATCTAAGCTGCCCTTTAAAGCTGCTTCCATTTTTAATTTCGCTTTTTCTACCGTCTCGTTGTTCAAGCGAGGTCTTTTCCAATTTTCTTCGACCAAATTAATGAGCGGCTCATAGTCCTTCCCTTCAATGATTGGAAAACTTATGCTCCAACCTGAAGTTTCTCGGCCCGCCCCGAAGGACACGGAGGCCCCATAAGTCATCATGGCATCTAAGAACTCTTGCTTTGTGAGTCGCTCGGTGCCGTCCTCTAAAATCTCAGAATACAGAGCAAGCGAGGCTGCTTGAATTTGTGTTTCCGAAAGCATTCCCTTGGGAAACATGACTTGTAACGAAAACAAGGGAAGAGGATCATTCTCTGAATCTAAATAAATTTTAGCCTTGGCATTGCCCGAATAAAAAGTCGTTCCGAGCACACCTAATGTGAGAAAGAACAATTTAGCAAATATTTTTTCTGAATGTTTCATATGTTTGTCCTTTTCCTATTTTTTAAAAGTTCTTTTTTTGAAAGGTGCGCTTTTCTTAGCGGGTTTTAAAATCAATCTTGTTTTGGACCTTGTCTGCCAGTCATCCCACACGGCCTTAACCTGATCCAAGCTAACATTTTTAATTTGTTCCATGTAATTGAATCCAAACATGGGATCCTTGGCTGTGACAGAATTATAGGCCAAGCTTTCAGCAACACCCATCGGCTCTCTTAACTCACCCAAGTGAGCCTCTAAATAATAGAGCTTGATGCCTTCAAGACGATCGGCGTTTAACCACAATGGAAACTTCTTAAGCGCTTTTTCATAAGCACTTTCGAGTTGAGAAATACTTACTCCAGGATTCCCCGTTAACTGGATTGTAGAAAGGGATGGATCAACCAAGTAGTAACAGGAATCGTTAACACTTCGAGCAATTTTCTTTTCCACAAGCTCACTTGGCAAATATCCTAATTTTCCATCTGCAAGCAAGGAACACAATAACATTTCTGCGGCATTTTGTTTGCTCATCAGACCTGGTGCAAATCTAGCGTCGGCCATATGAACTGTTTCCGTTTGATAAGGAATCACAATTCTTCGATCTTTCCGTTTTGTATTCTCACTTCGAACAACAGGCTCAACCCAATCTTCTTTAGTAAAGCTTCCATAGTGTCTATCTAAAGTATCAAGGGCTTCTTTTATTTTAAAATCTCCAACAATAGCAATCGTGGCTCTGTTAGGGGCATAATAACGTTTGTAAAACGCCAAGGCATCCTTAACCGATACCGCGTCCAGATCTTCCTGCCATCCAATGGGTCCCGTTTGATAGGGATGGATGTCAAACGCATACTGGTAAAGTTCCCAATTCAATCGCCCTGAAGGGGTATCAGCTGTGCGCATTTTTCGTTCAGAAACGACCGCCCCTCTTTCGGTTTTAAAAACTTCGTCCGTAAGCTGCAATTGCCTCATACGTTCGGACTCAAATTTTGCAACGTCATCAAAAACTTCTTTTGGAACCAGTTCATGATACAAGGTTAAATCGAAACTTGTATAGGCATTGAATCGATCACCCCAACCCGAAAGAGTTTTGAATGGTTCAGGAAAACTTGGCGTTCCCCTAAACATCATGTGTTCAAACAAATGCGCGAGTCCAGTGCGTCCTGGAGCCTCAAAACGAGACCCAACATCAAAAGCTGTCACGTAGGCAATCACCCCCGTTTTGGGCCTCGATTCCAAAAGAACTTTTAATCCAGATTTCACATGAAGATATTCTTGAACCACAATTCCAGGGAAAGGCTCAAAAGTATTTTTATATACAAAGCCTTTGTATTCTTTTGGCGCCGAGTTACCTCCCATGGAAGCACAGCCTGAAACAAAAACTAAAATTAAAAACAAAAGGATATTTTTCATACCAAGAGTTTGACTCCAACTTCCCAAAGTCGCAAGAGCAGAGCACACAATGATACGAATTTATTGGGGAATAAACTAAGACTCTAAAAGATGGGCCCAGAAAACTTTAGCGATATCTGGAAGCACGGATCTCTCAACGGCCTCACGCGAAGCGTCAGTGCTCAATATCTCCCGAATTTGTGTTGAAGATACATCTCGAATCTCATCAGGCATGATCCGCCAACAACATTTGTCTCTTAGCTTTTCATCAATTTTTGAAATCAAACTTATTTCGTCTGTCGGACCGCGTGAAAATATCCAAAATTCATCAATTTCAGCTAAAAGATTTTCGATTGATTTCCAACGAGGCAAGCCCTCTAAACAATCATCGCCTACGCACACAACCCAATGACTCTTTTTACCCCTTGAAGAGGCTGCTTTAATCTTTTCAAGCGAATCACAAGTGTAGGACGTTTGCGCATTATCGATCTCCAGCCATTCAATCGAAAGTTTTTCGATCCCCGGCACAGCCCTACGAAGCAACGACTCATGCCATTTGACAACCATACTTTTAACGAGCGATTTTTTATCTTCTGTATTTGTTGTTCCAAAAATCGAGGACGCTTCTTTAAGAGGATTTTGAAAGGTCGGAACGAGATGCAAAATTTCAACTTCACTTTTTCTTAACAACACCTGAAGCATTTGGTCATGCCCGATATGAGGCGGGTAAAATGATCCCCCGAAATAGACTTCAAAAGACTTCATAGCACAAACGTTTCTTAACTATTCCTCATCCTCAAAGACAAAGCCATCGTCATCATCATCGTTTTCCACATTAGCGAAAAACTCACCCTCACCATCATCGTCATCGCCAAAAAGCTCGGCATTGCCATAGCTAACAACAGAAGCAATGTGATTTTTATATTCTCGAGGGCCTAATTTTGTAAGGACATCTACGAGGGCCTGTTTGAGCACGTCCAAACCCATATCGCTCGCAGAAGATATCAAGTAAGTAGAATCCAAAATCTTTTCATTTTTTAATTCTTCAAAAAGTTCCTGAATTCCTTTTTCCTGAAGCTCTGGGATTGCCAGCAGACATTCCAAAGCCGCACTTCCACTTAAAGAAACATCCTTAAGTTGATCTTTCCAAATATCAGCCTTTGTCAAAGCAACACACATAGGCAAGGCGCCTACTGTTGAGGAATACTGCCGCAATTCCTTCAATAAAGTTTTAAACTCTTCATCCAATTGGCGTCCCGTATACGGATCCAAATCAAGCATCACAACAAGAGCCCGAGTGCGCTCTGCATGACGAAGAAATCTATGACCAAGGCCTTTGCCCTCACTAGCTCCCTCAATAATTCCAGGAATATCTGCCAATACAAAATCGAGCCCTTGGCCACGGACAACTCCAAGATTAGGAACAAGAGTTGTAAAGGGATAGTCACCAATTTTTGGACGCGCTGAGCTCCACTTGCTAATTAGGGTACTCTTACCTGCGTTTGGAAATCCAATAAGCGCGACATCCGCGAGCAACTTCAATTCCATTCGGTATTTCATGCTTTTGCCAGGTAAGCCAGGTTGAGCATATTCCGGAGATTGTCTGGTCGCAGTGGCGAAATGCATATTCCCCATGCCGCCCTTACCTCCACGCAAAAGCATGACAGATTTTTCGGGCTCAACCAAATCAGCTAACAGCTCTCCGGTTTCATTGTCATAAATTAAAGTTCCAACAGGAACCTTAACCAACAAATCTTCTCCGCCGCGACCGTATTTATCAGCGCCTCTTCCGGGCTTACCATCTTCGGCTGCGTATTTTGTAATATATTTAAAATCGAGCAAACTTTGCATCTGGTGCGTTGCTTGGAAATAAACATCTCCACCTTTGCCACCGTCACCACCATCTGGCCCCATTCGAGGTTTGTATTTTTCACGTCGAAAATGCGCGCAGCCCGGAGCCCCATCACCACTGCGTACATCAATTCTTACTTCATCAATAAATTTCATTGGGCTCCAAATAAAAAAGGCGGGCCTCGCTAGAGAACCGCCTTATGAATGTCTAATCAACCAGTGCAACTGTTAATTCAGCTATCAATTCAATTAAGCAGAAACTACAGGAAGGATCGCTACTTTCGTAGGTCCATTTGTATGTTTCTTAAACTGAATCTCACCATCAATAAGTGCGAATAGAGTATGGTCACGTCCCATCCCTACATTTTTACCAGCGTGAAATTTTGTTCCACGTTGACGAACGATAATGCTACCAGCACTAACTGTTTCACCACCGAAGCGTTTTACTCCCAAGCGCTGAGCGTTGGAATCACGTCCGTTTTTTGTACTACCACCAGCTTTTTTCGATGCCATGCTGTCTTCCTACCTTTCCTTAAGCCTTAATGCTTTTAACCAACAGACGAGTTTGAGGCTGTCTGTGTCCCATTGTTTTTTTAGAATTTTGACGTCTTCTTGAGTGACGAATCAATATCTTTTTAGAAAGTGTTTGTTGCAAAACTTCGAATTCAACTTTTGCGCCAGACACTTGAGGCTGACCAATTTTTAGATCGGCAGGGCCATTAGCGACAAACAAAACTTCGTCTGCTGTCCATTTTGAGCCGGGCTCAACTTCTAGTTTTTCAACTAAGATCATATCCCCTTCAGCAACACGAAATTGCTTTCCGCCAGTTTTTACAACCGCGTATGGGAACTTAAGAGTTTCCTGAGTGTTAGTTTTTGTAGCCATGAGATCCTTTCAGTTCGTTGATAACTTCGAGTGCCGCACCCATCTTCGGATAATTAAATCAAATATCCGGGGGCTTTAGGCGCACCAACGCAGGCTGTAAGATTTCGTATATTTCATGGATGATGTCAACGAATAAGAAGGGATCTCGACTCAAAAAATTCGTAGATTTCGGTCATTTAGTCCAGAGCTGGATATTGGCTGGATTAGTTGAGTGCGTATTTGCGTTCAGGGGCCTTTTGACCGCAACCCGGACAACAAGCTTTTTCGTGAATGACATTTTGGAGATAGTAAGAAGCGTGGGTAAATTTAAGAGGATTTCCGCAACTTCCGCAATTTCGGTGCTGAGATAGGAAGTTTTCACGGCGCTTTGAGTCCTTGAAGTCCTTAATTTTATTTAGAATTTCGTCTTTATTCTCAAGGGCGTTAAAAAAATCACGTACTTTCATTCGGCACCTCCTGTGTCCTACCTGATTCCTTTCGGAGGGGTTTTTGCTGAGCTTTAGGCAATTGTTAAGAAATGATGAAGAAAATGTTGGCGCCCCCGCACTGCGTCAGGATTCCTCCTTGGCAAAGACGCTTTGGCGAGCTTTGCTAGCGCCTACACATGAATCAAGATTTTGAAGAATATTTGGATTGCCTAGGTTTTGAGCCTCAAACCGTGCAAAGCTCATCGGAGAAAGCAGCGTCACTTTCTGGAATTGCTATGGATCTCAATCAAAATCCTGTCCTGCAAAATCCTGACCTGGGGTCCGTTCCGCCTTGGCTTTTTGTACTAGATCATGAATCTCAAAGTCGCCCTCAGGCGCTCGAACTTTTTGAAAAAATGCTGGAGGCCCTCAAACTTAATTCGCAAAATTTTCAGACTAAATTTGTTCGCGATTCTAGTGAGCTTATGCCGCTTCTCGAAACCCACCGGGGTTTCGATGTCTGTGTGGTCATGGGTCTTAAGATTCATCCCACAGAAACTATTCTGAGGGTATTCACCACAAATTCTCCCGCCGAGTGCCTTTTAGACGCCAACCTCAAACGCCCGGTTTGGCAAACGCTCCAACTCGCCCAATCTTCCCTGCCCTAAATTTAACTGTGCGCGGGGAAAAGGTGGCGGCCAAAGAAAGCGCGGCAGAAACT
Organism: Bdellovibrionota bacterium; assembly: GCA_041750195.1. Lineage (GTDB taxonomy): Bacteria > Bdellovibrionota > UBA2428 > UBA2428 > UBA2428 > JBGSZX01. Next base: position 146,636 of record JBGSZX010000028.1, on the reverse strand, counting down.
CAATAAACTCTAATACTTGAAGCAGATATTCTGAAAGTAGTGCCAATTTACGGGGCACATATATAAAAGTTCATAAATCTGGGAACTTGGTGCCCTTCACCACCTCTTCCCCGCGCACAGTTAAAATAGTGAAAGATTGTGCTCTCAGCCTCAACATTCATTCAGTTTTCTGACAAACTAATACCATGGGTTGGGGGAAATTCGAAGGCACACAGTGTTTGGCTATTATTTTGGCCATTCTCAGCATCAACGCCAAAAGTGAATCCAAAATAAATCTTGCCCCCGTAGGTCTGTCGCATATTCGAGTGTTGGTCGATAGGATTCCCAATAACGACTCAGAAAAAATAGTGATCACCGGACAAGCCCTTGGCTCATCGCAAGGTCATATTTTTAGATCTCGCACTCTGACCTGTGAAAATAAAATTTCGGTTCCATCAACCCTATTATCCCTAAGTCCTGTGGGTGAAATTCCTCAATCCTTACACTGGAATTGCACAGCGGCTCCTCACGATTGGACACTAAAGAAGTCCATGACCCTTAAAGATCGCTCCGGCTTCCTTCAATATAAATCTCGCTGGTACAGAGGAACCGTTGAACTGCTTCCACAAAATGATTTTTTATATATCATCAATCATGTGCCCATTGACGACTATATTGCATCCCTGATTCACGGCGAAATGCCTGAATCGTATCCGATTGAAGCGCTGAAAGCTCAAGCCGTAGCGGCCCGCAGCTACGCCGTTGCTCAAGCGAATAAACGACGAAAAGAAGGCCTTCCCTGGGACCTAAAAAACGGAGAGAAGGATCAAGTATATCCAGGCGCCCAAAAAGAATCGACGGCTAGTCTTCAAGCGAGCTTCGACACCAAAGATCAATATTTGGTCAATAACGGCGAAGTATTGAAGGCCTACTATTCCGCTGCTTCCGGTGGACATTCCGAATTGCCTAGCGCGGTTTGGGGCAGAGCCAATGAAGATGCTCCCTTTACAGCAAAACCAAATGCCTGGGACAAGGGCCGATACCAGTGGAACATGGACTTAAGCAAAGGCATTGCGGCCCTATGGGAAAGACTTGGAAATCTTATAGATATTCAAGTCATCTCGCGCACACCCGGCGCCCGAGTGAGCGTTCTTAAACTTGTCGGATCCCAAAGAGAAATCAATTTGACTTCAAGAAATTTTGCAAAAAAACTTGGGATGGGCAGCTTCAAGAGTTTAAAATTCGACATCGAAAAAAACCCTACTGGGTTTACCTTTAAAGGTGAAGGTTGGGGTCATGGAGTAGGTCTCAGCCAAGTGGCTGCGCAAAAAATGGCCCTAGCTGGACTCAGCTATAAAAAGATTTTGGAATTTCATTACCCAAAAGTAAATTTGAAGGTCTTGAGCTCCCCCAAAGAGACCAAAGCCGTTGAACTCAGAATCCCCACCCACGCACGATAATATTTTTTGAAAATTAAGCTGAAAAAGCAAAAGAACTTGCACCACTTCATAGAGCTGATAAGACCCCTAAGGTGAGCGAATTAAGCGAATATAGCGATTTAATCTCGGACTATAATTTTGATTTACCAGAAGAACTTATTGCCCAAAGCCCCGCACAAAAACGTGAAGACGCTAGGCTTTTACTTGTCAGGCGATACCCAGATAAAGGTCAGCCGTTCTTTGAGGACCTAGAGTTTAGAGACCTCCCGTTAGTTTTACGAGAAAATGATTTGGACGATGCTTGTTTCTTTAGGAATCGAAGCGCTGTTTTGCCGGCAAGATTTTATGCGACAAGATCATCGGGAAGCCGACACGAATTTGTTTTGCTTGAAGAGACCAATGAAGAATCTTCCAAAAAAACTTCCACCGATTCAAAAAAATGGACTTGCATCATTCGCAATTCTGCTAAATTGAAATTCCCTGAAACCATGGTCATCGAAGGCACTGACGAAAAATTTACCGTCCTCGACGCACAAACCGTGGATTTTTCTCCTCTAAAAAAATCGATCGCAGTTATTTTAGAAGAAAAAGGTGAAATGCCCCTTCCACCCTACATCAAAGAGCGCGATGCTCTTCGCGATAACGAACGATACCAAAGCGTATGGGCCGATAAAAAAGAGATCAAATCAGTAGCAGCCCCAACTGCTTCTCTTCATTTTACCGAAGACATGGTCAACGTTTTAAAGGCCGAAGGACACCAATTTGCTGATTGTCTATTGCATGTTGGCCTTGGAACCTTTGAACCGATGCGCACCGATAAAATTAGCGAACACAAAATGCACAGTGAGCGCTATTTCGTTTCCAAAGAGAACCAACAACTTCTTCGCGATGCGATCAACGAATTCAGACCCATCATTCCCATTGGGTCAACAGCCTTAAGAACTTTAGAATCGTTGGATCTAGAATCTGAAACTGTGAAGGATCAAGCGGGCAGAACAGACCTTTTTATTAAGCCGGGATTTGATTGCCAATATGCCGATGCCCTCATCACAAATTTTCACCTGCCTCAATCCACGCTCTTTGTCATGATGTCAGTTTTTGGCGGAAGCCCCCTACTTGCAAAAGCGGCCTACAAACATGCAGTCGAAAAGAAATATCGCTTTTTTAGCTATGGCGATGCTTCGCTGTGGATTTAGCTGTGGAGTTAGCTGTGGATTTAGCTGTGGATTTAAGAGTGTGGAATTAGTTCTGTGCAAAACAAATTAGCCCCACGACGGGTCACCCTAGAAGTCGAAGTTGAATCGGGACAAAATGGAAATGGTCAAGCCCGGAGCGCTCGACTGAGCACTCCACACGGCAATATCGAAACTCCTATTTTTATGCCGGTAGGAACAGCTGGCACTGTAAAAGGCGTGATGCCTCGTGACCTCAAAGAGATGAAAGCTCAAATCATTTTGGGCAACACTTATCATCTTTGGCTTAGACCAGGAACTGAAGTCTTAAAAGAAATGGGCGGACTTCGAAAATGGATGGGATGGGACGGCCCCTTGCTAACAGATAGCGGTGGCTTTCAAGTTTTCTCGCTAAGTGACTTACGAAAAATAAAAGAAGAAGGCGTGGAATTTAAAAGTCATCTAGATGGCAGCCGACTTTTTATGAGTCCAGAAATTTCCATTGATATTCAAGAATCCATCTCAAGTACGATCATGATGGTCCTCGATGTTTGCCCCGCGCTTCCCGCCACAAGCAAACAACTTCAGGACGCCATTGATATCAGCAACCGATGGGCAAAACGCTGCCTTGAACACAGAGATCCACAAAAAGGTGCACTATTTGGAATTGTTCAGGGAGGCCTCGATAGGCAGCTTCGGGCAAAACACATTGAAACGCTTGCAATGATGACAGCTCACGACAAAGACGGCACTCTTCATGAATTCGATGGCATCGCCCTCGGGGGATTTAGTGTAGGAGAGAAGCCCGAAGAAATGTATCCCGTCCTCAATGATATCGTTCCGCTTATGCCTAAAGACCGCCCACGCTATTTGATGGGAGTTGGAACTCCCATAGATTTGCTGCATGCCGTTGGAAGCGGGATCGACATGTTTGACTGTGTTCTTCCTTCGAGGAATGCGCGCAACGGAACCCTCTACACTTTCGATGGCGCAGTGCGCATACGCAAGCAGGAACACGCTAAGAGCGAAAAACCCTTAGATTCTAATTGCCAATGCTACACCTGCAAAAATTTTAGCCGCAGTTACTTGCGTCATCTCCACAAGGCTAACGAAATTTTAGCGTCTGTATTGAGCACAATTCATAATTTGCACTTTTTTCTTGAGCTTATGAACCAAAGCCGCATGGCTATTCGGGAAAATAGATTTGAATCATTCAGAAATGCGCACTTAGAACGTTGGCGTGAAGCCCAAGTGATGATAGATCCTTAAGAGGCTTTTAGGCCTTTAATTCGTCAGGAGGATTAATACGATGTTCTCAAATATTTTTTTGATTTTAGTTAGTTTTACTTTTTCTTTAAATGCATTTGCTCAGGCAAGCACCCCAAGTGGAAGCACTCCACCGGCCAATGGTTTTTTGATGCAGCTTCCAGTTATGTTGGCATTATTTGCGTTGATGTATTTTGTTTTGATCAGACCACAAAGAAAACAACAGCAACAACTTCAGCAATTACAGGCTAGCATTTCGCGAGGTGACGAAGTCATTTTATCCAATGGCCTTTTCGGAACCATAGTTGGGCTCAATGACAAAGTCGCATCCATTGAAATTTCTGACGGAGTCGAAGTCAAAGTGATTCGTTCTCAGATTCTATCGCTTGCAAAAAACATTTTGAACCCTGAATCCAAATAGATTCAGGAAGCCAAACCTTAAGAAAAGAGTTTTTGACCTATGAATAAAAGTATCAAGTTTCGTTTCTTCACCAGTGTTGCCATCGTTGTGATTTCAATTTATTTGCTCATCCCAACTCTTTGGTCTCTCAATCATCCTGAAGATGAGAACATGCCATCCTGGCTACCCAAAGCAGCTATGCGCCTGGGCCTAGATCTTCAAGGCGGCGTACATATGGTCATGGGCGTCGACCTGAAAGGTGTCGTTGCCTCTCAACTAAAGGTTTACACCTCGTCAATTGAACGAACACTCACCGACAAAGGAGTAAAGTTTACAAAAGTAACTCCTAACGCTGATCGAGGCGAAATTGAAATTGAAGTCGAAAAACCTGAATCGCTAATAAGCATTGATGCTGAAGTTTCACAACGTTATCCCACTGTTGTTGAAGTTGTTGGCGAAGATAAAGAGAAAAACTACATAGTTCTTAAGCTTTCTCGAGACCACGAGAACGATGTGCGCACGAGAGCCCTTGAACAAAGTATAGAAACCATACGAAATCGAATCGACGAATTCGGCGTTTCTGAACCCATCATTTCCAAAAAAGGCGACGATCAAATACTGGTTCAATTTCCTGGAGCCAAAGAGCCAGAAAGATTAAAAGCGCTTATTGGACAGACAGCTAAATTAACTTTCCAGATTGTTCCAGACAGCAACGACAATGTAAAAAAATCTGAAATCGACGGTAAGCTGACGACATGGATTGCAGATGCCGAAAAGACTGGAGCCTACACTCGACAGACTTTTGATAGACTATCCGATTACAGGGAGCGCCTCATGAGTGATTTGGCGGACAAACTTCCCAAAGATACCGAGATTGCTTTTCAGCGCATCAATAACCCCAACGTGGTTGATGACATTCAACTCAACATCTATTTACTCTCCACAAAAGATGTCATCTCTGGAGAATATATTGAGAATGCCTTTGTCTCCCTAGACAGCGGAAGCACTAATATGGGACCTCAGCGTCCTGTGGTTTCCTTTCAAATGAGTCCTGTTGGCGCGCCACTTATGGGCGACCTAACTCGCACCTTCAAAGGTTATCAAATGGCTATTGTCCTTGATGGCATCGTAAAAAGTGCTCCCCAGATCAACGGAGTCATTACCGACTCAGGACAAATCACACTTGGTACCGGAGGCTTTGATGAAGTCTCCAGAGAAGCGCATGACCTTTCCATTGTATTGAGAGCAGGTGCCTTGCCGGCAAACATTGAGGTGCAAGAAGAACGAGTCATCGGACCAAGCATGGGACGAGACTCCATCACTGCAGGAAAAAGTGCCCTCGTCACAGCTTCTGTCTTAATTTTCTTGTTCATGATCATTTACTACGGATGGGCCGGTTTCATTGGAAGCATCGCCACAGTAGCAAACATCTGTATCATCTTCGCAATCCTTGGTCTTATGGGTGCTACCCTGACTCTTCCGGGCATTGCCGGAATTGTATTGACCATTGGTATGGCGGTTGACGCCTTGATCATTATCTTTGAACGCATGCGAGAAGAAATTAGAAACGGACGAACCACTCAGCAAGTCATTGAGCAAGGTTTTTCACATGCCTTTTCTACCATTTTGGATTCGAACGTCACGACTGCTATCGGCGCCTTTATGCTGCTACAATTTGGGACAGGAACTATCCGCGGATTTTCCCTAACTCTTATTGTAGGAATCATTACCAACGTCTTCACCGCAACCTTCATGACTCGAAGTTTTTTTAAATATCTTAAAAATGACAACGACTCTGAACTCACACTAGGGCTCAGCAAAAAATCTCTACAGGAAATTCAAGCCTAAGGCTTTTAGGATAGGACGACATTATGGAATTTTTTAATCCAAACAAACTTAAAATCGAATTTTCTAAACACCACAAACCGTGGATCATTGTATCAATGGCATTGGTCTTGATAAGTTTTGTTTTGATGGTCACACCTGGAATCAATTACGGCATAGATTTCAAAGGAGGCATCGAAGCCCACGTGAAATTTAATGGCAACACGGACATCGGAACTCTTCGACAAACCCTCGAGACAAAACTAAGCAATTTGTCTGTCGTAGGCTTTAGTGATGCACCCAATGAATTCCTAATCACCGCACAAGAAGACACTAAGGCTTCGACCACTCAAGCGTTGAACGAAGGACTCTCTTCTCATTACGGCGCCACGGGACCTGACACCTGGCAGATTTTAAAAATGGATATTGTAGGAGCTAAAGTTGGATCTGGTTTATTGCGTTCTGCAATTCTGGCCATTGTTTACACTTGTTTGCTCATTACAATTTTTATGTATTGGCGCTTCGACATGCGCTTCGCGCCAGGAGCTCTGTTTTGTATTTTTCACGATCTAGTAATTGTGACCGGTTTTCTTTCGATTACCGGCATCGAATTTTCGACAACTGTCGTTGCGGCTCTTCTTACACTTGCAGGCTACTCAATCAACGACACCGTTGTCGTTTTTGACAGGATACGAGAGATCGAATCCAAGTACCTTGGGAAAACAAAAGAACAAATCGTCGATTATGCAGTAAATTCTACGATGTCTCGCACCATCATGACCTCTGCGACTACTTTGGTAAGTTGCGCCGTCCTATACTTCTTAGGTGGAGCCGCACTCAAAGACTTTGCGGCCGTTTTGTTTGTAGGAATTATTATTGGAACCTATAGCTCCATATTCGTAGCAGCCCCCCTTTACATATGGGCTAGCAAAAAATTCCCAACACAAGAAGGTTCGATCGCAACCAGCCGATCCTAGGGCAGGAATGAACAGCGACTCTTTACAGCCCACGGCAAAATGGAAAGCCAGAAAAGCTCCGGATGAAAATCTGGAGCTTTTTGTTTCTAAATTCGGAAATCTTCTAGGAAAAGTTCTGTGGTCACGAGGCTTCAACAATCCAGAAGCCGAGAACTTAAAATCATTCCTTGATCCCAAGCTCCAAGAGATAAAATCCCCGTCGCTCATGAAGAATATGGATGAAAGCATTGAGCGACTTTGCCTTGCCATTCAAAAAAATGAGCGCGTGTGCATTTATTCAGATTACGACATGGATGGAATTGCTGGGCTGAGCCTTCTCTATTCTTTTCTAAAAGCGTGCAACATTGGAAACGTGATGCACTTCCAACCTCATCGCTTTGATGATGGTTATGGGGTGCACCCCGCAGCTCTGGAAAAACTTGCAAAAGAAGAAAATGTTTCATTGGTCATCACGGTAGATACCGGAACAACGGCGGTCGAGGCCGTTGAACGTGCGAACGAACTTGGGCTTGATGTGATCATCACCGATCATCATGCTGCCAAAGAAATTTTACCCGCAACTCCTTGGCTCATTAATCCCAATCAACCTGGTGACACTAGCGAATTGGGCTATTTGTCTGGCACGGGAATGGCATTTTATTTTTGCATGGCGCTTCGTCAGAAACTTAGAGAGCAGGGTCACTTTAAAAACTTTAAAGAACCTGACCTACGACAGTGGCTAGATCTTTTTTGTCTTGGAACTATTGGAGATGTTGTTGACCTAAGAGGCGATAACCGCGCGCTCATTCGCGCAGGACTAGGCTACCTCATTAATACCAGCAGACCCGGCTTAAAGGTTCTCATAGAGAGCTGTGTCTCTGCCGATCAGCTTAGCAGGTTGAATGCTAGAGACTTAGCCTTTTCTGTTATTCCAAAACTTAATGCCGCAAGCCGAATGGGCAAGGCAGAGCTCTCGACCGAACTTTTGCTTACTCCCTTCAGGGATCGAGCCGAAGATTTGGTGGAACAAATTTTAGAATTAAACGAAATTCGCAGTGCCACTCAAAATGAAATCATGATCGAAGCCACAGCGCAAGCCCAAGAACAAAGCAAGTCAGGAGCTCAGGTTATTGTTGTTTGCGGAGAATGGCACGAAGGTGTTTTGGGAATTGTCGCAGCGAAGCTGGTAGAAGAGTTTTCCAAGCCCGCCATTGTGCTTTCAAAAGTTAGCGAAGAAATTGAAGAAGAATTAAATGAAGAATCTACCGAGCAGCTGCGCGGCTCTGTCTCGCTGCGCGGTTCGATGCGCTCCCCCGCACCTTTTCATTGCTTGAATTTGCTGGCGGGTGCTGAGCAGGATTTGATTCAGTTTGGGGGACATCAGGCCGCAGCTGGCATGAAACTGTATGAAACAGAACTGGATTCACTGAGAGCTTCCCTAAACTCAACCTTTGAAAGATTATACCTCGGAGATAATTTCGATTCATCGGTTGAACAAAGCTACGATGCGGAGCTGAGCATAAATGATGACCTCAAAGTTAACGACGTCATGTCTCTTGCTTCTGCCGAGCCCTTTGGCGCAGGAAATCCGGAGCCAACTTTCTTGATTCGAGCTTTTCCTGGTGAGCACTTTTCGTTTTTAAAAGACCGACACCTAAAAGTTAAAAATATTTTTGGCGTTCCAGAGCTGATTGGTTTCAACCACGCCAAAAAATTCCGTGAACTATGCGAGGCTGGTGCTACCGCAGTTGATCTCTTAGTTGTTCCAGAGCTGAATGTTTTTCGAAATCAAGCCAAAGCACAGCTGCGCATTCAGGCCATTCGATCCGCCACTCCTAAACTGTAAATCGGCGCTTTATTAACGCTCTATTAACGTTCTATGGGCATGCCCGGCAATTTTGCTTTCTGCGGCGTTCTGCGACGTTTTGAATTGTTTTGATTTTTTTGCGCTCCACTATTTGAGTCGCTATTTATATCGCCCTGCGATCCACCTGCTTGACCATTTTCCGACCCGGCAGCACAGTCAGCCCCAAAACATGGAAGAGGCAAAAACTTTTCTTTGTTAAAATACAGCCAGGCGCCCACGCCAATCAAAAGCCATATCAGCCAAGCTTTTTTAATTTTTTTCAAAACTCTTACAAAAAAGTTTTTTCTAATGGGGGGCAAGGTTTTTTCGTTAACCTCAATCATCTCGGGATTTCCACCCATGAGCCCTGATTCCATTAAAAACTTTCGAATGATGGCCTCGAATGAAAGGCTATGTTTGCTAATTAAATATTCCTGAAGAATTTGAGCCACAGCTTCAGCAGAACGCGGTCGATCTTCTGGCGTCACCCTAAGACATCGCTCTATGACGTCTTTGAGCAAAGCGGGAACATCACCTCGGATTTTATCGATGGGCTCAAACTTTCCAGCCTTAATTACAGAATAGACACTTTTGCCGTCTCGTTCATAAAAGGGTCGTTTGCCAGTTAGCATTTCGTAGAAAGTAATTCCGAATGAAAACAAATCTGCACGTTGATCAATTTTATCACCCAAAATTTGTTCAGGAGCTAGGTAGTGTGGTGATCCAATCAATATTCCTGGCTGTGTGAGGTTGGCCTCCCCAGGATCTAAGGCAATTCCAAAGTCCATAATTTTTACTTCGCCCCTAGTGGTGACGCGAATGTTGTCGGGCTTGATATCTCTATGAATCATTCCGTGAGAATGAACCTGAACCAAGCCTTGCAAAACTTTTACGGCAATCATGGTCGCAACGTCGATGGGCAAATGACCCACTTTTTCTTGGACCTGTGCCAAATCAAAGCCGTCGATATATTCCATGATGATGTACGAATCGTTTCCGACAACTTGATAATCATATACGTGTGCAAGGTTGTGGTGAAGCAAGTTTGCAGCAGATCGTGCCTCTCGCTTGAATCGTTCTTGAAGATCGGAACTTTCACGAAACTCGGCTTTGATTCTCTTGATAGCAACGGGGCGATCTAGATTTTTTTGTCGGCCACGATAAACCTCGGCCATGCCACCTATAGCAACTTTTTGAATTTGATCGTATTGATCTTCAAGCCCCTCTAGGTGCTCAAAGCCGTCACTTGATTTTGCCATCTTGTTATATGCAAATACTAAACGATACTCTCGACTAGCGCAAAAGCTGCCAAACAAGCTTTTGGCTATTTTGACCGCTTTGTGATGTCATTGACCGTAGCACTGAATTCGCCATCAAGGACCGATAGACTTATTTTGTCTCCAGACTTAACCTGCGCAATGCTTCGCAGAGCCTTCCCGGTCGAATCTAAAGCCATTGAGTAGCCACGCTCAAAAACCTTAAGGGGCGACATGGCATCCAAGACGGCAGCTCGCTGTGCGATTAAGGCCCTTATACCTTGCAGTCTTGCGCGCATGAGGTCTTCCATTCTTGAGCGACGCATCTTTAAAAGTTCCCACTCCTGCGCGATACGCTTTTGAGGAGCCATGGCCACAAGCCTGTTGTACAAATAATCTACTTTTTCTTGAAAATTTGTAAGACGGTCTTCGATGTTATCGATAAATAACCTTTCTAAAGACTCAAGGCGCTCTATCCAAGCGATTCGATCTGGAACAACTTCCTGTGCAGCATGAGTGGGAGTCGCAGAGCGCCTGTCCGCCACAAAATCTGCAATGGTATAGTCAATTTCATGTCCAATGGCCGACACCACAGGAATCGACGAAGCGGCAATGGCTCGCGCAATGGACTCATCATTAAAACAAAACAGATCTTCGTAGGATCCCCCGCCCCGAGCAACAATCACAACGTCTAATGGTTTCTTAGATCCCTCGCTAAAGCGATTTGCCCTAGCCAATGCTTGAGTGACTTCCGATGGAGCTTTGTCGCCCTGAACAGATGCATGAAATAAAAAAACTTCGGCCAACGGAAAACGCTGGCTAAATATTCGGAGCATATCCTGCAGAGCAGCCGTAGATTTTCCAGTCACCAAGCCAACTCTCCAACAAATGCTTGGAATGGGCCGCTTGCGCTCTTCAGAAAATAATCCTTCTTTTTCGAGTTTTTCTTTTAGCTGCTCAAACTTTAGTTGAAGCGCACCGACCCCAACAGGCTCCATACGATCAGCACTAATTTGTAGCGAACCTGAGCCTCCGTAAAAATCCAATTTTCCACGGACAATAACTTCAAGGCCGGCCTTAACATCAAAAGGAATTTTGTCGAAGGCGCCCTTCCACATCACCAAACGAATCTGAGAAGATTCGTCTTTTAGTGAACAGTAAAGATGTCCGCTTCGATGAACACCTTTAAAATCAGCAATCTCACCCTGAACATAAACTGTTCCATAATCATTTTTTAAAGTAATTTTGATTTGCTTGCATAGTTCGGTCACCGAGACAGGCGACGGCGCCATAGTAGATTTTGGTGGTTTAACGTCTTCAAGCTCGACGGATTCATCTGGCTTAGCCTTAGCAGGCACAGGCTCCTCAGAAACTTGTTTAGAATTTTCAGGCTCGCCAAACAAGTCAACCTGTTTGGCATCCATCCGTGCCTTAAGGCGTGGATGAATGCCTTTTACAGAAAATGAGGTGTTTTTGGCCATGACAAATAGCTTCTAATGAGGGCAATTTCTAACGTCAACTCAAGCGAAGGCGCTCCAATAAGCAGAATTCCAAGCACAAATTCTGCTGGCAAGAAATTAAACTTGGAAGCCAAAAACATCGAAAGCATTCGCACTACTGTTTTTCAGTATGACCCCTAAATTTTTCCTTTAATTTAAGGAGCTTATGCGAACAATCCAGCCCGCACCTCAATCAAGGCGAATTTTTGCATCTCGCTTGACCAAGTGCCCAAATAACACTACATCTATGCGAGGTCTTAACGCTATTTAGCAACTGTGGAGCGGTAGTTAAGTTGGTTATAACGCTAGCCTGTCACGCTAGAGGCCGCGAGTTCGAGTCTCGTCCGCTCCGCCATTTTACCCCCTGAAAATTTAGTCTCCCAACAAGCTGCCGATCTAAGGCATTTAAACACTTTGGTTTTTCAAACATTCAAAATTGGATACTTGAGCCTCTAATCGCGACACGGCGTAATTCAACGTCATTTTTTATAAGCCAGCATGGGCGCCGTATTGGGCGCACCTCGGTCACTCGACTTTGTTTTAGGCGTTATAACTCTAACGAGAGCGTTACATATATAACTCCTCAATTCTAATTGCTTTTCCATTTCAAGTTTTCAAGTTCGTGACAAGAAATCAAATACTGTTTCGAACGAAACAAATGGAGGATGAAATGCACCGAACGAAGAAAAAAAATGTAACCAATGAGGCTGCTCTCTTGAAGCGCCTAAGGGTCAACAGGAATCTATCTATGCCCGCAGTGGCAAAGCTTATAGGCAAGTCCGTATCCTGGATCAGCCATGTGGAGAATGGTCGAATGGATGTGACTAAGGACCATGTTCAGCTACTCGTTCCAATCTATGGACAAACTGCAAAGAGTTTTCAATCTTATCTTTCAGGCTCAGCCATGATTGATTCACCGGCACGAAAGGAATGTTTAGATACAATCAGTAATTTACCTGAACATCTTATCGAGTCCATCTATCCCCTACTAATGAGCTTCAAGACGCTGGCTCCCAACCAAAAAGTTTAAAAACTCAAACTTTAGAAAGAACATAACTCATGAAACAACTGACTAAAAAAATTATACTATCCTGCTTCATTGCCCTCACCGGATGGCAGCTAACAAACAATTGGCCCACCTCAACGGAGTTCGAGGCCTTCAACTTATTAGAAGCAGTCAGCCTGAGGCGTGAACTTCTCCATATCCAATGGGGAAATGTTGGATTGTGTAATTTATATTCCATAGACTACGACCCCAAAATTCATCGGTGTGGTAATCGAGCCAAAGTCTACAAACGCCCTACCCCCCTAAGCCTTGATTGAATATTCGAGGTGACTCAAAGCACACTCCTGAACATCTTGCCTAGAGTTTCGGGATCTGCTTCGCTCCCTATCGTTCATGCCCCACAAATGCCATGCCAAAGTCCTTCGTGACTCTTTGTCATGGCATTTGTCTTTTGGGGCATTCACCGTCGCAAGAGCCATCCCTCCACTGGTGACTTCGTTCTCGGCCCCTCTTCAAAGTGAAGGGGCCTTAAGCAAAAACGAAGGTCACTTCGGCTCAATGCCAAGGAGGATAATAACAATGAATCAACATGAACTAGAATCAGAATTAGAGAAATTAGCCGTCGAGCGCAGTACTCCGTTTTGTTATCAAGACTACATTAAGTGTCCATCCGGCATCTGCCCGAAGTGCGGTTCAGACGACTTAATGAAAATTACGGATGATGACGGCCCTGAATTTGGCCTGAGCTGGATAGTCGATAATATTCTAAAGCATGAACTCATCCCCGTAGACTGCGAAGCAGAATTCGAGACGATGGTAGGGGATTGCTACTCAGATTCGATACAGGTGGCATGGTTAAAACTCGACACCGTCAACATCCTAAAGGAATTGGCTCCGCTAGATTGGCAAATAGCCACGGATGAATGGGCATCGCAGGAGTGGGAGGAAGGAATTTTCTTTAGCCCAGACAATGGCTCAACATTCTACCGATCAGCTGACGTAGAAAACCTATTTTAGAATATCCTAACTTCCTCCATAAGTAGGGATGCTTCGCAAAGCCAAATCTTGATTATGCGGGCTACTGAGCCCGCGCATCTTTCTAATATCATTTGATCTTGGAGCTAAATCTTCTTAACTGCGCCAGGCCGGACACCCTTTTGCTTGACCGTATTAACGCGTTGCGTTATAAATGTTCCTCCATGAATATTTCTGTATTTCGAGATCTTAGCGCCATTAGATTTATCCGCTGCTACGCGGAGCTGCCTTTTGCGCCTGGATTTGGATCTGGAGGGGCCAGCATTTTTTTCAAGACTGCAGAGGCTCGCTGTATCTCAGAGTACACAGAACGAACCTACTCCCATAATTTCTTGAGGCCAAAAAAATTAAACCCCCTTGGAATTGCCGCTCATCCACACTCGGTACAAAAAGCAGCCGAGTCGGCTTACTGGGAAGCTATCGAGACGGAATATATTCAAAATCTGAAGCAAACTCAGACTCTCCATGGCCTATGCCTTTGGAAGTTTAAAAAATTCGACATTTGGATCACGCACCTGAAGCCATTAGGCGCGATGGCTATTATTCGTTGCCATTTTAAAAGTACACCAATGTTGTTTTACTCCGCTAGGCCAACAGTCTCTGGCGCGCTCATCAAATGTTGGGAAGAGTACCGCAACCCTTATTTTTACGACATTAAACCCGAGGTAATTTCTAGCTACACCAAAGCTCAAAAGGTCCTGGGGGCAGATTTGATTGCGCAACTTGAAACCAAAATGACAGTTAAGAGCCAAATGATTTCAGACCTTTCATCATTCAAACTTCACGCCGATTTATTTCGCCATCACCACATCGTCTACCTAACAAAGGAATCAGTATGAAAGCTTTTAAATCCATAATCGCGAGTCTCGCCGTTTTACTTGGTCTCTCATCAGTTGCCTCATGGGCAGTTGAAACCGACCAACAAAGTTCGAACACGAACACATTCGACCCCATAAAAATCTCTTTTAACGACGACATATCAACAAATGGTGAACCTCCTTGTGACAATAGTGGCGACTATTAAGAGAAAGTCGTGTTTTGGCGAATTTCATTCCACGGCAAAAAAAAGAATTTTTAAAAGCTCTTTTTGCAGGCCTAGGAATTTTAATCGTCATTGATCTTGCGGGAAGAATGGAAATTATGAATCAAACTTCTAATACTCCGAGATATAAAGCTATTACGGCTGGACTGACAGGAAAAATACAACTTCCTTTGGAGCCCGAGAATATTACAACCATTCCTCTATACCAAATTCATTCAAACCTCTGGGGAACTCTGCTTTCGACACGAGAAGGTGAAGGTCTTGCCGAGGTTTTAGAGATTTCTGCGGACAAAAAAACCTACATTTTAAAACTCAAAGATGACATGAAATTCAGTAACGGCAGAACCATTACTTCAGTAGATGTGATTTTTTCTCTAGACCGAATTCTAAAGCTCCAACATGAAGGACATTTCAATGCGAGATCTGTCATCGCGGAATATATTGCAATTTCAGATCAGAAGATTAAAATTATGCTTCATAAAGCAACGCCTGCATTTCAGCTCTTACTTGCGATTCCTGAGCTAGGAATCATCCCCAACGAAATTGTAGATGAAAACGGTAAGATCAAAAATACTTCCATAACCAGCGGCCCATATTTTGTTGAAAAGCTTAACGGCCCCGAGAGCTTAGTACTCAAAAAGAACAAGTATTTTAAGTTTCACAATGATGACTCACCCGACGAGGTGACAATTATTTTGCTTTCAGACACACAATCGACCCTTTCAAGAGTTTCTGAGAAGTCGCTCGATTTCGTTGAAATCTACGCCACTTCAACTTTACTTCGGCTAAAAGAAGTTGAAGAAACCAAGGCCTACTCTATTCACAGCACGCGCCCCTCGCTAGCGTTCTTTGCTATGCCCAACACGAAAACTCTCTCGCTAGAAAATCGCATGGTCATTGCCAGTATTTTAAGCCATCGCTTCACATACCAGCTTATTGAAGGAGTGGAGAGGAAAAACCTAGAGCTTCTTCCTCCTCAAACTTTCGGCTCTCTAAATTTAAAAAATTCTCCGTTTTTGGCCACCAACCTTAAAACATCGAAACTGCCTACGCTTAAAATGATCAAATCGACATCAAGTATCGTTCAATCTATCGGGACAACACTTGAGAACGCTGGCGCAACAATTGAGTGGCTTGAATCCACCTCGACGGAAGAGCCCGACCTCATCCTTAAGTCACAAGGAATGAATATAAATTTCCCAGAGATCGAACTTTTTCTACTTCTCAACAGTTCTTCGTCCCCCCTATCTCACAGTAAAGAAGAAGCTGAAATGCTATCAAAAGCCATGCATGAATCGGATGAAAAAGCACGTCATCAGCTGATTCAGACTTTAGGCCATTCATTCATGGCAGACGCCCGCGTGATTCCGCTCATTGAAAGGTCTTACGTTCATGCCTACCTAGACGAAACTCTCTCTATCCCCAAGAACGCAGACTATGACGGTGACGTGCGCTTTTACCAAATGGAAGTGAAGTAAATCGATGCATAGCCAGAGGACAAACGAGAGGTTTAAAAATGCTTATTGGGGCCTTGCTACGCTTTGGCTTACTGGCAGTATTTTAATACTTACCCTGGCCATCAACGTCATTCAAAAGCAGATACTTTCAAGCCGCTCGGAAGCGGTAGAGGCTCTAGTAAGTTCTCATGCGAAAAATATTGAGGTTTTCAATACTCGCAGTCTTAGAGATGAACTCGTAAAAAGAAATGTCATCGAATCCGACAAAGACTTCAGACATCTAGTACCCAGCACAGAGCGAGAAGAATTAAGACTTGTATTGGATAGCTGCGAATTCTTGAATGAGAACATTTGCGCTGGCCAGAAAAGAAGTGTCGTTTTACTTGGTTCTACAAAAAACCCCCTTCAGGCGAGCGCGGCTCTCATTCTGGAAGGATCATACTTCACAGATCTTCTCTATTTCTGGATCTGTGTCATTGGAAGCATATTTTCTTTAGGAATTTTTACATTTCTAATTGGTTTAGGATTTGCCTCGCAGGAAAAATTCCTGAAGGGACAAATTTCTATTTTGTCCCGCACTCTAGATAAAGTCGCTCGTGACATGGGATTGTCTCGCAAAGATGAGAATATAATTGAGGATCTTAGCCATCTTCCAAGTTCATTAGAGCAATTCGCGGAACATTATCAAAAACTCAATGTCGAATTTCTAGAAAACAAGGAATGGCACACCAGACATTCAAATAAAGAATTATTGGAAGAAAGCATCGCTCACGCGCATCACGACCTCAAAGGCCCCCTACAAGAAGCAATTGATTTTTTTAGGCACTTAGGTGACATGATCGAAAACGATTCAAAAGATGAAATACTTGCCTCAGCTCGCTCACTAGAAAGTCGCCTCACGAAGACCAGAATAAAAGTTGTTCATTCTCTCTCTATTCGTAAAGAGAAGTTAACTCACTCCCAAGAAACTTTGAGATTAGCTAATATCTTAAGTGATCTGCATCAGTCGCTGGACCTTAATAAAAACCAACGCCTGTTTGTCATTCAAGATCCAAACCTTGAATCAATCATTTTGCCCGAGAACCACGGTGAACTCACACGAGTTTTGTGGAATTTAGTCAACAACGCCTTTGAAGCCAGTGCTTCTGAAGTCACCGTTAAAACTCGGCTTCAAGAAGACAATTTCCACATATATGTCCGCGATAACGGCAGCGGAATTCCGCTTGAACTTAGAGAAGAAATATTTTTAGACCGTGTCTCCACCAAGACAAATGGAGGAGGACTCGGCCTGTCGAATGTTCAGAGGATCTTGGCCAAGTTAGAAGGGTCTATAGATCTCATAGTGAGAGACGAAGGGACTGAATTCAGAATCACTCTAAAAATTCCAGAGTTGCTCGGGAGAACTTCAGGTGACTAAACTTCGAATACTAATTGCTGACGATCAACTCCATGTACGCACCGGACTAAAGTCACGAATTAGAAAATCTCTTGCTGGACATCTTGAATTAGACTTTTCTATGGCAGAAACTGCTGAGCAAGCCGTAGAGATGGCTGAAAAAAGCCTCATTAGCAAACAGCCATTCGACTTGATCACAATGGACATCAAGTTTAGCGATGACTCAAACAAAGGACGGGACGGCCATTGGGCCGCAACTGAGATCCAAGAAATACTTCCTCAGACTCTTCTAATCATCGTGTCCTCTTTCCCAAATGAAGAAAACCTAGAAAAGGCCGAGCAAAATTCCGCTGTCACAAGATTTTTTTCGAGAGAGAACTTTACAGATCAAGAACTTTTCAGATCGTGTATGATGGCATGCCTAAAAAGCCTCCACCGGGATCAGGTGTTACTGGATGAACAACATGTAATACACACACGCTCTCCCGCCATGATCGAATATTTAGATCAGCTAGATAGCGTGCTACCAAGCTCGAATACAATGATCTATGGCGAAACAGGTACGGGCAAAGAGCTTTCAGCTCTCAGGCTTCACGCAAACGCTTCATATGAGCTTAAGCAGAGTAATCGGCCATTTGTGGCCGTAAACTGTGGAGCCTTGCCAGACGCCCTTATTGAGGCCGAGCTGTTTGGGTACAAGAAGGGAGCCTTCACGGGCGCTCATTCCGATAAAAGAGGCCTACTCGCGATGGCAAATGGCGGAGACCTCTTTCTTGATGAGTTACAGAATGCGCCCTTGCGCCTTCAAAAAGTTCTCATGCGCGCGGTCCAAGAAAAATCTTACAGGCCCGTGGGCTCTAAAAACGACACGCCCATAGCCTTTGATTGCCGAATAATATCCGCCTTGAATATGGAGCCAGGCAAATCCCGAGAAGATGGCGTACTTATGCCTGACTTTATCGCTCGCTTAAGGACTGAATACTGCGAAATCCCTGCGCTTAGAGAAAGACCCGAGGATTTTGAACTTTTGATCGAAGTGGCCAAATCCAAAAACTCAGATGCTCACAAAGAATTCTCAGTAGAAGCCCTAGATTACCTCAGAACCTTTCAATGGGCTGAGAATGTCCGAGGATTCATGGCGGTTATTAAAGCCGCCATGTCTCACAGCAAGCTTCCCATCATCACGGTTAATTCCTTAAAGAGATTACCGATAGTACAGGAGTTGATAGATTGCTCGAAATCGATATCTAGCTATAAAGAAAACAAAGGCTCTGATACCCTAGAAGAGTCGGGGGAACCACCAAACGAACTAGCACTAGCAAGTGAGACCCTAAAGAATGCTCTAGTATCTAGCGGGTGCGATCTGCCTAAGGCAATTGAACAAATTGAAAGACTGGTATTTTCGTATTGGATGCAAAAAAATGAGGTTAACTCAGTTGTGCAACTTTCTAAAAAAGTCGGAATGCCCGTCACCACAGTGAGAAGACGCCTTAAAATTCTAGGCCTGAGCTCATCAGATTGAACCTGCCCCGACTGACAGCAAAGACTCATCGAGTTCCAGTATTGCTCAAAGAAGATTTTCGTAATGCATCTTACATTTAAACGAAGCTTACCCTACTCTTCAATTTTAAAAGCTTCCATTACCTCGCTAAAACCAAGCTCGTCATCTCCATATTCTTTGATTTGCCAAAAAAGTACCGGGCTTCCATCGATATCCTTAAGGTTTGCGACATACACCATGGCTTCGATGCCTGATCCCACGGCACAAGATCCTGTCAGCCCGTCTTCAGCTTCACCTAGATCTGCGATGCAGGCCCCAAAAAATTTGATGCGAAGATTTTCAAGGTTGCGTGCCTTGTAAACGCGAGCGATTTTTTCCACGTCGCCTGTCTCATTCTCACGACCGTAAGTCCCGCGAAAATCGACTGCGCTGGCTTGCGCAAAAGCGCTGGAAGAAACACTAGCGAATAAACATAAAGTGGCAAAAATTGATTTCATAACTGAACACCTCTACAAATAGCCCCCTAACGCGCCGCACCTTCAGAGTCAACATCTTTAATCTGAACTGCCTCTATAAAAAGTTCTGAGAGTAGCTTTAAGACTGTTCTTTTGAGCTCGTTCAACTGCCTTCAGGCGTGCCAAGGCAAGATTAGAAGGAAGCTGCACCTCAAGTATCGTGCCTTTCCCATTCTTCGAATTCAAAGTTGCCGGACGTACAACTTGACCGCTGATCTTCTTGTCAAAGTATAAGCGTCCTCCAGCGTAAACCTCTATGGCAACCTTGCCGGCTTTCCAAACTACTTCAAAGATGAAGTTTCGCCTTTTGAGGTGTTATATATAAGGTCTCAGTTTTTTGAACTCAGCGAATGGGCCAAGTCGACTTTAAAGAAGTACTTCAATTACGGCTGGGTGATAAAAAAAGTGCGTCCTTATGAAGTTGTTGGCGCAAAGTTGCTTAAGAAAATTCCAGAGATGACTGAAGACTCCGGTAAAAACTATATTGCTCAACTCGTTAAGCTTTATAATCAAAGGCCGGTTTCATAGGACTCGCTTAAACGTGCAAAACCTTTGTAAAACCGCGCTACTAGATAAAAAATTAATCATTCACCGTAACTGCAGCGTAGGCCTTTCCATCAACCTCAACCACTTCAAATACCTTTACAGCTTGTCCTGCTCGAAGAAAGGGATCAGCGTCTCCTCGAAAAACTTTGCAATTGTTTAATGCGGACCGCATAGCCACATTCTCAAAAGATTTCGAAAGAAAATGATTACGTTTTAGGCTTGATAGCGAGTAATTCTTATTCGGTAATTTCGAAACTTCTGGAAGCTCAATTGTCGAATTCGTGATTTGCCCATCGGATACCGCGCCTATAAAAACCCAACCTAGAGTTCCTTTTTTAAGCCGGTCAAAGTGCTTGCGCTTGGAGACAGTAACAATGTCCTCAGGAAGACTTGTTTTCTTATTGATTTCTATACGGGGACCAGAAACTGTAAGTGATGTATACCCATCATTGTCCTTTGTTGAAAATTTCTGACTCTCTGATTTTCCAATGACAACCTTAAAATAGCTCGATTGAGATGGTACCGCTTCTGAAATTTCACTGCCATCTGAACTAACGCTGACCTTGGTCATATTCATATCGTTTTGATCAAAATATTGAATTGAAAAAGGAGTCTTCGGGTCTGTTCTAACTTTCACCCAATCTTTGGCTTTGGCATCAGGATGGTGATATTTCTGGCCTACTTCTGAATATAGGTGCTCTAAATATTTTGCCCCTTTGAAAGCACCCTTTTCTTCTCGACAAGGTGGAGCTTCGGATTTGACCACAGATTCTGTACTGTGCCCCTTATTGCCGTCCGCCTGAAGTACCTGAAATGGGGCGATCAACACTAATGCAAATGCGAGGTAAAGAGTCTGCTTCATGCATATAGTATCGGCCAGGTTTTATTTAAAATAAAGGTCCATCTTCTCAAAAACGTACCCCTACCAAGAGCACAAATTAGTGAGGCCCAACAAACTATAAAGGCAATTGTATTGACTCGACGCATCATGGTCGTTAGAACTTCGATTTTAGGAGATATAATCTATATGAATAAATTATTATGCGGATGTTCGTTTCTATTTTGTTTTGCTACGTTTGCCGAAAATTATCCACAACCTGATCAGTACTTAACTTCTACATTCGACTATTGCGAGGAAGCCGTGATGCCAGAGTGTGAGCAAATTGGGACTGAAGCAGAAGGCTGGTATTTGAATGGTCAACTGATGGACAAACTATCAGGAGAGCCTTTTTATACTACTTGCGCACAGGCTGAAGTTACCTGCTTTCGGGGAGAAAACTGGACCTCAATACAATCAGAGATCACCGCTAAGTATCCTCCTGAAGTTGAGTACGAAAATAATTTTTTAAAAAAATAAAACAGCTTATAGAAAAATACAGGCCCCTCAGACCTCTTCCAAAATGAGGGGCATAAATAAATAATTAATGTCCAGCTGGCTTAGAATCGGCGGCATTAACTCCGGTACTCGCCTTTTGTTTATCGCGCTTGATCACTTCCGCGAGCTCCTTCATGGATACAATATTACGATCCCTCATCCAAACACAGGATGCGGTTTCACAGGGCGGACATTCTGGAGCGAATTTACTGTGATCGCCATCATCGATACCTTGGGTCTTGCGCTCCACAAGGAACTGTCGACACTCGGACTTATTCTTCTCAAAATCAACTATGCCTTGTGCGAGACTAACACCATCAGGGCGCGATCGAGTGATATTGTCTATCTCTTGGGTCGAGAGTATTTTTGAAGCAAGTTCTGGAGAGACTGAATCATCAGTTATAGCATCTTCGAGTTTTGCTGATGTAACTGTTTTGCCGCTAACGAGCACTATCGAGGTATTCAGATTGAAGCCATCGCCAAGATCAGCAGGATTCTCAATCTTATGTGAGCGAGAAGCCGTGTGGACAATCTTGCTCAACAAACCATTGTTTCCCAAAGAGACAATCCCCTTTGCGAGTCCAGGTGATAGCCCCCAAAGTTTGATTTCGTAATCGCGAATTTCAATGGGAGTGACCTCTACGCGCCAAATTTTTTCTGGAGCATATTTTGCGTAAGAATGATCTTTTATGCTCTTATTTTTAACATCCGGAGTACGGAGTACAACAACTTCGCCTAATCGAGAATCAACCTGCAAAGAAATTTCATCTACTGCGGTTTTAAAATCATCTTGATATATAGGAGGATAAAGAGAACCTTTTGTCTCCGATTGAAAAATAATTTCAATAGGCTGAAGAAGCTTAGACTGAGCCTTAGCAACGATACAAACTGAGGTAGCTATTCCAATAAGTAAAATTTGATAAATTTTCACAAGTCTCCTATTTCGGCAAATGTACAACTCGCCCTAAATCTAATCTACTATCGTCCAAACCTTTTGAATTGTTTAGGTCAGATTTGATTTTCAGGACTCTACAACGTAAAAGTGCTCAAAACAGAAGAGCCAGGGAAGATTATCGGCAAGCTTTTATAACAGTGTCGTAAGCTTCGGTACCATCCCCTTGGGGGCCAAGATCAGTAACTACAAAAACTTGATCTTTTTTAAACCACTCTAAAAGCTCCAAAACTACTTCCGGAATTTCTCCGCCGTCTTCCACTCCGTAATAGTCTTTCACGGCATCTTCATTCTTTAAGTAATCAGAAAAAAGCGCTCGCTTCGCCCCCCAAGACACCCCAAGAATTCCTGAGTCTGGCTCAATAAACGCTCTATAAGATTCGTCCTCGGGAACCGTATGCATGGCATCTATAATGCCTGCGACATCATCTATATCACCGCGGAAACAAATCTGCGGATATTCGTAAAGATAGCCGCTTTCGATAACGAATTGATCATCTTCGGAGAGTATCCCCGCCTCACGAGCAGCAGCAATTCGCTTCATTAGAACTCTAAAATACGCCCTTTGTCCTTTTTGGGTGAGCTTAATGATCTCTGGAAGACCGCTGAGCCCTTTTTCTTTTAGCTCTTTATTGAGACTCTTTAGATTGAAGTCCGAATATTCATCGACAACGATGAGGGGAAACTCAAGAGTCGTTTGAGGTGCAGCCTCAGCCTGAGAGCTAAAAATTCCGGCAATCAACAAAAGGGGGATAAGACTTTGTATTTTCATAAGCGATGACCTACCACCTCTGGACTCATTGCGTCAACAGTGTTCTGTAGCAACCGGCCTCAAAAGCTACAAAAACGTACCCTCCCTAAGAGTATGCTTAATTTTAGTCTGTGATCACATCATCTGATAAGAGATTGAAGAAATAAGGGCTTTTTTCCGGTAATTGAGATTGATACGTTTTTAAATTGCCGAGCGGCATTTCCACAGTCTTGCCTCCGAGATAAATGTCACCATCTCCGTCTGTTTTGGAATTAAGGACCTTTAAATCCAAGAAAACTGATCCGTCTTTTTTCACCTTCACTTTCTCGATAGAATATGAGTGATCATCCAGGCGTCCGATCTCCTTTTCCCTCAGAAATTTAGCAATTACTGCCTGAGTTGTTCCGAACATTTCAGGGTCTTTTGCCCCGGATTTTGATTGCAGAGAAGCGGTTTTCTTAAGCCCAACCAAATTAGCACCAACTCTTAACTCATTTCCTTTGGGAGTAAGTGGCGAATCGATAGGAAGTTTCGAAAAAACTTTCTCATAATCTCCTAAAGGAATCGCCATATATACAACTTCACCATCTTCGTGTCCCATGAAAATATCTTTTGGCCTACTAATTCTAGGATCACTCAAATAGGAACCAGAAAACACAGCGTAAACAGAATTATCAGCATCAACGGAATATCCTGAAAAATGCTTAGTTTTTTCAACCCAAGTATAGTTTTCTCTATTTCTTGACTCAAAAGCCTTTGCAACACGTTTATGGGCGATGAGATCATCAATAGGCAATTCCTGAGTTCGGCCGCCCGTAAAAGAAGTTAACGAATTTTTATCAAAATCAAATTCAGCTATTCCCTTTTTAAAATTAGCTCCAGAAAACTTTCCTGGAGTGTCCAATAAAGGAAGCAATACATCGGAAATTTTATCGCGTTTTACGGCAATCAGAGTCTCACCATCCCTAAGAACTACTTTAGTCGCGCTAATCGACTCAACTACTCCTAACTTTAACTCTGGCCCTTTAGCAGTATTTTTCACCACTATGACAGGTTTTTTTATTAAACTATTTTCTAGAGCTCTAAGACTACTTGGACCTAGATGCTCCTTAGCGGTGCTGGAGTCATATTGAATTTTCAATGTATCTTTATACATATCAATTATGGACATGACATTAACATCTTTATTGTGGGTCCATTCTTTAACTCTTTCTAGAGAAGCAACCTTCGGGTCGAGCAAAGAAAGCTGCTTTAAATATCTTCTATCGATGGATACAATTTCACCCTGCCCAGCATCTACAGTTATTTTTTGAGATTCAATCGAGGTAATAACGCCACGAAGCTCTTGGACCGGCAATTCAAAAGGTCCACCAAGCTCTTCCGAAGACGCATACCCTTCATGAAACCTAACTTCGACCGGCTTCCCTATAAGCACATCTCTCGATCCGTCTAACTGATCGAAGTAGCCTAGGTTAAAGTCTAGATTAATACCCGGAGCCGAAGATTGACCAGACAACGACTTTAACAAGGTAGTACAAGTTTCGGGAACTGAGCGAGTTGATTGAGCTTTAATCTCTTCAGGTAGCAACAAAAAATTTAGAATAAGAGCCGAGAGGAAGAAGATCCTTTTTAGTGTTCCATTGCATTTTTGAACTACAATCTTTGAAATCATTGAATACAAGTATAAGGTATTTCAAAAAACAAAAGATGGTGTAACTCGATACCAAATTGACAATATTTGAAATAATGTACTCCGGGCGAGAGTACGTTATTTAGACTTCAATTTCTCCTTAGCGGTATCACCGGCTTTATGGACAGGAAACAAATCCAGTCCCAACTGAAAAACCACCGTGTCCTCTAAATTGGTTTTAGTCGCTATTTTGGTCTCTCTGGAGATTTGATACAGCCAGTTTTTAAAGGCAGTTAACTTTTCAAAAATTTCTTTGTTGCGAGAAAATGGAAGCTCCAAAATGGTATGATTTAATGCGAATGGAAAATACTCCTTCGGTAAAAACTCAGGCAAAATTTCGGCATATTCCTCAAGGATCGGAGTGAAAGTCTCTGCGATTCCAAAATCGAACGCATTGCGCACAATTTCTTTTCCTGAAAGCTTATAGCCCTTGCCCGCGGTATCTTTATCAAGAAATTCTTCTTTAATCAAAGCTTCAATAGCTCGATTGATTTCCGTTAAAGTCAGCTTCCTTCGCATCTCCAACTGAGCCAGAATTTCTTCCGCCGTAATGGCCCCGCGTGCCCAGACAATAATAGCGTACACTAGAATGGTATCTAGGTTGAATGAATAGTTAACAATCAACTCGCCTCTTTCGGGATGTTGGGGGTTGTAAATTCTTCCCCTTAAGTCATTAATCAGGTCAACTGTTTTCCCGTCTTTGCCCTCTGACAAAGTCATCAAAGCAAGCCCCTCAGTTTCCAGGACATCCATCTGAACCCAGCCAGAAAATTCTAAAGCACGCCGTAATGAGAGAGACTTCCTACCGTTTGCCACATCACTAAAGAGCATCTCAGGCCATTTCAAGCGCCCTGCGATATACCGGTAACTAAATTTAGAATTTATCTTTTTGTTTTTTAGGTAAAAATCTTTAAAGAAATCTGAAACGTTGGCGAAATTTACCACGGAAGCACAAACAAGCTTTTGTTTTACGATAGCCATCTTGATTACTGATTATAAAGACAAATGCTACTTTGGCAATTTTAAATGAATTGCTTTTAGAGCCAACTAGCTACAAAATCCGGCTATTCGCTCAAACGAACCTGAATAAGCTCTAAAGGAAATTTGAGCCGACCAATGTCATAGGTTTGCACGTCGCCTTCGATAAGCAAATTTTTGCCATCAAAAGCCACACTCCCCTTGTGAGAGCTGACTTTATCTTGAGCCATTTTAGGGCCAAAGAGAATCTTGGTCTTTTTAGCGTTCATTGATGATTTTTCGATGACATATTCTATGCCCTCGTTTTCTTTCACCCATAGCTGATACGGTCGTTCTGACAACAATTTGATGTACAAATCGCCGTCACCGAATTCAATCTGTCCATTACGAAGCTTAGTCTCGATTCTTGCCAGTTCGGTAATATCTTTTGAGCCAGGTAGTGGCCTTGTGAAAATGAATTCCAAACTTAACTTTCTATACTCCCCATCCAGAACTTGGGAGAATTCATCCACAGCCTTTAGAAGCCCGGAGTTAGCTCCATCGAGTTTAGCTAAGAATTCTGCACTCAACTTCAGCTCATCCAAAGAGGGAGCACTGTAAGTGCTGTCGAAATTCGAAGGAAGTAAATTAGGATTGTCTAAAAGATTGTTCAAATCTCCATCAATACTTTTTGTAAACGCAACAAGCCGATCCATTTGGTTTTTAAAGTAAGCGATGTCTGTAGTTTTTGCCATTTCCAATGCAGCTTCATCGGAGTACGTCAACAAGATCACAGGCTGCCCGTTCCATAGCTCATGCACAATTCCCCGAGTATCTCTTATTGAGAATGTAGCATCCAAATCAGAAAGATATGTTGCAACCTCAACCTCGTCTTTAGCAATGGGAAGTTTTATAAAGAGACTATCCTTCCCGGACTTATATTCAAAAACCTCTATACTTCGAGTACGTCTCTTTCCATCTGAATCCGTAAACTTTTGCTTTGTTTTCTTAAAACTACCTAAATCTGAAACACTTCGATCTTTACTGTTGATTAAATCACGCTTGGCTAAAAGTTCATCGTATGGTTTGTGTTCATCTAGAAACAATCTCTTTCGAACGAACTCTAGTGCTCCAATACGTTGATTCACGTCTTCATAATTTTTAAACTTAGCCCCTGAAACCAAGATTTTAATTGCGTCCGTGCAAAGTGAAGCAGCCTGAGACACAGGAGCCAGACCGAGGCACAGCATAAACAGAAGTAAATTATGTTTAGATTTGAGTTTGAACAATTTCATTTTATAGCCCTTGTATGCGCAAAACGGTTTTGTTTTAGTAACGCAATAATACTGAATTATTGACTGTCATACCGTAGTCTCGATTGACGTGGAAATTTAGGAAAAGAGGGCTTCCACTCTTATCTACATAAACTGCGAGAGTGTAAAAAATAGAGCAGGATTCAACGCCGATCTCTAGAATATTGGGATTCCCCCTTAGGGCCTCACCTTTTTCCGAAGACTTAGTTGTAATATAGATGACATGGGCAACCTGTTTTCTTGCAAGAGCCTCTAAGAGAGCGTTTTTAGTACCATCAAAAGATTGCGGGGAATCCTTTCTTTCTTTTCGCATTCTTTTGTATTGATCCCGAATCATTGAAGGATCTTCAACGTGCATCACGGTATTGAGCCACCCAGTATCCAGATGAAAACTTTCGCCCTTGTTAGGCGTAGCCTGGAAAAATTTACTTTTCTGGTTATGTTCTCTGATCCTAATCTGAAGGCTTTTCCCATCGACACTTCGAATTTCATATTTTGCCGAATTTTGAGCATCCACCGTACGAGTTTTGCTTTTCACGGCAGTAAAATACCCCACGTAGGGCTTGGCTTCGGTGACATTTAATGCCTTTGCAAAAACCGAAGTACTTGAAAATAAAGCAATAATTGCAAAAAACCTAATTAATGGATTCTTCATATTGCTCAGTTATACTGGAATTAATGACGCACTGCAACAAAATAGCGCTCATGCAGGCTTCCAATAGAAATTGAGGTTCAATAAACGTACTTCTTATCGAAGTACATTTCTAAAGTCCAATCGACTTGAGCTTACGAGCATGGAGGCGGATATTGATAATTCAGAAAAAGGATAATCGATTGAATTTTTATGCCGAAAAGCCGATATTCATAGATGAAGGTTTATCGGGTCAAATGTAGGAAGGCTCCAAGGTTATTCTTTGTATGTGCCCTGGTTATTCTCACATATCTTGCGCCCATCCGAGCGATCTTTGCTGACGATAACCAGTTGCATCTTACAAATGAAAGGCGATGCTCTCAAATTTTTGTAGACCTAATAAGTTCAGGCTGGAAAGGCCCGGTTAAAAGCAAAGGAATCCCAGAAATATGGACATTTGATGGGCTTGATTTTGGACAAGAATATTATGTTAAAGATTTTGCAAAGGCATTTAACCAAACAGATGTTAAATCGCATGAAAAATTTTTCAAGGATTTTTTAAAGACAAGAAAAAAAGAAAAAAAACACACACATGTTTTAGACTTAATGGGATCTGGATTTTTTTTAGAAAATTCAAAAAATACAGATTCTATTACAGGACTTCGACTTAATCCATTTGATAAAAGTTTCTTACCAGAAAACTATAATCACAACGATATGCCAGAACAAATATTAGGAGACATATTCGACGCTAAAACTTGGGAAAAGTTAGATATGTCTGCCCGAAATAGAGGAATTCTCAGTTTTGATCTAATTGTGTTGAGGCCACACGGGGGCTGGGAAAATCAAAGTTTTTCTGACAAACACGGCAAAAGTCTATTGTCTTTAAATTATGTCATAAGAAAAACCATAGAAAGGCTTTCACCCGATGGTCGTTTTTATTTTAGTATTCCTTGGACGCTTCGACTTAGTCCGGAAAAACCTGATTTCACTTACTATTTAGGTGATCTTACAAGCGATATTGAAAGACACACACCATTTAGGCTCATTCTTGATACAGACGTAAATAATGCTGGCTACCGGGACAGAGTCGTTGGCGCTGTTGTCCCTAGGTAAGAGCAATTCAGTTACACTAATTCGTTAGTTCTTCAGAATTGTTGGTTAAAACTACCTTCAGGAAGAATTAGTCAGTCAATTCATAATTCAAATACAGTGAAGTTCCATCGTTGAGATAAACATCGTAACGATAGATACTGCATGATTCACTATCATCGGTGTCGCCAGCCCATTCATTAGCAATAATTTCGTTTACAAGACCTTGTTTGCTAAGATTCGCGATTAGTTCCGCGGTTGCTTCGTCATAGGTATATTCTTTGAGCGCTGAAAGCCCAGAAGCTATCCCTGAGGACACAATCATTTTACAACCATAACCATCAGCCGCATCTCTAGCATTACTTTTTTCAAGTGCCTTTACAATATCTTTTGAGCTGAATTTTGCTATTTGATATTTTTCCCAACCGTAGTCGCCATTTCCAAATGGGTATTCATTGTCGGCATATTCTTCGAATTGTGCTTTAAAATCTGACAACTTGGTAGTAATCGATTTTTCATTTAAGTTGTAACAAAGATTGAAGTCATACGAATAGCCTTGGCCTAAGAATGCAATCTTACCAATGAGGGTACTCTTATCAAGGTCGTTGTTTGTCAAAAGTTCAGGAGATACATATAAAGTCGGGATAGTGGAATCACCATTCATTTCTGCCCCTTCTACAAGTTGTGCAACCAACATATTTTTCAGAGCGCCATTTCCTCCGAGGAGATTTCCTAACTTATACGTAGCTTCAAAACTTAGTTTTGACGATTTTACGGGCCGAGAACTTTTTTGAAAAAAACGAATACTGAGAGCTTTGTCATTAATGCTGAGAGAGAGCTCTCCATTCGCAAAGGCATGAACCATGTCGGTAGGATATTTAGAAGCATGGCATTCATACTCGGCGGCCTGCCCTGTTACGGTAAAAAGAAGTGGAACAACCATTAATATAATTTTTTTCATATAAGCCTCTCAAACTACGATCATCCAGGATGGATATGATCTAACAATGTCCGAGCTCCTAATTAGAATCTGGATTGAAGTCAATTCGTTAAATGTTAAGTGTGAGAGATTAAAGATTTATTTTAGAGTGTTAACTCCGAAATTCAGGGAGAGCAATTGAGCACACAATGATTACTTCCAATCAATTAAAAATAGGAGAGCGAGCAACTTCAATTTTAACAACACTTGGAAAATATTCTTCTAACAATTGAGAAATAATATTTCACTGGGTGCCCAAAGTGAAACGCAATCAACTCGAACTTCCCCGATCAACCTGAGGTTCTTGCTTGAGATTTCCCCATCTTTTCTATTGGTTAGCCCTAACTTAGACTATGCAGAAACTATTCAATCGTCTTTTATCCTTGCCAATTTGGACGCAGTGCGCTAACAGGGAATTTTCCTACCTGGAGGTATAACTTATATGAAACGAATCATTCTCACTGCTATTTTCTTTATTAGCCCATTTTGCTTTGCCAATGGAGCAAGCTTGCCTGAAGACGCAAAGCTAGCCAAAGGAACTGATGATAAAGGCTATTCTTGCGCCATTTCCAAAGTTGGTCCAAAAAGTTTTGCGCTCTATCTCACCAAAGCGACCAATCAGAACATTATAAATTATTACAGGAACCTGGACGATAGCCGTGTAGAAGTATCCGAAGATGCGCAGACTCCTAGGCATTTTAAAATCCTTTTCAAAAATCTTACCCGCCTTGCTCCCCCAACCTCGGCTTCAGATTTCGTTGAATTTCAAAGTATCCGCTTCAAAGGAAAAGTTTTTCACGAAAGATGGCAGAAAAACGTCACCGCATTTTCAAATATAAGTATTAGAACAATTGAAAATGGCGACAAAAGTATTGGGGCCTTTCTTTCAATGAGTAGAAATCTGTCTCAAGGCATTTATTCCAATGGCAATTTTTGCGAGATTGAATAGTTAACGAGAGATTCAGCTCTTACAATACAGAGGTTTTACATGACTAAAGCATTTCCAAATCTATTTTCCTTATTTGCCAATGTAATCGAAAAAAATGTTCAAAAGGAGAGAAGGTAATGAAAAAACTCTGTATTTATCTCTTGGCTTTTACAAGCCTGAGCGCTAACGCCTTTTCTCGCCAAACATTTTTAAGACCGATCAACTGTCAATCGAAGGTGAAAGTTGCTTTCTTTGATGCAGACAGCACCTTGAGAATTTCAAAAAGCGGAAGTGTGTCGGCGAACAGTTCAGACGATGTTCTCGTGCTACCTACGATTTCGGAGGAACTAAAAAAGAAATCAGAGGAAGGATATTTAATTGCTGTTGTATCTAATCAAGGTGGCGTTGAACACGGCCATGTTTCACTTAAGGTCGCCGAAGAAGCCCTTTCCTACATGGTTAAATTGATTGAAATTGAAGCGGGCGTAGTACATTACTTCGACTTCGCAGAAGCTCGTGACGAGTTTCGAAAGCCTCAAATTGGCATGGCAGTTCGGTTGCAGGAGAACTTAAACGCACATTGCGGATTTCCCCTAGCAATCGATAAAGAAAATTCTTTTATGGTCGGTGATTCTGCCTACAAAAAAACAGATTCTAAGCCAAACGGTTTGCCAGGATATGACTTTAGCAATTCAGATCGATTGTTTGCGGAGAACTTTGGCATTAAGTTTTATCCAGCCATGGAGTTTTTTCCCATATTTTACAAGCTTCTTGATGCCTTTCGAGACTATTCGACATTAAAGGCTGAGTAAAATTGATAAATTCCAAGTTTAATGTGACATGATATTTTTTAAACCTTACGCCTTTTGAGAAATATTTATTCAAGTTTTTAAGGAACCCTTCAAAGGGGAAGAGTTTTAAATTTTGAAGAATTTTTCGACAGACCAAACTTGTTTAGAGACTTGCGGCTTAAAAACTTCTCATCCCAAGCATTGCATCGGCCCACTTACACGATGTAAATAAGTCAATCTACCCCAAAGAGTACTGCATACATTTCCCTTGCGCCACCAAGGTCTGCTCCATGCATAAGATAAGATCAACCTAGCCCTCTAATAAACTCTGGCCAATCTAGTTTCTGCCTTTAATCTATACTTCTTTCATAAGCTCTCACGTATAGCCCCCAACAATTTACCGACTAAGTATTATCCATCCAGCCTCGTGCCCTCACCTGACCATTTCGGTCAGCAAAAAACCATTTTGGTCAGCTTTCTGACCGAAATGGTTTTTTTGTGCCTTCTCCTCAACACACATTCAATAGTTTAGGTCTGGCACGGCTCGCGCACTTTAGGGTTCCCAAGAGAGAAGGCCAAACAAGGTCAAAATCAAAATCTCTCTTCAAAGAAGGAACTAAAGAAAATGAAAACGACAATTACAAACTGGCCTCAGACCCTGCTCAAGAAACTCTTCAATAAAAAGAAGACAGCTCCCAACGTAGCATGCACACGTCACTGGAACAACAATCCTAGTAACGAAGAACGCATTTTAGACTTTGAGATTCAAAGAGCACAAAATTTCGAGCTACGCAGGACAAGCCTCTTCACATTGCTTCTACTTGGGGTGGTCACATTCTTTAACTCTGGAGTTTCCGGCTCTTACACGATGAAGACACGCCTCCATGGTGAGAAAACAATCTCTTCCGTCGCAAAGGAGGTGATCGTATTCAATTTATAAGAATCGAATGTCCCAGGTGCCAACGTCCATCATGCACAGTTTCTGCTCACGAACTCTTTTGCCAAGACTGTCTGCTCCAGGAAGGACCGGAGACTTTTCGCTACACACTCAAAGATAAAATCAAACACAGCGATGTGGGCTCCCTCACATATGGGGAGCCCCGTCGCAGTGATCCACAGGAACAAACTCTTAACCTCGGAGAAGGTGTCGAAGACATCTAACCGAGCCAGCCCCATAGAAAGGAAAAAAATGGAAAATAATTACAACACAAAAAACAAGCAAGCTCCGAAGGTTTTTGACTTACTCGTCTCACAAGATGGCCGCAACGGAAAGACCTACTGGAACAAGATCGGCGTTGGATTCCCTCTCTCAAACGGAGAAGAAGGACTTTCAATGAAACTATTCATGTTTCCCGAGCTTCGCATCACTGCAAAGGAGAGCATTCGCGCAGTGGGTCTTGCCAAAGTCCAAGCAGAAGCTCGCCGTAATAACGGTGAAATCACAGATAGAAACACAGAAAGAAATACAGAAAGAAATACAGAGGAGGAACATAATTTCTAAGAAACAGAAACTTAACTAATCACGCGCCCTCCCCTCCGGGAGGGCGACTCTTCAACCTCAAACGAAAGGAATTTTTATGAATACGCACTTGCGTAGAGGCTTCGCTGTCCTCGCGCTTTACACATATCCCCTAATCGCACACGCTGACGTAGTTTCGAGCCTCGCTGGCCTTAAAACGGTCTTGATCTCAAGCCTACTTCCAGCACTGGCGGTAATGGCCCTTGGCTTTGCTGCTTTTCAATTTTTTGTAGGCAGTCCCAACGCTCGCCAAAATCTCACTTACGCGATTGTAGGCTCAATCATCCTTTACGGCGCCCAAAGCATCGTAGATCTTATCTCTAGGATTGTGAGGTAATGGCCATGCGCATTCTCTCAAATCCAACTTCAAAACTTTCAAAGTCTCAATTATGGGGTTTTGAAATAACACATCTTCTCATTGCACTAGGTGTAATGCTCACGAGTAACTCCCTCTTGTCGATGACGGGCCTTCCTGTAATCTTTTCGTGGCTTGTAGCAGCTATAGCCCTTGTAGCCCTTAAGGCTTCATCTGCTGGAAAACGTCCAGGTCATCTTGGTTTTGTCATCGCAAGGGTCTGCACTCCAAGAATATTTCTTGGCTGTAAACTCGCAAAGAAAAAGGTGGTGCTCTCATGACAAAGACATCACTTTCTAGCACCCAAGAAATCATGCCACTTTCAACGCTTGAAGGCGGCTACCTAAAATCAAGCGGCTCTCAAAAATACAGGGTCTTCAAGTGCAACGCTCTTTCACTAGCTGAGCTTGAAGTGAGTTTAGACGGCCCCAAAACGCAAAGTTTCATGGATAGACTCTCAGAAGCTCTAGCTAGGCTCCCTTCAAACTTTGAAGCGCAGTTCGTTGTTTCACGCGAAAGATTAGATACAAATTCAGGTGAACTATTTGATGCCTCACAATACTTTGAGAGCAGCCTCTTTCTCATTGAAAAAGAAACAGGCAAGGTCTTCGATCCGACTTTGGTTCAAACTTTAACCGAAATGGGCCTAGCTCCCGTCCCCGCCTCTCAGACACAAATCGAAGAGCTACTTTCCAAGTTTCTTGGAAAGCACATTTCGCATTCAGATTCCAAAGATTTCCTCACACTTCCTGATGTTCTCTGGGAGTCAAGTTTTGTGAAAGCCGGAGCAAGCTACATCAAAGCTGCTAGCTTAACGGAGCTACCAAGCCATTCCTGGGCTGGTTTTCTTCAACCTCTCTTTAGCTTTAATGACGAAATGCTAATCTCCTTAAAAATCAGAATCCCACCCAAAGCGGAATCTAAGCGTAATTTCGAGAGAAAAAGGCGCGTCAGCCATGCTCTTTCCATGAAACGAGCAGACCAGCTCTCTGACATCAACTCGGGATCAAATGCTTCTGCAACCGAGGAAACTCTCACTCGCATCATGCAAGGCAAAGAAACCCTCTTTGAAATCTCACTTTCAGTATTTCAATCAGGAAGAAACCTTGAGGCCGTCGAGAGTCGCATGAATAAACTGGTATCCGAAGTCTCTAACTCAAGTGGCGCAGGGTTTTTTAGCGAATGCGTAGGCACCCTCCCCGTTCTTCGATCTCACATGCCTCTCTCTAAAACTCTTAGTGTTAGAGAGCACCCGATTCTCTCCAGGAACCTTTCGCATTTGCTCCCCTTGTTCTTTGACTACTCTAGGGAACAAAGCCAAACCCCGCTGCTTCTGGCCTCAAGAAGCGGTGAAATCTGTCACCTGAATCTTTTCTCACCGCGGAATCTAAATTTCAATAGTTTCGTTTGCGGTGCTTCGGGATCTGGAAAAAGTTTCCTGGTAAATTCTCTGCTGGCATCCTCAGTTTCAGAAGTAGAAGAAACTCAAATCACCGTTTTTGATGTGGGCGGCTCCTACAATAAACTCATCACTTATCTTGGAGGTGAAGTCGTCACTCTAGACAAGTCCTCAGGCACGAAACTAGTAAACGCACACCTACGCTCTATGAAAATTGAGCCATCAAGCTACCAAAAGACAATTTTAAGAACATTTTGTACGGAAGGCCCACACTTTACACATTCTCACGAGGTTGCCATCGAGGATCTTCTAAAATCCTGTGAGGGCGCAAGCTTCCACTTCACAACCCTAATTAACGAAGCTTTAGAGCGAAAAGAAACTGTTTTTGCTGACATCGCATTCTGGCTTCGTCCCTTTAAGGAATGGGACGACATTAAAGTTTCACGTTTTGATCTTGAGCCTATGACGGGCTCAATCAGGTCATTTGACTTCAAAACACTCGAAGGTGAAGAGAGACTGCAAAAGTTAGTGCTTTTGACTCTCACGCAAGACATCTGGACAAGACTTAAAGAGCACAAAGCTCCTCGCTCAATTGTAGTCTTTGATGAAGTTTGGAAATTCTTCAAATCAGCATCTTCCTACTTAGAGGAAATGTATCGCACTTTTAGAAAATACCGTGCTGGCATCGTCACTGTGACTCAGAATCTTAGTGACTACGGCGATGACGATTTTGCAAAACTCATCATATCTATCAGTTATATGCGTATTTTACTCCAAGGAGCTGCCACAAGCTCAGTGCTAAGCGAAACACTTGATCTTGAAGCTAGCGATATTGAACGACTTCAAAGTGTCTCTTCACAAAAAGGTGCCTACTCCGAATTCTGGCTTGGAACTCCGAATTTCAGCCAGATCATGCGCCTTTATCCAACCGAAACCCTCTACAAACTCGCCAACTCTGAAAACCTCTTTTTGAAAGGAGAATCCCATGAATAAAAAACTAAAATCCCTCTGCTTGCTCGCTCTTTTACTAGCGGCAAGCGGATACAACCAGAAAGCGCGCGCTGACTTCTTTGGGGGCGATCTCCCCCTACTCTTTCAGATCGTAAACAATACCTTGAACACTTTGAAAGAGATGCAGGTTCAATCTGATCTGCTGAAAACTGAGCTACGAGGCATTAACGATAAAATCAATAGAGTTAAAGCTATCAACGAGCTTCTCAACCCCGAAGACAAAGAGGTTTGGAAAAATCCTGTTGATGCCCTTAAGCGTCTTCAAAGCATCTACTCCCTACTACCTCCAGAATATAAAACTGAAAAATCCAAGGAAGTCGAAAGGCAAATTTCTCAAGCACTTCTGCTTGCAGAGCAAATGCGCAGAAGATCTGGCGCAGCCTTTAATTCAGGCCAAGAGCTAGAGAAAAAGTCTCTCGATTCTGGCCCTGCTGTAGCTAACAAGCTTACGGCTTCAGGCGTAGGAACACTTGTAACTCTTCAGGCTCAAAATCAAGTCGCGCAATCAACAATCATTTCTCTTTTGTCCCAGATGATTGTCGAGGGAGCCTCGAAAGAAGCCGCCCTCGCCGAATCGCAAGCCGCTGAGATGCGGGCTATGAGCAGAAACTTTGATTCAGGAATGGCAGCGGCGATCAGATCTGGCTCTGGAGGTGTAAAATGACACCACAAACTCTTTCCATCGTCGAGCACTACGAAAATCTCTCGCCTGTTGTGGCAAAGCTCTACTCACACATGGACCAAATCGCGCAAACTGCGCTTTTACCTCTTTTCTTGCTATCGATTCTTTTTGCTTACTCTCAAGATCTCGGAATTACTGGAGCAGCCCTAAAACGTCTAAAGAATCTCTTCTTAACTGCACTGCTGCTTGCGGCATTTCCATACGCTTCAGAAATGATTCGTACTTTTGGGCAAGAACTTGCTCTTTCCATTGATGGTCTAAAGGGGCTGGACTTCGCTCTAAGCCAAGCAGCCCTCGTTGCCAAAGCCGAGGCTAGCACCGCCTCTAAGATTTTAAGTCTTGGGAATGATCTCATTCTAAGGGCGTTTGTAAATCTATCTTTTGCGATATTGTTTTTTGCACGCCTCGGGCTCGTCGCCTTCTACCATTTCTACTGGATGTTTCTGGTAGTAACAGCGCCTTTTCTCATTCTGGGCCAGCTCTTTGAAGCAACAAACTCCCTGCCTAAGAATCTATTTAAGAATCTTGTATTAGTTGCCATGTGGCCTGTAGCCTGGAGTCTTCTTTCAGTCTTTCTAGATGCCGTTCCTTTTACTGATGCTTACCACACAGAAGGTGGATACATGGCTCTCATCGTTTTGAATCTCATCATCGCTTGCGCGATGTTCCTTTCGCCTTTTCTACTCTCGTCATTCTGTGAAGGACTAATGGTGGGATCTGGCTCTGCACTTTATTCTGCCGCTAAAACAGCAGCCTTCATTGCTAGTCCAAAAGTCGCCGCAATGTCTGCATTTGTTGGCAGAAAGGCAGTCATGCCAGTAGCCAAAAAAGTAATGCCTCAATCAGCTAAAAACTTTGCACAAAGAACAAGATCAAAGATTGAATCCAAACTGCGCAATAGAAATCGTCCTAAAAATTTCTATCTCTTTTTACTAGCTTTTGGCATAGGATCACTCTCTAATTCGGTCTGGGCTGAGGATATTGTACTACGTCCTCGCGGCCTTTCGGTTCTATGTCTTAGCGAAACTCCCCAAAATGCCTACCTTTCAGACGCTCGTTTCTTTTCAGCAAGCGTCATAGGCCCTAAAAAAGTTCTTCTTCGCGCAACTAAAACATCTAAGAAAAGCGAACTACTTGTTCTTTTTTCTAATGGATCAGTCAAATCATTCAAACTCGTTTCTAATTCCATATTGCCCTCAAAAACTCAATATGGATGCGATGCCGAAGTAAAATCTCAACTGGAGCTTAAGGAAGAAAAAAAGAAAACAGCTTCAGTACGAGTTAGAAAACGAAAGACACTGGCTAAAGCACAATCAAAATCTCTTCTTGCGGAACTTACTGGGGTTCAGTGGAACTCGAAGACTCGTGACTTCTTAACACTGGAGCTAAAAATAAAAAACCTTGCTTCCTCCACTACTTCCCCTTCGTGGGCTGGAATCACGCTTGTTAGTGGAGGCAAAAGTCAAAGCATCTCAAAACTTTGGTCTGAAAGAAGTATTATTGCTCCAGGTGCGCAGCTCTTGGTTCGTCTCGAATTTAAGAGACCTGAAATCTCCACAGATAAGATTGTTAAACTCGTCATCCCAAGCCGAGACGGAGAACTAACCCTCACAATTCCAAAGGCGGTCCTCAAATGATTACTCGTTGTTGGAACAAATTTGTTCACTTTTCGCATAAACATTGGTTTACAAAACCCTTGGGCTCACAAGAAACCCATACTTTCTCAATCAATAAATTTGTTCTTAGTGCTGCTCCTGTAGTTGCTGCCATCACAATTCTAGTAATGGTGTTTCTCGGAACAAGAAATAATAGTAACGCTCCGAGTTCAACAGACGAAAGTGCTGATACGGATGACGGCAACACTTCTGCATATTCATCTCAGCCAGGCACAAGTCAAGATGGAATGCTGGTTCTTAGCTTCGAGGCAAACGAAAGTCGTGGAGGCAGCTCTTACACTAGGACATCAACCCCTATAGCCTTTGAAGGCACTCTTGTACGAGTCAGGCTCCAAAATACCCTTGAAACTTTCGAGTCCGTGCCTGTTTTCGTTCAAGTCATTGATTACGCGCTCGGCAATACCCTCTACGGCGCAACTCTCATTGGAGAAGCTACAGGCGACAGTTCTTCTGGCAGAATCAAAATGAGCTTTAGCACCTTAAAGCCGAAAAATAGCTCCACTGCTCCGAAGGAGTTCTCAGGAAGAGCTCTATCACTTGATGGAACCCTCGGCATTCGCGCGGACAAATCGGAGAATCTGATGAATCGCTCTCTACTTCGAGGTGGATCTAATCTGCTAGGCGAGAAAGTTCCTGATTCAATCTCTCAAGGGGGTGGAATCTCGGGACTTCTCACTAAAGCCCTTATAAGAGGTCTTCAAGAGGAAGGCTCGCTTGATTTAGGAGTTCACTCAAACAGAGCTGCTGTTCTTGAACTTGCGCCTGGAGCAGAATTCTACGTTCAACTCACAGAAAGTCTCTTTTCAGGAGGTAGCAAATGAAGCCATTAAAAAAAGCGAATTCACAGCAAGATCGCAATCAAGAGCTTTCTGAAAACAATGATCGTGACAAAATGCTTCTCTTTATGCTTCTTAGCTTTTTAGCCTGGGGCTACTGGGAATCTCTCACTCGCGCAGAAAAAGACTTTTTTCTATCCATGCTTCTACTCATTGTGGTGCTACTCACTTCAATTTTTGCATGGGTCTACGCAAAGTTTTACAGCAAGACAGCGAAGAAGCAAAAACTTTTACGTGAGTCGCAAGATCTTATTCCAGACATGCTAAAAATGCCTTCGGCAAACAGTTGCTATCTAGGGATCGATGAAGATCTTCAACTTCCTGTCTACCTGCCCGATTCCATAAGATCTCGCCATGTTCACATCATAGGAGCGACTGGCTCGGGTAAAACGGTCAGCACAGTCTTTAATCTCATCGCTCAAGACACTGAACATGGGCACCCCATTGTCATTCTTGATGCAAAAGGAGACATAGATTTTCTTAACTATCTAGAGAACCTGGAGCTTGGCGATAAACTCAAAGTATTTGATCTCTCGGACGAAAACAGTCCCTTTGGCTACGATCCACTTGAAAGCGGATCAGCTTCCGAAGCAGCTCAGCGTCTCTTTAACTCTCTGACTTGGAGTGAGGAATACTACAAAAATAAATCCAGAACTGTTCTCAAATTTCTAGTCGAAGTACTCGCCAAGAAAGAAGGTAAAAATCCAAGTCTTGTCAGACTCAATGAATGCCTTTTGAATCTTGGGCTACTCAATCTAGCACTTGAAACCAACCCAGACGATAAGCCCAAAATATCAGCAAAAGACTTTGAAGGTATTTCAGGGCTTCGAGATCAGATTGCTCAACTTGTCTCCGGCCCTCTTGCAAAAATTCTGTCTCCCGGATCTGGTCCACGCATCGACCTTTCAAAAGACATCAAAGCTCAGAAGGTGATCTACTTCAGACTGCCTTCACTACTTGATGGTGAAACATGCCGAATCGTCTCTCAACTCATCATAAATGATCTATCTAACTTTGCAGGAAATGCTCAAAGAAGCGGTAAAGATTCCATTTTTTGCCCTGTCATCCTTGATGAATTTGCGAGCTTCATCTGTCCTCAGTTTTTGGATCTCATTTCAAAAGCTAGATCCGCAGGGCTTGCTCTTCACTTCAGCCACCAAAGCATGGGAGACATCAGCAAGCACGATCCCGAGTTTGTGAAATGTCTAGTTGATAACTCATCCACTCGAATTGTACTTCGAACCTACGATCCTGACACCACAGAACTGCTCTCCAGATGCTACGGATCAAAAGATGAGAGAAAGCTAACCTTCCAGGTCGAAGGCGAAGAAGACGACGTAGCACTCACTGAAAAAGGAACGCTAAGGGATGTGCAAGCATTCAACGTCCATCCTTCTCAAATCAAATCTCTAGCTACTGGAGATGGATTTGTCGGCATAGCTCACGGTCTTAAACACAAGGGAGGAGGTACAAGCATTTTTCGCGTGTCCTTTCCCCACCCCAAAGTTCCCACCAAAAAACCCTTAAATAAAACTCTAAACTCCAAGAAAGGACATATTCCCATGAAAATTCTTACACTTTTTCTAACCATCACAACACTCTCAGGATGTGCCACAAAGACTCGCTCCCTCACCCTCGGGGGAGCGAGCGGCGTGGCCATCGGAGCTTACACAGGCTCAGCCGTTTACGCCGGGCCTAAAAACCAAATCAAGACAAGGAACACTATTGCGGGGGCCGGAATCGGGCTCGCAGTTGGTCTTCTTGTTTCACACTACTTAAACAATCACGTCGAAG
This sequence comes from Bdellovibrionota bacterium, assembly GCA_041750195.1. GTDB lineage: Bacteria > Bdellovibrionota > UBA2428 > UBA2428 > UBA2428 > JBGSZX01. Next base: position 105,770 of record JBGSZX010000028.1, on the reverse strand, counting down.
AAAGAATGCAGCTTCTTAGACTCAAAAATGACGAGAGGCTTCACTTTGGTGATTTACCTCCAAGTCCATTTCAAGCTGGGCCTTACTTTGAAGCGAATGGAATGCCAAAGGAGAGATCAAAATGAGCACATCTAAGAAGTCCATAAAACAGCAACTCAGTATTTCTGTTGAAGCCCACGAAAAGCTCCAGCAAGTTTTCAAGGAGGCAAACAAAGACTTTAAAATTGGCTTCGTGACACTTTCAGAATGTGTGAGTCATGCCATCCTCAATGCCAAATTTGACTACACAGAGCTTAGGCGAAGAAATATCAACGCTCAAAAGCTGATCGCAAACGTCTACAGTGCGAACAAAGACGATTCTCTACCTCTAGTTGAAGTTCTTTTAAAATATCAAGCAGAGCAGGAAGCCAAAAAACAACGAGCTGAAAAATCAAAAGGCAATAAGGAGCAAAGCTCATGAAAAAGGATGTTCTCTTTATGAACCGAGGTGTTGAAGTCTTAAAACTTGTACAACGGTTTAGGCTACTTTCAACTAAATCAATTCATCTAATGCTCAAGATTCAACCGACCCAGAGAGAAGTCAGGCGCATCGTTAGCGTCCTTATAAAAAAAGGACTGCTTGTTAAGGCAAATGAATATGTGTCAGGCTCTGCCTCCAATTACATATGTCTTTCTCAAACGACGAGGGCTAGGGCTTCTATCGCTCGAATCTTAGGACTCAACACATCAGAAATATCTAGACAGAGACCGAGTTACGCTCAGTTTATACATGAGGATATGCTCTCAAGGATTCAATTCTCTATTGAGAAAGCCTTTCCAGGGTCGATCACAGCAAGAGATTGGGAGATCTACAAATCCTCTGTTCCAGAGATAGTTTTTCCAAGAGGTCATACTCAAGATAGCTTCTACCCCGACCTAGTTGTAGGAATTCCGAAGGACTTAGCGCACAAAGGTTTCAATCGATCGGCATTTTCCTGGGTGGCTATTGAGCTTGAAAGATCACGTAAAAAACATTCAAGGGTTAATGCCAAACTCAGAGACTACGCCGAGCAAACAGGCTTCGATGGTCTTCTTTATTTACTGCCTGAAAGCATTCTCGAAAATCGCTATCAGCAGTATTTTCATAATGAAGCGACAAGCCGCGCTGCTCATCTCAAAGGACTTAAAGAAGCTTTCTTTGCGACAACACACCTACCTAAAGAATTCTTTAATCTTCACTCGCACATTCTAAATTGCGGAAAGCGGCAACTAAGTACTCACGCTTGGCTAACTTTTCTAAGGGATTCTAGCAGACAAGATCGAGATGTTCAGTGGAAGCATCAGTCATCCATAGAGGTAAAAAAATCATGAACCAATTTTCAAAAACTAATCACCCTAAACAAATGAAATCTCTTGGAAAAAGCGAAAGCTGGACTTTCCGTTGTTCCCGGACGCGAATCCTGACCTCACCCTCACAACGTAAACTAAAAACCATAAATGGTATGAGAGTGAGGTCAGTATTAGCTGGTAACAACTACAAGTCCTATCAAGAGTGGAAGGATATAAAATGAATATAATAATAAGAAAAAAAGAGGAGGAGGTACGCGGAGATCGAGTATCAACGAGGAGGCAGAGGTGCGCGAGCAGTGTGCTATGCCGGGCAACGGGCATTGCGATATTTGCGATCGCAGGATGTGCTTACGATCCGGCGGAGGAAACAAAGGACATCACCGGAATGCACATCAAGCAAATGAGCGTCATGGAGGTTAGCGACGAAATCGCTATCGTCCAAAACATGGCTCACATTGACAAGTTGATTCTGCACAAAGGTGCGAGCATCAAAACTCATGGTCAAGATGTCACCCTTAGAATTGGTGAACTCATCTCCGAAGATGCCATCATCAACACAACGCCAAATCCAGAAGTCTCGCTCGCAGGCGAAGCTGGCACTTCAGGAGGATACCTAAAAATCTACGCCGCAAAAGCTCAAGGAAAATTGCACATCATTTCCTCAGGCCAAGACGGAGCCAAAGGAAAAACTGGAGCTAAGGGCCTTAGCGGAAATAAAGGAGGCCAAGGGCACAACGCCGAAACCAAACGCGAATGCGTATTTCCGTGGTCACTTGCTCCTAATGATACAGGACGACCAGAACCAGAGCCAAGATGCAGCTGGGAAAATCTCTGCCATCGAGCGCCAGGAAACGGCGGCCAAGGTCATGGAGGCCATCAGGGACATCCTGGAACTCCGGGACTCGATGGCGGAGATTCTGCGATGGTCTTAGTTGATGTCGCTGATCCATCAAACTTCAAAGTCACTTACGAGGTGAGAGTCGGCACCGGCGGTCTCGGCGGCCTTGGAGGTGAAGGTGGAGATGGCGGCCCTGGAGGTGATCCTGGCCATGGCAACAATGTTTGCGGCCATGCCTCTGCTGGCCCAATCGGACCAAAGGGTCCGCAAGGAGCTAGCGGAAAGCGCGGCTCTGAAGGCAGTGAAAAGCCGCTCTGTCTTCGCCTTGGAAATCTTGAGGTTGGAGATTGCAATGAGTTTGAAGACTTAACTCGGGGAGGCGCGCCATGAGAAACGAGGCCAAAAAATGTAGTGAAAAAGCGTTAAATCATATAACGTCGGAAAACGGATCGTTCTTTGAAAACTTGAAATGGTTAAACGCAAAAGAAGCTGCGCAATACCTTCGACTGGGTTCAGTCGGAGTATTGCGAAACATGGTCAGTGAGCGCAAAATTCCTTTTTATAAACTAGGAAGGAGTCTGCGTTTTAAAGTTAGCGATTTAGACAAGCTCTTGGAATCCACCAAAACACTAGGAGGTTTCTATGAGTATTAGGCCTATAAAGGTTAACGATAAAACTCACTACACAGTAATTGTGTTTAAACGATCTAGAAAAGATCGTTCACTAAGAGTCAAAAGACAGAAAGCAAATGTTTCCTCTTTAGCAGAAGCTAAAAAGATCGAGAGACTGCTTGAGCGAGAAGCTCAAGATAGACTCGCTGATCTTGAATTTCGTGGTTCATGCCTTGAGCGACTCATCAATAGATGGTTCGACCACAACTTAAAAGTACGAGTTGAAGCTGGTGAAATATTAGAAAAAACTTTGAGAGAAGATCTCACCGCTGTAAACAAGTGGCTTCGTCAGTATAAATCACAGCAAGTTATTGAGCTAACTCCTTATGCAATGAAGCAAGTGTTCAGGGAGATGAAGTGTAACGGTGCAAGCCATCGACAACAGATGCGGCTAAAGCGGATGATCAGAAATTTGATTGAATTTGGGAAACATTTTAAAATGATCCCCAAAGAATTCAATGATCCTACCGTAGATGTGTCAATCAAAACCGATGGCGAGAAAACTCCAGAGATACTAAGTCTTCCCGAGATTCAAAAGCTGCTCGCTAAAGCCGTAGAATGGAAGCATCCATGGAGACACGTCTGGGCAATAGCTCTACTCACGGGAATGAGATCAGGCGAACTTCGGGCTCTTTCTTGGAATGATGTAGATTTTGATAACAAGATTCTGCGAGTAAGCAAGTCTATGCAAGCAGCTACGGGAAATATTAAGTCTACAAAAGCTGGCTATTGGAGAGATGTCCCAATCAATAATCAGCTTTTAAGAGTTCTTGATGAGTTGCGTCCACAGACTTTTTCTTCATGCTTTGTTCTCCCATCTTTTTCGGAGTGGGATAAAGGCGAGCAAGCAAAAATCCTTCGGACGTTTTGCACTTCCATAGGAATCACTCCTGTGAAGTTCCATACTCTTAGGGCATGCTTTGCTACTCAGTTACTTCGACAAGGTGTTGAACCTGCAAAAGTAATGAAGGTAGCAGGCTGGAAAGACCTTTCCACAATGCAGAGATACATACGCTTAGCGGGAATAGAGGTGTCCGGTGTTACCGAGAAACTGGACCTTCTCCCGCCAATCAACTATTCGGACCGAGTAGTTTCTTTTCACGGTGTTTAACCTTAGATTGTCATTTAACATCATCGCGCATGGGCCACAATGTGGCCTCGCGATGATTCAAGTGACTGAATATTCAAGTAATGTCGAAGCCTGAAATGGCTCCGCCATTTTACGCAGCCAAAGATCACAAAATGACATCGGCTCAAATTGTGACAACCCCTAAGCAAATTACAAAAGCAAAACGCATCGTAGAGAGTCTCTTTCTCTTTTAATTTTCAAAACTTAACCCACAACCCAAATTAGATTCAAGTAGCTGCATCAAGCAGACCTCGAACCCGCATGAACTTTGTTGCGCCTTTTTTACGGTCAACAAATGAGTCAACGTGAGTGGAGTTGGACGTCTTTTTGTCCACCTCGCTCAAAAAAGCGGGTTCAAAAACGTTAGAACGTATAACGCCAGCGTTATACGTATAACTTGCAGACTTCACGCTGTTTTCCCTTCGACATCAAAGAGCATTGTTACAAGCGCACAAGAAAGGCGCGGAAGGGAAACAAACAATGCACAGAACTAAAATTAAAAAACTCACGCCAGAGGCCACTCTGCTCAAAAAACTAAGGGAGAGTCGCAAGCTCTCGCTTAGCGACGTGGGCGAAGCCGTCAACAAATCCGTGTCGTGGATCAGCCACGTTGAGAACGGGAGAATGAACCTCAGCACAGATCACATTCGACTTCTCTTGCCACTCTATGGACAAACCGAACGCTCATTTAAATCCTATTTGAGTGGCACGGCTTTCTTAGAATCCACCGCTCGAAAAGAGTGCATGGATATGCTGCAAGACCTGCCCGACAATATCGTGGAGTCGATTCACCCCATCATTTTGAGGTTTCGTGGGTTGTTGAAAGGAGACAAATCTTGAGTATCCTCTTGCGTCCTAAATACGTGTTCGCAGCCCTTGGCCTGAGTAGCATTTTGGGCATTTCAAGCTCACCCGAGAGCCAAACTAAGCTCAGAATTTGGTTGCTTGAGAAGCACGCGCATCAGATTGAGTTACTCAAAATCGACTGGGGTCAGCCAGGTCTTTGCACTGAGTGGGATCGTGATTACGATCCCAAAACTCGATCATGCGGTAGACGTGGAAAACTGACCCACAGAAGACAATGAAAGCAGGTTACTAATTCTGCGAACAGAAGATTTCAAGAATTGCTTGAAATCTTCTGTTTGGGGCTTCTGTAACCAGGGCATTAGCCCCGATAAAACCAGTGCCATGGCTCGTAGATAATCCCCTTATCATTGTTACGCGGGTAACTTAGCGTAAACCCAAAGTGATCAGCATTTTTCAACAACCACTTGAAGGTATCCGTTTGTTCGAATGCCTCACTCAATTTAAATTGTTCTTTAGTACAAATGTCGACTGCACATCCAGTGTGATGTTCGCTATGACCTGGTATCGCCGTATCTGTTAAAATTTCCTGAAGAGACTTGCCCTTATCGAGGTTTTTCTTAATAAGATGCTTCTGATAAATATAGGATCTAAAGCCAGAATACGGCACAAGGCTGATTCCATCGGATTTTGCTTTTCTAGTCATCTGGTGCCAGGCTTCGGCGGCTTTTTTTGCCAAAATAAAAGGCTTTCCTTCATAGTCGATATCCACGATTATTAGATCATCTAAAGACGCTTGCTCACATCGAGGCAACCTGTTGTTCGCTAAAAAACTTTTTTCAATTTTGAGTTCTTCATAGATAGTCGTTAATGCGTCTGCTGCATAAAGTGATTTACTCAAAACCACACTTCTATAATTGGTTATCGTCCATTGATGATACTCAATGAATCTGTAACCTCTCTTTTTATACAACTTTATTAAATGAACAGCATGTTCCGAAGTATCAAGAGCAAGCTCTTCGAAACCCAGAAATCTAGCTCTATCTTCAAGGTGATCTAAAAATAAGGAACCATATCCTTTACCTTGTAATGAAGGACAAATGGCAAACCTGCCAAATGAAGTAACCCCTTGTTTTTGGTACAACGCCGGAGCAGAAGCTTTCCAACCCGACTTTTCTTCAAGTCCAGGAATTCTTAAAACAACACAGCCTATAATTTTCTCCTCCAGGATCGCTAGATGACACTCTCCATCGGCAATATTCTTTTTCGTTGCTTCGATGTCCTCATGAGAAGCTGCATAGCGCATTCCTGCTTCTGCAAGAGGACGATAGGCATCTCTCAGAAGAATATTCAAAGCTTTGATGTCATCAGAAGGTTCAATAATTCTAAATTTAATCTGACTCATCTGAGACGATCCTCCTTAAAGTTGAATTTGGAGTTCATTTCGGCTCCTTCCACAACATCCGCAAAACGGGTAAATGCACGTACAAGTTGTTCCTGTTCTGAAATGGAAAGTGACTGGAATGCTTGATCAATAGAATGGTCGGCCAGACTATTGATAATACGAACGGCTTCTTTGCCTTTGGTTGACAAAGTGAGAAGCTTCGCTCGTGCATCTAGGGTATGATGACTCAAAACGACAAGTTTTTTCTTTGTTAGTGTTTGGATGAGCCGACTAATTGAAGACTTCTCAAGATTTAACATTGTGGCCAACGTCCCAGGCCGCAGGGGGCCATAACGATCAATATCTACAAGTGCACTACCTTGAGAAAGTGATAGCTGAAGTCCATAGGGATCAGATTTCAATACTCCAGCCCAGCGGTTGAATCGCCTTAAAGCGTCGCGTATTAGACGGATTTTTGACCCGTTACTCATAGTTGTAATATACACCTAACTAGTTGCATAATACAACTATGACATCAAATATTCATGCCTTTTCAATTGATCTAATTGTTTTTGATCTGGATGGCACTCTGGTCGACACCAAAGACGATATCGTGGCTGCTTTTGAATGGACCCTTGATCAATATGAAATTTCTCCTCCAGAAAAAGCGCAAATCGAAGGTCTAGTGGGAACAGGAGTTCAAGATTACTTGCGCGAATTGTTCCGTCCCACATACCCGGACCCCCTTTAGGGGGTGAAAATCCCACATAAGCGGACCCCCCAATCCAGGGTCCAAATCCCACATACTTGGACCCCCTCCGTGGCGGGTAAACTGCTCCCCAAAGGGAGCGATTTACCATGCACACAAGAACACGGAGGTTACTTTTGGATCGCAAAATCATCGAAAAGCTACGGCTTGGCGACACCGTTAAGAAGATCGCCCGGGACCTCAAGGTCGGCAAACCCCGCATCAGGGCACTCAGGGAAAAGGCGAGCCTCTACGGCTACATTGGCACCGAACCCAAGCCCATCCCGCCCTGGCCCGAACTCCTCTTCCCGGAAGCCGTCGACAAACGATCGCTTCGCAGCTCGCCGGCCAACGAACAACTCCACGCCAATATCGCTTGGGTCAAAGAGCGCCTCCTGGCCGGATGGCGACCCGTCACCGTTTTTGAGGAACTCCCTTCCGTCGGCTGCCTCGACATCACCCGCTCCAGCTTCTACCGCTTCATGGACCGACACGACCTCTACAAGATCGCCGTCAATCGTAAAAAAACAAACTCTGGCCTCGGAAATCCCATTGTTCACACGCCCGGCGAGGCTCTGATTCTCGACTGGGGTAAACTTCGCACTGTCTGGGATGAAAAAACCCAGAAAAGAAAAATCCTCTGGGCCTTCGTCGGCGTCATGGGCTTCTCAAGATACATGTGTGTCCGACTTGTCTGGACCAACGACGTAGAAACTACCGTCGACGCCATCTCTTCCATGTTTCAAGAACTCGGCGGCGTCCCCGCTAAAGTCACCTCCGACAATCCCAAATGCTTTGCTACAACTGCTTCACGCTTTGAACCCATACTCAATCCCGCCCTCGAACACTTTGCCAACCACTACAACTTTGTCCTCGAATGCCTGCCTCCTGCCGACCCTCAAAAAAAAGGGAAAGTCGAGCGACTCATGCCCTATGTGCGCCGCCTCTATGAGGCCCACACTGACGCCTGGCACGGCCTTGAGGAATCCCAAAACTACATCGACAAAAAGTGCGCCGTCGCCAACCAACGAAAACACGGAACGATTCTACAAAAACCCGAAGAGGTCTTTCTCAACTTCGAAGCAGCGGTACTCAAAACCCTGCCACCACTCGCCTACGAAAAACACCAGCACGCCACGGCCAAGCTAAGAAGCGACGCCTTCCTACGATTCGACAGCAAATACTACGCCGTCGATGACGCCTTCATCGGCCAAGAACTCCAAATCATGGCTTCAAAGACACTCGTCTCAATCTACGCAAAAGGAAAACTCCTCGAAACCTACCCGCGAAATATCAATCCCTTCGAACCTCACTCCACCAAAGACCACCTTCTCAAACCCCACATGAAAATTATCAAAGACCACGGCCACTACCTGGTCCGTGCTCGCAAGATCGGCCCCAACGTCGAATGCCTCATTCAAAAACTACTCCTACAAAACCAAGGCTATCTCGACCTCCGAAAAATCTGGGGCATCCTCTCACTCGATAAAAAATACACCCCGGCCGCAATCGACACCGCCTGCCGCGCCGCCCTCGAAATGGGAAACATCTCCTACCGCATCGTCCTTAACCTGCTCACCCTCAAATCCCACTCCAAAACCACGCCCGAGCACGCGCAGCAGTCCATGAAATTCACCAGCAAATTCGCAAGAAGCATCGACGACTACAAAAACAAAGTTTCGCAGCTCCACTAAAACTGCGACCAATAGAAAGAAGGAAGCCACAAACCATGAACACCCAAACCCTTAAAGAACAACTCACCCAGCTTAAGCTCAGCTTTTCAGCCAGCAACCTAGAGGACATCCTCGCCCAAAACAAAAAAGCCGTCTCACTCGAATGGCTCTCCCAGCTGCTGGAACTCGAAATCGATCACCGAAAAGAAAAATCCATCCAAGCCAAAATAAAATCCGCCCACTTCCCCGAAATCACCTCTATCGACGCCTTCGACTTCACTTTCAACCCCAAGATCGATCAACAAAAGATCCTCAACCTTTCGTCACTTGAATTTATCCATGAAAACAAAATCGCCCTGTTCCTTGGTAATCCGGGCACCGGAAAAACCCACATCGCCATTGCCCTGGGTGTGCTCGCCGCAAGATCCGGCCACAAAGTCTTTGCCACATCAGCCAAACGCCTTACCGCCATGATTCTCGCCGCCCGCATGCGCGGCACCCTCGACGAGCTATTTAAGAAGATACTCTCGGCCAAACTCTGGATCATAGATGACTGGGGCATGGTCTCTTTTCAAAAGGACGTCTCGGAAGAAGTCTTCGATCTTCTCGATCGCAGACGCTTCTCGTCGGCGATGATTCTCACATCAAATCGCGACGTCGATGAGTGGCCCCAAGTCTTTCATGAGCCCGTTCTGGCCTCGGCCGCGATCGACCGAATCTTTGACAACGCCGACATCACGATTTTTCAGGGTCCGAGCTATCGCCTTAAAGGCCGGATCAAAATCAAAGACGTTGACTCGCTCAAAACCGATCACTAACAATTTTCAAACCGAGGGGGTCCAAGTACGTGGGACGACCGGGGGTCCGAGTATGTGGGACGCGACACGCGAATGCCTTTCATTAAGCTCTGCAATCAATATTGAGGAGGCGCTGAATCAGTTTCGCGCTTATTATCGCGCTAACTTTGCTTTTAAAAGTCGTCTATTTGATGGGATAGGTGATGTTCTAGATCACTATTCTTCTTGGCCGATGGTTGTGCTCAGCAATAAATCTGAAGCCTTTGCTAGACCTCTGCTTGAGAAGCTTGGAGTTGCTCATCATTTTTCTGATATTCATGGCGCTGAAGCCTTCAAAAAACAAAAACCAGATCCGCTTCCTCTAAGATCCATTTGTAAAAAATTTGGATTCTCTCCAGAAAGAACAGTTATTATAGGCGATACGCCAAACGATATACTCTGCGCCAATCATGCGGGAACCAAAAGCTGCGGAGCTCTATATGGTTACTCTGAAAAAAACCGCTTAATTGAATGCAATCCAAGTTGGACTGTCAATTCCGCAAGAGAGCTTATTGGATTGTTTTCATCGAGGCAAACATGAACACCGCTCATCGTTTCGCTCGAATCATTTCAAAAAAAAATCGCCGGATAATCGGTCTGATGTCTGGTATGAGCATGGACGGTATTGATCTGGCTTGTGCGGACTTGAGCGGAAATTTTCCAGACATAACAGTGAAGCTCGTATCGACATTTTACATGCCTTATCCAAGTAATTTACGAAAGCGATTGCTTGATAGCCGTCAGGCGTGCGTTCAGGAAATATCAGAACTTAATGTATTAGTTGCTCAATCATTTGCGGATTGCATCGAAAAGTTCTTACAAAACACCAAACTTGATCGTCACTCAATAGATGCCATAGGTTCACATGGACAAACTCTGTTTCACTCAACCAAAAGCTCGAATCAATCATCTTCACTTCAAGTTGGATCACCTTCGATTATTGCAGAATTGATCGGGATTTTAACAATCGGAAATTTTCGTATGCGAGACATAGCCGCTGGCGGACAAGGAGCTCCACTAGTTGCGCTTGCAGACTTCATTCTGTATCGTGAAGCTGCGAATGCCGTTGCTATGCATAACCTAGGAAGCATATCCAATATAACAGTAGTGACATCAAATCTTGAAGGCCTCTTGAGCTTTGACAGTGGCCCTGCAAATATCGCCATCGATTATTTTGCACGTCAGGTACAAGATAATATTTCTGGGATTGATTCCGACGGCTACCTGTCTCAAAAGGGTCGCTGTATACCTGAGCTTTTGGAACAATGGATGCAACTGTCATTTTTAAATTTATCTCCACCAAAAGCTGCGGGCTATACCGAATTTGAAGCCTGCTTCAGAGAAGAACGACACTTGAAATATTCTCTTGAGGATCGCATTCGAACAGCGGTCGAATTTACGGCACGCACTATTGAAGATGCCTACAGACATTTTGTCTTTCCTAAATATCCCGATTTAAAAAAAGCAGTTTTCTCTGGAGGTGGCATCTACAACCCAACTCTAATGAGAAGAATCAAAGAACTCCTTCCAGAACTTGTTATAGATACTCTCCAGAACGAAATATCAGATTCCAAAGAAGCTTTGGCATTTGCTATTCTGGCTAACGAAACATTATCAGGGCGCGCAGGAAGCTTCCCCTCAACCACCGGGGTTAAAAGACCTACAGTTTTAGGGGAAATCGCAATCTAAGCTTAGCTACCGGTCCACCAGATGTCCCAAATCCGAGCTTTAATGCCTCTTAGCGTAGATCTATGGATTAGAGTTAAATGCTTGAAGCTCTAGAAGGAATTTTTCTGAGCCCTCAGTTTTTACAATATTCCACGCTCTCTGATAATCTCCGCCAATATAAGAGTAGAGTCCTTCGGTTGCATCAGTATTCGCGCGAACTCCTAGTTTGTCGTTTACGGTCATTTGTATGGCAAGTAAATGCAGGTGCACCAGAACATTTGAGGGCTCATTCTTATATTTCTCTAAAAGATCTGAGGTTTTAAAGAATTTTTCACTGACGACATTGGCAACAAGACTGTGCAACAGCTCATGGTGAAGCATCGCCACGAACGCGTTCATATTGAGAGGGAGTTGTGTGTTTTTATCAGTTCTAGATTTACCTAAATATGGTCGAACAGAAACAATTAGAGCGGGGTCCCCCATTGGGGTCCACGCACAAAGTGTTAAGGCTACTGAAAATTCTTTTCTTTCAAATTTTTTACCAGCAGCTTTTTCTGATTCCATTATCAATGCTTTCGCATACTTGTCCCACTCATTTTGAAACAGGCCCATCTTTTCAAAGAATTCTACCTGGGATTCTTGCTCGATTTTAAATCCTGTCTTTTGAGAGCATTCCATATCAAAAATATAGGCAGGTTGTAAAAAGAGCTTAGGTGTAACCTCGTTAATGTCGGAAGCTAAAATTCGAGTCGATCTTGTGGCACAGCCAAACATGAGGAATGCGGACAATAAGACTAAGCTTTTCATAAAGCACAACCTAAATGGGAAAATCCTTTGGGGTCAAGAATCCAATCTTAAAAATCTAAAATCCAAAGCCGAAGTACCCAGCTTTTGTGAAATTGCCCAGTAAAACACGGGGAATTTGCACAGAAGTGTCAGCGATGTATATTATTGGGAGATGGTATCGCTTCCTCGCAAGAGATTTTATTACGTTCGGCACGGTCGTACAGAAGCAAATGAACAAGGTTTGTGGTGCGGTGGGGGCTGGGACATCGAATTAAGTAAAGTTGGCATTGAGCAGGCAAAGAAGCTCTCGTCTTTAGCAACAACACTCTCACCACCCATCCAAAGAATTCTAACGAGTCCGATGCTGCGAGCCCGAACCACAGCAGAGCATCTCAACACAAATTTGGGATTAAAGATTGAATCAGTTGAGGACTTGCGCGAGTGGCATGTAGGTGAATGGGAGCGCTCGCCATGGACAAAGAGGCTCGCTCCGTTTTCAGAATGGGAACACCCTCCTGGAGGAGAATGTCCACGGGCATTTGCCGAACGCATCAAGAAGACAATTGCAGATTGCCTTCAATATTCGGGGACTCCACTTTTTGTGGCGCATGGCGCGGTTGCGCACGTTCTTTTTGACCAGTTAGGGCTAGGTGATCACAAGATTGATAATTGTGTCATTTATCGTGTAACGCCACATCCGCATGACCAATCTTGGCTGGCCGAAGCTTGCATTTCTAATGAATTTTAGAATTTGGGCCACTGCGGTGGGATGTGCCAGCCTAACCGTAGCGGTGACAAAGCACGGACATTGGGAAGTGGCGATCAAAATTGACCCATCGGTTTGATGATTCGACAAATCTCATATGCTAAAAGTTCAATATGGAAAATATTGGCACTTACTTTGAAATCCCCGTAACAGATTTGGATCGGGCTATGAAGTTTTATTCTTCTGTTTTTAACTGCGACTTCACCAAAGAAGTCATTCACGGAAATGACATGGCGTTTTTCCCGTTCCACAATGACAAATCTGGTGTAACTGGTGGATTAGCTAAGGGAGAAACTTATAAACCGTCCTTGAATGGATCGTTAATATATCTTGGAACCAACAATATTGACGAAACAATGAAAAACGTTCTGTTGGCAGGTGGAGAAACTCTTTTTCCAAAGACTTCAGTTCCGGATTTAGGTTTTTCAGCAGAATTTAAGGACTGCGAAGGAAACCGGATTGCACTTTTTCAAAAACTTTAACTCTAGAATCTAGACTCATGTCTGAATCGAATATTTCGTAATTGAATAACAAAACGCCCAGCCGGACCAAGGTCCAACTGGGCGTTGACCTTTTCCGAACTCTTAAGGGCGGAACCGCGTTTCTATTTTATAACGACTTTGAAACAACCTGATAGAAATCATCTAGTCGTTCTTTTGTTTCGAAGCCGAATTTCTTAAAAGTCGACAATCTGCCCGAAAACTCGCCGATATCTTTTGGAAATTTCCCCTTTGAATCTTCAGGTATTGGAAAAGCCAGAATCTCATCCGCTCCTTCAACTTTGGCCAATTCAGTAGCGGCTTGCACTAGAGCTTTAGAAACTCCCGCGCCCCTGTGTTTTGGATCTACATACATGCAGTGAATCATCCAGGGACTTGCAGAGGCAGTTTGATTTCCCTGCAAGCAATAGTCGTGTCCTATTTGAGTTTTAACAGGGTCGACGGAGCACCATCCAGCCGGAGCATTATCTACAAATGCCAAAAGGCCATAGGCTCTTTCAGACACGAGTTCGTCCTTAAGTGCTTTCTTCGCCTCTGCGCCAGTGGGGCAAGACTTCGGATCACTCCGGTGGTTCATGCACCAACAATCAGAGCATTCTGGGGATCCCTCGAAAAGAGCAACTAACTGATCCCAATTTTTCGCAGTGACGCCTTCAATTTTTATCATAGAGCAGATAGTTAAATCGGTTGAGCGGTCTTGTCATCAAAATCAATGACTAGATTTCGAATTGTCAGCAAGGTATGATTTTCAGGATGAACGATTTAGTAACTATCCACCCCTATAAAACTGAGTGGAACAGGCAATTCTCCATTGTCCGAGCTTTTGTGCACGGTAAAATACGCTCTCATAGACAAGGTTTTTAAGTTTTCAACTTAAGTCTCATGAATGTGAACTCGAAGTGAAGTTTTAATAGTGTCAAAGAGGTAATGACCAATTTCTATTTTTCCCAGAAGGGCTTCGGACGACTGACCTTATGAATAAAGATAGCGGCATCAAAGTCCTTTGTAGGAACCGTATCACGCTTGGCTACACCCTCGATATAAGTTGTTCTTTCAATGTTGAGGGCGGGATCCCCTAAAACATTAAAATCAACAAAGAACTCTTCCGAAGAAAGCTTCTGTAAAATACCTTCAAGACTATTTGCTTCCAAGGGCTTTAAAACTGAAGGCTGCACATCGTCCATATCAAGACTGAAAGACTCTCCCGACCCTGCAAATGTTCCAATTGTATAGAGCCGATCTCCAAGACTCTCTTTAAGATCATAGCCAAGTGAGTGACGAGATTTTCCAAGAGAGTTGTGGAAAACGTGAACATGATGCGCCCAAACAATGGACTTACGGTTCGGCGAAACTTTATCTGTGAGTTCCAAGATTGCTTTCGCCGCCAATTTGTCGCGTGTTTCTTGGAATACGAGAAACTGAGCCTTTTTAGGGTCTCGAGAATGCTCTAGCCATAGCTCAGTTTGTCGCCTCAACTGACTGGGGATTTGGCGAAGAAGTCTCCCATGAGGCACAAACGGGTAACGTTGGCTTAGCACTGGCTCCGCACTGTTTATCCAACGGTCTAACCAGTCGATAGAGGCTTCAATTTCTTTCTTGGTCGAGAGACTAAGTGGCTTGTTTGGAAATCCATGCTTCCTATTTGAAAGAAGAGCCAATCTTTTTTTGTGCATTTTGGATTGAGCTGGAACTGTAGCATAGCTCTCAAGTATTTGAAGAAATTCAGGTAGCGCATTCTCTTTAAGTGAACCCATTCCTGGCTGAACATCATAGCTTGCTAGATAGATGGGAGCCGAGGTTTTCCAGCTAGACTGAAGCCATTTTAGGATGCGAGTGTATTCAGCGGTTCGCCAAATCCCTGGAAACGCGACATCTCTTGCCAAAACAACTTGCTTATCTTGGGGACTAGAGTTTTTGAGTAAATAATCGGCCGCAAGCCAAGCCTCAATCGTAGAACCTTCAAATAAAACTAAGTCGAAGTTTTGCCGTGCCAACACAGGCAATATCTCCAAACGAGCCAAAGGCAATTCTTTAGTCATGTGGATTGCCTCACCCAACTGAACCACCTTTTTGCCCGCAAAATACGGATAAACTTCCGAATAGAATTTTTCTGCATGCTTCGACCCGTGGGGCAGTGGATGAATCTTAGTTCCTAGATTGTTTTGGTTATTTTTTATGCTTGAACAAGATGTGAAAAGCAGAAGGAATAAAAAAATAATATGCATGCTGCTTTTATAATCGCGAAGAGAGGAGCAGTCTAAAACCAATTTCAAAATATCGACCACTGCGGTGGGATGTAGCGGCCTAATCGCAGCGGTCGCTATTTAGAATTAAGATGTAGTGTCAATATAAATTGCGTTAATTAACCCGGTCTTTGGATCAACTCCAACCGAGGACTCATGCGGACAGTCCCCAATATGGACAGTTCCATAGTGTCCGTTACCCATTTTTGAGAAAAAGGGATTATCTTCAGTATCCTCTATAAGATCACGTTTAATGCTCGAGACGAGATCCGCCATGGTGGTGTAAAAATCCTTCGGCCAAATACGCAACAAAACGATTCTAGTTTTAGACTTACATTCTGGACCATCGAATTTGGTATAATTTATGGTAACTGGATAAGAAAAAAGAGATCTTACAGCTTCAAAATCCTCTTTCATCGCAGCATCGCAAAAGGACTGCACATTTTTGGGCAACGCTGGGTCGCACCTTTTTAGCAGGGCCGTATTGATCGAGTAATTTTTTAAAGTCTTAATGTGGCCCAACTTGGGCTTAGTGCATGAGAAAAAAGTACAGCCGATAGAATATACGGCTTCTTGTCCGCAACCTCTTACAAGTAAATCTGAACTAGATTTAGTAGGCAAAGTCGAGATTTGCTCTACAGGACATTTCAGGTCGTTGGGGGCCAACTGCGTTAAGCCAACAGTTTTCTCCTGCTGTAGCGATGAACAGCAGGTAAGAAAAAAATTTGTCATAATCAGGAAAAGATATTTTTTCATTTCGCAAAGAAAGCTTAGCGCCCGCTGATTGAAAAAACAACTTTCGGCCAACGCACTTCAACCCAATCATACGATCGCGCCACTTCGACACAAAGCTTTTGCTTTCGTACTCATTAGTTTGAATTGAAGCCCTTGTGGGTTGAATCTTTAGTGCGCCTCCGATTGAGCATCGTCTTTTGAATTGCCACTCCGTCTAAGTCTCTAGATATTTCATGAACTTAGCTCGCCGGTGAGACTTGAGTCTCACGAATGAGACTTAATTCTCAATAGTTTTAATCACTTGACTCGACGTATATCTCATTGCTAGGAATCGCTAAGCAATTAGGAGTATGTATGAAGTCAGTCGCAAATATTAGCGGACTGGCTTCGATCCAGAGATCCAGCAGCATAGAAGTTACAGCAGAAGGTCGAAGTCAAATCCTCAAGGCCCCCTTTTTGGCGGCATTGGTCGCTAACCTCATTTGGGGTACGTCGTTTCTCGCCTCGAAGATCACACTCCTGGCATGGGAACCTATCACGGCATCTGCCATTCGCTTTGCCATTGCGACACTCGCAATTTTCATTGGGCTTCGAATTTCTAAAAGAGCGATCCAAGTTCCTAGACAAAAAACGGATTGGATTTACATAGTCGCCACGGCAACAGTGGGCTTCGGGCTCTTGTATCCACTTCAACTCATGGGCCTCAAACACATATCCAGCGGATTCTCGGCTGCGGTGATGTTGTTATCTCCATTGGTCGTGGTGGCGCTCAGCTCAAAGGTTTTTAGTGAGTCACTCAACCTCACGAAAATCTTTGCGCTTGGCCTTGGTGTTTTCGGTGGATTGATTCTTCTTGGATCTCGTAGCGGATTTTTGGAAACCAAAGACTCACTTTATTCGGGCATCGCGCTCACTTTTGCTGCGGCGGTTTGTCTTGCTCTTTCTGTCGTTTTCACAAAAAAACTTGGTGGCCGCGTAGATTCGGGGAGTCTTACACTTTGGTCGATGGCTATCGGATTCGTTGAACTTTGTATTTTAGCATTTGTGTTTGAAGAACGCTCGTTCTCAAACATTCTCACTGCCAACCATTCTGAGCCTTGGGCAGCGGTAATCTTTTTAGGTGTTGTATGCTCAGCTTTTTGTTTTTTCCTTTGGAATTGGGCTGTGACCCATAGTTCAGCGAAAGATATCGCATCTACCATGCACATCAAAACTCCAACGGCTGTCTTGCTCGGTGTGCTGGCTGGCGGCGAGAAACTCACCTTGGCAATTGTTGTTGGATCAATCGTTGTGAGCCTTGCAGTCTGGCTGTCTCAACGAACATCAAACAAAGAGGTCCGCAATGCATAACTCCTTCAACCCTAACCTTGTTATCGAGGCTACCAGTGTATGCGACCGAGCTTGCATTGGTTGCTATGCACCCAACGTAGTTTCAAAAAAGACCTCAACGAAACTTTTTTCTTCAAACCCCTCTCTTTTTCTCCTGCCAGAAAATCTTGCCTTGGCTATTGCTGATATGAGTTTAGCTGGAAAAATTGTATCCATCCGTGGCGGCGAACCAACCCGCCATCCGCTATTGCCTGAACTTTTAAAAATTTTAGCAAAAACTGGAGCACGGCTTTACTTGGAGACACATGGTCAATGGCTCGTTGACGAAGAAAATTCGAAATCTCTGCTACGAGCTCTCGCATCGACTGATACAAATGTAAAAATCTCTTTTGATTCCATGCACGGCACAAGCCCCGAAGAACTCTCAAAAATGATTGTCACTCTCAGAGCAAATGAAGTCTGTCATTCTCTCGCCATCACAGAAACATCGTACAAACTATTTTTAAAGTCATTGGATTCGATTGAGCCTCAGGCAATTGATGAGATTTATTTTCAAGCCAAAGCCACGACCGTTGATGCGCTTGTAAGACCTTCTATTGGCGTCATTGGGATTGATGGGCTTCTCAGAAAGAGCCTCAGCTCAAAACTAAACTCGGCAGATTCGGTAATACAGGGAGAGCCAGTGGCTGTATGAAAAACTTATTATTACTTGGATTCGTGTTTTGCGGAGCGGCCTTTGCCGCAGAACAAACCACAGTGGTTGTCGGCCTTGCCTCAAATTTTTCAGAAGTCAGCACCGGCTCCAGTAATCCCTATGGTGGCTATTTCAAAGACGGCGTCACTCTCGCGCTTAAACATTCGGAATCGAAGCTTCGCGCACGTGGAATTAGAGTAGCCACCCAAGAGTTTGACTACGGCACAAGCGACATCAAGGTTCTTGAGGCTACTAGAAATGCCATTGCATCTCCTGCGGTTGCGGTTCTTGGTTACAATTATTCATCCAACGCTTTGCTCGCAGCACCACTCCATCATGAATCAAAACTTCCAATGCTTAGTCCGAGTGCGAGTGCAAACCGACTTGGAAGCTTTGGACGCTATATCCACATGGCATCCTTCAGCAACGATTTCATGGGAGAAACCCTTGCACGAGTAGCGAAATCCAAATTGAAGGCCAGTAAAGCAGTGATACTTCCTGCCGCAAATTGTGCGTATTGCTCAGATCTTGCGGAGAGTTTTTCATCCCACTTTCAAAAGCTAGGCGGATCGGTAATAGTAAATCTACCAATCCTCAATGACGACACTAATTTTAATGACGTAATCGAAAAACTAAAACTTCAGAAGTTTGATGTTGTGTTTATTCCCAACCAAGAACTTACTTCGGCGCGTCTCATAGCAGCGCTTTCTAAGGCAGGAGTAAATGTTCCTTTCATGGGAGCTGACGGATGGGGAAATGTGGGGAAAGAATTCTTTGGTATATTACACGACGCCAAGTTCTCAGGTTATTCGACGTCTCACTGGCACCCTGATCTAAAAGACAGGGCCTCGCTAGATTTTATTTCAAGCTACAAAGCAGCATTCGGAAAGATACCAAACGACACATCGGTATTGGCTTACGACTCGATGTTACTTCTGGTTGAGGCACTTCTAAAGTCAAAGACTCTAGATCGTGAAGGTGTTGAGAATTCCTTAAACCAAATAACCTCGTTTAGAGGGGTTACCGGAAAGTTTGTGCTGACGAAAAACCAAGCGCCCCGAAAAAGCCTAGTCCTGCTTAAGACAAACAATAAGAGGTTTCAGATTGTCGATACAATTTCACCTCAGACCAAGGGGGCTCTATGATTCGAGGAAATTTAGTCACATTTAGCGCTATCGAGGCTTCAGATGTTGAGAAATATCACAACTGGATAAACGACGAAGAAACAAACCAATGGCGCGGTCTTTATCATCCAACGAATCGCGAAGATGCGCTGCAGTGGATCGAGTCTAAACGGCAAAACCAAGCTGACAAACTAAATTTATCAATTCACACAACAGACGGAAAGCACATTGGGTTCATTGGCCTTCAGGCTATCTGCCCAAGATCTCGCAGAGCCGAACTGTGGATTTACATTGGCGAGAAAGATTTCTGGGGCAAAGGTTTTGGAGAAGATGCGGCGCGGACACTTTGTAAATATGCGTTCGATCAAATGAATCTTTATCGTATCTGGCTTGAATGCAATCCAGACTTTACTCAAGTCACCAGATGCTACGAAAAAGTTGGGTTCAAAAAAGAGGGGACGCTTCGTCACGCATATTATCGCGATGGGGCTTTTCGAGATACCTGCATCATGGGACTCCTGCAATCAGATCTCTTACCCAATCCAACGGTGGCACAATGAGTATATCTCCGAGCTTAAGATCGAAAGTTAATAGAATTTCAGTCGTCGCTTTTCTTTTAGCTTCAGCACTCATGGCAATTGGCTTTCTTGTCTATTCGAAGACTAAAAATGCTTTAGCCGAGGAGCAACTTCTTTCAGAACTTCAACGCAACTCAAAACAGCAAGTTGACCAGCTCATACCGTCGTTTCTTTTGCCCGAACAAATGGCAGGCGTGAACTTGCTTTTGGATCGAATTCGCAAAGAGGAGAATCTTTCCGATATTCGTCTCCTTACTCTTGATGGTCGACTTCCTGAAGTTTTCTCCAAATGCATTCTGTCTGCTGAGATTTCAGCTAGCTGCCAAAATCAATCGGGCTCCGAGACAGCAATCGTCGTTCCCGTTAGAGAGGCTTCTCAGAACTTTGGATGGCTTTTTAAGACAAAGGCGAATTCGTCGGCAATTGCATACGTTGATCTTCTTCAGATCATGGGAATTTTTGTGCTCGTGATGGGCATTACTTTTGTATTTATCTACATTCTGACTGCACGTATTCTTGCTAAAACTCTGCCTAAAGCTCTCGACGGATTAGTGGAATGGGTGAAAGCAGACCTTGAAGATCGTTCTGCGAAGGTTCCAGCTTTACCCTTCAAAGAGTTAGAAGACTTAAAAGAAAAGATCAGCGAAGTGCTTGACCGCCACACAGAAGAGCGTGACCAAGCTGTTGTAGGGCAACTAACTCGCGGAATTATGCACGACATACGCACCCCAATGGCATCCGTTGTTGCAGCAATGCACATGGTTGAGCGTTCATCCGATACCGACCCTAAAAGATTGAGTCGGCTTGATAATTTATATTCAATGGCGAAGACCAACTTGCCAATCATTGCAAAGATCATTGAAACAACTCTTGATGGCAGCAGAAACTTGGTGGTTGAGCGGAAATCGTCTGACCTTGTAACGGCAGTCCGAAATGCGATTTTATTTAATAAGGATCTCGTTGAAATTCGAAAAGCTAAGATCGAATATTGTGGGCCAGAATCCCTGATCATCGAACATGATTCGGTTCAAGTCGGCCGCGTAATTTTTAACCTTATTAAAAACGCTATTGAAGCTTCAACAACATCAGCTGAGCCCAAAGTTGTTTTGACTTTAGTTGCTTTGGAGTCCGGTCGCGTTCAAATCACAATTGAAGACAATGGTCCGGGTTTTCAGCGTGATGCCTCTCGCGCCTTCCGTGTATTTAGAAGTTCAAAACTGCATGGGAACGGACTCGGACTTCATGTTTCTAAGAAAATCGTGGAGTCGCATTTTGGTAGTATTCGCGCATCGAACGACTCCAAGCTTGGCGGTGCGAGGATCGAGTTTGATTTAAGATCTTCGATCGTTGAAGGGGTCACGATATGAATCGCCTGCCACAAATTCTTGCTTTAGACGACGACTCTTCCTGGCTCAGTCAGATTCCCCTTATTTTAGAAGACGAGCGGGCCGAGGTTAGTTGCGCATCTACGATTGATGCTGGCCTGAAGGCTATGGAAGCCAAGTTCTTCGATATTGTCCTTCTTGATATGAATTTTTCTGGAGACCCAAGATCGGGTCTTGACGTTTATCGAATGATTCAATCCATGGATCGAGGAATGGATGTCATTGTGATTAGTGGTGAGACCGACCCACAGCGAATTATTCAGATAATGAACGCTGGGGTCACCCACTTTCTTACCAAACCGACGCATCCTGATGAAGTTTGCGAAGCCGTAAGACAAGTGCTCGACCGGCGCGAGGTTAAGCTTCGTTCGTTGAATATGGGCAAGACTTCTTTTGAAACTCCACTTGTGGGTAGGTCAAGAGCCATGCAGAAGTTACGCCAAGAAATTTCGCAAGTCGTATCGGCTGGGATCAAAGACATACTTCTCATTGGAGAGACCGGAGCAGGAAAAGAAGTTGTCGCTCAAGCCATTGCTTATCAAGCTGATCCTTCGAGAAGATTTATACCAATTCATTGCGCGGCGATTAGTGATGGCCTTGCAGAATCTGAACTTTTTGGTCACGTTAAAGGTGCTTTCACGGGTGCTGATCGTGATAGACAGGGCGCGTTTGAAGTTGCTGGTGGCGGATTCGTATTTCTCGACGAAATCGGCGATATGCCACTTGTTCAGCAGGCAAAACTTCTTCGTATTCTGCAATCTAGAAAAGTTCAACGCGTCGGCTCCCATGAAGAACGCGAAGTGCAGTTTAGAACAATCTCGGCTACAAATGTGAATCTCGAAGGTGCAATTTCAAAGAAAACATTTCGTGAAGATCTATATTACCGAATCAACAAAGCAGTGATTAAGATTCCTTCGCTCAGCGATCGTAGAGAAGACATTCCCGAACTCGCGCAATTCTTTTTGGCTGAGCTTTCAAAGTCCAAGCCAAAAATGATAACACAAGATGCTTTATCGCTTTTGACCGTCTATCACTGGCCAGGAAACGTGCGCCAGCTGAAGGCGGTCATTGAAACCATGTGCGCCAAATCTGAGGACGGAGTCCTGCGAGAGAGGGATGTTTGCCAAGCCCTGCCGCAGGCTGTTGCTGTGTTTGGCAATCGCGCATCTCGGGTAATGGTTGGGCGTTATGGAGCGAGCCTTATCGGTCGAGAGCGAGAGCGTTTCGAGAAGGCCATCGTTGAGTGCGACGGTGACCGAGATCGTGCTGCGCAGACCTTGGGCCTCTCACGCGCGACCTACTACCGTAGAGCGAAAGAGCTGGGGTTGGTGAAGGAGCGGAGAATTCGTACTAATGAGGTGTCATTGTGAACATTATCAACAACGCCGACAGATTGCAAAGATACTCTGAGCTAGGCCTGGGTTTGGTTAGGAATAATACAGTACAGCTCGCAGCACATAACCCGAGGTGGAAACGTGCATTTTCTGACGAGTCCTATTTAATTCAGCATCAACTCAAGATCGCCTCCCTGCGTCTTTATCATTGTGGGAGTACTTCAGTATCAAACATTTCAGCAAAACCAATTATTGATATCGCCGGATCAGTGAAGTCACTTGAAGAACTTGACGCCAAGAAAGAACAACTTGAGAGTCTTGGATATTCCTACAAAGGAGAGTGCGGAATACCTGGTCGAAGATACTGTGCTCTATACGATGAGGAAAATTCTAGTAGCTTCTTCCATTTACATTTTTTTAATGAGGACTCTGGGGAACTCATTGATCACATTAACTTCCGAGACTTTTTAAGAACCTATCCCAATGTCGCGGCAGAATATGAAGCCTTTAAAACTTCACTTAACTTACCGCGTGACAAATACACCGAAGCAAAGGCGCCTGTTATTAGCTCAATTCTTAATAGAGCGCGTGAAAATTTCAAACCGTCTCGGACAAAGTCAATCCTAGCAATTCTTGGTGCCGCTAAAGGACATCAAAAAACACTGGGATTTCTCAAGGATACATATCGAGATGCGGATGTGCGTATTGTTGATCTTGGAGATTTGAGAATTGCTCCTTATTCATATGATTCCTCTCCAAAAGACGATTTTGAAAGCATTGTCAGAGCAATGATTGATGCAGATGAAGTTGTATTGGCCACACCAGTCTATTGGTATTCAATGTCATCTGAAATGAAAATATTTATTGATCGGTTTTCAAATTTACTGAGAGGCGAACTCAAGTCACTGGGAGAGGAACTATATGGAACTAAAGTTAATCTTCTTTCAACTGGTTCGGATTTAGAGCTTCCAAATGGTTTTGAAAATCCATTTGCGTTGACTGCGACCTACTTTGGAATGGACTTTATGAAATCCCACTACAGGAGTACTCAACATGAGTAGTCATCTTGATACCACCGAAGTTCGAAATGCAACAATTGACGATCTTTCAGCGATCGTAGCAATTCAAAATGAGTATATAAAGGCTGGATTCATTGGAATGTTCTATGAAAAGGAATTTGTAGTAGAAGAACGTAAAGAATGGTTCAGCCAGTTTTCTATCGACGGCCCTCACCAAATTTTGGTGGCCTGTGATTTCGGAAAAATTGTTGGAGTTACCTATAGCTTTGCATATCGAGGAGGTGGCGTCTTCTCTAGAACTGTCGAGACCAGTATCTATACAAACATTTCAAGCAAAGCAAAAGGCATTGGGACACTCCTCTATCAATCACTTTTTGGTCGGATATCGAATTCTGGAATTCATCGAGCTGTAGTAGGCATTGCCTTGCCAAATGATGAGTCAGTATCCTTTCATCGTAAGTTTGATTTTAATGAGATTGGCGTTTTCGATGAATACGCATTTTTTCGTGGAACTTACATCAGCTCACTTTGGATGCAGAAGAGGTTCACTCCGTGAGTACAATTTCTTTTCGAGATGCAACGCTTGTAGATGCGACGGGAATTTCGAGAGCCCATGTTAGGTCCTGGCAAGAGACCTATCAGGGCATTGTGCCAGATGCTCACCTTCAATCACTTGACCCCGAATCGCGAGCGAAAATGTGGGCTGAGCGCTTTAATGATCCCACCTACGACGGCCACGTCATTGTCGCGGAAGATTCGGATAAAAATATAGTTGGCTTCATCGGTCTTGGACCATCTAGGTCAACAGAGTATCCATCGTGGGGTGAGGTTCGAGCCATTTACTTAATAAATAAATTCAAAGGGCTTGGTGTCGGTAGACAACTCTTTGCACTTGGTAAACAGCGTCTTCAAGCATTGGGATATGGGAATTTCTTTTGCTGGGTACTCAAAGACAATCCAACACGGCATTTTTACGAATTAGCAGGTGGTCTACTTTCAGCTTATGAAAAGACAATTCAAATTGGCGGAGCCAATCTTTTTGAGGTTGCCTACGAATGGAAAATTCAGGTTATGGCTAAACTTTCGGGTTCAGCCTACTCGCGATGCTACGCGAATCCACTAATTCTTAAACGAGGTGAAGCCGTAACTATCACAAAAGCTGAAGACAAAGACAATCCTCAGTGGGCAGGATGGATTGGCTGCGAATCCAAAGATCGGATCTTCGGATGGGTGCATCAGGACTTTCTACAAATCAACGATACCGAGGCAGTTGCTATTCGTGAGTACACCGCTTGGGAGCTTAATGCTCAGCCGAACGAGAGTTTTCGAATACTCGATGATAAGTCAGGTTGGTATTGGTGTGAGTCTCAGAGCGGCGAACGTGGTTGGCTGCCATACGAAACTTTTGAAATTTACGGGATTGATCGATGAATAATTTCTTTACTACCGATCCGAAGAAAATTCGTGAGCGCATTAAGCGCTATGAACGCGCGTTTAAAGATCCACATCATGATGACGGTGCGGGTAAGCGGTTTTTGTTGGGCCAGCTCTACATGTTGATGGGAGACCACGAGGGGGGACTTAAGTCCTATGCTTGGTATAAGAAAGCATTTCCTGACGATATCCCCGAAGCTTTCAATCATCTGTGCTGGACCCTAGCCTTACTGCGCTCGAATGATGAGAAAGCAGCGAAAGCAAAGCTCCGCGAACTAGTTTTTGATAACCTCTATATTATTCCAATTTTTCTTGGAGAAACTCCGAGCAAGCACGACGTGCGGCATGGGTCCAACTGGAGTGAACCAGCTTACATTTTGGAAGGGCCGATGAGCGAGCTTTTTGTTATCTGGAACGAATCTGAGCGTGCATGGCTAAAAAACGAATGGACATCCCCCAGCCTACAGACCGACATCTCAAAGTATCTTCAACTTCAAAAAAGATTGTCGAAGACTTCGAGTCCAGATGCGCGAGAGAAAATAATTAGAGAGGCCGATCGCGTTGCGCGGGGCCAATATTTGAGGGTTGTTGAATAGCTATGAACAAAGACTGTCAACCTAACGAAGCCATTTTAACATTTCCGACTTTCCAAACAGATCGTTTGATCCTTCGCGGAGTTTTGGAAAGTGATATTCCGTCTTACCAAAAATATTTCTCTGATTATGAAATTATTCGACATCTTGCCTCAGTAGTTCCATGGCCGTATCCGGAAAATGGAGTTCAGACATTTTTGGAAACTGTTATTTTTCCAAACCAAGGCAAAGACCAATGGATGTGGGGAATATTTTTAAAAGATAATCCTGCTGAACTTATTGGTTGCGTGCATCTATGGCGCCAAGGCCGTCCAGAGAATCGCGGCTTTTGGCTTGGAAAACCATTTTGGGGCAAAGGCATAATGACCGAAGCGGTAGCCCCTGTGATGGACTATGCATTTGGCGAGCTAGGATTTCCTACATTAATTTTTGCCAATGCTTTGGGGAACACACGATCACGTCGAATAAAAGAAAAGACTGGTGCTCGATTAATCAGAGTTGAACCAGCAAAATTTGTAGATCCATCCCTTTCTGTGCATGAGATTTGGGAACTCCGAAAGGAGGATTGGGCTGTCCAAGGCTCGAAGTAGATACTTATGACAAATCAAAACACTAAACAGTTATCTTATGAGCTTAGGCAGGCAACGCAATACGATTTTGAGCTCTTACGACGCCTGCATAGATCGACACTTAAACCATACGTAGAACAAATCTGGGGTTGGGATGAAGATCAGCAAGTAAAACTGCTACAAGAACGCTTTTTTCCGTCAAAGCTTATGGTTGTTCAACAAGCCGGTATTGATATTGGCATACTGCAGGTTGAGAGCCGGGCTGAAGAAGTATTTTTAGGCAACATTTTGATCCGTCCCGAATCTCAGCGAATGGGCCTTGGGACTCAAATTATGCACAACATAATTAATTCTGCAACTGCCGCTGGCCTCCCGGTAACTCTGACTGTTTTAAGGCCGAATCCGGCTAAGGCATTCTACGAACACCTGGGGTTTTGCACGACCTCTGAAGATGATGTGCGTTTCTTTATGAAATACAATGTGACTCCAATTCAACATTCTGTGACATTGGCTCTCCCTTGCTTAGAACTTCGTGACAGTTACATTGAGTGTCTTAAGGATTTTCAACAAGAAGACCCTTCTCGACCCATAAAATGGGAGTGGATGGAAAATTTTGACCTCTATCTCAATTGGTGTCGCAACGAGGGCAAGGTCGACGATCTTGATTTAAATCGGGCGCCCCAGACAACTTACTGGATCGTCGTAAATAAAAAAATCGCGGTCGGAAAACTTACGCTTCGACATCGACTTACACCTAAGCTTGAAAAACTTGGTGGCCATTTTGGCTATGAAATTCGATCAAGCTTTAGAAAGCGTGGAATTGCAACAAAAGCTTTTGCACTGGGACTCAAAGAGATCAAAAAACTTGGGCTTAATGAAGTAATAGTTACCTGCGATGACGATAATGTAGGTTCGATAAGGGTTCTGGAAAGTAATGGAGGCCAGCTTGTTGAAACCTATGAACTTTCCGACTGGCCGAAACCTGTTCGAAAGTACCATTTTGTTCTCACCAAAGAGGCTCAAAGATGATTCGCCTAGAAGCACTCACTCCTTCAGCTTTGCCTGAGTTTCGTAATTTACTCGGCTCCAAGGAATTCGGAGGATGCTTTTGTGCCGTCTGGACTAGCTTCGACGACACTTGGGTGAACCGATGCAAAGATCCTGCACTGCCAAACTATCTGATAACCGAAAAAAACTGCAAGTCCGGCAAACACGTTGGCTATCTTGTTTATTCAGAAAGCAAGCTTGTTGGTTGGACCGGTAGCGGTCCGAAACCCTGTTTCCCGTTTCTGTCCCAAAAACTTGGGAGCAGACTATCGGACTCTAATGCAGCGACTTGGTCTATAGGATGCATAGCGGTTAAAGAATCTGCTCGCGGCCAGGGCTTGGCTGATCGCATAGCAAAAGAAGTCATGGCACTAGCGCGCACCAAGGGCGCAAAGAGAATTGAGGCCTATCCGACTCGACCTTCCGATGAGGCTCGCATTTTTCGTGGAAGCCACCGAATGTATACTCGCTTGGGCTTTGAAGTCACGAATTCGGAAAAGGATGGTGATTCTGAAATTCTATTAATGCAACTTAGTCTCGAATCTGATGTGGGGGCAGTTTGATAGAGATCAATGAACGCACCTACTGGAAGTTTAGCAAATTGCAGGATGGCGGAATTCATCTTGTCCGGAGAATCAATCTCAAGGGAAAATTAAATCTTCAAGTCGTTAAGGGCCCCTTTTGGATTTTTGGAAAACTCAAAATTGCAAAAGCACTTTCAAATACAAACAAAACATCATTGCCCGCATAAGTGGAGGCAACGGTTTCAAAAAGGTCTTCTGCGGCGTCTTTTACCGCCAGAAAACTGATTCCAATACTTGAGAAGCACAGGAGAGTGGCGAACTCGGACGGGAATTGATATGGCAGCCAAAGTCTGATTCGAGCTAAATATTACGCACTTCATTTCGTGCTCACCCTTGTATTTGGCATTCTCAACACAACCATCATAAGTTGGGTTCAATTTTCCAGGCCTTTCCCTAATATCTCCTGCCAAAGTAGCTTCATCTCCATCGTTTTTTACAATCCACTTTACAGATTCCCCAGGATTGAGTGGCTGATCCAACTGAAAATTTATTTTTGCTCCACTCGGAATGTAGGCCGTCGATAGTGGGTCATATTGATAACGGCGACCTTCTAGTTCATAAGTGACACTGACTTTTCTTTGGGCAGACGCAACGCGATCTCTTTCCTCTGGAATCCACCAATCATTTGCGAATATCTTGCGCCAAACTTTTCTAACCTCTTGCTCAGTGCTCCTTTCGGCCAAATCATCAAGCTGATCTTTGCAAGCGGCTAAACGCCCCTTTAAGACCTCGACTGAGTGCTTATGTGCCTCATTCGGGGTCAACGAAAGCGATTTATCTGTCGGATTTAGAACATCTAAGGAAAGGTCCAGACGTAATAGCAAGTTAGAAATTACGTTCTTAAAAACAACGTCGTCACGTTGTGAGTTTGGCTGATACACTTCATCTACAAGTACGGATAGAACTAGTCCCCCAATACTATCCCATCCAATTCTTGATCTAGACCAAAATTTGATGAGCCGAACTACTCTTCTAAATTGATCTTTTGAGTCTTGGTCGAGCTGCTTGTTATAGCTCTCATTAGCATCGCTAAACCAATTTGTAATTGCACGTGGGTCTCTCGGCGTCCAAGTCGGACCGGCGTGAAAATAGCTCGAACAACCAGAACCATCGACGACTCTCTTGTAGACAGCAAAGTCTATATGATACCCATCTTCGTACCAAACAGTGACAGCATTAGTTCTTGCCTCTGGTGGGCGATTGAAAGCAATACCTGCGCAGCCTTCACGAAGTGCAGATTCAACTCTATTTCTTGTTTGAAGAGCGCCTCCATCTTTGAGATCGTCTGAGTTGAAAACAATTGCATGATCTAGATCTTGATCCTCGCCGTGCTGCGATTCGTTCAAGGTTTTCATTGCCATGCTACCCTGGTCGAAATTCTCTATCGCAGGGCCAATCCCTGAGACCTGATTCTCTTGGAGAGTTTTGATCCCCACCTTCAATCTTTCGACGTTGAGGTTTCGGAATTTTTTGAGTTCTTCAATTCCATCTCCAATTCTTACTTCGTCTTCGTAAAACTGATTTAGAAGATCGTGGCAATTGAACTTCATGACAAGCCTGAATCATTGATGGACAACGACCAAGTATACCCTTGTTCGTTGTCATAGTGATATACTAGATACTCTGGATTCGTATTGCGATGAAATCCTTGAGCCAACAGAAATATTAATGAGGTTGGTCCTGCGTAGAAGAAATGCACCTTTTTAGCTCCAGAGCTAATTTGAATTTTACGAAGTACTGTTGCTATTTCCTCTTTCAGCTTTATGAGATTTGCTTGGCTCCGAAGTGCCGAAGGTTGAACTTGCCTTAACCTAATTTCTGCAATTGGAAGATTCTTTGTTGCAGCTGGGAGGGTTTGCTTTTCGATAAGAAATGAA
The DNA here is from genome assembly GCA_041750195.1 of Bdellovibrionota bacterium. Taxonomy (GTDB): domain Bacteria; phylum Bdellovibrionota; class UBA2428; order UBA2428; family UBA2428; genus JBGSZX01. The sequence goes on along the minus strand of JBGSZX010000028.1, from coordinate 76,093 downwards.
ACACTGACGCTAACCCTGATTTGTTCCGCCCTCGTCAGGTTTGTGATATCCAGCATTACTTCTTCTAGGTTTGTATCGGCGACTTCCGACAGTAGAACTGGTGCGCGACTACTATGCGACACTTCAAAGAATTGGAAACTAAAGTCCCTTAAAAGGTATCCCAAGCGCGCGATAAGAGGAATGTGACCGATGGCCCCGAAAAACAACTCCTTATTTGATGCGCATTTCTTTGCGAAGTTTCTGGCCAGATCTTCAATTTTAGAAGCGTCATCAGCATGTCTTGAAAACTGCCGTTTTAGTAATGCAATTATTGATATCCAATAGCTCCCGTCACAACTGAGCGCTGATCTAATTGCATTTTTGGAGAAATGATCGGAATAAGTGCCAACCCAAACCACGACCCGAGTCGGTTTTCTTTTTGATAAAAAATAGCCTACCACTACTAGCACTACGCCAAGAAGTGTAAAACTCATTCCAGCTAGTGCTTTTATTTGGCTGTAGCGTGAGCCATTTTCGCCTGGATCTTCGACACCCAAAAAAAAGCCGACGCCGATAAGAAGGCCGCCCAAAGCAGATCTTTGACCTAAATGTGTTGCCACCCAGTTCATAGTTCTGGCCGGCAATCCCGCTGAATTGTTTTCGAGTTCTGTTCCAGTCACAATCCGTAATTATTTAGCTCACTTACTTAACGTTTTCCATTTAATTGTCGGTGCCGCGTGTGGCCATGCTTTGGCTTAACAATTTGATGGCCTTTGCATCCTACCGGACAACGATAGTGAGACTGAGACCCATTGCTGAGACGAAAGTCTCATAGTCTCAAATCGTGAGACTCAGTGAGACTGAAGTCTCACTTTCTTTTCGCGCACTTAAGCTTTTGATCAGCTGAAAATCATGTTGGCACGGTCTTGCAACCTATATCTGTGTCGGGAGCAAAAGTCTCACGACAGAAACACGGAGGTTGCAATGAACATTCTCAACTGTCCCCGCTGCGGGGAACACAAACTCGAACTTATGAAGTCTTACTGCTTTTGCTGGGAGTGTGGATACTCGCCCGAATGTGGCCAGAGTTACATATCCCAAATCACGACAGTACATAAGTTTTTTCAAAAGGCTCCCATAGAGCACTCTCTTGATTCAATCATGGAGCGAGTGTCGTGAGGGACGCCTTTGACTGCTTCGACTTCTGCCAGTGGTCGCTTGGCAAACACTATAACTTTTCTGAGTTCATGATCCCTTGGGGAGCTGTGCTGCTTCCAGACGATCTTGAAACTCTTATCGATGAACACCAAAAATAAAAGGAATTTATTATGCAAACTTGGTTCCCAGAAAATCTATTCATTCACGCGCACCTAAAAAAATCTCGAAGACTTCCAATAAAAACCGAGGTTGACCTTCGACGTGATGCCGAAGAACAAGCACTGGTTAAAGAAGTGCGAGAGGCAAAAATGGAACTCGAAGAACGTCTTTACGAACTAAAGACATGGCGACAGACGCATCTGAATGCCTTTTGAAGTCGGAGCCCAAATTGAATGTCCACGCTGTGGGTCACTCTGGTGCGAGCAAAACGGGTTTGATCTCCTTTGCCTTAATTGTCTCTACCACGAACCGATTGACAGCGTTTCCCAGATCGGGGGCCTCGCGCCTGCCACTCCTTCAGATGCGATGGCCTCTGATCTTTGGGATCTCTCACAAACTGAAACCCTAGGAGAATTCATCGAGCAGGTTCCTCACGATCTTGCTCGATGGAATTTGTCACTTGGTGACGAAAGGATTTTACGCATGACCGAACAAATTCAAAATAACGACGACAACTCTTTCTACAAAAGAGAAACGCCCCCGTATGAGCTTGTTGCCTACCCTGATGAGGAGAAAGGCACGACATGGATAAAACATGGTGTGGCTTGGCCGACGAAAGACGGCAAGCGCCTGAAGATCAAACTCTTCTTAGATAAGGCACTTCCTGAGAACGGAAAACTCTTACTCGTAGAGTCGCTGCGCGCGATGCCACGCGCCCGAACAGTGGACGTTCCGTTCTAAACCGCAAGTTCTTCAAATCATCCATTAACAATTAAACAGAAAGGAAATCTATGCAGAACCTCTCAAAGAGAGGTATGGGGCTTGTCGCGCTTTGCGCGATAGCCTTGATGCCTCTAGCGGCCCATGCCTCAGTGGAATCGAGTCTCATGGGCTTAAAATCTACACTGCTCTCTGGGCTTCTCCCGATTTTGGCAGTCATGGCACTAGGCTTTGCTGCTTTTCAGTTTTTCACGGGCAACCCTAATGCAAAACAATACCTGATCTACGCGGTGGTCGGCTCTTTAATACTTTTCGGAGCTCAAAGCATCGTGGATCTTCTTAGCCGAGTGGTGCGCTAACGATGCAGACAAATCCAACCTGTCATCTAAAGCGCTCCGAACTTTGGGGCTTTGAAGTTTCTCACATCATTGTGAGTTTTGGCGTGATGATGCTTACAAACATCATTTGCTCAGCACTCAAGCTCCCAGTGTTTGCCTCGTGGATCGTGGGACTCGGATGCCTTGCTGTGCTTCGCCTTCTTTCAATTGGCAAGAAGGCGGGGCACATGGGCTTCGTGACGCTTTATCTCACGCGTCCTCGGCTTTACCTAGGCGGAACTCTTCGTTTTGCAAGAAAGGATACCATTAAGTGCTAAAAGAAAATCATCTCTCACTTACAAGTGACTTGATCTCAGCCGTCTGGACGACAGACGGTGAACTAACAAAAATCGACAAGAAAAAACTAAAGTATCTCGTTTTGAGCCCGCTCTCAGCTAGTAGCTGTGAGATCGGGTTTCGTGGTCCCATTAGTGATGGCCTCTTTGAACGGATTAAAGAAGCCATATCTAAACTGCCATCGAACTTCGAGGCACAACTCGTTTTAGATCGAGCGGTTGCTATAGGATCAGAAACCGAGTCTTTGTTTCCAGCCTTCGGTCTTGAAACGAAGGTTCATCTCTTTGAGAATGAACTTCCGCAAGGGAGCTCGGGACTCTCCCAGTTATGCGAAGATTTGGGGCTTGAAGCTAGGCCCGGCAAACGCAGCGACTACATCGCACTCGTTCGAAGACTCTTGGGGCAAGACTCCAGCTCCGATTCACTGATTTTGCCAGACATTGCATGGGAGGAAGACTACCTGAAGTCGAGTCACGCATTCGTGAAGGCGGCAAGTCTTACAGATCTTCCTCTGTCGACTTGGAACAACGGCTTTGAAGCGCTTTTTCAAAGCACAGATGAGTTTCTCTGCTCGCTGAAACTTTCGGTTCCCGACAAAACAAAATCCCGAAAAGACCTTGAGGCCAAAAGGCGTGTATCGCACGCGCTCTCAGCCAGAAAAGCCCATGAGCTTTCTGACTTGGAATCAGGTTCAAACCTGACAGCATCAGAAGAAATCCTCGTTCGAATCACGCAAGGTAAAGAAGCGCTCCTAAACATGAGCCTTGCTCTATTTATGAACGACCCGGATTTGCTGAAGCTCGAATCGCGTATTCAATCGATTGTCTCAGATACAAATGGATCAACGGGCGCAGGTCTTTTCATCGAGGGTCTTGGTACGCTCCCCGTGCTGCGAGCACACATGCCAGGAGCAAAATCGCTTAATGTGCGGGAACTACCCATGCTGAGTGGAAACATCACTCACATGATGCCACTTGTGCTTGATTACAATCGGCATCAGGAACCTGCGAGTTTGAAATTCGTTTCACGATGCGCAGAAATGTCGCATCTGAATCTCTTCTCGAAAACAAACCTAAACTTCAATGCATTCGTAGCTGGAGCTAGCGGCAGCGGCAAAAGTTTTCTCATGAACTCGCTTCTTGCTGGATTTAGGGCAGATCATCCAGGCGGTAGCATCGCCATCTTTGATGTGGGTGGTTCGTATCGAAAGCTCGTTCATCACTTTGGCGGCACTTCGCTTGACCTGACTCCAAAATCAGCAACGGAACTTGTAGCGGCGGCATTTAAGCGACTCACCATTCAACCGAGTGGTTTTTGTAAAACGCTTGTTGAAAACATCTGCGGGGCGGGATCTCACATCACGCACTCGCACAGAGTCGCCATCGAGGATCTTTTGCAGACCTGTTCGGGTGCTCCCTTTGCACTTAAAACAATTTCGAACGAAGCCGCCGAAAAAAAGGAAAAAGCCTATGAGGATATTGTTCTCTGGCTACGCCCATATCTTCATTGGGATCATGTCGACTCGGGAACGGTGGTTGAGCGCGTACTTGACGAAAGAATTAGAGCCTTCGATTTCAAAAACCTAGAAGGTGATCCACTTTTGCAACGGCTTGCTATTTTGATTCTCACGCAAGGGATTTGGGATCGGCTTAAGCAAAACACCTCGGGCCCAACTCTCATTGTCTTTGATGAGGTTTGGAAATTTTTCTCCCAAGCAGCTGGCTTTCTGGAAGAGATGTATCGCACGTTTCGCAAATACCGCGCAGGAATCACGAGCGTCACACAGTCGCTATCGGACTACGGCAACGATGCTTTTGCTAAGATCGTTATCACGAACTCATTTCACCGAATCCTACTTCAAGGAGCCGCAAGCTCTGAGGTATTGGAACACGCGCTCGACATTGACGAATCGGACAAAAAGCGAATCCTGAGTGTCGCATCTAAAAAGAACGAATTTTCGGAGTTCTGGCTTGGAACACCAAAATTTTCGCAGATTCTAAGACTCTACCCGTCTAAGGCACTCTTTGATCTGGCCAACTCCGAGAATATTCAATCGGAGGTGATCCAATGCGCATAACAACTTTAGTCCTGGGCGCGATGCTTACACTAAGTACCATTAAACCAGCCAAAGCTGATCTTTGGGGCGCTGATCTTCCGCTTCTAGTGGAGATTGTAGCCAACACTCTCAACACACTCTACGAACTGAAAAGTCAGTCGTCGATGCTTCGTCGTGAACTTCGAGGCATTGACGATAAAATTCATCGCCTCAAATCGATTCAAGAGATCATTGCACCAAACGATCTTGCGGGATGGAAAAATCCGCGTGAGGCCATGCGAAGACTTCAGCGCATTTACTACACGATGCCACCTGAGTTTCGCACTGAGAAGTCAGATGAAGTGGAGAGGCGAATTTCACAAGCCATGAGTGTTGCGGGAGTTCTAACCGACACTGCAAAGCCCGCTTTTGATTCTGGGAAGCAGCTTGAAAAGAATGGACTAGAGGTAGGCCCCGCCGTTGCAAATAAAATGACCGCATCTGGAGTGGGCACACTCGTCGCACTTCAAAGCCAAAACCAAGTCGCCCAGGCTACAATCATCTCGCTTCTCTCGCAGATGATTGTGGAGAACGGATCTAAAGAAGCCGCGCGTCTGAACTCGCAAGCACTGGAGTACAAGACGCTCGGCTCGGGACTTAACGGATTTTCAAAACAAATAAAACTCATGGAGGTGAATCGATGACCGCTTTTCCAATTGCAGAAAACTACGAAAAGCTCGCTCCAATTGTTGAGCGACTTTATCACCATACGGATCACATCGCACAGATTGCGATTCTTCCGCTTTTTCTTTTGTCAGTATTGATGGCCTATTCGGATGACCTGGGCATTCAAGGCGCGGTCGTTTCTCGCCTAAAGCGCCTGATCCTCACCATGATTCTTCTGGTTGCGTTTCCATCACTTACGGGATTCATCAAGAACATGGGTCAAGAAATTGCAATGTCGATTGATAATCTTGAAGGCATTGACCAATTTCTAAAAGCAGCGAGTGATAAAGCATCCAGTTACAGCACGGGCGTTAAGTCGCTTCTTGATTTCGGAAACGATCTGATCGTTTCCCTCATGGTGTCCGTGTCGTTTGTGATTCTTTACCTTGCACGATACATACTCGTGGCGTTCTACCATTTCTATTGGATGATCCTGCTAGTGACGGGTCCGCTGATGATTCTTGGAAATCTCTTTGAAGGCACCTCGAATCTTACAAAAAACCTTTTTAAGAGTCTCATGCTTGTAGCCGCTTGGCCGATTGTTTGGTCAATTCTGTCGGCTTTTCTAAAAGCACTTCCATTTCAAGACGCCTATAGTATCGAGGGTGGCTACACGGCAATCGTCATCATGAACCTCATCATTGCCATTGGACTTCTCTTCTCTCCATTCATGCTCTCGCAGTTTTGTGAGGGAACGATTGTCGGCATGGGGTCGGGCATTGTTTCAACAGGCGCACGTGCAGCGACGGCATTTGTGGGACCTAAAGCAGCGGCTATGGCAGCACAGTTTGGTAACAAGGCGTATCCCGTCGTTTCAAAATACGTACCGAGTCGCAGGACGATCTACAGTGCAGCCTCTAAGCTCGCTTCAAAGAGCAAGTTGAGTGTCCTAGCGATGCTTCTTGTTCCTCTTTGGGCATTGGCAAGCCCCGCAACGATAAACGTGCGACCTGGACTCTCAAGTGTTGTGTGCTTTGCCAAAAGTCCTGACTCTATCGCCATTGGTGATGGAAGATTTTTTCAAGCTCAGAAGATTGGAAATAATCTTCTCCTTCGCTCAACCGCTCCAGACAAAGAAACAAATCTTTTGATATTTGCTGCCGGAGGTCTTGCCACGAGTTTTAAACTTCAATCGAATTTGATTCTTCCCCATTCAGAGAGTGTCGATTGCGACAAGAAGCCCGCAGCATCCAAATCTTTAAACTCCGCTACCACACAAAGAATCTTGAGCTCGGCCATAAAAGATGGACTTAGAGCAGAGCTTCTACGCAAGGCATGGGAGTCCCCCAAACGAGACTATTTCACAATCCGCGTTCAACTCGTCAACAAAACTGCAAACACGTGGCATCCCGAATGGTCGAAGGTCGCACTTAAGCAAGGGACAAAACGAATTGCGCACTCTGGTCTGAGCAGCGAGCGACGCGACATACCTCCAGGGAGTCGCGTGAGTTTCGACGTGCAATTTACGCGACCAGAAATTGCCAGCAATCGCGGATTTCTAGAAATCCCTTCCAAAGAAGGAACCCTAAAACTTCTTGTTGAGAAAGGAGGCAAGTAAATGAGAAAACTTCAAAACTTTAAGGACGACTTGAAAGCGATGTTCAGCTCGCCGCAAACGCCAACTTCACAAAAACCTTCTATGGACCCAAGACGCATCTCGATTGCGGTTCTCTTCTGCGCCGTTCTTATCTTGTGCGGGATTGGTTTTGGTTACCTATGGCATCTTCAAGGCAACAGTGGAGACGGCAATGGTGGAAGTAGCAGCGAAAACAATCAGGTTGCGCAAACTCTTGAACAAGAAGGATCACTCGTCATTCATTTCAAAGACAGCAAAGTGGGCGGCGCATCCAAAGGGGCCGTTACCCGAGCATCCAGTGGAACGCTTGTGCGTGTCAGACTTCTCAATAGCCTTGAAACCTTCGATACCGTCCCAGTCTTTGCCCAAGTCGTAGACTACGCCCTTGGCCAATCCTTCTACGGCTGGACGCTTATTGGCGATGCCACAGGCGACGGAAATGTAGCGCGTATCAAGATGGGCTTTCGCAGTGCCCGCAGTCCGCGTGGCAACGCCTCGCTCGAAATTGGAGGGCAGGCCCTAAGTCTTGATGGTACGCTTGGCGTAAAAGCCGAAAAAGTTGAGGGCATGGCCTCTCGTGCAATGATCGGTAGTGCCAAGTCCGCAGGAGGCGGAATTGCCAATTCCTTTAAAGGCTCGGGCGACCTTTCTAGCATTCTCATGCGAGCACTTCTAACGGGACTTGAAACTGAAATCACATCTGACTTGGGCTCAGCCTACAATCGCAGCACAGCTTTACGCCTGAAACCGGGCCAAGAGTTCTTTGTGCAGCTCACCGAGAACTTTTGAGGAGGCGGACATGATGATTGAAATTCCAGTTTTTAAACTCTCGTTGATCATTGGTCTTCTATGGATGATCGCGGCTGCCCTTAAATATCTGTTTTTCTCTGAGCAATCCGATCTTGCTGCAAAGAAGAATGAAATTGTTGAGAGTCTTCCAAAGGCCATAAAAGTGCAAAACCCACTGTCGGCCTATCTCGGATGGGCGGTAGATCTTAAAACGGCGATCTACCTGCCAGACAAAGTACGCTCACGGCACGTTCACATCATTGGAGCCACGGGATCGGGCAAGACGGAAAGTGTGCTCCTCAACCTCATCGACCAAGACGCAAGCCGAGGTTACCCGATGGTGATTCTCGATGCCAAGGGCGACCAGTCGTTTGTAAATTTTCTAAAACAGCATCCAAGAGGCAAAGATCAACTCATTGTTTTTGACCCCGGATCACCTAAAAAATCGATTCGTTACAATCCTCTTGGATCGGGACCCAGCACAGATGCAGCACTTCGCTTGTTCAATTCGATGACCTGGAGTGAGGAGTTCTACAAAACACGATGCCGAGAAATGCTTTTGAAAGTTGTCGCGGCTTTCGACAAAAAAGAGATTCGGTTAACTCTTGTGCAACTTCAAAAAGCCTTTGCCTCGAAGACTACGCTTGCAGGCCTTGTTGGAACCACTGACGATCCAGCAGGAGTCACTGACGCTGAATTTAGTCAGCTAGCGGGACTCACGGCACAGATCAACCAGCTCTGCCACGGAAGCCTTGGAATCGTTCTATCAGAGGATGATGCGGAAGATGATGCCAAGCGTGTAGCTAGTCTCGACATTCGCAGCGCGATTCAAAGCGGCAAGATTATTTACTTTAGACTTCCCGCACTTGTTGATCCTGAGACGACCAAAACTCTCGGGCGTCTTCTGATCGCCGAACTGGCTCAATATTCTGCTGACATTCAAGCAGGTGGCCACGAGCCAAAGTTCACGCCCGTTTTCTTGGATGAGTTTGGTAGCCTGGCGTGTCCATCGTTTTTGGAACTAATCGCAAAGGCTCGATCTGCCGGTCTTGCACTTCACTTTAGCCACCAAAGTATGGGCGATCTTGCAGCAGCAGGTGAGAGCTTTGCAAGCCAAGTTACCGACAACTCGTCCACCAAAATTGTTCTTCGAATCTACGATCCTGAGACTGCCGAAATGATCGCAAAAACTTTTGGCACTCAAGGATCTTCAAAAGAAACCCGTCAGCTCATCAAAAGCTCGCTCGGATCTAAAGAAGAAACCGGAGCCATGTCTGTTCGTGACGTGAAAGAGTTTCGAGCTGACCCAGACAAAATCAAATCTCTTCCCACGGGCCATGCGTATGTTCTGATGAACCACGCATTGAGACCCGAAGGAAGTTCAGGCGACGTGTTCTTCTTAAGTTTTCCACGTCTGGCCAATTACAAAGAGGAGACTAACTAAGATGAGAGCTATCATATTGATTGTTCCTTTCCTGTTCATGTCACTGTCAGGTTGCGCGACCCGCACGCGCTCCCTCATCTTGGGGGGAGCCGGAGGAGTCGCCATCGGTGGCTACACGGGATCAGCAGTCTACAGCGGTCCCGAGAACAGAATTCAGACACGAAACACACTTCTAGGAGCTGGGATCGGTCTCGGCGTAGGGCTTCTTACGTCGTATCTTCTGCACGATCACGTTGAGGATCGCATGAGCACCCAACGCTATGAGCAAGACGAACGTCTTCGCTTTGGCGATCTACCGCCAAATCCATTTAACCCCGCCAACCAAAGATTTTTCGAAATGCAAAAAACTAAGGAGGCTCGATGAAGCGTCTTCAAGTCATGTTAAAAAATGAGACCTGCGCCAAAATCGAAACCCTTGTTGCCAAGTGCAACGAGGGTTTTGATGAGGGGCACGTTCGCACCCAAGATGTTCTTGAATGGATAATTCAAAACTCATCAGCTGATGTTCAAAAAATTCGTGCTCGCTGCATGGACGTGAATAAAATTCTCAAGAACGCAAAGATAAAAACTCGGGCAGAGCTCAAGGAGTTCGTAAAAAAGATCGGACTTGTCGAGCACCTACTTGATGATACGGAGGCGAGTTGATGGCAGTTAAATATTCACCTAGGCAACTTGAGATTTTACTTCTTCTTGCAAAATACGGAGTGCTTGGAACCGTAACGATTCAAATGCTTTTGAAAGAATTTGTTGCAATGGATAAGCTTCGCCTCAGTCTCAAAGTCATGGAACGAAGATTTATGATTTGCCGAACGCTTTTTCATCCTGGAGGCACGCCAATGAGTCATTGGATGCTTCCAGAAGATAAAATCTCTCAAAACAAAACCCTAAAAGCAACGGGACTAGATGAGAGATTCTTACGTCGCAAAGCCGTTAGATATTCTCACATTCCGCACGAGATTGTCTGCACGCTGGCACAAGCTTCTATTGAACGCCAAATGCCTAAACTTTGGATCGCGCGTGAGGCAACTGGAGGATTTGATAATCTCCCAAATCATCTGCTCTCAAGATTCGCAAAAGAGAAAGGCTACAAGCCTGACTTATGTTTAGGGATACCAAACGAACTTGGCGATTCAGCTCATTCAACTTCAGCATTCCGGTGGCTTGCCGTTGAGGTAGATCGAAGTTACAGGTCCCATAAAAGAATTGCTCAGCGGCTAAATGTTTATACAAAACATACGGCGTTTTCTGGGCTTTTGTATTTGATGCCAACAGTAGGAACTCAGGCGACCCTTCAACGCATCTATGACACGCGCGGTGGCAAAGACAATCTTCGACTGCATGGTAGTTCAAACGCATTTTTAGCTATTGGAACCGTACCAGATGCTCTTTTTGATGTGAATGCCAAGAGTGTCTGGTGTGGTCCTCAAGAGATTTCTCTTGCAACTTGGCTCTCACTTTTCATGCTCAAAGAAGCTGAGCATCGTGACCGCGCGCTCTCAGATTTCGCCTCAGTCACTGGTGCTTAAAATTGTAAAGTCCAAAAAAGGATAACTAACCAGAACGAAAACAATTTCTCCTCCTAGAACGGGCCACACCCTTAAGCGTTTTAACCCTGACCCCTCTCTCTCTACGATATAAAGGGGTCAGGGTTAAAACTGGGGTGTGGGTGGATGGATAGGAGGAGAAATAAAAACAAAAAATTAGGAATTAAAAATGAAATTAATAAATATAAAACAAAAATACAAAAGCAGTCTGAGGCTCTGGGTTCTATGGGGGTCGGTGCTTGGATTGGGAGCTTGTGCTTACGATCCGAACGATATTGCTGAATCAAATAGTGGTGAGCCTCAGTCTAGGAATTTGTCGGACAAGCTCGGTTCCGATCTTGTCATTTCAGAGCGCGTGGTTATCAAAAGTTACCCGGAAAAAATTCGCCGCCTCACGATACTTGATGGAGCCGTACTCGCTACAAATGGGCATCCGCTAAGCCTTGATGTCGAAGAGATCGTTTCCTTCAACGGACGTATCGACACTACACCCGTTGATCCCGCACCATCATTGGGAAGCGCCGGCTCATCAGGAGGCCTCTTCCATCTCTCGGCTAAGCGTGGACGAGGAAATTTACTCATCGTGGCTGGCGGCCAAAATGGGGGCGAAGGAGTCAAAGGAAGTGTGGGCGCACGTGGTGCCAAAGGGCCACGAGGCAACAACGGCGAAGCAGGTTATGAGCTGGACTGCTTACTAAGATCTCCCATCATTCGTCTCTTTCGACCTGATAGTCCTCGCTGCTTCAAACGCTGGTATTGCAAACGACAAACTGGAAATGGTGGACGTGGCGCTCAAGGTGCAAGAGGCAAAGTCGGCGGAATTGGTGGCAATGGTGGCAACTCAGCCAAAGTCTTTGTGAAGATCGAAGACCCCTCAGAAATCAACATCTCCACCGAGGTTCTCGTAGGTAAAGGTGGATCTGGAGGCCAAGGCGGTGACGGCGGTCGCGGTGGTCAAGGCGGCGATGCTGGCTCACGAGACCGACAAAAAGAATGCCGCACGGCAAGTTCAGGCCCCGAAGGTCCGCAAGGCCAACAAGGACCTCAAGGCGCACGAGGTTTTGATGCGGAAGAAAACCCTATTTGCCTTGCGCTTGGCAGCGCAAGAATCGGAGATTGTAAAAATTTCGAGCACTTTACTCAGTGAGGTATTTCATGACAGAGGTGAATAACAAAGACTCTAGAGAGAACACGTTAAATAGTATAACTTCAAAGGAGCAATCGTTCTTTGATAAACAATCGAAGTGGTTAACAGCAAAAGAAGCTGCGAGTTACCTTCGTCTCCCATCTGTAGGAATGGTTCGATATCTCGTTTGCGAGAGAAGAATCCCTTTTTACAAACTCGGGAGATCTTTGCGTTTTAAAGTCTGTGATCTTGATGCACTCCTTGAATCCTCAAAAATTCACAGGAGGATTTTATGAGCATTCGAACATACGAAGATAACAACAGCTCTTTGCTGTTTATGGTTAGAGTAGATTTACGCAGTCGATACAACCGCAACATTCGCGTCGTGCGAAAAGCACACGGAATTAAATCCGAGGCCGCAGCTATACGTGAAGAAAAGAAAATGTATCGTCTCTGCACCGATCTACTTCATAAAAAAGAAAATCAAGGAGCCTCATTAGGGGCACTGATTCGCAAATGGGCCAAACATTCCGACCTCTCCAGAGTCAAAACTGGGGAGGTCGGGAGCAAACTCATTTACGATCACAAACTCACTTTGCAAAAATGGCTAAAACCTTACCTCAGCAAACCTGCCTATGATTTCACTGACTATATGTACAGCGAAGTCATACGAAAGATGCAGGTAGAGAACATAAGTCGGAGTCAGTTGATTAAATTCAAACGTATGGTCAAGGTGATCTACGAATTTGGATTGACCTACAATCATCTGCCCCAAGGAACAAAAGTTCCTCAGGCCGAGTTAAAAATGCCTTCAAAAGCAGAGTTTGTTCCTGAAATTCTTTCGCATGAAGAGATCATGAAACTCGTAGAAGAAGCCATTGTACAAAAGCACCCTTGGAGATTTGTTTGGATCGTAGCCCTTTTAACAGGTATGCGCTCTGGAGAACTTCGGGCCTTGATGTGGTCTGATGTTGCTTGGACAAACAAACTCATCAGAGTCAGTAAATCTGTTGAGCAAGTTTCCAAACAGATCAAATCAACCAAGGCGGGCTACTGGAGAGACATCCCCATTAGCCCCGAGCTTGAACGTCTTCTTAAAGAAGTCAGGCTTGAAACCAAAGACACAGGCTTTGTGTTACCCCGAATCCCCAAGTGGGACTCTGGGTGCCAAGCCGAAGTCTTGAGGAGCTTTTGCAAACAAGTTGGGCTTCCTTCTATTCGCTTCCACACTCTTCGGGCTTGCTTTGCTACCCAACTTCTACAAAACGGAGTTGAGGCAGCAAAGGTCATGAAGATCTGTGGCTGGCGCGACCTTTCCACGATGCAACGCTATGTAAGACTTGCAGGTATCGAAGTCATGGGAGTCACAGATAGTTTGTCAGTGCTACCCCCAACCGACTTTGGATCTAAAATCGTTCACATTAGGAGAATCTGATGTTAGCCAACGTTAGGCAAAATCAGGTGATTTGGACGTATTTTAAGGGGGTTTTGGGATTTTCACCCTACCCCCGCCCGCAAGACTATTTGCAAGTCTTTGGAACTATGGTAAATTTTGCCTTGTCCATAGGACAGGCCGGAACGGATAGTCCGCTCCGCCATTTTACGCAAACAAAAATAATTTCTATGATTCCCAAAGATCAAAAAACCAATTGATGGTGTCTTCGCAAGCACTCCACTTAGGTGGATCGCGGAATTCGTCAGTTGGATGCGGGAAGAACCAAGCCAAGCTAAGCAAAAAAACCCTAACATCTCTTTGTGGATCATTAAGGGTAATGGCTCCGCATTCATTGGCACTTACAAGCTTCTCCGATATCGTTTTTGTTAACTTTTCTGTTTCGCGCTCTCTTGATTCGGGGAAATGGCTCATTACAAAATAGCAAAAATCGGTAGCTCCCGCTCCCACTCGAAGTCTCTTGTGGGCATCAAAGCGCTTCTTCAGATAAAAAATCATTTGCTTTCGAATACTTTCTTTCGTCCCAAACACTTCCTCAGAATGTTGATCGTGATCTGAAAAATATTCGGACAGACACTCTCCAGCGAGGGACTTCTTATCTTGGAAATATAAATACAGAGTTCCAACCGCCAATCCACAATCCTTAGCAATGTCAGACATCGAAATATTACTCGGCCCAATCTCAAGAAACAGATTCAAAGCCGTCTCGATGATTAACTGTTTTTTTTCAGGATCTTTTGTTCTCATTGGCGAGGCTCAAGCTTAAGTTTAATTGGGTTCAGCGGTTTCAGCGCGAAAGTTGAATCAAGCTTAAGTGGCTGGTCATTATCGATTGAAACTTTAAAGTTCTGCAGTAGAGAAGCTAGGAGCATACAACCTTCAATCGTCGCGTACTGAGCACCAATACAACTTCGTGGACCAGCCGCAAAAGGGTAATAGGCATACTTGTGGCTTAATGGTGCTTCTTTCATGAATCGATCGGGGCGAAACTCTTCAGGATCTTGCCAATAATCAGGATGTCTGTGGGTTAAGTATTGTACCTGATTAACAACAGTACCTTTCTTAAGATCTCTCCCCCAAAGAGTGCAATCTCGATTGGTGACCCTTGCAAGAGCCCAAGCGGGTGGATACAAACGAAGAGTCTCCTTAAAGACAGCCTGTAAAAGTGGCAACTTTTCTAAATCTCTAGGAGATGGGATTTCACCACCTAGAACAGCTAATTCATCGAAACATTGTTCCTGAATTTTGCCATTCTTCGAGAGTAAATACACTGCAAATGTCAGAGCAGAAGTTAGAGTATCGTGTCCAGCCTGAAGCATTCCAAGGAGTTCGTCTCGGACTTCTAAATCGGTAAAACTTCGGCCCGTATCCTTGTCTTTCGCGCTCAGCATGAGTGAAAGCAAGTCCATGGGACGCTCTACGCCAGCTCTTCTTTCGTTTATGGCATTGCTTACAAACTCAAAAAGGATTTTTGAATTTTTTCGGTAATCGCGCTCCATTTTTCTAGGCCACCAGACCGGCAAGTGAACCGGGCGGGTCATGCGGTAGTTGACGTAGGGCATGCAACTGCGAAAGGCATGACCGAATCGACTGGCTTCATCGCCAAGGGGCTGACTCAAAAAAGAACTTCCGGCTGTGTTAAGCGTAACCGGAACAAAAAGGTCATCGGATTCGATCGACTGGGCTCCGACTTTTTTTAATTTTTCGATCCAAACAAGAAGTTGCTCTCGTATGGGATCACTAAACTCTAAAACCCCATGTCGTGTAAAAAGTGGATTGAGTGTTTTGCGATGAAACCGCCAAGTTGCCCCATCCGACCCCAGCAAAGCGTCGCCTATGACGAGTCTTACAGATTCTCTAAAATAAGAAGGCTTTGAGTAAGACTCATGGTCCGAGACCATGAGTTGATGGGCTGCTTCAGGGTGAACCGAGACGTACCATTTCACACCAAGCGGAGCCTTAAGAACAATAAAATCCCCAACCTGTCTCCATGCTTGCTCATAAAATTCAATGTGATTCTTACGAAACTCTGGGAGGTGTCCCATTATGGGGTGCGCTCCAGCTGGGGAAGGAAACAAATTTAGCGGCTTCATTAAAATGAATATATTGTATTAATATTCATTTTGTCAAACGCCTTTTACCCCCAGGGAATTAACTCACCATATTCAGAGATCAAACGACAAGCACATCTCAAATAAGTATGATCTAAATTAACAACCAGGACCATCAACATTACCATCGTTGCCGTAGCAAGTGCTGCCGTATGTGCCCGCATTATTATAAGACGAGTCGTTGAAATAAACATCTCCATTAAGTACTCCGTCGTTGTAGGTCAATTCGTAGAAATACCCAGTGCCATCAACATTGCCCCTGTTAGAGGTGCCTTCGTAAAAGTTAGCATCGCCCCCGATATATCCGTCGGAATTATTGTAGCCACTGCCATAAAAGTCAGCATTGCCCGCTACATTTCCCGCTGTATATCCACCATCTCCGTTGATCGATCCATTTGCAAATAGGGCGTTTCCGTTCACGGATCCAAAATTTCCTCCGTAATCCCAAAACTCTGCATCGCTATTTACTGTTCCAAAGTTTGATGCGCCCGTGTAAAAATACGTGGTACCCCCTGCACCGATAGATCCATACCAGTTCCCCTGATGAACCTCAAAATATCCACCCTCTAATATATTGAGGTTTTGGCTCTCAGAACCTCCAGGAAAACTTAACGCGGTTAGCGAATATAGGTCTAATGCACTGGGTGTATCGCTAAAAGTACTTGAGCCATCCATGTAGACACTGTCTCCATCGGCCGGAATGCGCCCGGCAAGAACCATGTCTTCAGCAAGAGCATTGCAGTCAGAATTTAAAAACCAGTTAGCAGAAGATTCCCATTGAGAGTCACCCTGATTACAAAAATACAGGATCACTTGATTTACATTGATAGTTACTGTGACGGGATCAGAATCCACATTTCCGTCATTTGCTTTGAACGTAAAAGAATCAGCACCAATATAATGAACGTTTGGAGTATATGTGAAGTTCGGTGCAGTTCCAGACAAGGCTCCTTTTATAGGTGAAGTCAAAAGACTATACGACAAGGTGTCTCCCTCAGAATCGGTGGCCGACAGTGTGATAGCAGAGGCAACATCATGATTCGTATTTACCGTTTGAGCAGAAGCGACTGGAGCTTGATTATTGGCTCCAATCACTAAACTAATAGTGGCAACTTCTGAATCTAGCTTTCCATCGCTAACAATAAATGTAAACGAATCATTACCAATGTAGTTGTTGCCAGGAGTAAATGTGAAAGCTGGTGCGGTACCCGACAAACTTCCGTTAGAGGGTCCATCTACAATGGTGAAGGTGAGGCTATCACCTACATTTGAATCGTTAGCTAAAAGTGTAATACTTTTAGACGTATTTTTATTAACAGCAACCGTTAGCTCAGATGCTACAGGCGCAACGTTGACTACGGTTGCCGAGCCAGCGGAGGAACCAATAAGAGCATTACAGGAATTGAGCAAAGTCACCCCGGCAACCAAGCTAATAATCTTTATACCTTTTTTCATTTTTCACCTCTGGCCCATTTTACATACCACGTCCGATTACCTTAAATTGTACATATAATGGGTACTCAAAAGACAATAATAATGAGTAAAGCCGATGAGACCACTTGCATGCGAAGTTCTAAGTCAATGAGTCCGACCGTTTGGCCAATTGTTAAATTTCGATAAAGTTTGCTGTTGTTTATAATCGCCATTCTAGATTCAGCACCGTAGCGGACAAGCAAGAATCCTAAATCCCAATAAATTGGAGATCGGTTCGGTCGGGTGTATCCTTGAACTTTTAAAATTCAAAGGATTATACCCGTGATACAATCCAAATGAAATGAATCTTAGCGCACTACTCCTTGTTCTCCTCGGTTCTTTCTTACACCTCGGATGGAACATTTTTACCAAACGTGCCAAAGACAAGTTTGTCTTCATTTGGCTTGCCATAGCATTGCCCGCTTTATATGGTGCTTATATTTTTGTTCAAGAATTTTTGTTTTCGTCAGGGAATTCCGCGCCTGATTCTACAACATTGTTTTGTCTTCTGAGTTCTTCAATCGTTCATATCTTTTATTTTTGGACCCTCTCAAATTCTTACAAATTTGCTGATTTAAGTTTTGTTTATCCTTATTGCAGAGGCATCGGCGCTCTGGTCGCAACGCTTATGGGAATCGCGTTTTTAAACGAATCCCCATCTACTCTGGGTGCTTTTGGAATAACTCTCACAATAATTGCGACCTTTATAGAGCCTCTCTTTGCTCCGTCATCAGGTAGGGGAGTTTCTCGCCAAGGACTGCTCTTTACCATTGCAACGGGGCTCGCCATCGCAAGTTATCTTGTCATCGATAAAATTGGCGTTTCGCACATGAACTCTCAAAAATACCTCGCCCTTATGTTTTTCTTTATCTTCGTTGGACTCGCCCCCTACATGTTAAAAAATATGCGATTCAAGAGTGAGCTTAAAAGAGCAAAGTATTCCTTGCTGCTAGCTAGTTTCTTTATCGCCTCTTCTTACGCAGCTGTCTTAGCCGCCATGGCCATGTCCCCAGTTAGCTATGTCGTTGCGGCAAGAGCGACAGGCATTGCATTTAGCGCCGTTGCAGGCATTTTGCTTTTCAAGGAAAACATCTCACCCTACAGATGGCTTTCGTTGCTATTTATTAGTGCGGGGGTCATCTGTATTGGCTTAGCATGAGCCGGCCCCTGGAAACCTATCTTTTGTCCTCAGGGTAATTTGCCATTTCGTACAACTTTTCGTCTCTATCGTAAACCACCCTAAAGCAGGGGCAAAAAAATCTTTTGCATATGTCGATTCAATGCTAAAATTGTGTGAAGATTGTGTTAAGAATTGGTTAACAGGGAGCCTCAGGACGCAATATAAGCTCCAGACCTGCACAATCCTCTTTCTCTTCAAAGTAAAAAGCTGATACTATGATGTGAGTGAAGGTGCTTTATATTTTTCTATTCATCTTAGTTTCTGGCTCGGCAGAAGCTCACACTTCATCTGATTCCGAAGTTAGTAAAAACGATCCCGTCGATATCCAGAATGATATGATCAGCGGTCGCTACGACAAAGCCAATAGTGATGAATGTTCTGGGCTCTACAATAAAAACAAACAAAAAATATACAGCACTATTTCCTACTTTGAAAATTTAACTAAATCTCAAAAATTTAACTCGGAACAACATACTCAATATGCCTATTTGCTAGGCCTAAAGGGTCGATGTGAGCAGGACAAACGAAGCATCGACTTAGCTATGAATAACCTAGAAAAAGCTCTAACCTATGATAGATACAACGAAAAAGCCTTGGGCTTTGTGGCGAAAGTCATTTATGGATTCAAAGAAGAACAAAAATCGTTAGGTTGGAATCCAAAAGCAATGTTGATGGGAAGAGCAGCACAAGGCACCTTTACGCGCTTCCGAAGAAAATTTGAAGTTTATCTCGCCCAAGATTCCAGCAAACGTTCCGGCAACCTTGGGAGCCGAATTAGCTCTGTCTATAATTTAATGATCAAATCACAATAACGGCAAAAAAATCTTCTTGCGGACTCATTGTATTGAAACACGCACAATGGAAAAACCCACTCTTAACTGGGGCTCAGTGGCTGCAATCGTTACTGTTGAACGATTGACACGCCAGAACATACTTTTAGCTAATAAAAGTTTGAAATGCAGACACCTTTGTATCTCTGCATTTTTTCGGACTATAAATAGAAAAGGACGAAACAATGAACTTGCCACAATATCTAGGAGCCATACTCGCAGGAATGCTAACTACTCTCTCCCCCTGTGTGCTGCCCGTATTACCATTGGTCATTGCAAGCTCATTAAAAACTGGACGCCGAGGACCTTTGTTTTTTATTGCTGGCTTGCTAATTACATTTGTAGGTCTCACTTGGATCATCTCTAGTTTTGGAAGCGTATTTGGTTTGGACAGAAACTTAATTCGAAACTTTTCGGCAATTACATTGATTCTTGCTGGAATTCTTTTTTTAAGTGAACACGCGCAGAATATTTTGTCGAAATTACTTGCCCCAATTCTAAACATCGCAAACAAACAAAGCCAACATGTGAACAAACAAAGCATCAAAGAACCGGGAAAAGGCCGACAAATGATCCTAGGTGCTTTGACCGGAATTATCTGGACTCCCTGTAGTGGACCCAGCCTGGGAGTGGCCATTAGTTTGGCTGCCGACCAGCAAAACACAGTTCAAGCTTTGTTAATTTTGTTTAGCTTTGGCCTAGGTGCTGCCGTCCCCATGTTAGCCATTGCCTATGGGACTGCGGCATTCACTGAAAACATTCGCAAGAAGTCATTACAGTGGTCATATAGAATCAAAAAGACTGTGGGCACACTAGTTATCCTGGTTGGCTTAGCTATATTAACAGGAATTGACAAAAGTATTGAATCAAAACTTGTAAGATGGTCACCTGATTGGCTCAGCGAAATCACAACTCGTTTTTAAAATAAATAGGAGAAATTTTATATGAAAATAAAAATAGCAACATTGCTCTTGATGATGGTTTCGCAACTAGCAGCGGCGTATCCGTCCTTTAATGAAGCTGACTATAATGCCGCAATGAAAGCTAAATCAAAAATTTTGCTTCACTTTCATGCTGACTGGTGTCCTACCTGTGTAAAACAAGAAAGAATACTTACCGCAATGGAAAACAGCTCACTTCTCAACGGCGTGAAAATATTCAAGGTCGATTACGATCATGCCGACGCCTTAAAAAAATCCTTTAAGGTTAGCTCACAATCTACTTTGATCGCCCTCAATGGAGGAGTCGAAAGTGGTCGGGTGATTAGCAAAACTGGTGAAGCTGATTTGCAGGATTTTTTTAAGTCTGCATTTTCAGAGACCAAACTTACAGAGACATTAAAATCAATGTCAGATGCTTCGGCAACTCGTTTATCAGCAGAACGCAAAGCGATTATGGAAAAAGCAATCGATGATCTTAGAAAATCAGATCTGGTAAAAAAATTGCCAAAAGAAGGAGATAAGGCGACAGATTTTACTTTAAAAAATATTCATGGAAAAAACATAAAACTGTCGACTTTGTTACGTCGCGGACCAGTTATTCTTAGTTTTTATAGGGGCGGATGGTGCCCCTACTGCAACGCTCAATTGAGGGCCTACCAAGAAAAATTACCCTCCTTCAAACAATTGGGAGCTCAGTTGGTAGCGCTTTCGCCCGAAACACCGGACTCCGGAGTAACAACGGCCGAAAAAGATGGCCTAAAGTTTGAAGTTCTAAGTGATACAAACAATAAGATTGCCAAGAGCTATGGGTTGGTCTTCAAACTTCCGACGGACTTGCAAAAAGTTTATAAAGAATTTGGGATAGATCTAGAAAAGAATCAGGGGAACTCGGATTGGGAATTACCTGTTCCTGCTACATTCTTGATTGGAAAAGACCGGACTATCCATTTTGTATTTGCTGACTTAGACTACAAAAAACGCGCCGAACCAGACGACATTTTATTAGCCATTAAAAATAAAGAATTAAAAACTCGCCTTACGCCTGAGCAATACCGAGTCACCCAGCAAGCAGCGACAGAAGCCCCTTTTAAGAATGCCTATTACAAAAATAAAAAAGCTGGGATTTATGTGGATGTCGTTTCGGGCGAGCCTTTGTTTAGTTCCACCGACAAATTTGATTCCGGAACGGGCTGGCCAAGTTTTAGCAAACCCATTGAGTTGTCAAATGTTAATGAAAAACAAGATCTAACTTTGGGTGCAAATCGAGTCGAAGTGATGTCAGCAAACGGTTCACATTTAGGACATGTTTTTAATGACGGCCCCAAAGAAAAAGGTGGCCAAAGATTCTGTATAAATTCTGCTGCGCTTAAATTTATTCCTGCCGAGAAATTAGTCGCAGAAGGCTACGGAGAATATCTTAAGCTATTTAAGAAATAGGCAGAATATTATTAAATAATTATATTAGATTTCGCAGCTTCTTCTTCGTCCGCAGAAATTTTTCCATCCCCGTTTTTGTCGAGGTGCCTCAACATTTCCGAACGAAACTCAGCAGCTCTCGCTGGCGAATCTGCGTTGGCCACCTCTGCATCAGATAGATTGCCATCTCTATCGGTATCGAGTTTCCTCATCATCTCATGGGGACTTTACCGACCACCAGGCCGGCGCTCGCTATCATCAGCCCGAACCGACTGAATGACTACCATAAAACCCATTTTTAAGGAGGAATTGTGGACTTAACTAGATTTTAGGTCAGAGAACCTAATTTCTTATCACTTCAACATTTTTAAGGTACAAACAGGAATGGTTGAGTTGTAAACTTTAAATTCCATTTTTTTGCTCGAGACTAAAAACACCTGGAACAGCTTTGAACATGAATTCACAGCTCTGTTTTGAACCTCGCTGGATTCAGAATAGTCTAAGCTAACAGAAAATCCATTTGGACAAAGGCCTCCGCCACCCGGAGCATCAAGCTCCGCCTGATTTGTAGTCGCCTTCTGAAGGACGACATTCTCTCCCACCTGGATTGAAGAAATCTCCTTGGCATCATTTGAAAAAATATAGTTTACGGGACCAAATGGCGGGCTGCATGCCTCGGCCTGCGAAGCCATTAGAAATCCAAAAGTCCCAAGTAGAGTTGCGAGTAAATATCTAGTTTTCATAATTTTGATCTCCTAATTTTCTTCATAAAGAATATTAATAACTGCTTCTGTTTCTTCGAGCACTGAATCGTCTGTATCAACTTTTTTGGGTTCATGCTTGGGCAAAAATAGGGGCTCAACAACCGGGGCTTGCGGGCTGCCCGCATCAAGCTCAATGCAGCCAGAGCAAAGCAAGAGGACAGACGTAAAAAATAATAGTTTCATAGGTCTATCCATCTTACTCCTATTTGGGTCTCAGAATAATTAAGTTTTAGTAACAGCTCCAGGGAATATTAAGAGCAACTGTTAAAACAGAAGCTTAGCCCCTGGCATGACTGCATAATTCGTCGCAGCGCTTATTATACCCATTCCCAAAGTGTGCCCTTACACAAGTCCATCTGTTTACCCCCATTAGCCGGAATGAACCTGATAGCGATTCAGCGAATTTCCTCAACAACGATATCCATCCAAATAGGAACCAAGAAGCTAAGATCAATTTCACCATCAACACTGTTGTCTGTGTAAGCTTCAAAAAGCAAAACTCCTGATTCGACGACTTCCTCAATAGCTTCAGGAATTGGACAATACATTTTTGTGGAGATCAAGCGCCCCTCCACAAAGAGGCGCTTATTCCAATTTACATCGTTACCACCAATTTTTGTGGGGCTTCCTTCCGTGAGCTGAATCGCAATCTTGTTACAGTCTCCCCTCACTACTTTTGTCGTAAAGATAACTTCAACAGCACTCACATTAGCTGCCTGAACACGAATCTCTTTGAGTGTAACATGACTTTGCGTGATAGAGCTTGATGCGACAGAAAGTGGCGCAAAGAATGCTGACATTAGGACCGTCAAAACAAATAAGTATTTTTTCATCATTAGAACTCTCCTGTTAAATAAAGCTAAGCACGAACTAAAACTCTAACTTGCACTTGTCCGCGTTTTCGATGAACTTCACAAGAAGGTCCACACAAGCCTTTAGGTCATTCTTGTTCATAATCTCATTTGAGCTATGAATATTTCTTGTCGGGACCGAAATGTTAGCGACGGCGCCGCTACCGAACATCTGCATGCCGACGGAATCGGTACCTCCGAACGGCAAGATCTCCATTTGGTGTTTTATCTTGTGCTTTTGTGCAAGGCTCCTCATGAGCTTGATAATACCTCGGTTGGATATGGTGCTCTTATCATGAATCTTAATGGCAACGCCATCGCCCAACTTAGTAACTGTCTTGTGCGCAGGAACATCGGGAGTATCAAAGGCCCCCGTAACATCAATAGCGATTCCAATATCAGGACTGTAGGTTTTGGCCGCTGTCTTGGCCCCTCGAACTCCCACCTCTTCTTGCGCTGAAGCTAAAGCATAAACTTCACAGGCCAAATTTTTGCCTTTGAGCCTCTTCATCGTCTCAATAATCACGTAGCAACCAATACGATTGTCGAAAGCCTTAGAAATACAAGCATCACCCTGTTCTACAAAGACTCCATCCATAACAATGGGATCCCCAACTTCTATAATTTTTTCAATTTCTTTTTTGCTGAGACCTGTATCGATATACATATCATCAATGGAAGCGTGCTCCTTGTGACCTTTATTCGAAGTGAAGATCGAAGTAGATTCAATCACACCGTAAATGGGCTGCTTGCCCGTTTTGTAACCATAAATACGCACGCGCTGTGATTGAATGTTGCGAGCGATATGTCCGCCAAGGGGTGAGAAGTATATAAATCCCGAATCGGAAATGTAGGAGACAACAAAACCAATCTCGTCCATGTGCCCCGCTATCATCACCTTGATTGGATTTTTGTTTTTGGATTTTTTAATTCCAACAACGTTGCCCATGGAATCCATCTCGATTTTGTCGGTGCAGTCTTTAAGCTCGCGCTTGACGATATCTATGATTTTTTGCTCGCGGCCTGAGATTCCGGGAGCTTGGCAAAGTTCTGATAGTAGCTTCATGGCAAGTTGATATCTGAATTAGGACGTCTTTGCAAAGCCCCTTAGGCCCCCTGAATCAGATTCCCGCCAGAGATCCTGTTTATTATTACGGCAATCTTTTTAAGGTACAAACAGGGATGGCCGAGTTAAACACCATAAATTCCATTTTCTGGCTCGACACCAAAAATACCTGGAACAAATTTGAACATGCGTTCACGGCCCGGTTTTGCGCTTCATTTGATTCAGAGTAGTCTAGGCTAACCGAAAAGCCATTGGGGCAAAGGCCCGCGCCTCCCGGAGCATCAAGATCATCTTGATTTGTAATCGCCTTCTGAAGAACAACATTTGCCCCAACCTGAATTGAAGAGATCTCCTTGGCATCATTTGAAAAAATATAATTTATGGGACCAGCAGGCGGGGTACAGGCCTCAGCATGCGAAGCCAATAAAAAGCTAAAAGTCCCAAGCAAGGTTGCGAACAAATATTGAATTTTCATAATTTTGATTTCCTCAGCTCATTAATAGAGTTTTCTAGTAGACAGTGTCAATGAAGCTTTTGGGCACTACCTACCCCCTAGCTTGAATGCACAGTTCGTCACAGCGCTCATTATAAATATTCCCTGAATGAGCCCTAACCCAATTCCACTGAATAGTCCGCCCCGCAATTAGTGCGTCCAATTCCTTCATTTGGTCCACGCTTGGGATGGGTGCAGAATTTTTTTTAATCCATCCCAAGGCTCTCCACTCATCAAATTTCGCTAGCGCCTCTAGCAACACCCTAGAATCAGTAAAGATTTGGATTCGCCTATAGGAAGATGCCCGTCTAAGAGCCTCAATCGCTGCCCTAAACTCCATACGATTGCTCGTGGTATGTTTATCTACCCCCGATGCCTCAAAAATCACTTTATCACTCTTCACAATCACAAAAGCCCATGCGCCCTTACCCGCCTTCAAACTTCCGTCAGTATAAATTTGAATTGGCGCAAGAATTTTGCAAAAAAACCTATGGATCAAATGCATTTACTTGATTTTAAATTTCTTTTTCAATCTATTCAAGTCTTCTGAACGCGCGCGAACCCTAAAAACAACTCCATCATTGTTAAAACTTTCGCTTATGACTCTCATACTTGAGCGAATTTCACCAACAATTCCCTTAAGAGCGTAAGGAGCAAAAACATCTTCTTCCACCATATTTTTTTCAAAAACAGAAATGATTCGCTCTCGAAGCCTCTTCACGTCGCTCGCGCTTCTTGAAGAAATTAATTCAGCATCTGGATAATCTCGTTTTAACTCAGCCCGTTGAGGGTCATTCAAACAATCATCTTTATTGAGAACAATAAACTTTGGAGTATCTTCCACGCCAACCTCTGCAAGAACTTTTTGGGTTGTCTCTAACTGCGATGCAAAGGTAGCATCAGACGCATCTACGACATACAATAGCAGCGAAGCATTGAGGGCCTCGTCTAATGTTGAATGAAACGAAGCCACCAAATCATGGGGAAGCTTTTTGATAAAGCCCACAGTATCTGTGATCAATATTCTTGGATGGGTCTCAGGATGAAGCGCCCTAACAGTGGTGTCCAGGGTTGCAAATAGTTTATCTTCAACCAAGACCTGACTTCCGGTTAGCGCCCGCATGGTCGATGATTTTCCCGCATTCGTATAACCAACTAGTGCCACGCAAAGTTGGTCTGAGCGAACTGAACGACGACTCTCTTGCTCTTTTTGAACTTTGCTCAATTCATCTTTAAGCTCGGTCACTCTGTCCCTAATATTCCTACGGTCGAGCTCAAGGCTACTTTCTCCAGCCCCCTGGCCAGCCTGCCTTTCGCTGGGGCCGCCTTTTTCCCTTAGTCTTGGTGCTAAATAATTTAAGCGAGCAATTTCTACCTGCAATTTGGCAGTGCGCGTTCGTGCATGGCGACTAAAAATTTCAATGATCACACCGCTGCGGTCTAAAACCTCCACGCCAAGAGCAGTTTCTAAATTTCTCATTTGCGAAGGTGATAGATCACAATCAAAAAGCACAGCTTCTACTTGAGGTTTTTCTTCTGAAACTAGGGAAATATCTTCATCGACTGAATCTTCTAAAGACACTTCTTCCTCAGAATCCTCTTCTAGATCATCGTCATCTTCTTCTATAGACCCAGGGCCCGCCTTTTTCTTTTTTGCAAATGACGCCTGTTTCACATAGCCGGGGCCTCCAGTATATTTAGCTAGCGCCTTGAGCTTGCCTTCGCCGACAACTAAAGCGCCAAGCGCATTCGGACGGTTCTGCATTTCCCTAGCCACCACATCAAAACCCAAAGTCGTAGCCAAGCGCTCAAGCTCTGCTACAGACGCGATGGCTTCCTCAGTCGACACTTTTGGCGTTTTTATTGAAACCAGGAGAGCTTTGGGGCGATTTTCTTTAGTTTTGATCACGAATGTGAGCATACTCCATACTTTTCAATAGCGGAGTCTCGTCAAAAAATTTTACCTGCGAATCAACGTATCCGTGGTCTCTTCATCAATGATCGAATGGCTAAGCTTGGATTGCTCAACAACCTGTCGAATCGCGGAGCCCTCTTCAAAAACCCAATGTCCAACTTCGATGGGTTTGTTGACAGATCCAACAGAGTAATCCACTCGCATTGAGCCATCTTCTGTCTCTTCCACACTCAGCAAATTGAAGGCCTTGCCAAAGGATTCAACATTAGAAGCAAACATGCGAAATATATTTCCCTTTGATTCCTGCCACCTACTTTGTGAGATGGTATTTCTAGAGGTCAACCTCCCATCAGAACTCAGATAATCAATGGTTGCCAGCTGAGTACCGTCAGACGATACCTTGCAATAACTTCGGACTTGGTAAGTCCATTCATCGCACCCCATTACGGAACAAGAGCGCCGTGAAAATTCAGAAACTTCCCCATCTACAAAAGCATCACATATATTCGGCTGAGCGATTTTTGCATCAATCAGTTCCCAGTCTTGAAAAGGGGCATCAGCCCACGCATAAGAATTACAAATATAGACCCCAAATAAAACAAGCGTTAATTTATTAAACAAAGAATTCGTCACAGTTCTTAAAATAACTTTGAATATTGCAAAAGTATAGTTTTCCCCATCAAGAATAAAAAATTGGGTCCAAGCAATTCTAACCGGGGAGATGAAACGCTTGGACCCTTTAACGACACCTAGAAGGTGTTGGGGACAAAAGTAGCTAACAAAAGTAACCAACAAAAGTAGCTAAGAGACGCGGGACAAAGTATCCCGCCTAGCTATGTATTCTTTGGGATCATCAACAAATGAGTCCCAAGGGCGATTACAAAGCAAGTCTTCACCAGATTCCAGGACCTCGCCTTGGAGGAAAAACACATTCAAGCGATTTCCGATAACTGAAATTTCTTTTTGTTCTGAATGAAGAGGCTTAGACACTTTATTTTTCTCCTTGTTTGGCCAATGAGGCAAAACACTAGAAAGCAAGGTCTATGCCAAGTTAAGGAGAGACATAAAGTCTCAAAATCAATCAATCCCGAATTCTTTTTGTTTCCTATACAAAGTTTTACGATTGATTCCCAAAACATCAGCTAGGTCTTCCTTGGAGGCAGAATTTTTTTGCGTTAAATATCGAATATATTCTTCCTCAACCTTTGCCAAACTAATTGGAGCCTCGGCATTTACTTCAAAATGAAAGCAGGAGCTGCCGGATAAATCACGACCCGAAAGATCCCCGTCCCGAGAAACTCTTTCAGCCGATGGAATCCACTCTTTAATTTCGTGAGCACCACGGGGCACCACATTCTGATTCGGAATTCCCCCCAAAGCGCCTCGGTCAGATTCTTGAGCAATGACCACACTTGGGTTAACCGATTCCCGCTGAAGCTCACTAGAACTATGAAGCATCAAATCTTCAGTATGAATTTCAGCTCCTTTTGCTAATACAATCGCTCGCTCAATCGTGTTTTCGAGTTCTCGCACGTTCCCGGGCCAACTATAGCGCAAAAGAGCACTCATCGCTTCAGCCGAAATGCCCTTGACCCTCGGATTGTGTTTCAAGGCATATGATTTTAGGAAAAAAGGAATCAAAGCCGTCGTGTCCTCGGGCCGCCCCCGAAGGGGAGCAATCGTTAATGGCACCACATTTAATCGAAAATATAAATCTTCTCTAAACTTTCCAGCCTTTACCAAAGCCAATAAATCACGATTTGTTGCGGCCACGACTCGAACATCAACAGGATATTCAACCGAGCCCCCAACAGGTCTAACGGTTTGCTCCTGCAAAAATCTAAGCAATTTTGTCTGAAGCAAAAGTGGCAATTCCCCAATTTCATCCAAGAAAAGCGTGCCCTTATTCGCCGCACGAATCAATCCATCATTTGAAGAATCTGCCCCGGTAAAAGCTCCCTTTTTGTGCCCAAACAATTCTGATTCAATCAGGTTTTCGGGAAGAGCCGCGCAGTTAACGGCCATAAAAACTTCTTTGTCTCGATCACTATTCAAGTGAAGCTGCTTTGCAACAACTTCTTTACCGACACCACTCTCACCAAGAATCAAAACGGAAGCCTTAGAGGAAGCGATTCTATAAACAATTCCCATGACTTCCTTCATGGCTCGGGACTCGGCTATCACGGTACTCTTCAAACGTGATTGAGCACTTAAACTTTCTCTGAGACGTAGGTTTTCTTTTTTGATCTCAGAAAATCTAATGCATTTCTCTATTAAGATCTCGATATCTTTCTTTTTTAAAGGTTTTTGTAAATAATCAAAGACCCCTAAACGAAGTGCTTCCATTGTATTGCTCACACTCGCATGAGCAGTCACGATGCAAAACGGCAAAGATGGATAATGAATGCGACTTTGCTCAAGCAAAGAAAATCCACTTCCCTCTCCAAGCTCTAAATCCGACAAAATTAAATCGAGCTCTAGACTTTGACCTGCGACGATGTCTGTCGCGCTCCTTAAATTATTAAAGAAATGGAACTGATACCTATCATCATCTCCAAACTCGCGCCGAAACCACAGCAAGACATCGTCGTCGTCGTCAAGGAGTAAAATTTGTACTTTTTTTATTTTTGAATTTTCCGACACAAGCATAAAACCTATTACCTCAATAATTGGCTTCAGGCTTCGATGTCAATTTCTTTAAAGTCACCAACACACTGTATGAATTTTTCTACCTAAAAACTTTTTTTTAAGGTAAACACTGTTTATCGTGTCG
The DNA here is from genome assembly GCA_041750195.1 of Bdellovibrionota bacterium. Lineage (GTDB taxonomy): Bacteria > Bdellovibrionota > UBA2428 > UBA2428 > UBA2428 > JBGSZX01. The sequence continues at coordinate 46,897 of JBGSZX010000028.1, read as the reverse complement.
AAGTGGTCATTAAAAACACAAGCATTTGCCTTAGGAACAGCTTTCCTGGCACTTTGGTATTTTAATTACAATTTGCTTGAGTCAAAATATCACTCAAATTCTAACGAACTTGTATCATCTCGTTACACCCCAGCCGGATATTTAGAACTATTTGCCGAAGAATTTGATTTGTTTATGGGCGAAGTCATCTCAAGGGCAAGATCCCTCCCTGAAATCATAGAGCCTCTAAATAACGCAAAAACTCCGCCAGAACATTCGTCCCAAGTGGCAATTCTTCTACTTATTCCTTTTGCTGATGAGGCAACAAACCTCTCTGATCGTTGCCAAAAACTTAAGACATCCCTTACCCCAAACTCCCCACTTTCAAATTGGTTGGAGCCAAAAGGCACTAACACTTTGAATGAAATAATTTTAACCTGTCAAAACTTTTCGGAACAATCACTGGATCTCGCCAGAGACATGGAAAACCTGCTAGGCGCAAAAAAAATGGACGAAGCATTTAACTTCTTAACTAAGAATTGGAATGCCGGCCAAGCATTCCGGCTAAAAATGGAAATTACTCAAAAAATAAAAGCCGTAATTTCGGCTTCAAAAGATTACAACAAGCTGCGTGATTCCAATTTTGCAGTTTTAAAAGTAGTGATTTCATCGCTCTTTTTCGTTTTGGCCTTTCTTGGTTTCTATTTTCTATTAATAAAGAGATCGAGTGATGCGATACAGTTTTTGGCAAATAAAATTGAAAGAGAATCTATTAATGGTGGCCAGCAGCTAGAATATTCGCCCAAAAAAGGGCAGTTCAAAGTAAGTTCTGAAATCCGAAACCTATGGAAATCAATTACCCTATTGAACTCAAAACATTCAAAAATACTTCGAGAACTTAGCCAACGTGAATCCGAATTACAATCCGTACTGTCTTCCATTCCAATCCCGACGATTATTTTGACCGACGAGCTTCATGTTAGATTCTATAACAAGGCTTTTGAAAACCAATACAAACCGTCGGAACTCAAAAACTCCAATAACTCCTTCTTTGAGATTGATCATGGCTACTGGGATTTTGCTGCCTTTAAGGAGTATTTAAGCGACGTAGTTTTTACTCACTACAGGCCAGAAGTTGCTGTTCTCAAGCGTCCTTCCTATGAAAAAGAAGGCGAAAAGTTTTTTAGAGTTTATGTGAAAGAACAAAAATTGGTTCTAAAAAATGATCACCTTCAGGACTCTGATATTTTTTATATTCTATGTATTCAAGACATTACGATCGAAAAATTTAAAGAAATTGAATTGCGAAATGCCAAAGAGAGCGCTCTATCTTCGGAAAAAGCCAAAAGTCGCTTTTTGGCTAACATGAGCCACGAAATTAGAACACCCATGAATGCCATCACCGGTGTCATCGATCTTCTTAAAGAAACTGAGCTTACCTACAAACAAGCCCAATACGTCGAAATTTTTGATCGATCCAATCATGCTCTTATGACAATTATCAATGATGTCCTAGATATTACAAAGTTGGAATCAAAAGAACTAGAATTGTCGGCGAAACCTTTTGACTTCATCAAGCATATTCAAGGAATTGCAAATTTGATGGCACCAGGCGCCTATTCAAAAGGCCTAGAGTTTACATATTATATAGACCCCAAAACCCCGCAAATTCTAATCGGACACGAGGCTCATGTTGGCCGAATTTTAATGAAACTTCTAAGCAATGCCATCAAGTTCACCTACAAAGGCGAAGTTCGTATGACTTGCGAATGGACCTTTGACGAAATGATTGGCAATTTAGGCACTTTGACTATAAAAGTTTCGGACTCAGGCATAGGAATTCATCCTGAATCACACCATGAAGTTTTCGAAAGCTTTTCACAAGATTTCAAACATAATTTTGAAAAAATACAAGGAACCGGGCTAGGCCTGACCATTACAAAAGCTCTGGTCGAAAACATGAAGGGTAGCATCTATCTTGAGAGTGAGCCAGGACTAGGCACAACGTTTATTGCTTCAATTCCATTTTGTTTTGAGAAATCAGCAAATTTTACTAAAATTGATGAAGAAAAAGAGTTGCTCAAAAATTGTTTGAGCCATCAGCGAGTGTGTCTTTTGGACGACAGCGATACCAATCGCTTTATACTTGAAAACCTCCTAAAACCTTACGGGCTCACTAACTATCAGGTATTTTCGGCAGCAGACATCTGCCTGTCTCAGATTGAGCAATGTCTAAACAATATTCCAGACGAGTGTCCTCAACTATATTTTGTTGATTATCGAATGCCTGGGATGAAAGGCGATGAATGCATCCAGAAGCTAGAAGCCCTGAGAACCAAGTATGTTCCAGATAAATCATTTCGATATTTCCTTCTGAGCTCCGATATCACCCTAAATATTCCTAAACCATTAAATAATATATTTGCTGATGGATTTGGAGTCCTCGAACAAAAACCACTCGGGAGCGAGCGAATATTTAAAATGTTAAAATCCATGTTTCTCGAGCCAGAGCTTGAGTTAATACGTCAATCTCCCAGACAAGCATCACAAATAATAAGTAGTGATAAATCGATTTCTGTTTTGATAGCCGAAGATTCAATAGATAGCAGAGTGGTTTTTTCGAATTTTCTTAAAGACTATGAATTCGAAGTTGAGTTTGCCGAAAAAGGAGATATTGCGCTTCTCCTATTAAAGCAGAAAAAATATGACCTTGTTTTAATGGATTTAGATATGCCCGTCATGACCGGCTTTGAAGTTGTTGATAAATATCGGCACTTTTGTGAGCAAATGAATCTATTCCCCCCCCCTCTTGTTGCCTTAACTGCCTTTAGTCTTGATAAGAACATGAAAGCCAAAATTGATCCGCTCTTCGATGGCGTGATCAGCAAACCCATTAAGAAAGATGCCTTTATAGATGCCGTACGTAGCTACTCTCAGAATGCTTCATCATCGAAGCCCAATTTACTTGATGAATTTCAGGTAAAATACCTGCAAACGAAACCCAAAGTCCTACAAGATATTTTAGCATCGCTTAAGGTCGATGAATTCGATCGGATCAGACGTGAGGCCCATAAAATAAAAGGCAGCGCGGGATCGTACGACCTTCCTGATCTAGGCGAACTAGCTTCAGCGATTGAAAAGTCTGCAATTAACAAAGAAAAGGCTGAGATAGAAAGAAAAACATTAGAAGCTTTAGATCTTCTAAATCACTATTTTTCTGAAAATAATTTATAATATTTTCTCCTTGGAATGAAGGTTGCAGGCTTGCTTTAGTATTGGAGGCAACATGTCAATTCATTCAAATAAGATTTTAGAAAAAATCGTACACTGCGAAAAATCAGCTATTGAAACGTACACAAAAGTACTCGCTATTTTTGGTGATAATCCTATTCTGGATCCCTTAAAAAACTATTCATCTGACCATATCCAAGCAAGTCAGTATTTTCTAGATGCAACAATGCGCAACAATGCGCTTGAAAACATCATAGAGACTGGTGGGCTCTGGGGCTCATCGGAGTCTTTCATTTCGTCTTCACCCTCTAGCGTAAGTGCACGTGGAGCGCTACAAATTCTTAAGGACGGGGAGGAGGTGGGAATGAAGCTTTGCAAAGAAGCCCTTGAGAGTCCTGATGTCGCAGCGGCAATAAAACCGGCTATCTCAACTCACTTCATTCCGCAGCAACGCCGCCACATCAAAGGACTTAAATCTCTGATAGAAAAACTTAGCTATTCTAAAGAAAATTTGGATCAGGAAAAGAGCGCATAGATTATAGAGAGCAAAAATGCCCCACTTGGGGCAACTTCACTCTTAACTCCCACAATACAAATGAGCTGCCATTTTTAAAATTTGGTCCCATATTTGCATATTCAGATAATGAAAAGAAATTCTGCATACTCAGGGGGAACAATGGAACAGTCCACAAAATCGTTAATCTATTCTTTATTCGTAGCGTTGCTATTCATTAGCTTGAAGGCCTGGCCTTCCCGCCCGGCCTATGCCGTTCAACTAGGTGAAACTCTGTCGTTCGATAATTCGGCTCGCTCGGAGCTTGATTACGTTCACGTGGTAACCGAACTAACTCCCGAGGAACATATAGTTTTGACGCTTTTTGAAAAAAAAAATTCCTCCTTCAACTCCCCCATTACAACTGAACTTATTCGACCCCTCATCCCAAGATCATCCATCGACAAAATAATTCGCCTTTCAGAAATGCTCATAAAAGAAGAGATTTCTTTAGAACAATGGCCATATATCTGTGCCATGGAGCCCATTTTTCCTAAACAAAACATAAGGGGCTTACGAATTGCCAATCTTTTAGAGCCGCCAGACCCAATTCCGCATGCCTATCCAAACTATTTTGAGATCCTAAGCCCTCAGGAATGCTGGACTGGATACAGCAGCGAACCTCGCAGTCGAGAAGGTGCTACAAATGCGGCACTCCTAAAGGGCTTCCTGCAAGGCATTCGTGACCAAGTATTGTTTCAACATTTTACCAAGGAGAGAATATGATATCAAAATCTGATTTGCCTCGTATCGCCCTGGGAAGCATTTTTGTTATTTCGGGACTCAATGGATTTTTTAATTTTATGGCAATTCAAGGAATTTCTAGTCAGGGAATTGATTTTATAGAATCACTAAAATCAATGGGTTTTATGTGGACATTCATAAAATCGGTAGAGCTTATTGCGGGTACCTTGTTACTCTTTAACGTCGCGGGTCAACTTGGAGTTTTACTACTTGCCCCAATATGCGTTGGAATATTTTTCTTTCATGCTTTTTTGAGTCCATCTGGATCAGCTCTTGGGTGGATCGCGATAGCTTTAGAAATTGCAATGATCGTCGCATGGAGAAAAAATTTCTTAAGAATATTTTTTATAGCCAACCCGGATGAAGAGGAGGACCGCCTAGAACGAGAAGATGAAATTTACCAAAAAAGATATTCTAGATTGCCACAACAAAATCAAGGCGCAGGAATCCGCTCCGTAAAAACAAATCGCGATATAGACGCAGAACAAGAGCAAGAAATGGTTGCCAACAAACCGAGTTAATCAATGGCGACCTAAACACTTTCTGGAGGAGGAATTGCAATGCATAGCCTTTCAAGCACATTGGAAAGAGTCATTGAGTTTCCTCACAGATCGGTTTTCTTGGAAGACCTTATTCAAGGAGAACGTGCCGCCATTGAATCTTATTATCAGGTAGTTGATAAGTTTATAAAAACTACTCACGCTCCAGAATTAAAAAAAATTTCTGAGGAGCACTGGAAGACGCTCCAAAAATTGATTGATTTTGCAGAACTGGAACAGCAAGAATTTCCACTGCATAGTGGCCCTTGGGGTGCCTGGGCGAAACTGGTCGTTGGAACTGCCAAACTCGCAGGACTCATTCCTGCTTTGCGTGTCTTGAGAGAAGGCGAGCAATACGGTTGGCGACTTTATGTTGACGCCTTACAATCTGATCTGAATTCGAATTTATGTTTTTTAATTAGAGAGCAATTAATTCCTCAACAAGAACTTAACATCTTAAGTCTTGAAAACATGATTGCCTCAGAGAGTCACTAGGAACTAACCCCTGACTCCGTGCCTTTTTATATCAGGTTTGGCATTTTCTTCGATAAAATGGATAATTTTGCCGGCTATGTTTTTCCCGGTATATTTTTCAATGCCTTCGAGACCGGGGGAAGAATTTACTTCAAGCACCATGGCCCCCTTATCACTGCGAACAAAATCGACCCCGGCAACCTTTAAGCCCATGGCACGAGCAGCATCGACTACCATTTTTCGCTCGTAAGGAGAAATTTTAGCCTGAGTCGCCGTCCCGCCCAAATGAAGGTTACTACGAAATTCACCCTCTTGACCCTGCCTCTTTATAGTTGCAACAACTTTTTCGCCAATTACAAATGATCTAAAATCAGCCCCACCCGCTTCTTTAATAAATTCCTGAACAATAAAGTTAGCATTTAGATTTTGAAATGCGCCAATAACACTTTCTGCTGCCTTTCGAGTAGGAGCCATAACGACTCCTTTTCCCTGAGTACCTTCAAGCAGTTTCAAAATAACGGGAGCTCCACCTACCAAATCAATAAGGTCATAACTTTTTCTCGCCGTATGCGAGAACCCCGTTACTGGCATTGGAATCTTTTTTCTAGACATGATTTGAAGAGATCTCAACTTATCCCGAGAGCGATTGATAGACACCGAATCATTGAGAGTAAAAATTCCCATCATTTCAAACTGTCTTAGAACGGCCGAACCATAAAACGTCACAGAGGCACCAATCCTAGGAATGATGGCATCAAAAAATGGAAGTGGAGTTCCCCGATAAAATACGTTCGGCTCTTCGTGAGAAATGTTCATTGAGCAAAAAAGAGGATTAACGATAGAAACCTCGTGCCCATTCCGCTCAGCCTCTTCCTTTAACCGGCTAGTTGAATACAGCTCGGCTTTTCGTGACATTATCGCAATTTTCATTACGCGCCCTTTCCAAACAAGAACGATCTTCCAACATGAACCGTAAAACGATTTTTAACGGCATCTCTCCCCAAAAGAAATTCGTGTCTCATATCACTTCTATTAGTTAACGTAACTTCAATTTCCCAGACATGAGGGCCCAATTTCACTTCGGTGAGAATAACTGGGCGCAAAGAACGCCTACCTCCAGTATCCTTTACCCATCGTTCTTCAACCATGGGAGCCGAAACTCGTCTCATCTTTTCGGAGTCGTCATTAGAATAGACATCGAAGTGAACTATATTTTTTCGTCCAATTTTTTCAATCTCAATGTTTTGAGCGTGCAGCGCAGACGTCTTGGCACCCGTATCTATTTTCGCTTTTACTCTTTTAACTTTCACAGCTTTAAGGCGAACCCATTCTCGCCACCCAATGACAGGCAATTCTTTATACATTTAAATAATCCATCCTAAAAATTTACTGAGTTTTTTTAACACAAACAAAAGACAAATCGTCTTGTTTTTTCCAATCCGTAGAATCTTGCCCCTGACACAATTTCACAAAGCTATCTAAGCCGCCTTCTAGCAGAATTTTTGAGAGCTGCCTATGTGAAAAATTATCGAACAAGCCATCTGATCCCAAAATAAAATAATGGCCTTTTTTCATTTTTGTCCCAGAGCATAGTTCAATGCGAACAAAATCATCACCCAAAAGATTATCAACATAGTTTCGGTCTTTGGAGTCTAGAGCCTTGGCCTGATCCAAAATCCCCGCCTCAACCTTATAGCCCGTTACTGAATGAGGGATATTAGAATAAATTTCATTTCCCAAGCTATTCCAGTAGACAATTTCTGAATCGCCCACAGATGCCGAACGTAAAATATCACCTTGAATCCATGCCATAACCAAAGTGCTCTTTGCACCTACCTTGAGATCAAGAACTTTTTGATTTGCTTTTTCAATGGCAACGGAGGGAACGAATTCATGAAAATTCTTGCCAGCCTCAAACATATATTCAGCGACAGCTTTCGCCGCTTCGGCACCACAGGGATGTCCGCCCGCCCCGTCACAAATCCCTAGAAATAAATGATCGTCGGACTCATATATAAAGAGCGCGTCTTCATTATTCTTATCTTTTTCGGGGTCTTTGGTTAGCAAATAGGAAACCTCATAGGCCCCCACTTGCCTAACCTGCAATCCATTAGAATTTGTCTCAGACATTAGAGTCTGTAATTTTTCTAAACTAGACAGCATCCGACCAATCCATTTCTTCTAAATAGTATCTAAGTTCGGCAATCGACCGGAAGCGCCTTAAAATTAAATTTCGCTTCAACCCACAAATTATATATTTTAAAGAGGGAGGGAAAGTGGCATATCGTTTAGGTCCGCCCAACAAGTCGTAAAACATTCTAATCGCTTTGATAATATCTTCTTCCCGATTGTCCTGCTTTGAATCACCCCAATGGTGCATATCTATAATTTTGAGATCGAACTCAAGCCCGAATCTCCGAATGAGCACATTGTCAACGTGCAGGTCACCATGATATTCACCGCATTGATGAATCGCCTCAACACCCTTAACGATTGAATACAAAAGATGAATGGCCGGGAAAACTCCCAGTCGTTTTGATTTTTGCTTAGCCACAAAATCACTTAACATCTCGCCTTCAATGTATTCCGAAATCAAACAGGCTACTTCTTCACCCTTCACCCAAGCAATTTCATGAGAAAGGTAATCCATAACAATTGGACATCCGCGCAACTTGTCGAGCTTTTTTGCGTAACGAGAACTAACTTTAAACTTTGGATTTTTAGCTGGAAAGTAGATTTTCACCGCACGTATTTTGTTGGTATATCCCTCCAACGCCATATAGACTTCGCCTTCACTACCAGCGCCCAATCGTTTAACAACAGAGAGACGCCCAACAATGTCTCCCCGCTGAAGACCAAAGCCATTTTGAAAATCTTGTTGAGTCATAAATACAATCTATTAGGCATTGGCTTAGTTCGCAATTGCCGCCAAAAACTCTTCAGTACTATTGAACTCGCCTTCAGTGAGCTTTACTCCGGTAAACGTTTGGTCTTTTATTTGTACATTTCTCAGTGTTACGGATTCCATTTTCAGCCCCGTCAAAGAAACGTTTTCAAATATAACGTTTTCAAGAGTTACGTTTTTGATCTTAGTCCCATCGATAGAACAGTCTATCCACTTTGAATTTGCCCTCATATTAAGAAGATCAATTTTGGAACCGTTGATAGAAGTGTCTTTCCATTCCGAATCCTCGAGAACAATTTGGGAAACGCCTGATCCGTTAATGGAAGAATTCAAAACTTTTGAATTCTTTAAATTGACACCTCTGATCTTGCAGGCATTGAGCGAATTATGCGAAAATTCGGAAGAAAACAGCTGTAAATCTTCTAACTTTGACAAATTTACAGAATTGCTTTCGAATTTATAGTTTTCCCCAGTAGCCGACTGAGATTTTGAAAAGGAGAAATCGTTATCAAACTGATCGCTTCTTGTGGCAGACTTTAGTGCGCCAAGGGCACCCTTAATTGAATCCTGAATGAAACCTCCAAGTTGATTGAGATCACTAAAGGTTTCCGAAAACGCTTTGCTATCTTCCTTAGAAAATGAAAACTGAGGCCCCCTAGTTTTTTGATGTTGAGATGATTTCGCTTCCTTTTCTCCGAACTCCTGCTTGTTCAACGCCTCGATGAGACGCGCAGCCTCATCTGTGCTGAGATCTCCACTCTTAACCATTTCCAAAATTTTAAGCGTCTCTGTGTTCATTACGATGTCCTTTCTTGATTTCTGAAATCAAATTGATTGATTCCTCTACACTGATTTCTTTGCATTCCAGCTTTTTTAGTATTTGCAAAATTTCCATGGGTGCCTTTGAACGCCGAGCGTTTTGGCTAACAAATGATTGCATAGACCTTAACTTGTCATTGAGCTCTGCAATGCGAGTACGAATTGTTGGATAACTTAGGCCGAGCGGAGCCTCCATGTCTCGCACTCGCCCTTCCGATCGCATAAAGATTCGGAGCAAATGTAACTCGTCTTCATTCAGAAAGGCGAATTCATTGCTGGCAATTGGCCCCTTGAGCTCGAGATCGCAGCTCTCACAACGCAAGCTTGCAACCCGCATGCTCCCGTCGCAGGAAGGGCAGCTATGATTTAGCGATATGACCGATGGACTTCTATTCATGGCCCCAGACATAAAGATTTTTTTTTAATATTTCAATATATTTTGACTTTTTTTTTAATATTGCTATTTTTTAGCCTCACGATGGGAAATTTTGTACTGTGCGCGCTAAAGAGTTGCTGGCATTTGAGATAGCCAACAATATCGCTGACCTATTAAGACATTTCTTAAATGAGTACCCATTCATCCCAAGTGCCCAAGAATTAAGGGCTAATTTGAACTCAGCAACTCTTTAGCGCGCACAGTAAAAAGAATTACCAAGGCTTTAAAACGACCAAAAAGACGATCCAGATCAATAAGATGGTGGGAACCTCGTTGATCAAGCGGCACTGTTTTTCGCTTAGAAAGTAGTCACCAACCTTAAATCGCTTGTGAACCTTGATAGCAAAATGCTGATAAAGCAAAAGGCCGACGACTCCTAAAAATTTGCCGTGAAACCAGGGACTAGAAAAAGTTCCATCAAGTAAAATGGCCAGCGCAAAGCCAGTAATCAAGACGACAACAGTGGCCGGCATCATAATGATTCGAATTAGCTTAGATTCCATAAGAGACAGCGTGCTTGACGTATGTTCGTTTTTTGCCTCTTTAACGTGGTAAACAAAAAGACGAAAAATATAAAAAAGGCCGGCAAACCACGCAATCAAGGCGATCAGATGAAGAGCCTTAATGTGCAAATAAAACGGGCGAAAAATTTCCACTCAAAATCCTTATTCAGCAAAAGCTCCACGCTTGATTTTTAAATCTGTAATTTCGGCTCTTAATTTATCAATATCACTGTCAACTTTTCGAATGTTGTACTGTTCAGATCGAATGCGGGAATCAAGAGTGCTCTTTTCAGATTCATAGTTGGCATCTTGCTCTGGATCAGGGGCCCTTCGTCTCATCAGAAGAAGCTTTTGAGAGGCCATTAAAGTTGCTCGTTGACGGTCAAGAGCCTGAAGAGACCTATCGGAATCAGCTTTTCTTCTTTGCAATTTAGAGGCTTCAAGCTCCTTAGCATCAATCATATTGCCATAATAAACAAATTTGCCTCGGTTAAACTTTTCCTTAAAAGCAGCCTCCGCCCCCTCCGGACAAACTCCCTTGTATTCTTCACCGAGCGCGCCAACTTTATAGGCGTTTCCAGGGGTGCAATATTCAGCAACGCCCTTGTTCCACTCTTTTTCCAGCGCTGAAAAAACAGCGGGGTCACAGAGCTCCGGATTCAGCCTGTCCCCTTTGCGGCCGGTATCCCGTGCGCCTGGTCCCGTGCAATAGAGGCCCATTCCAGACTTAAAGCCCAAATCAACCTGAGCCTCATTAACATCAACTTTTTCTTTGATACAACGCTGAACAAAGTCGTCTGAATTTAAGCGGCGACCTGACAAGGCAACTGTACGACCATGCTCAAACCAGTTGGTCGCTTCACATTTCTTTTTCAAGGCCGACGCACAAGACCCAAGCAAGAACCCAAGCGTCAGCAGGCAAACAATTTTTGATCTCGAAGTTTTCACGCTATTAATGACCTTCGCCTATTCGTTTTCTTCTGTAACTTTTTCTCGATTAGCTTTACGCTTAGACAATTCTTCAGGATTAGTGCTTTCAGCCTTTTTCTGGCGCCAAACCTTGTAGCCATTACCACCAACAACCCACTCGCCCTGAGCGTCTCCGTCTTCAGGACTCAATCCAATATTAATCAATGCCGTCCGGTGACTTTGGTCACAAATTTCGATGTCTGTTTGAAGATCACCTTTTCTCTCGAGCAATATTTTTCTGTAATTTCTAAAACGCTTTGTTCGACTTCTCAATTGCTCTTCTGAAACCCCAACAAGACTATCGGTTTCATCTATCACATAGTCTAGGTCTTCTTCTTTTTTCGTTACCCTTTCAGCAGGGGGCAACGGCTTAAGCTTGCCACTTCCTCCGATTCTAGGATCAGCAAGTTTTTTATGGCAACCCTTTAAAACGCCGTACAATCCAGCGGTGCCGTATCTTTCGTTGCCATAAACTTCATTTTCAAGGGAAGCCACTTCTTGTTCGAGCTTTCGAAGATCTTCACTCAACATAACTTTCTTTTGAACAACCACATCCTTATCACGCAATCCAAGAGTGTTTCCATTAACCTCCTGAGCTTTCTCTAAACGGGTGTCCTTTTTCTCTGCCTTGTTACTTTTAGAAGAACAAGCGCCAACAAATGTCGATAGGACCAAAAGGGTGAGAGTATTACGGAGTAAATTTTTAAAGTTATAGTTTGAGTGTTTCATGATCCAGTAATTTATCGCAGGCTTTTTAGCCTCGCTAGGTGCCAGGAAAAATAACATCGACTCTCAGCATTGGAGAAAAACAGAGTGATTACCTGCCCTTAATACTCAACTTCGTCAATTTTTTAGTTTTTACGTCAATTAACATATCCGCATCCCTACAGACAGCCCCGGGGAAGGCCTTAAACTGGTATGAGTCAAAGGCCCACACCAAGGAGTCACAACATGATGAACAAATTCAAAACCGTAATTTTATTTTTTGGTGCTATCTGCACTTCCATTAACTTAGTTCACGCCTCCACCCCCTCTCTGTTGAGTGTCGATGAACCAACACAAGCCGCTTCAAATGCAGCAAAATCCGCCGTTCAAGCCGCGACAGAGCAACTTCATAAAGGGGAAGTCAACAAAGTACTGCGGGCCGCGCTTGAAAGAGTCGTTGAAGCTTCAATAAATGTATTAAATGAATTCGGACAATCACAATATGCCAAACAAAAAGAGCAAGAATGGATGGCTTCATTTTCGATCAAAACACATAGCGTTTTAGACCTTGGTGATCACGAACCATTGAGCCAATGGCTCTCAGATTTTTACAAAAATATCGAGGCCAAAGTTGACGCGAAATGGATCAGATTATTTAGTCTTGGCGATATTAAAGTTTTCAACTACGGAATCCCCGTTGCCGCATCACCGCGTTCCAACCCAGCTAATGGACAGGATTGGGGAATACAAGAATACGGCCTTCATTTTGTGCCTGTCGCATCAGCATCTGTTTATTGGATTAGCTCGCAAGCTTGCAGCTTAGCAATTCCTCTGCCCTGGAGCCTTGGCTGCGGTGTTGCAGCTAGGCTGCCAAGATATGCCATGGAACACTTCGCAGGCAAACCACTCTCGGATCACGTCTACAATCTATTTAACTAGAACAATTTAATTAACTAGAATCACTCGAAATTAACGGTCGCATCCCAGAAATTTTTGCGCTAAGTGATTGGGGTGCTCCAGGTATCAAATCTTAGCAAATCCTATAGTTCTCGGAGCCTATTCGACGATATTACGTTTTCATTGAGCAAAGGTGAATGCGTTGGCCTTGTTGGCAGAAACGGCTGTGGCAAATCCACGCTTTTAAAAATTATCCTTGGCATGGAAACCGCCGACTCTGGAAGTATCGCCCTACCCAAAAGCTACACCGTTGGATATTTGGACCAGCATATTTCGTTTTCTCATCCAACTGTTCTCGAGGAATGTTGCAGCGCCCTTTCTGAGGATGAACAGTGGGATTTTTATAAAGCAGAAAAAATATTATTTGGGCTGGGCTTTGGCGAAGCGGACATGTCTCGCTCGCCCCATGAATATTCCGGAGGGTATCAATTAAGAATAAATCTCTGTAAAACACTCCTTAAAAATCCAGACCTGTTATTGCTTGACGAACCCACAAACTACTTAGACATTTTGAGCCTGCGCTGGATGAGAAATTTCTTAAAATCATTTCCGGGGGAAAGCATACTTATCACCCATGATCGAAGCTTTATGGATTCCGTTAGCACCCATACAATGGGACTTTACCGCGGAAAAATAAAAAAAATTCAGGGCTCCACTGAAAAATTTTATGCGCAGGTCGAGGAAGAAAACATCATCCATGAAAAAACTCGCCTGAACCAGCAAAAGAAAGTCGATCATATGCAGGAATTTGTGGATCGATTTAAAGCTCAGGCTTCTAAGGCAAAGCAAGCTCAATCGAGGATGAAGCAGATTGAAAAAATTGAAGTTGCGGATGAGCTCGCAAAAGAAAAAGAATTAGGATTTAAGTTTACCTACAAAGACACTCACGCGAAGACACTTCTCCGACTCGAAGACCTGAGTTTTAGCTGGACCCCTAGTAGCCCTAAATTATTTGAAAGCATTAGCCTTGAAGTCGAACAACGTGATCGAATTGCTGTTATTGGAAAAAACGGGAAAGGCAAAACGACCTTCTTGAGTGTCGTTGCGCAAACACTTAAGACTCAAAGTGGGAGCATCATCCCACATGGTGATGCGAGAATTGGATACTACCAACAAACTCACAAAAAAGATCTTGATCCAAAGATGACCATCGTTGAAGAAATTGCATCGGCCAATGTCGATTTAAATTTAACCCAGATTCGTGGCCTATGCGGAGCCATGATGTTTGGTGGCGATGATGCCGATAAAAAAATTGGCGTTCTCTCGGGTGGAGAACAATCCAGGGTTTTGCTTGGCAAAATACTGGCCTGCCCGCACAATGTCCTCTTGCTAGATGAACCGACCAATCACCTAGACATGTCTTCGGTAGATAGCCTTGAAAAGGCCATTGCAGACTTTCCTGGGGCCATTATTTTGGTGACCCATAGTGAGGGATTGCTCCGTGCGGTGGCAAACAAACTTATAGTTTTTCAGGATGGTAAAAGTTTTGTCTTTGACGGTAGCTACGACGAATTTCTAGAAAAAGTTGGCTGGAGTGATGAAGATTCCAACAAGGAGAATTCAAAAAAAACTGCACCTTCTGAGGCTCCGAAATCTGGATCTGAGCTACAAGAACTCAATAAAGTTCTGCGACCCCTCCAACGGGAACTGGCAAAAATTGAAACTAAAGTTTTGGAAGATGAAGAGAAAATGAAAGAATTACAAAGCCAAATTTTAGACATTAGCTCCCGATCTTCACTCAATGAGAGCGATCAAAGCAGACTCATTGATCTCGATGCAGCGACACAAAGTCTACAGCGTAAAATTGATGACGGTTTTGAAAAAATGATAGAAATTTCTGACGATATTGCTGCCTTGGAAATTAAGAACTCGTAACCTAAAATGAAGTTATGCTTCATACACTTTTAGCCTCAACACTTGGACTTCTGTCCGCCGGAAACATTTGGAACGGACATTTAAAGACCGATCCTCAAAGTCAAGTCTGGTGGCACAGCCCCTATGATGGAACTTTCCATTATCCTGAATGCGAAAGCGAATTCAAAGCCAATCAAAGCGGCACCGAATTTAAAATTGAGAAATTGGGAATTCATTGCACCAAAGGACCTTATTGGAATTTCGAACAGGAACTACCTCCGATGAATTTTGAACTTAAGGGCATTGAGTTATTCTGGAACAATGATTTAGTCGGCCGTGTTGGCCAGCAAACACTTCGAGTTGAATTTACAGATGAGTGGAATGACCAGCACTACATCTTTGTCAGAAACTTTATAGAAGATAACAAATATGTGCACTATCTAAATTGGAGCGTTAACAGCTCGGACTATATTTCTTTTGATATGGAATCTAATAATCTAAGGGATAAATTATTAAGAGAATAATTAAGAAATTTTTGTCTTAACGGCTGACATCGCAAATTCTAGAATAGGCAGCCCCATATAGTACAATCCCATCAGGAAGAGAGCTCTTGCTGCAATTCGCTGAAGTCTAAGTTGCATTTCGCGCTTCAAATATTTAACGCAAAACACAACTACTAAATACCAAGATATCACTCCTGACTCAAAAGATACTGCAAAGGGAATTGAGCCTGGTCGCAAACTAAGAACAAAAAACAATCCCAACCAAACACCTGGATTCATAAGGGTTAAATTAAATACTTTGATCGAAGTCTTACCTGGCTCGCGCTCAAATTCTTCACTACTTATGGCTTTCTTTTTTACTGACTTTAAAAAGAAGAAAGAAAACACAATTAAAAACAAGCCAGAGGCAAAGCGTGCCCAAGGATTTTCTAAATATTCTTTTAAATAAACTGAGAATGACCAACAAACTCCTAAAACTAAACTATCGGCCAGTAGAAACGCCAAGACGGCCCTAAGAGATTTAGCAATGCGACCTCGGCTCGCGAGATCCATTATCATGAGACCCCCTGGACCAAGCGGCACAGAGCTAAAAAAGCCGATGCAGAACGCTATCATCAAATATCCCAGGCTTTCCATGTTAGTCCTCCAATTTATCAGAGCTCAGCCTTGGAGCAAGATCCCCGACGTAACAGGATGCCAATCAGATGTCACCGAGCCGCAGCAGGAGATAAACAGCGGGATAACAGGCCAGCCATCCCCAAAAAAATCGATTAAGACCAAAAAAATAAAAAATTGAAAGATGGAAAACAATTCCAACGACTGAGAAAAGTATGAACCCTGATGGAAGGAATAATAGAAATGGCAGAAGCATTTGTGTCAAAATTATGGCCCAAGATGTCCATTTAAACTGGCACAAAGAAATGTTTTGAATAAATCGCGGAACTCGATACCAACTTTTTTTCATGTAACCTTCTAGAGTCGTGCCATTCCTCCAGCCAGATTCGAAAAGCTTCTTAAATCCGGCCAAAAAGTACGAACACAAAACAAGGATTGCTAAAAAATAAATTGGCGTGACACCTACACCTTCAATCTGGCTCAAAAGAAGACAAACTTGAGCCCAAAAAATCAAACCTTCCACCCCACCAGAGAAGGGAGATTTAACTCTAACAGAAATCACCACTTGAGAAATCAACAACCCAAGCCAAGCCCAGGGCAACAATGATGGAAAAAAATTAGGAAGAAAAATGAGGACCAAGAAAACAAAGCGAAGATAAAGATGAGAAACAAACAAAGCATTTTGCGAGACATCGCCACCTGCCCAAGTTCCCCCAACTAGAAATTCCTTACGAATCGCAACATATTCGCATGACTGCAAATACAATGCGAAAGCCAGGCAAAGACTCAATAGGGTTACAACGCTCTCCATATGACCCCCTCCTCTGCCGACAAAAAGAGATCCTCGCTTTGTTCGGCATTCTCATGGCACAATTTGAACTTAAAAAACTTTGCATTAGGGTTTTGGATCAAAACTTCCTGCGAACAAATTCTTAAAAAGCATTGATAGTAAGGCGTTGTCCGTAGCTTTTTTGGCTCACCCCGCCAAGCATTGATTTCGTCAATTAAGGCAAGCAGAACATTTAATTTTGCAAGTCTTAGGTTTTCACAAGGATTATAAAATAAATGTCTCAGCTTTAGGGCGTGAGGGAGCAGAATCGGCTTCCACACGGTGGCGTTGCCAGGAAGCACTTCCGTCACATAAACAACGGGGAAAGCTTCATAGCGTCTAAAAAAATCCCAAGATGGAAAAACTAGCTTCAGGATCGACAACATCACATATAGAATATACCCAATGAAAGCATTAAGCCCACCTCAACTCTTCAACCTTTGGAAAAAAATGGGCCAGCACGGCATTGGCAGGCGCATGTTTTCGAAAATCGTAGGATCTTTTATTCCCTATACCGGCAGCATTTCTCCCCAAATTGAAGAGTGGGACAATGGACACTGCCGCGTGGCCATGAAAGATTCACGAAAGGTTCGCAACCATCTGAATTGTGTCCACGCAATCGCACTGGCCAATCTTGGAGAATTGAGTACAGGACTGGCCACCATATCCATTCTCCCTGAAGGCGCAAAAATAATTTTAAAAGAACTAAAAATTGAATACATCCAAAAAGCCAAAGGACCGCTCTATGCCATTGCTGAATCTGGAGTCCTCAATCAAGAACTCTCCAGCGAGAACGTCACCCATATTGTCCACTCAAAAATATTTGATAAATCACAAGCCCACGTCTGCAGTGCACAGGCAACTTGGTACATCCGTCTGTGAGCACCTCCAGCGAAGATTTTTGTAAGCAACTGGGAATCAAACACCCCATCATTTGCGGAGCCATGTATCCGTGCAGCAATCCTGAACTTGTAGCAGCAGCCAGCGAGGCCGGAGGCATTGGAATCATTCAGCCTCTCACTCTCACCTATGTGAATGGCTATGAGATTAAAGCTGGCATTCAAAAAATAAGATCGCTAACCAGCAAACCTATTGGCTTCAATGCACTCATTGAAGCATCATCCAAAATCTATATGGATCGAATGCGTAAATATGTCGATGTTGCTCTAGACGAAGGTGTGAAATTTTTTGTCACGGCACTAGGTAACCCTAGCTGGGTCGTGGATCTTGTACACAAATCTGGGGGAATAGTTTTTCATGACGTGACCGAGCGCAAATGGGCACAAAGGGCCCTAGATGCCGGAGTTGATGGATTTATTTGCGTTAACAATCGCGCGGGTGGACACGCTGGCAGCTTGGGACAAGTCCAGCTATGGGACACCCTACATGATCTTGGCAAACCACTCGTATGCGCCGGCGGCATTTCGACCCGTGAGGATTTTAAAAAAGTTCTTGAACTTGGATTTGCAGGAGTTCAGATGGGCACTCGATTTATTGCGACTCACGAGTGCAACGCTGATAAAAATTACAAAAATGCCATTGTTAAGGCGCACGAAGCGGACGTTGTTCTAAGTGAAAAAATTACAGGGGTTCCGGTATCTGTCATTAAAACAGCCTCCGTAGATAAGTTGGGGCTAAAGGCCAATGCACTAGAAAAGTTTTTACTAAAAAACCCTCGCACCAAGCATTGGATGCGAATGTATTATTCAATAAAATCTTTTAGGAACCTTAAAAAGAGCATCAAGAACCCGTCGCCCTACAAAGATATTTGGCAAGCCGGCAAAAGCGTCGAAGGCGTCCACGAGATCCTGCACGTCAAAGACGTGATTGATCGCTTAGTCCTTACTCAGCCATGATTTGAACGGCGTGATTTACAAGGTGCTTAACAAAAGATTCTGATCGCAATAGAACTCGCTTTGAATAATTTTCTTCTTCACCTTGATTGTTGAGATCATAATCGTACATGGCCTCAGATGCGTCGGAATAAATAGAGTCTCTTATATAGAACACTCCCTTATTGTTACATTTGCCAGCCTTGGTGTAGCCATCATCAACCTTTAACCCGGTATCACGAAGTTTATTAGCCAAGGCCAACATTCGCTTGCGTTTTGCAGGGTCGTTTTCACGTTCAATTTCTCGATTCAATTCTTTTGAACGGGAATCAAAATACTGAATGCTGTTTTCAACAAAACTACAATTGGTAGGAGTGTTTTCGTCATAGCCATAAATTCCCACCGCGTGCCAATAGCCATAGTGATTATAAATGATAAGCACTGGTGCGGAATATCGATCGAGACGATCTTTAATGAGCTGAACAATGTTAGCCGGTGCTACGCCAACATTCCATTGATTCGAAGCAGGATCAGCAAAAATAACGTGCCGACTAAACTTAGGCATAGCGACAGCGCGCTTGGTATTGGAATTGAGTTCATTGATCCAGTTGTAACTTTGATCATAGGAAGCGTTTCGATCATTTGGCTCTGATGGAACATAATTGCCGTCGTCATCGGTCGAATAACTACCTTTGGTATAGCGATAATCTTTATTCAAAACGCCTTTAGAATTTTGATTGAACAAATAAATGCTGTCGGTTTTCCAGTTTGCAACACCGTTGCCCTCTTCTGCAATTCCCGCAACATTCATGAGCGCACGTTCGCTCAAATCAAGAGGACCGTCTCCGCGCCTAGAAAGTTGAGAATTTCGAAAAGCTAAATGCCATTCCGCAATACCGGTTAACGCCATATACAAGCAGCTGCCTGCCCCACCCTGATCGGGCGCGGGAAGTATAAATGGCAACATTGAATTATTCCCCGGTAAATCCTGCCAAGATCCAGAACTGAATTTTGGTTTTATGACTTCTTCCCCTAAGTCATTCAGAGATTTTTCCGTACTAAACAATGGACTGGTTAATCGAGAAAATGGCAATGCTTGGTCTAAAAACGCTTCGGCACCGCTGATATTCGGTGAAAGATCGGATGAATCCAATTCTGAAACTTGCAGCGAAGATTTATGAGCGCGAGCCCCAGCTTGGCCTGAAGAGAAAACTAAAAAACAAACTGATATCGTAGATAAAGACGTAAATTTCGAAAATTTTTGCAAAATATTCCTCCGGGTTTAAGCGGCAACCATACGTCATTAGTTTGACTTTTTCCAATGGGCGAATTCAAACTAAGACTTTTTAAGTTTTGCGATGATGCTTTTATAAGCGGAAAACGAGGGCCGAACTTTGCGAGTCATTTTGGAGTAATCCATCGCCACAAGGCCAAAGCGAGGCTCGAGACCTTCTGCCCATTCGAAATTATCGGTTAGAGACCAGTGCAAATATCCCAGAACATCGACCCCTGACTCAATGGCGCGCCCCAGTGCATCAATATGGTCGCGGATAAACCGAGATCTCAAGACATCTTCCCGATCAGCAAGACCATTTTCTGAAATCAAAATTGGAAGCTTAAACTTCCAAGCCTGTTCGCAGACATTGACCAAAGAAATGGGACAAATTTCCCAGCCTAAATCATTTTTAATGCCAGGCCCCTCTTCAACTGCAATATAGGGTTCCTTTAGAGAGGTTTTTACAATCAAGCGGCCATAGTAATTGATCCCCAAATAATCAAGCGTGCCCGCATCTCCAACTTCAAGCATTTCGCCATGAATTTTTGAGCCTGGCATCCACCAAAAATTTTTCCCCGTTAGACATGCACTCACAAAATTTCGGTTAAATAATTGATGCAAAAACGCTGCGGCTGCTACGTGGGCAGGGTTTAACAACGACTTAGCTTGAAAATGTCGCCAGTGCTGAGCAATAGAAACTTTGAGATCATCAATTTCTAATTTTCTAATTCTATAGACCGCCTCTACGTGGGCCCCAACCAAATTCTTTGCCGCCAACATGGCCTGATCGGGGTTCTTTAGTCCGGGAGGCCAGGCTCCTGTTATGTAACCAAAATTGACCATCACCATAGGCTCATTGAAGGTCATCCACCACTTAACCAAAGAGTGCTCGGCACTTAAAAAAGCTGCAACTTTTTCGGCATAATCTGCAAAGGCAAGAGCAAAATTTTCGGAGCAAAGACCGCCCTCCTTGCTAAGCCACAAAGGCAAAGTAAAATGCTGCAAGGTCACCACCGGTTCAAGACCAAAGGATCGGCATGATTCAATAATTTTTTTGTAATGATCTAAGGCGCCTTGGTCCCACTCTCCCCGCCTTGGCTCTACACGTTCCCATGCGATTGATAGGCGGAAAGTATTAGCGCCCAATTCTTTTGCAAGTGCGAAATCTTCTTCATAACGATTCCAAAAATCAGTTGCGAGCTCGGCGTTAGAAGAGTCGGCAATTTTTCCGGGCGTTCGAGTCCACTCACGCCAGTCTGAATCCTGGGGAGATCCCTCAACCTGAAAGGAAGAGTGGCCCACCCCCCACATAAAGTCTATTGGGAAATTCATTGTCATAGCAAATTTGTTTTGCCATATAAGCATAACTTGTAGAAGCAAAATTATGGGATCACGTAGAAAAATTGATGCTCGATGCAAAACTTGCCTAATGCGGCACGAAAAGTGCCTCTGCGCGTACTTGGCTACTTTGCGAAGTGAAATTCAATGCGAAATTCCGGTTAGAATCATCATGCACTACAAAGAAATTCGCCTTCCTACCAATACAGGGCGACTCGCCAAACAACTACTCCCAAATTGTGAAGTATGGTTGAGAGGTCAAAGAGATGACACGACACCATGGAACGATCTCATCAACGAATTAACGAATCCCATCTTTTTATATCCGAGCAAAAAAGCAAAAATACTAACCATGGAAGAGGCGGAGAAGCTTCCAAAAAATATAACTCTGGTATTACCTGACGGAAATTGGAGACAAGCGCAAAAAGTCGGTCAACGTATTGAAGCTCTTAGGGATATTCCTCATTTTATCCTAGAAGAAGGCGCAAAATCCCAGTATCGCCTGCGAAATGAACCCCGCGAAGGCGGTCTTGCAACGATTGAAGCTATGGCGAGAGCACTTGGAATTTTAGAATCTCCAAAACTACAAGAGCAGCTAGAAGCCGCTTTTCATCTTATGGTAAATCGTGTCCTTGAAACTCGCGCTGGCTATTGAGCCGTTTGAGGCCTGTGATAAATTGTAGTTGTGAGGGAATACCGAATTGCAATCAATCTGGAATCAATGGCCAAAGTTGCCAACAGGGCCCTGCCCACTCTGGCTTTGTTTTTTGGAGTCTTGGGATACTTTGTCACCTTTTATTTTCACTTTTTAACTGTTGGATTTATTGTTCTTAGTTTTTTTAATTTTTATTTATTAGCAGGCCAGAAGACTCATACTCTTTTACATAATTACGGAATCCTTGCGCAACTTAGATATATCTTAGAGAGCATTGGTCCCGAGTTCAGACAATATCTATTTTCCAATGACACCGAAGAACGGCCTTTTAGCCGTGTCGAAAGAAGTGATGTTTATAGAAAAGCAAAAGGGATTGATTCCTCTGCCGCGTTTGGAACGCAAAAGGAATACGACTCCGGCGAAATCAAGATTAGGCATTCTTTATTCCCAGTGGATCATGCAGATATAGAACCCTTCGCGCTTAAATTTGGTGAAGAGCGCGGGATTAAAAATATCCACACTATCAATAAACCCATCATGATCAGCGCCATGAGCTACGGTGCCTTGGGGCAAAACGCTGTACGGGCCCTCGCAAGAGGAGCAAGAAAATCTCAAATAACAATGAATACGGGCGAAGGTGGCTATCCCAAATATCATTTGATGGAAGAATGCGAATTAATTTTTCAAATGGGGACTGCAAAATTCGGAGTTAGAAACGACGATGGAAGCTTAAACGATCAAAAACTAGCTGAGCTGAGCCAAAATCCATTTATTAAAATGGTCGAAATCAAACTCTCACAAGGAGCCAAGCCAGGCAAAGGAGGGCTTCTCCCAAAAGAAAAAATTACTGAGGAAATTGCCTACCTAAGAGGCGTTCCCATGGGCCGCGACGTTATTAGCCCCGCGCATCACCTTGAATGTGTCGATCCGAATAGCACGATAGCCTTTATAAGGCGTGTCCAAGAAGTTTCGCAGCTTCCTGTAGGCATCAAACTTTGTTACGGGCAAAGAGAAGAAATGCGTTCGATACTTTTGGAAATGAAAAAACAAAATATTTTTCCGGACTACATTTCTATTGATGGCGGAGAAGGCGGAACAGGCGCAGCACCAAAAGGATTTATGGACGACGTTGGCGTTCCACTTTTTGCAGCTTTGCCTGCCATGCGAAAATTCATTGCTGAATTTGAGATTGAAGGACGATTTAAATTGATTTGTGCTGGAAAACTTATCAATCCCGCAAAACAATTTATGGCTCTCAGCATGGGTGCCAATGCCTGTTATTCTGCGAGAGGTTTTTTGTTAGCCCTTGGCTGCATTCAAGCCCTCCAGTGCAACAAAAACACTTGCCCCGTCGGGATCACCACACACCAAGCACATCTGCAGGGCGGACTTGATATTGAGTTTAAGTCTGACAGAATTTACAATTATGTAAAAGCACTTGAGCATGAACACATTGAGTTGCTGGGCGCCATCGGAAAACGTAGGTATTCGGACTTAAATCCTTCAAATTTATTTATGCCCACTTCGCTTTTGGAGGCACGCACATGAGAAATACCGGACTATGGTTTCTGCAAATTTTGTCTTCTATAATTTTATTAGGACCAGCCTGGTCAAAAATAAACTCTTTACCGAGCAGCATTGAGCTCTTTCAAACATTAGGCATGGAGCCTTATGGGCGGATTATCGTAGGAATTGTAGAAGCGGGAGCGGCCATTTGCCTTGTACTTCCCAAGATGCATTCAATTGGTGCCCTGATGAGCCTTAGTGTCATGATCGGAGCCCTCATCGCACACACGACGGTCATTGGCTTTTTTCACCCACCATGGATTTGGTTGATGTTCGTTAACCTGATTTCATCGACGCTGATTCTTTATCTTCGAAAAGACGACATCATCGTACAGTAAACAGTAGTTAAGAGTTGAATTATTATTGACCAAATTGCAGAGTCTTTAGACTCTGAACGCAGCTGAGATTTTTAGTTCGAACTACAGCAACCGCAATTTCTAATCCTTCATCGCTAATATTTACTTTTCCATTTCCGCTAAGAGGGAGCCCCCTCCCCCATGGCGTCGGCGAAACGTATATCCCTTGCGGCCCAACGGCAGCGATCATTCGTATATCAACAATCATTTCCCCAAGAAGAGATAAATGTTTGAATTCTTGAACTTGATACTTCATGGGACTTGCTTTTACGACCTCAGTGGCCTTTTTCCACTGAGCCGGAGTTTGTTTAGACCCAACCCAAATGCCTTCGCCCCCTCGTCCATCAACCTGCTTGATAACATAGCCATTTTTGTTTTTGAGTACGCGCTTGAGCAAAACTTCATCAAGAACAGCTCGTCCGTTTTTTACGTTAGCAAAATCTTGAGTAGGCACGTTTTTTAAAATGGGTTCTTCATCTAAATAAAATCTGACAATGTCTTCGACGTATTGTGTGAATTCTTTGTCACCGATGAAGTCGATTCCTGGAGTGTAATTCATATCTAGCAAGCCCTTAGAATACAAATCGATCAGGCCATCAAGGCGCTGTGCTTTCCTGTCAGGGTAATCTAGATACGACATGATACCACTTTCCTTCATGACTTTTCTATATTCACTTTCATCGATCTCGCCTTTTGCGTAGTAGCGATCAAGCAGTGGTTTCATACGAGCTCTAGCCTTTGGATCCTGAGGTTTTTCGGTATAAACCCAATATTGCAAGTCGGAGTACATATCACGAAGCTTGGTCGCAGGATGGTTAACATCTACCCAAGCGTGCTCGCCGTTCAGAACTAAATATCCAACTCGATATCTTACAATTTTCCCGGCTTTTAATTCTTCGACATAAAGGCCCTTCTCAGTTGTCACCAATTTTGCCTTCGAATGTGGAGTCACAATTTGCAATCCTTGATCTCGATACAATTTTTTGAGTCGAGAATCTTCGTTATCGGCGTAGGGAGGTATCATATAGACCACCGCGCGTCCTTTACCGGGCTTCGCTTTGTATCTTCGCCCCATTTCCTTATAGTAATCTTCGGGCTTATCGACGGCATCGATGAGACTTTTATAAATAGGCATTCTGTTGAGAAGCGATTCCCGAGCCATTTTTAAATCGCCCATTCCCCCAATGAAACCGGGGTTGTCCTCTAGGACTCGCCATGTGCCTTCGGCATCACGAATGATGTCGGGCCCATATGGGAAAGCGATTCGTTCGGGATCAACCACTCCCGCAAAACCTTCTTCACCGCTTCGCCTAATGATACGATCCAAAACTTCTTTAGGAATAATTTTATCTTGATAGGTTTTTTTTCCGCTGTAGTGATCTTGCAGAAATTTTACAAGTGCCCGTCCGCGTTGATCGACACCTTTTTGTAATTCGTCATATTCTTCTTCCGTCAAAAGTCTCGGTAGCGCGCCCAAGGGATTGTCTTTTTGAAAGTCTTGTAGAG
Organism: Bdellovibrionota bacterium; assembly: GCA_041750195.1. Taxonomy (GTDB): domain Bacteria; phylum Bdellovibrionota; class UBA2428; order UBA2428; family UBA2428; genus JBGSZX01. The sequence goes on along the minus strand of JBGSZX010000028.1, from coordinate 21,753 downwards.
TGGCTTTTCGAAATTCAAGTTTTTCTTCTTCGCTCAGTGATGTGTAATGCTGCCAAACCTTTTCGTACTGCGGCCTAATGTTTCCGGAGGCATCGTGCGTTTCGTTATAAAAGGCTTGGTCGTTCGCGGCGGCGGGATGCCGATTTGAATTGATGGCACACGATGCGATGAAAAGGAGTGCTAAGAATTGGAGCCTTAAAATGCGCAATTTATGAGCCACTGAATTCATGCCTATCGTGTCGGAAATATTGGTAGATTTCTTTAATTTGGACTGTGCGCGGGGAAGAGGTGGTGGGAACGGGCTAAGACCAGAGAATAATAAAAAAATGGCTAACTTTGCCAAACCGAGGCACTACCTAATTTCAGGGGAGCCCTAAGGTTCTAAAATCATAGACCTATTCAATCGATTGATTTGAGCCACCACCTTTTCCCCGCGCACAGTCTAAGAATTGGGCGGTGGGGGCGTAGTTTGTCCTTTCAAGGGTCTGGGGCAATCAAATATTATGACCCCTATGAGCAAGTTGTCTTCTCAGGTGCCATCCGAATGTCCGTTGATTTTGACCATTTTTGTGGCCGTATGTTTTTCGACGTCAGCCCTGTTTGCCATTCCAGCAAACGCTCGGGGGACAGACCCCACTTGTATCAACGATCTTAAGTTGGTCCTAGAAATCCAAAAAAGTATCGAAGAATTTTCTAGCCACTTTAAGAATGTTTCGGCACCGGGAAACGTCCTTGGTTTTTCCAAGTCGCATACCGAGGACCTAAAACCTGAACACATTATTTCGCTAAAAAAACTTTCTGATAAAGTGGGGCTAAGCCCAGAGCAGGTGCGAATTCGACTAGATAGCATTCTAAATTCTGCGCCGAATCCCCCAATCTACAGAGCCATTAAGCTCCTAGAGGTTTCTGAGATCACAAACACCCCCTACCCCAAATTACGCGCTAGCTTGGATTCTCTAGAAGAATTGTTTATCAGCTCACAAAGCAAACTTGGCTTTGATGCAACTAAATTGCCTCAACATTTCAACCCCGATCAAATATTAGGATTGTATCTCGGACTTGTTTCTGAAAAATCACTCGATATATCGAAGATATATGTCGATTTCTTTAAAACCTTCGACAACACCAATGCCGATACCTTTTTAACTTTTATTCAGGTTCTAAGAGAGCACAAACTAGATCCGGATATCAGTATGCGGCAACTTAAAAACTTCAGCTCGCTTAAAACTCGGCCGGCTAGAAGAATGGGAATTGAAGCACACGGTCTATCATTGGAAAAAGAAATGCCGCCAACTCTCAAAGAATGTTTATCGCTTCTAGAACTACAAACAGCCTCAAAGATTTCTCCCGATGCCTTTCTTGTTCTTGTCGAGGAGCTAGCTCAAAATGTGGCTCCTGGTGACTGGGCAAGTGTGACAAAAACCATTCTTGCAACTCTCCCATGAACCTTATCTAGATTCTAAAGCGGCCGCGCCCACGATCATTATGATTAAGGCAGCTATCATAACAATTCTTAGTCGTTCTTTTGAATTTTTTCTGGAAGCAAAAGCAATTTCGGCAATCCTAGCGATGGGAGTCAATAGCAAAACAAAAACTCCTAGCTGTGCAGAAATTTTCCAATAATTTAAATTTAGAAAATGCAAAAAAATTGAGACTATAAACAGCGCAAAACTTAGTGAATTTCCAAACCTTAATATGGACAAAGTCATAACTGTTCAAGTCCTTTCATAAACATTCTAAAAGCTACAATTATCGCAAGGACTGCAAAAGAACGTTTGATAAGTAACTGCGGAAGCCGCGAAAAAAAATGTGATGCCACATAAGATCCGAGCAAAACACCCGCAACCGTTGGCGCCACCAATGCTAGCTCTAATTTTGATTGCAATAAATACATCAAAGCGCCCGCTGAAGCTGTGATGCCAATCATAAAGCTACTGGTTGCTACCGAAATTTTAAGTGGAACTTTCATGAGGCTATTCATCATCGGCACTTTAACAATGCCGCCCCCGACACCGAGCATCGAGCTCAGCAGTCCCGCAAAGACACTTAAAAACAATCCCAAAACCGGATGACGGACTTTGTAATCGGAGCCGTTGATTCCAATTTTTTCTGAAAAATCAGTTCGCGTATCCAGAGATTCGTGCAAAACATCTTTGCTTGTCTGGGCCCGATCTTTGCGATCTTTGAGCATGCTCAAAGTTGCCAGAATTAACACCACAGAAAAAGTAAAAAATAGAACACCTTGTGGGACTGATCCCACAAGCAAAACTCCCAAAATCGCGCCAACAACCGTGCCAAGCTCCAACCAAATTCCGAGATTCACATTGGTAAAACCATTCTGGTGAAACTTAATAGCGGCGCCGTTTGAAGCCGCAACAACAGCCACGATGGACGTCGCAGCAGCAGTACTAAATGGGACACCAAGCAAAAGTGTAAACACAGGCACCAATATGACACCTCCTCCAAGTCCCATGACAGACGCGAGTGCTCCAGATCCGAATGCTGTCATAAAGAAAAGTAAAAGACTTGAATTTTCGATTAACATTTACTCGCTACTCTAGTATTTCTGTAGTCAGCATGAAAGACATCCATAATTATTTTTCGGATTATTCAGAATTTCATAAAAATCCCACCAATCAAGTCTTGCACATGATTGGTGTGCCGTTAATCATGTTTGGACTTTTTGGTCTTTTAGCTATGATTCAAGTGCCGCTTGTCTTGAGTGGTACTCCAAGTATAAATGCGGCTCTTTTGCTTTGTGTTGTTGCGCACCTCTTCTACTTCAAGCTAAGTCCAAAATTGTCTCTCATGTTTGCCCCGTTTAGTTTTGGGCTTTATTTTTTATCACTCATGACACCCTTGGCGGTCTGCGTGGGAGCCTTTGTTGTGGGCTGGGTTGTACAGCTTTGGGGGCATAAGAGCTTTGAGCATAAGGCCCCGGCATTTATGCAGAACTTCCTTCATTTGCTGATTGGGCCACTATGGGTTTTTGTTAAGGTATTTAAGATCAAATATTAAGTTTCGGTTAAGTACTCCGCTCAGACATCACTTTCTGATATTCTATGCCGTAGGAAGATTTGATGAAGAGTTTTTTAAGAAATATTCAAAATACGATTCCGCGTAGTTATATAAATGCGTCGGCTTGTTTTGTTTTGAGTCTTTCTATATTGTCTTCGACATTATTGAGCAGACCAACTTTTGCGAGTAGCGATGAGTCGGCTAATCAAAATCCATTTGGAACCGATCGTTTGTTTGCCAGTATCGATGATCTCGCAAAGCTTTGGGAACAATCGGCGACTTCGGTTTCTGGTGCTACTGCAGCCGGAAAAACATTTACTGATTTAGATATTTACACTACTGCCTTTGACGACATTGGAACTTTTCAAAAATCTATGACTCTCGAGGAACTTTCTGAGGCTCACCTTAATTTGATGGCTCAGGCCCTTGGAGAAGGCGAAGATAGCTCTAAACTTTCAAAAGAAGACATCATGAAGCTTTTGGGCAATGGCCTTAGCGAAGATGAGGCACAAGCCTTGGCAAACAATGAAGCCTTTCAAGAAGCCTTCACAAAATACCAAGAACAAAAATCAGAAGGCAAAGATGATTCGTTTTTGGGTTTGAGTTCAATTTTCAGCGATAGCTCTGGGTTGGACACATTGCTTAGTTCAGCGCGAGAAGTTTTAGGGAGCAATCACCCTGTGATTGCTGATTCATCGAGCCCGCTACACAGTGGCGACGGTTTCGATTCTTTTGTTCCTTCAGGAAGTAGTTCTGGGAATAATTCCAATAATAGCAGTGACAATATTTCTCTAGATAATGGCGGAAGTAGCGACTCGTCGCCGTTATTTGCGAACCTAGGCTTAGGAAATTCGGACTCGTCTGGAAATGTTTCAAGGGGCTCTGCTTCAGAAGTCGCCAGTCGAACTCAATATGTTGATGAGCGAGATATTCCAAAGTTTAATAATTCTGATGAATACCAATCTGCGTCGATTCGAAATCTTGATGGAGCGTACGGCCAATCTCCGGGTCCTTCGCCTGGCCCAATAAATATTGGCGAGGAAGAAAGACCGCTTACAAATGTAGAGCGAGATGCTGCAGCGGCCGCGTCAGCGCATCAAGCCGGCACTTCCGGCGACAGCTCGCATACTTCCGATGGAAGTGGTAGTTCGAATGCGCAAGGATCGTCTGGATATTCTATGAAGAATTCTGGCGCCAAAGATTCTTCGGGTGCTTCTTCTAATAAAACGACGAGCGGTGATTCCACTGATAGCAGCGCTACACCGGAAAGCTTTAAAGCGGTTGAAAAAGCTAGTCCGGCGCCATTGGCAACTAGTACCAATAGACAAACGGCTTCTGTGAGTAGCGGAGGTGCAGGATTGAGTGAAACGCAGAAGGCAGCTGGATGCAGCATTCTTATATCGGGCTGCTATGGAGAATCTACCGTACCTCAAACAGCCGTCGAGGCCTTTAAATCCAATATTGAATATGCAGCTAAACAATCTGGAGTTGACACAAGTAATTCCGAATTTCAAACCACTCTCGCAAAACAAACTTCTGCTTACGTTGATAAATACCAGGCAGCTAACGAAATAGGAACAAGTGCAACAAACCAGTCTGTAACTAACCCTAATTTAACTGTTTCCGGCGAAAATCAACCTTCTAAATCGTCTGGCACTTCAGCAGTTGCCGCAGCCGAATTAACGCCTTGTACGGCACAAGAAATTGATAATTTTAGAAATTCTATAAACCGTGAAACTGTGGGAGAAGCCTGTAAAGCTAAGTTTGTGGACGGCAAACTTGTTACTAATTGCGATGGCGACAATCTAGCCAAAAACACAGATGCGTCTATTGATGGTTTGGTTCAGGCTGCGCCCGAGCTTTGCAAATTAGTAAAAGCAAAAGTGATGAATACGGATGAAGTAATCAAAGGTTTTGCAGAAGCAACAGCAAAAAGCAACATTGCTCCTAAAGATTTTGTTTCCCAGGAAGCTCAAAAATTTGCAGATAAAAATTCCGGCAAATCCGCTACCATCGCTGCCGCTCCAGATGCCGATCACTCAACACCTGCACCAGAGGGTGAGCCCGTTCGTGCCATGGACGGAGATCTAAGGGCGCAGCAAGCACAAGCGCAAGTGGCTAGCGATGTGGCACTAACTCCTGCAGAAAAAAATTCATCCACCCCCGAGGGTTGCGTGGCCCAAATTGTAGATAACGTTTATTCTGTCGAGAACTTTAAAAAAATGATGGGTAAGCATCGTGAATTTTCTAGAGAACAAATTGGAATTCCAAGCGAAGAACAAATGAAAAAACGTGGTGGCATGGCTGCCATGGAAAAAAGGGTAAGCACCTTACGCGAACGCCTACTTCCTGACGTTAAAGAATCACTCAAGACTTTTGATAAACCAGAAATCCTTTGCAAGCACAAAGCGGTTATCGCAGAGCTCTTAGGAGCAGATCCTTCCCCCAACTTGCTTTCCAAACTTTCTGATGCCGACCGTAAAGAAGTCCTCAAAGGTGTTTCATGGTTCCACGGCATTGCTTTCGCAGGTCTTACTGAACAGTTAAATATCTTTGATCGAAAAACTGGCGCATGCAAAGAACCTAACAACCCCGATAAAAGTCTGGCCTATGTTCCACACGATAAGTTTTCGAGGGTCACAGGCGGAAACCCCGACAAGGCATTCTTGATGGCTCTTCATATTTCGTCTTTTGCCAATGAAAAGATAGTTAAAAATATTGAATCCAATGGCGCGGCATATTTATCTGAATACGAAGCTGATTATCGATCAAACGAAACAGCTGCCAAGGCCTCTGATTGCGTAAAACACCTGTCAGAGACGCCTAAGTCTGCCGCCCTAGCACGAGTCGGAATGGCGACAGCAAAGCAAATGTTAGCCGGCTGGGGCAAGTCATTCAGCGAAAAATTGATTGGCTCTCGACGCACGAGCAGTGAATCAGCTTCAACAAGAGCCCATACGGCCGCAAAGAAATAAATTTTTTTATTGCGATTTCCCAGGCGTGAATATACGGCTAAATTGATCCGCAATGGATCTTCTAGTTTTAAGCCCGAGCGTCCTCGCTCTTGCTCTGGCTCTTACCCTTAGAAACGCCTTTGTCGCACTAAGCGTGGGAGCCCTATGGGGCGCGATTTTGCTATTGCATAAGACCCCGCTGGCCCTCCCTACCTATCTCGTAGATATTTTTGTTTTAAAACATATCGCCTCACCCTGGAAGATGGGAGCTTTGGCGTTAACACTTCAACTTGGTGCTTTTTCGGCCTTGCTAGATAAGAACGGCTCACTTCAAACTTTGTTTGATTCTTTAAAATTTTCTGGAAGAAGCAAACGTGCTTCTTTGATGAGTTTAGCGGGAGCAGGCATTTTGTGTTTTTATGATGGTCTCGCTAATGCGATTTTGCTTGGTCGACTGGCGAAACCCATTCGAACACGCTTTGCCGTTTCAAACGCAAAACTCGCCTATATTGTTGACAGCACAAGTTCTTCCGTTGCCTGTTTGGCTGTGTTTTCGACATGGACAGCCTATCAACTTTCTTTGATCAATAGTTCCATTATAAATACACAATTTCAGGGAAAGGCACTCACCTTGTTACTGGGAGCCATTCCCTTCAATGCTTATTCTTGGATGACGCTGATTTTATTATTTGTCGTCCTCTACAAAAATATCAATCTTGGTCCCATGAAAAAGGCAGAAACTCTGGCCGATTCGCAATATCAATTTTCCTCCAAAAATCATAGCCAAAAGCAACATCATTCCAGCACTCGCTTGATCATCAAACTTGCTATGCCCATAGTTGTTTTGTTTTTTAGTTTTTTTATCATTCTGGTAGCGCTAGGCAAAGGAGACCGATCACTTGGGTTTTTCAACTTTGTTGTCGATTCACTCTCGAGCAATAGCGTTCCATTTTATTTGAACCTGTCTGCCTTATTTGCCTGGCTTGCACTTTTTGCGAGCCGCGAAAAATCTATCTCTTCAACGAGCGCATTAAAAATAAGTCTTCATGGCATCATTGAAATTGCAAAACCTTGCACCATTCTTTTTGGAGCTTGGGCCTTAACAACAACAATTTCGGATTTGAACGTGGCGGCATTTTTGGCCTCTCTATTTGCGGCCTCCAACTGGTCGCTATCTTCGCTTCCGCTTGTGAGCTTTGCGGCGGCCTGTTGTCTTGCTTTTTTCACGGGAACATCGTGGGGAACTTTGGCGATATTGATCCCACTGACTGTTCCACTCGCGAGTGAAGTCGGGGCCCCCCTATGGCTTATGCAGGCCATCATTGGTGGTGTCTTTGGAGGAGCTGTTTTTGGGGATCATTGCTCACCAATAAGCGACACTACTGTGGTTTCGGCCTTTGCCACTGACTGTGAGCTAAAAGAACATACCAAAACGCAGCTGCCCTACGCAGTGCTCGCAGCTATTTTGTGTATTCTGCTCGTCTATATACCGATTGCACTTGCATATTAGGCCATTGGATTCTAGTTTCTTTAGCCATCATGAGCGAAACAATTCAAGACAAACTCGTCGTAGGTGTGACCTACATTTTAAAAAACGATAGCGGTGAAACCCTAGATGAGGCGACAACGGCTGATCCTTTCTTTTATTTGCATGGCGCAAACAACATTGTGCCAGGCCTTGAGGAAGAACTTGTTGGCTTAAAAGTTGGAGACAAGAAGAAAGTCACCGTCGAAGCTGCAAAAGGCTACGGAGAGATTAACGATCAACTTAAAATAAAAGTTGGAAAGGAATCTTTTCCCGAAGGAACGGACATTGATCCCGGAATGCAATTTGCTGCCGACGTTGGAACCGGACAACCTCTCCCATTTGTTGTCGAAAAAATTGAAGGTGACGATATTTACCTAGATGGAAATCATCCTTTAGCCGGACAAACTTTGCATTTTGAAGTCGAAGTTATAAACATTCGTGAGGCAACTTCGGATGAAGTGACTCATGGGCATGCGCATGGGCCCGACGGCCACGCACATCATTAGTTAGCAGTTTCAGGGAAACTGCTTTAACTAGCGGTTTCACTAGATAGCAGTTTCAGGGAAACTGCTTAAGTTAGCGGCTTCATTGAAACTGCCTGATTGAAACTGCTCGATTAACTATAAACTGAAAATTTAAAATTATAGGCCGAGGAGCTCAAGTAATGTGAGCTCCTCTTTTTTTGTAAGGTAGCGCCATTCGCCTTTGGGAATATTCTCAAGCAAAATATTCATAACTCTCACCCGTTTTAATCTCACAACACGCAATTCAAAAGCTTCAGCCATTCTTCTTATCTGACGATTTCGCCCCTCAGTGAGACAAATTTTGATTCGATTTCCACCAAGGCGTTCAACCGTGCAAGGCTTGGTAAGCCCTCGATCGCCATCACCAATATCAACCCCACTTCTCATAGTTTTAATTTGTTGATCGCTAATGACCTTATCAAAAACAACGACGTATTCTTTTTCATGATTTTCACTGCTTCGAAGAATAGGGTTCACCAGATCACCATCATTGGTCATCAGCAATAATCCCTCTGACGCGATGTCGAGCCGGCCAATCATAAAAACTCTCGGTCCATTCCAATTCAAAGCCTTGTCGATGCTCCGAGGATTATCGGGATCCTGCGTAGATTCCACCCCCACAGGTTTGTGATAGGCAATGATGATACGTTTTGGTTTTTCCTGAGAAAGAATTAAATCTTTTCCATCGAGAGCAATTTTGGAATCTGGCCCCACCGATATTCCCAACGTTGCCGTTTCTCCGTCAACGACTAAGCGTCCCGCCTCAATCCATCGATCCGCTTCTCTGCGCGAACATATGCCGCGTTGCGCAAGAAACTTATTGAGTCGCTGTATGCTCATGGCACCTTTAAAAGCACATTCTGCGAATTGAAGATAGCTAAAACCCCTAGCTAGACCAACGAACGCAGCAATACTTAAAAAAACCTAATGTGTTAAATAAGTTTTGCCAAAGTATTCAATTGGCGATTAGATAAGAAAACCTTAACGTTAAAATAGATTTGCACAGGAGAACCGAAACATATGAAACACCTCTCTAACAACGCAATTAAAACCCTCTCAGTTTTTGTATTTTTATTGTTGGGATCAGGCATTAGCCAGGCCAAGCAAACGGTAAAAGTTATGACCTACAACGTTGAGAATCTCTTTGATACCGAACACGACGAAGGGAAAAGTGACTGGGCTTACCTTCCATTGAGAGCCAAAAACGACCCTAAAGTTCAAGCTGAATGTCATAAAATTAGCAACAGTCACTGGAGACAAGAGTGTTTAGAGCTGGACTGGAGCCCTCTTGTTAAAAGAAACAAAGTTTTAAATTTAAGCCAGGTTATAAAATCTTCCTTTGGCGGACAAGGCCCCGACATCTTGGTTTTAGAAGAAGTTGAAAATCGAAAAGCGCTTGAGTCTTTAAGAGATGAAGGCCTTAGCGGAATGGGATACACCACTCTCGTTTTTATTGAAGGACCCGATCTTCGCGGAATAGACACTGCGATACTTTCACGCTACCCATTATTTGCAAGCAAAGACCATCACGTAAACCTTCCTTCCCAAGGAAGCTCACCTCACCCCACCAGAAACATTTTAGAGGCCACTTTTAAAGTTGGCTCAAAACATCTAACAGTTTTTGCAAATCACTGGCCGAGCCAAGGCAACCCAACATCACACCGCATTGCGGCCGCGAACACTTTAGTAAAGGCTGCGTTTGACGCCAATAAGCGTGGAGATTTTGTTGTAGCGCTCGGAGATTTTAACTCAGTTGTGGAAGAGATTCAGGGAGAAATTGGCCAGATCATTCGAGGCGAGAATGGAAAACTTGCCTTTGTTGATGGCATCGAAGCAAGATTAGACCGAGAAGCTAATTTCCCTCCAACACGCAGACCTGGAAGTCATTGGTATAGAGGCAGCTGGGGATTCCTAGATAGAATTTTAGTTTTTCAAAATTCTCTAAACAAAGGATTAGCAATTGATTGGAAAAATCTTGATGTCCACGCTCCAGACTTTGCAATGGACGGACCTAAGCCATTTAGATTTAACGCTAAGACCATGGATGGCTTTTCCGATCACCTTCCATTGGTTCTTAATTTTGATTTGTAAGAATTAAGCTAGTTCTTGATAAACAAAACTAAAAAACCAAAACCCGTAGCTTCAATTTTGGAAGCTACGGGTTTTTTGTTGGGCAATGAATCCAGCTCTTGAAGCGATCCCCTTAAGGAGCGCGACGAGTTGAATTGGCTAAATCCCAAGCAAAAATCAGCGCGATTTTTGTAAAGACGGCCGAATGCGCAAAGTGACTGGCTTCATTGATAGTGTCGTTGATGGTATGAATGTCTCTGTTCATTTCTCTGAATGAAGATTCAAACGGCATCAAGGTAGAATAGCCCTGTCTAAACCAAGAAGCGTGATCGCTGCATCCATAACCGCATTCATCTGCAATGATAGCGGCACCTAACTCATAAGTTCTGTTGGCATCTACTAAAAATTCACGAAGCCAAGGGCTGGTGAAATCTTCCATAGAAGCAAGAACCAAGGGACCGCTTCCAGCCTCAAGAGTCATGTCTAACTGAAGAGCGGCAACGACATCTTTGTGCATGCCTTTATAGCTTTGCGCAATTTCGGCCGATCCTACCAAGCCAATTTCCTCGGCGGCGTACCAATAAAATTCGATGCTGCGTTCTGGCTGCTGCATTTGAGACAAAATCCTAAAGGACTCTAAAATATTTGATGAACCCGAAGCATTGTCATCCGCACCTGGTGACCTGTTGTTTCCAGAAAACCATCCCACCGTTGAATCAAAATGCCCGCCAAGGACTATGATCTCGTTAGCTCTACTACTTCCAACGATGCGAGCTCTCACAGAATCCTGACGCGTGTTGGTGTGTGAAATTCTCTCAATGGCGATTTCAAGTTTGGAAGCTTGAGCCATTTTTTGCAATTCACCAACAAGCCACTCAACGTGCTGATTAGGATGAGAGGAGTTGTGATAGCGAGTTTCAAAAGCAGCCATTTTTTGAATCCACGCATGTTGCGCTTCTGGCGAAACTTTATCGAAAGCTTCAACAAGCTCTTGCCTTTTCTGAAGAGGCGATGTTTCTGTTGACTTCAATCGAATTTCTTCGGCCTTAGACTTTAGTTGTTCAGACCACAAAGCACCTAAAATATCTTGAGCCTGCGCTTTAGATATACTTTGATCCAACAACTCATAGCCACCACAACGATTTTTCTGATGCATCAAATCTGAGAGCGATTGAAGTTGCGATTGATTTGCGATGGCAACCACTTGGCCAAAAGCTTCATCTGCAGCTACAATCTTTAACCCTATATTTTGAGCATAAGCCTTATCGACCAAAACCTTTGAGTAAGTTGTAGGACGGGAGCCATCGGCCCCTGCAGAGCCCGAATGTGCTAAAGCGAAACTCGGCAAGCTCGCCATAACTCCACAAATAACACTTGTTTTAAAAAAATATTTTTTAATCATAATAGCTCCCTCCCTGGAACTTTGATGCCCAATGAAACCTATTCAATGACATCAAGCAATTCGACATCAAAAACCAAGGTAGCATTAGGAGGAATAACGGATCCCGCTCCACGCTCACCATATCCAAGGCTTGATGGAATAGTTAGTTTGCGTTTGCCGCCGACTTTCATTCCCACAACGCCCTGATCCCAGCCCTTGATCACTCGACCAGCACCTAAATCAAAAACAAAAGGTTGTCCGCGATCAACAGATGAATCAAATTTTGTTCCGTTAGTTAACCAACCAGTGTAGTGAACCGAAACTTTTTTTCCGGCGACCGCCTCTTTGCCTGATCCGTCTTTAATGTTTTCAATTTTTAATTCTGTCACAGCATCTCCTTGAGTTTGCGCTGAATCAGTCTTTGCATCATCACCGCCTGTACATGCCGTAAAAGAAAGCAACGCACAAAAAGTTAATAAAGTTGTTTTTTTAATGTTTAGGATTTTCATAGGTCTTGAGTTTAAGGCTGGGATTGCTATTGGGCAACACCGAGGCATTCTGAGGCATCAAAAAAATTTTGCGGCCAGACGCATCAATTCCTTTCAATGGGGTAAAGTCGTCATTATGCGTGAGGATAAACAGCAAAAACTCGACCGCGTTGCTAAGGGCATTCTTAGTATCGTCGTGAGGTTCGGCTTTGAGAGCCTAACGCCCTCTCGACTTGCCAGAGCAACCGGCGTTTCGAGACCGTGGGTGTATAAGTATATTGGCGGCTCCAAAGAAGACCTTAGCTCTTTTGCTGTCGACCATTTTGGCAAACTATTCGCACAGCTTGATGGCGGAGCAAAACCTGCATCAGTTGAATTTTTTCAGGATGATGAAATTCAGAGAACTCTCAAAACACTTCAGTTTGCCAAAGAGCATCCCGAAATCATCATGCTATATTTTAGATTTAAAGGTACCCCCTCTGTGATGGGAAAAGCCATTGAGAAAATTGAGAAAGAGTACCGCAAGGGCAAAGAATTTCAAATTCAAGAGACTTTTAAAATAAGCAAAACCGAATCCAAAGCATTTACCGATATTTTAAAATCCTTCAAAATGAGTCTGTGCCATCAGCTGATTTCGGGCTCAAAGACGGCTTATACGGATGAAGAATATCTAGCTACGGTACGCTCAGTTTTTGAAATATTTTTTAAACACTTGAAGAACAAAACGAAGTAGCACTCCTTAAGGTAGGCTTCCTTAAAAAGCGCGGCCACCGTCTCCGGTGCCTTTTTACTGTGCGCACGGAAGAGTTGCTAAGCTAGATTTATATTAATATTATTAACTGCTTAAGACCAGCGGGCAGCTCGGGGATCTTGTTTTTGTGTTACTTAATGATTTACCAGGATATTTTCGTCACCCAGCAACTCTTCCGTGCGCACAGTAAAAATTAACCAAAAATTAACAGCCTGGCCTAAAGAAATCACAATCTTAACTTTAATGTTATGGGTATCTTCACGTAAAATTGAGCTATGAGGTCTTGGATCTATGTGGCGATATTTGTCTTTGCGGGAGTGATAAATTCCAAGCAAGCGCGCGCACAAAATAACTTGGGCGGAAGTGGCTCCGGGACATTGCACCCATCTAGCTTCACCACATGCTACCTAAACCGCTCAACAAAGGTCCTGACAAATCATAATAATACTTCGCAAGACGGCGGAGATCCTCTCGCCTGGCTCTACCTCGTTGGTCAGTCTCGAACTATGGTCGATAGTTTTTCAACTACAATTGACGGAAAAACGACTACTGGCAATGCCCCCAGAACGCTGAATGGATTCAGTCAGTATTGCCAGAACATGGCAAGCTATACTTGCAAGGGAGTCAACGAAGCAGTGAGCTGTATAGAATCTTTTAAAGATCAGTTAAAAGACGAGCGAGATGCTTGTTTTACAAAAGTTGAAAATAAAATAAATGCCTGTGCGGATGGAAGCCAGACTCGAGCTCAATGCAAAAATAAATTTAATAAAGATTATTTATGCGGCATCGAACTAGCTCGTCTTGCAAAATACGATGACGAATTGGCGAGTGATCGACCTTTAGGTTGCTACAAAAAAGCCGATCTCTGTTCCGATAGTTCCCAGAATGTTGATTCTAGTGGCGGAACAGGCGGAGGCGGCCTTGATGACGGTGGATCAAGCGGAACTGGCATTGACGGAAGTGGAGGCTCCAACGGAGGTTCTGATCCCGAAGACGGCGGCAGCTCACCTCCTACATCTTCAGCAAGTCAAGTGCCCCAGAGTTCAACCCCCATTGGGACGAGCTCACTAAGCAATAACAAAATATCTATTCAAACTGTGCTTGGTGGCCAATCGACAACCATCAACGCTCGCACGTTAAGCGGAAATGTTTCGATAGATAGTCAGGGTCGAGTTGTGGTCTCGAGGGGCAGTTACGGTGATCGCCGTGCCGTGGATCGGACATTAAAACAAAACGCAGCTCAGGTAGCTCTAAAAGCAAAAAGAGATGCCGCTTCGCCAGTGCGAAGCCCAGCCGTAGAGGAACCCCCTCTTGCGCAATGCGAACCAAGTCTCTCCCCCTCTCGAGCGAATCGGTTAACAGCGGTAGACCCCGCAGATCCTTCTCCAGGAATCATTTCCATCAATCTCCTAAAAGGATTTATGGGGGCCGACACCCTTCACCTTGCCGGAGTCCTACATGTTTTAAAAGATCGCAATGCTTCTTACCTTTCACCCAAAGAAGCTAGTTTTGCACATGTCAGATTTGATTTAGAAAATCATACAAAAACCTTAGTCATCATAGCGTGCGGTCAATTTGATAGAGTTCATATCGGCGGCAGTTCGAATTTGAGAATCGTTGACAGTGTGAACGCCGATGGCGTTAGTGTTCTGTCTATCGAGAACATCGCGCAATGTTATCCCTACGGAGGTCTTCTTGCCGGTGAAAATCTAAAATATGCCGTTGTTAGGGTAGAAGCCTACGGCGACCCAAGCACCTTTTCCAGAAGCATAGTTTTAAGCGGACTTGCTGATCCCCAGCGCCTTGTTTGCCGACAAAATGTAAACATCCTTAGAACAAAACAGGCCTTCAGCGATTACCTAGACCAGAATTTTCCACTGCCAAAATAATGCGCTATTCTTAAGCCATGGCAATTCATGAATTTTGGACATTTTTTACCGATGTTATTTTGTCAGTTCTTTGTGGCATATTCGCATTCAACCTGTCTAGGTCATCAAAAGCACTTAATGACTTTTCTTCACGGGTTTGGATCATCGCCTTCGTTACAATTGGCTTAGCCGCTCTCTGTGGGGCGATCTACCATGGCTTCCAACCCCACCTACCGTTGATGGTTTATGACGGACTTCGGATTTTTACGCTGTTTTGCCTGAGCATAACAGCGTATTTGCTATCGCGATCCATGCTTCGCTTTAGCCTAAATCCATCACATAAATTTTTTAATCCGATTAAATGGTTTTTAAATATAAAACTTTTAGCTTTTTTGGTGGTTGCCGTTCTTATGACTCAATTTATAGTTGGCATAGCTGACTATGGATCGGCATTTTTGATTGGCCTTTGGGTTTACGGCAGAAAAAATGAACATCCTGCTTCGCACTACATGATCAAAGGAATTGTGGTTTCGTTAGTGGCAGCTGCCATTCAGATTTTGAAAATATCACCGCACCCAAATTTCAATGGAAACGATCTTTATCATGTCGTGCAAATTTTTGGACTTTATCTTTTCTATAAAGGGACTCCGCTATTAACAGACAGACAATAAGCAGTTTTCGTTAATACAGCTAAGCACGGCTAACATCTGGATCGAGCTTCACCATCAATATCATCACTGTGGCCCCGAGAACTAGCATTGCAATGCCAACAGCTAAGGATGAGCCTGAGCTATAAAAAGGTGCTGGCCAAATTTTTACCAAGCTGCCCAACATCAATCCGCTAAGCGCCGCTAAAGTAATATCTCGATATTCAGACAACACCCATTGCAAAAATTTTACAAAAGAAAGTATTCCAACCGCACAGCCGAGTGAGAAGGGAAGAACTATCATTAAATTTCTATCGTGGAGCGAATCCAAGACAAAACTATAAAGCCCCATAACGAGTAGTAAATAGGATCCAGAAATGCCCGGCAAAATCATGGCACAAATCGCAATCATTCCTCCTATGAAAACGCCAATCGGAGTCTGGGCTAGGGAGTAGTTTGGAGCCATTATAAAAAAAGCTCCAGACGCAATTGCCACAACTAAAAAAACTGAAAAACTCAACATGCTTTTGTTAGATATTTTTTTATAAGGAACAGCTATTGAAAACAAAATTAATCCAAAGAACAGGGAGTAAGTTTCAAAGGGTGCCGTTTTCATAAAGTGAGGAATCACCTTTGCAAGACTCAGGACAGACAACATGATTCCGGCACCAAGAGTGACCAAAAATTTTATATTTAACTCAGTGAAAATTTGTTCCCTTTTAGCTTTTGCAGAGGAACCTTTTAAAAATAAGAATGGAAGCTGAAGATGCGACAACTTAAAAGCCGCAAGACTAGAAACCAATTCCTCGTAAATTCCGGTCACAAATGCAATCGTCCCACCAGACACTCCGGGCACGACATCTGCCGCTCCCATCGCCACACCCTTAAAAAATAGCTTTATTCTTTCCATACCGAGTCTATTTAAGGCTGAATTTTAAAAGTGTCTAAAAATTGGGCGCATAATTGCAAAAATTAGCGATTTCAGGCGCTTAAAATAACGAGAGGCCAGATTTCAAGGGGTTATGCTGGCCATAAAGGCACCTGCGGGGACTTCCAGTGGTCCCATAATTGCTCCTAATAGAGAGAGTAAGTATGTTTAAAACCCTGACCTTAGCCCTTCTGGGCCTCTGCCTAGCGATCCCCCTTAGAACAAAGGCCGAGGAATGCGCTAAAAGCCTTAAAGAAATCCATGGCATTTCGACGATTGAAAAATCAAATTCCCCTATTCAAACAAAATTAGATACGACTCTCGACGAAGTAGAAAACGACCTAAAGCTTAGCATCGAAAAATGCGGTAATAATCCAGCCAATGATTGCATTAACGAAGTCGTTGCCGATGCTCATAAGAACAAAAAATTTGTTCAAAAATTCAAAGACTACTTCTCGGGCCCAAAGGAGAAAGCATGTGTGATTGGCAAACAGCAAAAGGCTAGTGACAAGTTCAAAGCTCGCTCAAATATGGCACTCAATTTGTTGGCCACAGGAGCAGCTACTATGGGATTTTATAAATACGAACAACGAGCTGCCGACCAGGGCGAAAAACCACAGCCTAAATTTAATTATGCTCTTTTAGTCTCGGCCGTAGGAATGACGCTCTATAGGAGCATTGTTCAGTGTCAAAACGAAATCGCGTCAAATGCAGTTGAAACGCTAACTCCCAAACAAAAAGCTTGGAAAAAATTTTGGCGCTATACAAAATTAAATGTCATCGGAAATTCGGCCTTTGTAAGCCTTGTTGCAGTTCAAGATTACATTAGTGGTGAGAATCCTTTTGATCCCGAAAATCTAAAAAGTTATGGCGTGGATTTTGTATTCGGCCTTGCCTGGGATTCATCTTGGTCGGTCTTGCACATTAAATATCTCGACGGAGCTCTCATAAATGCGCTACCAAATATGACGAAGAAGTGGGCCCTCGCCATTCAACAAGGATGGCTTAAACCGGTGATTGCACAAGTGAACGGTCGACCAATGTTGGTTATGATTGTGAATGGAAGCAGCCAAATTCCCGGACTATCTGTTGAAACTCTCGCTCGTTTTGGTCTTACTGCAGCGCGCACGGGCAGCTATTTGGGCGCTCGCGCCAAAATTCAAGAAATTATTTTTGGACTACCCGAAAATTTTGAAAACGCCCAGGAATAGGCGTGCGCGTTGTTTGGGAACGTTCGGGTGATCGCAATATCCACACTTGTAAGCTCGGGAGAATAAACCTAAACTCGCATTCATGAAAAAAAGAGTCGCATTATTAACCGGGGGTGGAGACGCTCCTGGGCTAAATGGAATCATTGAAGCCACGAGCAGAACATTGCTTAATAATAATTTTGATGTGATTGGCATTCAAGATGGCTTTGAAGGTGTCTTTGAAAATCGTAGCGTTACTATCACTGAAAATAATATTCGCGGCATTCATAGTCTTGCCGGAACATTTTTAGGAACTTCAAACAAAACTGGAACCAAAGGTCGCGAATCAGAATTTGTGAAAAAGTTTTTAGAATTAAAGGTTGATGGACTCATTGCCGCAGGAGGCGATGGCACCTTTGCAGGTCTTTCGGCTTTCAAAGATACGATTCCACTTATTGGAGTTCCAAAAACAATCGACAATGATTTGTCAGGAACTGAAATCACATTTGGATACGACACTGCCTGTTCAGTTGTTGCAGAAAGTGTTGATGCCCTAAGGGCCACGGCTGATGCACATCGCCGAATCATTATCGTCGAAACCATGGGAAGAACGGCTGGATGGATTGCACTTGGCGGAGGCATGGCGTCTTTTGCTGACGTGATTTTGCTTCCGGAAAATCCGTATAACAAAACATCACTTATTGAATATATAAAAAGCAAGCAAGCAAAACAAAGAGGCCTATTGATAGTGGTAGGCGAAGGAGCTCATGCTCACGGAGAAGACGTCTTGGTGGCCCATCGTGTAGAAGATTCGCCTCAAGCCGAAAGATACGGCGGCATTGGAGAACGACTAGCTCGATGGATTGAAAAAGAAACCGGTTGGGAAGCTAGGCATGTGGTCTTGGGGCATTTGCAGCGATCCAAAAGTCCAACGACTACGGATAGATTTTTAACGCTCGGGATGGGTGTTATGGCTGCGGGGCTAGCAATAAAAGGAGAGTGGCAAAAGGCGATAGTGTATCGAGAGGGCCGCATCCAGTCAGCACCGATTGAAGACGTTATGGGGCCAGCAAGACTTGTGGACGCCAATCACCGATGGGTGCAGTCCGCAAAGACTTTAGGAATATTCATCTAAAGAATATTGGCAAACAATCTTTATTGCATCTGCGTTGTCTTTGACCTAGATATTTCCCAATGAAGAATTTTATTTTCCCTATCACCCTGTTTTTAATATCTATTATTTTCTTTCCAACCTTGTCGGCCGCTCAATCATCTTCGGCATCATCGTCGGCATCATCGTCGGCCGCTCAAACTTCTGAGAATAAATCTGCCTTCGGTTTTTATGACGAAGTACGCTTCACTTATAGATTCTCAACCTCAGATTCAACGTCTTTTGACTTATCCGCTGACTTTGACCAATGGACCTATAGCTCCGGAAGCAAGACAGCCAATGATTTTCAGTTCGAAGTTGGCCCGGCCTTTAAAGTTTATCGAGCAGAAAAAGTGAACCTCTTTGTAAAACCATATGTTCAATTTGATAGCGCCTATGTTCTAAAAGATGGTGAGCCCGTTTCAAAATTTGCCTATGGCTTTGATGTCGGGGTAGAATATTTTCTCACTGAACAATTTTCATTGTTATATAAGGTACGAATGAAGTCTTTTTATAGTGCAGATAAAGACGGCTATATTATTAGTGGTTCAGGCGCCCTTGACTCGCGATTTGGTGCCTTGGTTTATTTTTAAGAAATAAATAGCAATGAAAGAAGAAAGCAAACACATCGAGAAACATTTGTTTATCTGCACCAACCATCGTGATGTTGGTGAATGCTGCGCGAACAAAAATGCGGAAGAAATCTTCAAACAACTTAAAGAGAAATCTAAGCAAGATCCCGCGTGGAAGGGCATCATTTCTGTGACTCGCTGTGGGTGCCTGGGTTTTTGCGATAAGGGCGTAGCCGCCGTAGTTTATCCAGAGCGCAAGTGGTTGACTGAAATCAACTCGGCGAACGATTTGTATAAAGTTTAATCTTTGGGAGTGAGCAATTGTTAAAATGAGCATTAAACGACAAATTTTTGCTATGGGCGGAGGCGGGTTTTCAATGGAACCGCACAACCCACTTCTTGACCGCTATTTGTTGAGTCTGTCAGAAAGCGAGGAGCCCAAGATTTGTTTTATTGGCACAGCAAGTTTTGACGATGAAGGTTATCGCAATAAATTTTACAAATGTTTTGAGGGGATGCCATGCAAAACAAGCCATTTGGCTATAGGCGACTTTCCTAATGGTCAATCCAGTGAGTCACTGGAGTCTTTTGTGAATCAACAAAATATTTTTTATGTTGGCGGGGGAAACACTGTAAATCTCCTGAGCAAATGGAGAGAATCTGGGCTGGATGTTTTGTTGCGAAAGGCCTATGAGCGCGGTGTGATAATGGCGGGCCTTAGCGCGGGATCTATTTGTTGGTTTGAGGAAGGATTATCTGACTCCGTAAATCCTGGGAGCTATGAACGTCTTGAATGCCTTAGTTGGCTAAAGGGAAGTCACTGTCCCCATTTTGATGGCGAAGCAAAAAGACAGGAACGATATAAAAAATTTGTTATCGAAGGAACTCTTAAAGGCGGCTGGGCTGCGGACGATGGCTGCGCATTACATTTTGTAAACGAAGAAATTTTCAGAATCGTCGCCTCACACCCAGACAAAAAAGCGTTTCGCTTCTCCTCTTCCGTTGATCATCCCAATCAACAAGGAATTGAAGCTGGATATTTGGGAGGAGGCTCCGTTCTGATTCGCCCAACCTCCGAAGAAGAATTGCATGAGTTACTGAAAACGCATGGGGATTCTTTGGCTTTATTAGTTGGAAAAGGCAATGCCCAAAATCACGCTTTCGTGTTTGAAGTTTATGGCCAAGCAAAGGCCTACGCAGTTATAGCTTTTCCGGAAGAAGGCCGAGTGGAAGCCGATGGGGCTCCAAGCGCCGGCGAGTTAAAATTCTTCTGGAACGAAAGCAGCCTTGATGGACACCCATCGATAGAACGATTTCGAACCGTTGTTACAAGCATGGGTCAAAAGGATTTTTGCTAATGATCTTAGCGATGAAAATGCGTGGACACGCTGGAGCAAAGCATGAAGCAAAAGACTGAGTTCAAATCGGGAATCTACGAACACTATAAAGGCATGCGGTACAAAGTTCATGGTATCGTGAGACACTCCGAATCACTTGAAGAACTTGTCTACTATGAATGCCTATATGAAAATAGCCTAGGTAAATTCTGGGTCCGCCCCAAAGACATGTTCTTTGAAAACGTCACCATTGCTGGCAAAGAAATGCCTAGATTCCGCTTTATCTCGGAAGGCTAGTGCATCATTTACTGTGAGCAGGGAAGAGTTGCTAAGTTTTAAATTATTAGGCAGCATTTTTTAGAAACCTTAAGCTCCTCTGGCATTCTTCTGGCACTTGAGCGTTGAAATAGCATTGCCAATCCTTCGGAAGATTTCTCGCTTCGTCTGCCATAGGATATTTTTCAAATATTTCTCCGAATTTTAGCAACTTGTTTGTAATTTTTATAATTTGAGCCGGACTTTCTACGTGGGCCTCTGGCCTGCGGACATGCTTTTTAGAAAATTGAGCCCTCATGTAATTCTTGTGAACCATGAACAACGCGTACTTTTGGCACATTCTTCCTGCCGTCTTTGAAAAACTTATTGTTTCTCGCTTCATATTCGCTAGACGGTGCCGCGCTAGCAGATCGCTATGATTGACTCCAAACAATATGTTTTGAAAATTCCGACAGGCTTTTGAGCTAATCTTTTTATGCTTAATTTTAAGTTTTTTAAGATCTTGTTCAACAACTCGCCGGTATTGAAAATGCTCATCGCTGTGAATTTCCAGTGCCGGATGAGCTCTTTTTTCATAAAGTCGTTTAAAAATATGCTTCGTTTGCACTCTAATAGCCCGTGGATCGTATCTTCCATGCTTTTGTTGAATTTCCTCAAGTCGACTTTTTTGCCAATGAGACATGCGGCCCTTTCGATTCAGGGGGGCGAAATTAAAGTCATAGATAAACAAGCTTTCTGACCCAATCGCATGTTGAATATTGTTGGGGTCGTATTGTGAATATGCAAAGTTTTCAAGCCCATCGTATGCAATAGGTTCAAATATTTTTAGGGCTTTGGTGTTTTGGTGATGAAAAATTAGCGCCGACCTTGCCATTCGATCCAACCTCAATCGCACACATCCTTCGCTAATTCCATTTAGCTCGCCAATTTGTCTATTGGATAGGCCGTAGACAAAATTGAGGAATATTTTTGAATTTAATGCCGGATCGCTCTTCTTTAAACGAAAAGAAAATTTAAGAGAATTATCGCAAAAGCAATTTTTGCAATTGAGGCAACGGAATCTCTGCCGAA
>JBGSZX010000027.1:0-1828 GCA_041750195.1 Bdellovibrionota bacterium | reverse complement strand
AGGCCAAGGGCTACACCCGGAAACCAATGACGGGATTAATGTGCAAGTTATGTGCTGCTTCGATAATCATAGGAAGTTCACTGAAGCGATCGACAACAATGATTGTATTTCGTCCAAGCTTTTGAGCTAGCAGTGCCGTTTCGATATACTCGGAATCTTTGAAGCCGTTACAAATAAGCAAAGCATTGGGGGTGTCTAAACTGGCAAGCGCAATCAAAAGTTCTGGTTTGGACCCCGCTTCAAGACCTAGGCAACTTGGTCTGCCTGATTCAACCAAAGATTCCACAAGGTGACATTGCTGATTAACTTTTATTGGGTACACGCCTCGGTAAAGACCTTTGTATTCAAAAGTTTCAAAGGCATTGTGAAAAGCAGCTGCAAGGCTTTTTACCTGAGATCGAACGATGTCAGGAAAGCGAATAAGAACGGGAGATCGAATTCCACGTTCAAGAAGGTCATCAACTAAATTAGGTAAATCAACTTTGTCTTCGGAACCCGTCCCATTCGGACATATTTCAATATTGCCTTTAGTGTTGATCGAGAAATATCCCGCACCCCAATTGTTGATGCCGTACAATTCAGCCGATTTTTTTGAGTTCCAAATCTCCATCAATTTTGCCCATTTTCCTTTAAGTGTCGAATTAGACTGGCACATTTACAGAAAAATGCGGCGAGCACAAAGAAAAAAATGGAGCTTTAAAAAGAAAAACGGTGCTTTCCCTTTTGGGGAAGCACCGTATTCAATTTTGACTGTTTGGATGACTACTTTTAGTAGCGATCAAGGCCTACTGGCTTCTGAACTTGTGCTTCTTTTTCGGCAGCAACGTTTCGCTCCATGACAGATGCGCACGCTGATAATCCAAAAGCAACAACAACGAATGCCAGTAAAAACCCTTTATTTAACTTTTTCATATTCTCTCCCCCTTGTCGGTCGTAGTTTTTTTATCCCTTGTACCTATTAGACGCACCCTCTGCGCCTTTGGGTTAAAAAATTTGCCATCTTCATACATACTTAATATTCGACCTCTTTTTAGTCTGTATAAGCAGCAACTAAGGCTCTATCGGCAAAAGCCAGAGGAACTTTAGCACGGAGCGTTATTTATTCGGGGAGAGTTGAATTCATTGACCCCAAGAGCCTTAAATTAGGAAATTCTCCATATATACTGGCTTCGGGATCGTTGATTTACGGGGGATTGAATGGATTGTCCAAAATGTAGCGGAGCTGCCTTATCAGCAAAAATCTATGAGGGCATCGAAATTGATGTCTGTGCAAAATGTCATGGTGTTTGGTTAGATGAGGATGAGCTCATTCAAATCGTACGACACGAAGAAGAAAGCTTTTCTGATGAACTCGTTCATTCTACAATTTCTGATGCCTTTAATGGCGTGCCCAAAAAGGAGCTCGAAGAAGATGTGCATTGCCCAAAATGCTCAAAGGCCATGCGGCCTGTAAACTATGACTATCGCAGTGGCATCGTCATTGATCGATGCGCTGAACATGGCATTTGGCTCGACGGTAAGGAGCTCGATAAGGTCCAGGCACACGCCGAACATTGGAGAGCACAAGCTGAAATTCATCGCGATGCCTGGTTAGAGCTTGGGGGCAAGGACACAAGCAATCAAAACCTCGATTCTGATAATGATATGCCTGTGATCCTACGGCCTTTCGCGTATGTCGTGGAACGGGTTTTTGATTTAATGACATGGAAACCTTGAGGCGTAAAACTTAGGTCAAGGTGAAATCGTGTTGGAGATTCATCCATAGTCTTGTTTTTTAGCGCGAGGGGAAGTGGTCCACATCTGCAGTTCGTTTCACATATGGAGCCTC
>JBGSZX010000026.1:0-67426 GCA_041750195.1 Bdellovibrionota bacterium | reverse complement strand
CCACGACACCGTGAGGGAGGCTGCGGTTAGAAAGATATCGAAGGGCCTGCCTCCGCTGCCTCGTTTTAAATAGTCGGCTTTTGTGGCACCGCATCGCTAAACCTGGGATTTCCAGCTATTCTGGCCCAGGATTCAGAGATTGGATTTGAACAGCTACCATCGAAAGTAAATTACCCAAAAGGCTCATTGACTCGCTGCGTCTAACTGGGTAGATTTGGGAATGCTCAGAATAGACTCATGCGAGACACCAGAACAAATTGAAACTCTGAATCAGCTTATAAATCAACATCTAAAAATCAATCTCCCAATAGAACATCTCCAAGGCGGATACTTGATCTCTTTAAACAGAAAGCTGGTTTCTTCATTTATAATCATGAACTCGGAAAATGGCCGCCTTCTTAATCAAATTCCGGACTCCGAGGCGAAGCGTTTGCTTTTACAACGCACTGATTATGGAAAGAACGCATTTGAGATAAATGGTCTTTGGATTTCAAGCCGACTCTCTGGACTAGTGAATCTATGGATATGGTGTTGCATCTTGCTGAGGGCACTGTCGAGAAACGAAAGACATCTGATTATTTCTCGAAGTGCGAAAAATAGAAGCATTCAACAGTATCATGATCTTCTTGATCCGACCCTCATTTTTGAAGGTGAACCGGTGTCATTAAGCAGCTCTACATCTTATAAAAATGTAAAATTTTTTGAATGCAAGAAAGTAAAACTTCTACTTTTGCCTTTTGTTGCATATCGATTAATTTTCAGAAGAATCAATCTTGGGTTTCGGCAGTTTTTAAAACACTAAATTTTGACCTTGATCCCGCTCTACAGAGCTAGGAAATAAAAACCCCATTGCCTCATTTGTGATGGCAACGGGGTTTTTATATAAAATCTCCCAAGTTTTTGGAGAGAATCAATCATCAAAGATTAGGGACAAAAATTCAAGGCTGAACATTCAATCGGCATCAATTTGACCAAAAGTATTTTTTAGTGCGTTGTCTTACTTGGACTAATTTCCTCTTCGTTCAGCTTGCCCGACTGACAATCTACCTGCACTTTTTTAGTGACTTCTTTAGCGTCAGCTACAATTTTTCGAATTTCAATCACCCGCTTTTTGCCAACAAAGCCCGTAAACCATAAGGTTCCATCTTTAGCCTGCTTAAAATGAGCCGGGGTTCTATAATCTATGGGGTCCATTTGAGTTTCAAAATTCAAGTACCTGCTGCCGTCCGGATTAAGTATTGTCAGCTTATTGCGATTATCGTTTAATTGAGATCTTAAAAGAGACTTGCCGTCATTTAAAATGATGGGTGGAGACAAGTTATCCCCATCACTAGATCTAAAAAGATTAATATTATCTTTACCAACGGTATACGCAATCTTGTCTGATTCATAAGAGACCACGGTTCCATCATTCAAAATATGAAACCTGTCGCTCTCACTACTGGGTTCTCCAACTGGCCTGTTTAAGGTAAGCTTAGTATTAGAAATTTCTTTGCCAGATGTTGAGTAATTCATCAATTTCACTTTATCATCACCAGTCAAGGCAACGACGCTAATAGAGCCGTCGTTCATCGGCCGCGGTGCATAATATGTTTTTGCATCTTTTACTAACACACGTTCTGAGCCATCGGAGTTCATCAGCATCATAGGCCTTACATAAGAGCCCGGAGCATCTATTACTGAAAAAAAGCTACCATCTTCAGATTGAACGATTTTTCCCGTATTTTTAGGAAGCTTAACCGTCTTTAACGCATCTCCTTTACTATTAAAGTGGGCAAAGACGTGATCTCTTTCTTCGGGTTCCCCAAGACCATGAACCTGCTGAACCAGTAAATTTCCTTTGGGATCTTCAAATGCATCCCAACCCCCCTGCTTAAGATCGAAAGAAGAAACTTTAGAGCCATCAGGCCTGTATACATGTCCCGTTGCTTTTTCTTCGTCATCCGAAACAAAATCGGTAACTATAACAAAAACATTCCCATCTCGAAGAGGTAGTACCTTGCGAGGAAAAGGTCTCTTACCAACAAGATTCACAACTCGAGTTGCAAATTTATTGTTTGGGTCAATAAAAGTCAGCGTAGCCCCCGGGCGCCCTTCTTTGTAAGAAGGGAGGATCATGGTCCCGTCTTTTAACTCCTGAAATTCTATAATTTCGTCACCAGGAGCAATATTTGCTGTGGAAAATTGCTTCACCAATACTGAATCTGGCGCTTTAACTTTCACATTCCTAAAACAGCGCTTATCCTGTGCATGAACCACGATAGTTGTGCAAAAGAAAACAAAGGCACAGCAAAATTGTAAGAAACACTTTTTCATATATCTTCGATGTTAACTGACGATAATAATTAATCAATAGCGTTTTGATGACATACGGGCGCTCCCAACAAACGTCGTTTAATCAGATCGTGCCACACCGAGACCCCGACTCTGTCACTGTACTGGTGACCAATATTAGCCGCCATCCTGTCGCGTCAGCAAGTCTAAGGTATTCATTATCCGTTCAAAAAAGCCCACTATTTGGCCTGCATTACAAGAAATGCACAATTTTCAGCTGCTATATTGAGAGCATCTTTGGCGCAAGGTTCCATTTTTGAGGCCTTGGGGTTTCAGCGATGGAACTGCTGAGCCCTATAATTGAAACTCTTTTATCTATTTTCTAGGGCATTTATCATGGGCGCACTGTTTTTAAATAAATATAACCACCGGAAATAAATAGTAAAAACTAATAATCACAGTTTCCCCTCTCTGGTTGGCCCGGTATTTGTATTCTTTTTATAAATATATAAGGGAACTTATATTTAGAAACACTTTCAATGTAGGTTCGGCTCATTTTTTAGCCTGTCGGAATTTTCAATCACATAAAATCAAAGGAGACTTATGAGAAAAAATAGAACACGTATGTGCTCGCGCGCTTTTCGCCGACCGAGCAGCAGGAAACTTACACCCCAAGACCTTAAGGTTTTGGATTTTCTCTGGACATGGAAGGCAGCTTCAACGCCCCTGTTAAAAGAGCTGGTTTGGAAAAAGGAATCATTTTGGTGGGCATACAAGGCACTAAAACAACTTCAACGCGAAAAATACATTCAGCTTCTGCCACGCGGAAAGAATTTGGAGCTAGAACTTTGGGCACTCACACGCACAGGTTTTGAAGTTGTGCTCATGGACCGTGATGACATTGAGCAATATCGCTTTCGTGTTCATGCACCCGCGCATGATTACCTTGCCACTTGCCTTCAGCTTGGGGATCTATGGAAGAGCGGTGTAGATGTAGATTTTTTTACTGAGCAACAGCTCTCAGCCCTCTCAAAGTGGAACTTTCCGAAGGCGGTGTTTTTTCAAGACGGGCACATTCCAGATGGCATCACATACATTCGGGGTGCGCAAAGCACCGCCATTGTTGGTTATGAGGTGGATCTTAATTTGAAAGATGAGGAGCGCTACTATCGCACAGTGAGGTACTACGCGAATGGTTTGAAGCCAAATCTTCTGGTGTGGCTAGTGCGCAACACTTGGATTGCGGAGAAAATCTTATCGCAAATTGAAAGTCACGGATATCTAAGCCAAGGGTCTCATCTTAGCAAACGAACAGTTTTTGTTTTGCTAGAAGACTTTAAGAAAAATGTCTGGGGTGCGAGAGGAATCAATCGTCCACTGCTGGGGGTATCACTTCGCAAAGTCCATGAAAACTTGCTGCAAAGCACGGGCAAAGGCGCGCCAAATTTTGGGCAAACGGCGATGCGAAACATTTTCTTCCCAAACGTCTTAAGTCCTCAAAAATTAACAGAATTGTTTGACCTGAAGGAGACTCCAAAAACTATAAACACCCTACGGGTTAAGGGGGTAAATTAAAAATGAATGAAGATCAAAAAGTGTCCTTGCTTGCAATCACGCTCTCGCTCATTGCAGCCTTCTGGATTGGTATGGCTTCATACTTTAAGAGCTTCTTTAATGGTGTGGGTGCTGCGCTTGTTGCCTTTGACTCAATGCTGTCAAGCTTTGGAAACTTTCTAATACAGACAGGAAAATTAATACTGATTGGCTCGGTGACAATCGGGATTGCAACGCTTGCGATTTACATGACGATCAAGTTTTTAATGCTTGTAAAAAACAGCACGGATTTGATGGAGCGCTTTGAAGCACAATCACAGCAGGTGCTTTGTGAGCTTAAGGTGCGGCAAGATGAGCTTGAACGTAAGGTAGGGAGCCATGTGAGATTCCTTGAGGATAAGCTTGATGCATTGCTGGCGCCCCCTGAGCTTGGCCCGAAAGAAAACAAAGAGCCCGTAGAAGAAAAAGTAACAGAAGTTGTGCCAACGGCAAACCTAGAGGCTGAGGTTTCAAACAAATACTAAGCGTGTCCAAGAAAAAAAATAGCTGGGCTGTAGTTGAAACAAAAACAAAGCGTTGTGCCATTCAGGAAAAAATTTGGAGGGAGGTGCTTGCGCAGGTTTGGGGTCTTTTGGTAAAAGAAAATTGCCAGTTCAAAAATAAGCTCTTAATTTTTCCAAAAGAAGCAAATCCCGAGGTGAAGGACTCTAAGACAAGGAGTGCTTTATGACGAATTTTAAAATTGGGTTGTACGTTCGTGTTTCGACTGAGGAACAGGCAGAAAACCCCGAAGGGTCGATCAAAAACCAAGTAGAGCGCCTGAGGGAGTTTGTAAAGCTTAAGAACTTTGCCGCACCCTTTGGTGAGATCGAAGAAGTATTTATCGATGCCGGAATTTCGGCTAAAGACATGAGACGGCCAGCGCTTCAGAGATTGCTGCGAAAAATAGAGATCAAAGAAATCGATCTTATTCTTGTCACCGAGCTTTCGCGCTTCACACGCTCGATTAAGGATTTCTCAAGTCTTTGGGAATTCCTTGATGAGCACAAATGTAAGTTCATGAGCATCAAAGACAATTTTGATACCTCAACCGCCGCCGGAGAACTTGTGATGTTCATGATGGCTTCGATCGCGCAATTTGAACGTAAGCAAACAGCAGAGAGGATATCGCATTCTTTTTTAGCTCGTGCAAAGCGGGGTCTACACAACGGAGGCTCCGTGCCGCTTGGTTATGAAATCGATACTCAAAAGAATGGGAACTACAAAGTTGTGCCAGAGCACGCCGAAATCGTCCGACTTGTTTTTAAAACGTTCCTTGTCGAGGAAACGCTTGCGAAAACTGCGAAGGCCATGAATGAAATGGAGATCGAACTGCCGCCGACCATCACAGGGAGAAGTCGCTCAGGGATTTTTAGGCTCGACATGGTTCACCACATTTTACGAAACAAGGCCTATGTAGGCCTTCGGGCATTCAAATCAAAAGATGGCGAGGAGAGTGTTGTGAAAGCTGCATGGGCCGCGATCGTGGATAAGGGCACCTTTGAGAAAGCCCAGAAGCTTTTATCAAAAAACCGTTACAGAAAGCGAAGTCACTTAGGTCTGCGTTACCCTTACACGCTATCTGGAGTTTGCTTCTGCAAGGATTGTGGCGACCGTATGAGCGGTAAATCAGCACACGGGCGCGGTGGAAAGGTTGGCTACTACGAGCACAACAAAAAATCTAAGCACCAAGCAGCATTAGCGCCGAGGCAAAAGCAGTGCGACCCGTTTCGGGTACAGGCAAAGCTGTTGGAGCCTGAAGTATGGCGACGAGTGAAACGCTTTTTGCTTAACGCTGAGGTCACCCGTGAGATTCTTGGCGCCGTGAAATCCCAAAGTCCTGAAAGCGAAAAGAAGAACGAAAAAGAGCAGGTGAGCCAAAAAATCACTGCAACAGAAGGTCAGATGGAGGCTCTGGTCGAGAGAATTTCAAGACTTCCAAGGGATATGGACGATACGCTTTTTATGAAGCAGCTTGAAAAGCTTGGTAGCATAAAAAACGATCTTGTAAATAAACTTTTATATTTAGAGCAAGCTGCTCCTAGCGATTCGGTTGTAGTTTTTGAAGATTTTACAAAATTCACAAGTCATCTACGAGAGATGTTAAGAGACGCAGACAACAAGCCAGAGCTTCAAACAGCGATCATCCGAAAACTTGTGAACCGAATTGTGATCACAGCAAAAGGTTTTGAGGTTGAGTTTTTTGTGGGAAAAGAATATTTGAGAAGGGAGCTGGGGACTAATACCCCCGGCTCTGTTAGTTTTAGACAAAGCGAAGCCACTGATCTTTTTTTAAAAATTAGTGGTTCGAGAAGATTGACAAATGGTGGACTAGGTAGCCGATAATCAAGACCATCTTGATTTCAACACCTTATCCAAACGGGTACTTACTTTTTAGCCAATTTTAGCCAAATAAGCAAGGTTCGGTTCCAACTGTTTAACTCTCATCTAGGGTTCCCTTCTTGGGGCTCGGAATTGGTAGATATTAACCACGTTTTCCATCAGTCCAGAGTCTCCGGGGATTATCTCTAATCCTTCGGTGATTCCAACGATGTCGATCCCCGCAAGCCGGGTGTATCGTTCCATGGTCTTTAAATCCTTCCATCCTCCGGCTTTCATCACCTTGATGCTTGGAACTCCAAGCTCCAAGAGGTGTGTCGCAAAACACGCCCTAAGGGTGTGAAAGCGGATTGAGGGGATTTTGATCTCCTCGCAAAAAGTCCTCAGCACTTGCGCCTGAAGTCCTAACTTCCAATCGGACATATGAGGCAAAAGGTATTTGCCAAATTCATCCCGACCAAAGTCCTGACTCAGAAGATTTTGTATAAACCAGAAAAGCTCCCCCGATACGGGAACGTTTCTCCAATACTTTGCCTTTGTGCAAGTGTAAGCACTTTCGCGTTTATTCCAGCTCCGTTGAATCGAGATAAAGCCATAGTTTCGTTTTTCAGGAGGGAGCTTGTCTTGGACGAGAGCTTGCTCTTTAGAAACAAACGAGCAGTCTTCTGCTCTCATGCCAATAAGTTCCCCGCTGCGGCAGCCCGTTTGGACCGCCATCACCCAAATCGGATACCAAGGGTGATTATGAAACTGTGCTTCTCGAAGAAGTTTTCGAACCTGTTCTTTTGTTAGAATCTCAGGTTTCTTTTCTTCCTTAGAACCTTCAACATCAAGTCCCGTCACGGGAGTTTGAGAAATGCCTTCTGTAAGACCTTCCTCCATTGCCCATTTGAAGATGACATTGATGGTGTTTTTGAGAGCTTTTTGAAACTTAAACGATCTACCTTTTGCGTGTGCTTCACGGAAGACTGCACGTGCATCGCCTCGTGAAATTTCTTTCACAGGGCGATTGAGCCAACTCGTGGTCCAATTTCTCATCATTTGAGCGTGATCAACAATTGTCATTTTGTTGTAACGCCCTTGAGGATCTGCAAACTGGTAGGACTCCCACCGATTTACAATTTCTCCCCATGTGAGGCCTTTGCCTTCGAGAGTGCTGACTTCTTCCGCGAGCGCTCGAATGAGTTTTTTCTCTTCAGCTAAAGCTGAGTGATGATTCTCAATTCGATTTCCATTTCGGTCGTGTAGCAAAACTTTTTGTCTACGAATTCTTGGAAGCACTCGGCTTCTAATGTTTACATAGATTTTGTAAAAAGTTTTACCATCTACTTCGTATGTTGATATCGACATTTAACCTCCTTTGTTAAGTGGAAATGTCGAGAGCACGACGAAGCTCTTGCTTGTTAAAATACAAGCGACCGTTAAATTTTCTACGACGAATTCTTCCACGTTGAAGCATCATGTAGACTGCTTCAGGGGAAGGGGTTCCATCGTAGCGGAATTTACGCAGGTAAATTGCTGCTTCTACAGTTGTTAGCCATTCTGCCTTTTCAAAGAACTCGTACCCGTTAGAAGATAGCAAAGCATCGCTAGCTTCACTACTACGAATAGCATTGCTTCCCATAATTTCACCTCACTGAGTCAAGTTGTGGAAGTCACGACAGTCACCGATTTGCGCGTTGCCGAGCTTCAAACAAATTGGAGATTCGATTCCTGAATTACCATTGGGACCCTGCTGGCCCTTATTCCCTCGTGGTCCTTGGGGACCACGTGATGCCTCTTGGCATGCATTTCTTGAGTCACGTGATCCGGGATCACCACCAGGACCCCCCGGTCCACCTTCGCCGCCTTCACCGCCGAGTCCACCGACTCCGGGGTGTGACTCAGTATGAATTTCGATTCCGCTTGGGTCGTCGAGCACCACTAAAACTGGAGAAGAATTTCCGCCGTTGCCACCAATAAGTCCGGCGCTTCCCTGAGTACCTTGACCTCCTTGGGCACCGTTGCCAGTGTCTCGTGAACAGTACCAACTTTTAATGCAACGACCGGGGCCACCGGGGTCTCGGTCAAACGGAGTGAGTAGACTAAAAAGACATTCAAACTGCGACAGTCCGCTTTGACCTGTTCCGCCCTTGGGGCCTTGAGAACCTGATGATCCTTTGGCGCCGACGGTTCCACTTTGGCCTCCGGCGATTATTTTTAGATTTCCTTTTCCTCGAAGTGCTTTGATAAAAAGCAATCCACCATCAGTGCCGTTGGTGCCGTAGCCCGACAGAGAAGTTTTTGGTGTTGTATCAATTGTGCCGCCGAAAGAAACGATTTCCTCGATGTCGAGTTTTAGATTTGCGCCACCTGTTTCGAGCACAGAATTTTCAAGGATTGTTAAGCGTCGAATCTTCTCTGGAAAACTTTTCAAAACAAGTCGCTCTGAAACTAAGACATCTACTCCATCGTTACTTTCTTCTTTAGATTCTTCTTCCGATTCTTCTGTCTGAAACTTATCACTACTATCCATCGAAGCATCATAAGCACAAGCACCCAACAACCCCGTAACAAGCACCACAGCCCCTAGTTTCAGACTTCCCTTCCTATTCTTAATATTCATATTCAAAACCTTTCTATTTAAATTTTATTTCTCTTTTTATACTCCCTAAGCCCCAGCCCAAACTGACCTACCTACATCACTCCCCCCAGTCCGATATGTAGGTAGGTCAGTTTGGGCGTCCGGGGCGCACGATCCGGATAAAAAAAGAGAAACTCAATAATTATTACTATTTAGTTAAATGGCTCGTTTAATGTTCAATCCCTGGGTATTGCTCGAGAACTCTACTAGCGCTGCGTCTCTCTTGTGAGTTTCACATACAGAAAAGAGAGCGAGCCAAGTTGGAAGTGGTAACTCAAATTCCCCACAATTTACTAGCAAAGTGTTCACGTCGAAAATAGATTTCGGCACACACGAAGTAGCTAAAAATGAATCAGTACCTCCAGTAATTCTTGAGCTTGAGGCCGCTCCTCTTGATCTGTAAATTTTAGTAACTAAGTGAGCACTTCTTTCGTCGGGCATAAAATATAAAAGGCCGGCAAAGGAAGTGTGCCTGGTATAGATGTTAGCTCTTGCGGCCATGCGTTTGTGGCTTCTATGAGTCCGATCTATCTCAACCGCGATCCATCGATATCCCTTGTCTGAGATGGGAGCTTTTGAAAATCGCGTTGGTATTCCCAAACACATGTCTGGAATATATCCATTTTGCTTTACCCGCTCAGATAATAGATGATCTGGAAGTGTTTTGAAGTTATTTGTTGATTCACGCAGTATGCAAACACTTGGCATTTGTCGCTCAACAGATGCTTGAAAAATTGTGCATAAATCTTCATGTGGAAACGAAGACCAATGGGCTGACTTGTCTCTCATTTGAGATTCATTCAATCCTGTTCTTTGCATGGTGTGCTCCATAATTTTAGGTGAGTTGCCGAGCGTCCAGTACTGTGACGGTCGTCCTCGAAGGAGAATTGTTCCCCTTCGTACCAAGTTTCTTTTTTGTAAAATATAAAGCGATTCTCTGAGCCATGAGTCTGAGATTTTGCTGCTCATAAGTTGAGTAAGGGTAGTTGTGCTCATTACACCATACCGCGCTAAAAGAGTTAAAATTTCATTTTGCCGAGTAGGGGGGCGACTCATTACTTATCCTCCTTACTCTTCATGAGTGGCTTGATTTGGGAAAGCTTTTTAATCAGTTCATCAATGTCTTCTTTGTATTCCAGCTTTGCATTGTTTTTAATTCGATTAGCCATAAGGCACTTTGCACGAATTTTTTGAATCTCAAACGGAGAATTAAAAAGCATCCAGTCAATGAAATCGTGAAGCTTTACTGTACCATCTTCAAAGTTCTCATTGCATTTTTTTAGTGCGTCGTTAACGCGTTCAAAGGTTTCATCTTTCAGCATTACCTGTAGTCTTTTCATGTGAGTCTCCTACTTTTTTTGTGGTTGAATAAATCTTTGGTTCGCGGGATTGAAGGGATTGGGTGGCAAGTCACCGAATCTCAAACGTTCATCTTGTTCGTAGCGTTGAGAAGCAAGGCGCTCTTCAACGCTATCGTGCAGCAAGTAGGAACTAAGAAGTCCAATTCCCAGTCCGATTCCGGCACCCATAAGAGTATTACGGGTTTGGATTTGTCGTTGTGGTCCGCTGTAGACCGCTGATCCTGTGTAGGCTCCGATAGCAACTCCTCCGGCTCCCCCCAGTATGAGGGAGCGCGTGCGGGTTGCGCATCCAGATAGCAAAACTACACAGAAAGGTAGCGTAAATATGGCAGCTTTAATCATCGTAAGTATCCTCCTAGTATTTTGTGGGCAGTGGGAAGCGTAAGCGAAATACATCACCTGAATTTCCCTCAGCTCTTAGTGCGTGATTCATAAGTACAAAAGCGCAGCCTGTAGGGAGCGATTTCACATGGTCGGGATTGCACCGAAATTCCCGTGTGTCACGCACCGCCATAACTCCAGTTTCTTTTGTATTGCCAAAATTTTCAGTGATCATTTGGCGAGTTTCTTTCATTGTAATGACAGTTCCAAACATTCGCGCGACATTGTCAGCAGTGTCCGGGTCGTAAACTCGAAGAACAATTTTTGTGGAAGAGTTATCGTTGATTTGACTTATAAAGTTCTCACCAGCAGCTCGAAGATCACCCATACTTTGATGGCTAAAATGTAGTGCGAGGCCCGCAGATCTTGACTTCGAAATCAGCTCTAAAAAGGCAGGACACACAAGGCTTCCAAACTCATCTAAGAAGACTGGAGTAAATGAGCTTTTATAGCGACCCGCTTGCACTTGTGCTGCATATAACGCCAAGTCTCCAATAATCAGTCTTCCTATTGTGGCCGTCGTCACAGGGTCTTCGAGAGATGGGAGTTTGAAGTAAACTACAGCTCGGGCTTGAATCGCACTTCCAAGGTTGAGTTCGCGTTCAGAACTCTTGCCTGAGATCAACTCGCCCAAGTCGCCATGACAAAGTTGGTTAACTTGCGATACGAGCCCCGATAGCTGAGAGTATTCGTTTTCAGTGATTTTTATGGGATTAGTATCGGTCGTTAAGAAAGCAGCTAGTGAACTTGAAGACGACAAAACTTCTTTGAGCCAATGAAGTGTTACTCGCTCATTCCTTCTATCTTGGATGTCTGCAAGACGCATAAGCGTATCTCTGGCGCGAGTTTTGTAAAACTCTTCGGACCACGTCATTGCATTAAAGAGTCGTAAGACTGCGGATGTGTTGTTTCCTGTCGCCAGTGGATTGTATCTAGCCGATGTATCTTTCGATCCAGCATCAAAGATATAAAGACGATCTTTGATTGAGGGATGCTTTTTTAAGAACTCCGAGAAAGCCTCCTCCCCCTTAGCGTCTACAATCACGACTGGATATCCGCGTTTTGCATCTTGGTCGATGAGGTTAAGCAGAACGCTCTCGGTTTTACCGGAGCCTGTCGCTCCTATGATGTGGACGTGTCGCGACCTAACTCGATCAGGAAAGTACACTTTGGTCTTTAAATTGGTTTCCCAGCCAAGATAGCTAGATAGCGGATGCTCTGACACTAGAGCCTTTGGAAGCTCTTCTACTGTAGCAACTCGCTTAAACTCCTCTTTTGCAGCTTCTGATAAAAACAATATTTTGAAGGCAGTAAAAATAATCCCTAGTAGAACTAGTACGACTATGATTTCAAATGTTGGAAAATAGATACTCAAGTGTTTCTCCTTTCTAAAAGTTTTCTGTAAGTTGAATGAAAAATTCTTCGCCGGGATCTAGCTTCAAAGCGGCTGAGCGGTTGTAGGCCGCCCCTAAGTCATTTGAAATTTCATTTTGAAGCCCGCTAAGAAGTGCTCGAAGTAATAGGCCCGACAGGTCATTGTCACCGCGAACCGAGTTGGCAAGACTACTACCGCCAGATTTTCCAGCGCCAACCAAGGTGCGATTTACAAATCCTTCAACTTTTTCAGCTTTAATGCCCAAAGTTCCATCTAAGCTTAAAGCTTGCCCGGACAGATCCAAGGTTCCCGTACCCTGAGGATTGCGAGCTAGATGAAAGCCCATTTTAATCCGAGCTACGTTTCCATCTCCGCTGGCATCACCGACTAGAGTCCAACCAAAAAATTTTTGCCCGAGCGCATAGTCAACGACCTGAGCAAAAACCGGCACAGTATCAAAAGTCTCTAAGGAGTTAAGAAGTTTTACACGAACAAGCGTGCCGCTCGATGCGCGCACAATTCCTTGCGAACCGTGGCCAGAGCGACCCGCACCTTCTTTAAAGTGAATCACGAGTGAACCTTCAGAAGAGTTGGCGAGTCCGCTGAGGTTTTGCTCTTCACCACCTGGGGGGCCGCCATTAGGACTTTTGCCTTTTAGAAAAAATCCTACGACGACTCCCACCAATGTTAGAGCAGCTACAAGACTAATTGCGATCCAAATTCGTCTGGTATCCAAACTGGGTTTTTCAGAACCTGGGGTAAGCGGGGAACTGAGCATGGATTTAAGATCATCTGTGTATTGTTTTACAGCTTTCAATTTTTTGCTCCTTTCTCAACTAAAATAGAAAGCTCTCCAAAGTTTGATGGAATTACGAGAGTGCTTCGATTTTTTGCGATTTCAGGACGTGTAAATTGAATGTCAAAAGTTACTGAGGCTCCCGAAACAATGTCTTTTCGTTCAGAACTTAGTCCTGTATGTTTGAACGATTTAGAGTCCTGTTTGAGAACAATGGCAGACCAATTGGGGGCCCAAGTAGCGGGACTATTGTTTTTCAGTCGTAGACGAAGAGTAAAATAGTCTCTTTTGTCCGACTCCCAAGCCTTTCTAAGAAGCTCGACTCTGATTCCTGATTTTTCAGACGAGCTATAGATTTTTTCCACATTCGATTTTCTGGTCGTCTCTTTTTTTTGAGCCGTAATACTTTTTTCACAGTTTCTACTTTCAATGTGAGGCATGACTGGATCAGAATAAAGTCTAAAACTTGCGCTAAGTGTTCCACCTGAAAAAACCAGAAGATTTGTTTCTTTGTTTGGCAAAGTTGATCTTAGTAAAAGATTTTTTCCCAGTTTTTGTGCCTGAAAATACCTTCCGTCGCCAATGGCAATTGAGTCTGGTTGTTTTTCAAAACACAAAACTGACGACAGCCCCGGCCGAACATTTATAGACTCCGCACTCGCAAAAAATGGAATGATTAGAAAAACCAATACTCCATTTTTACCGGATAGCTTTGAGGCCGCTTTGTACAACGTTTGCTTGCTTGGAATATATCGACTAACAGCAGGATAGATTCGCCCTTGAGTTTTCTGTGCTGCTAACGCCATCTTAGGGGCTACGAAGGCCGTTACTGCGCGTGCACCAGCGGAGACCATTCCCGAGCCCGCACCAATAATTGTCCCTTCACAAAACTGACCCAGCATAAACGGAGAGAACAACAAACTGACGGCCAGAATTAGGTTCATCACAATCACTGCGGTGTAACCACCTTCGATGTTGTAGACGTCTTGAAACGGTAACGCCGTCAGAAATGCGGAAAGAATAGCCCAAACGATTGGCCAGCAAGCGACGAGTATTAAATTCTTAAAGAGGTTTTTTGTTAAAACCGATGTCGACTCAAAAAGATTTCCAAGAATCAAAAATGGCCCTGTAACTACAAGTATCATCCAGTAGAAGTGATAAAAAGCCACAAGAAGGTATCTCGCCATATAAAGAAAAATGTAAGAAATCGTAACCAGTAGCGAAACAATGAGGTCATTGCCAAAATCAAGAAGCGATTTGACACTTGCCGAATAACTTGAGGCCTTGGTGCCAGCAGCTTTCAAGAAAGCATCGATGCCTTGCAGATTATCAATTGAAAGGGCAACTTCTTGACCAAAGTTTTTGATCATCCCCGTTAGACTTGGAAATGCAACGAGAATTATTGCTGTAGTCACTAAGCGCTTAAGCCTACTGACTATTGCACCTTCGACTCCAAGGTCTTGAGAAAATGCCATGAGTACCGAAAGTAAAAATAGTGGCAATAATGCGATATGAGCAACTTGATCCATGTGATTATAGAGGCGTTCAACAACTGGCATTAACTTTTCATAGTTTTCAGCAATTGTTGGTCCTACGTTTGCGGTGGGATTCATCTTTTCACCTCCATCAGGTTTATTTGTTTTGAAAACCCGGTGAGTCCAGAACTTAGGCCTTTGTATTCTTGGGACTGAGTTCTAAGACGAGCGGCATCCTTGGAGGCGTTTTCAGCAATCATCTGTGAAAGAAGTGAAATGATTTGGGCCTGTGCCACCTGGTTCTGGCTTTGAAGGGTTACCAACGTTCCAACGCCTGAGGCGGTAAGTTTGTTGGCAACTCCAGGACTAGAGTCCAAAGCCTTTTGCTCCATCTGCTTTCCCGATTTGAATGCTGGCTTTGCGCTTTCAACCAGAAGTCCAGCAACACTCATAGCTTGAGAGATTTGTCTTGCTACTTCGTCAGATTTTTCGGTCCTAAATTCTGGAGGTAGATTGTAATAAATTTTCTCAAGTCGTCTCACGGCCTCGCGAGGATCTTTCCAAGCTTCCAAATTATTTGGACTAACGATTTCTTTGATGGTTTCGAATCGGTGAATCTTGTCACGAATTCCGTCGAGCTCTTCTTCAAGCAGCATCGTTTGTTGTCTAAGCTGATGGTAAGTTTGAAGGGTGTTCGCAACAATCTCAACTAGAAGTGGCAGGTCGGCGCCCCAAAGATCGGCTCTTACTGGTTTCGAGACAAGGGAGATACAAAGGCATCCAACAAGTGTGAATTTT
The DNA here is from genome assembly GCA_041750195.1 of Bdellovibrionota bacterium. GTDB lineage: Bacteria > Bdellovibrionota > UBA2428 > UBA2428 > UBA2428 > JBGSZX01. The sequence continues at coordinate 52,410 of JBGSZX010000026.1, read as the reverse complement.
ACGCGCATTGTAGTGCCTCCTTTTGAATGTTTTCTGAATTTGCGATTTCAAACAGTTTCTCTGAGGGATAGAGGCGCATGATCTGACTGAACTTAGGTGTTCCCAGCCAAAATTCAGAATATTCATTTTTCTTCGAAGCAACACTCAGAAATCGTTTCTTGTCGGACTCGTTCATATCGAGGGTCCGCTCAAGAATCTCCGAACTAGCCGCTCCCTGAAGTAAAATTCTGTGAAACGAGTTTGTAATGACAAGCTTTGCAAAAGCACTATCGCCATAGTCACTTAGGTTTTGCGTAACAGAAGCAATCCCAGCTCGATACTTTCGGAAGGTTCGATACATCTCCTCTAAAAATCCCGAAGCTTGCGAAAAGAACTTCCATACTTCATCAAAAACTATAATTGTCGGACCACTAGAATTGTTTTTTAAGCGTTCCCAAATCCCTTGAGTCAAAATCAAAATTGATAGCCTTTGAAGTAAAGGATCTGCCTCAAGGTTTTTAAAATCAAAGGCCCTAATTTTCTCGTCAAGAATTCTTTGTGCCGTTGAACTTGCCGATATGTGATCCCAGTGCAGATAAGGCCTCAGCCAAAGCGTAATGTCCTCATAAGCTTTTTCTTTTTTCTCAGCTGCCTCATTAGAAATGAGTGTGAGAGAAAATGGAGCCCCTGAACATGCTTGAAGCAAATCCTCAATGGCGACTCTATGAGAATGGGTAATGTGTGAACCTGCACCACAAATATTTTCAAGCAAGGTTTTACAAAAACCATTTGGCTGAATGCTAAGGCGTTTAAAGGCCGCGGCTACCAATTCCATGGCCGACTTTGGATCAAGATCAAACGAAGTGCCGCCAAAGGTATGGATAAGCTTACGATATGAACCACCGACATCAAAAATGGCGATTGATCCATCTGCATGGTCACCTAAGAATCCAGCAAGTAGCGAATTCATTAAAAATGATTTCCCTGAGCCCGAAGCTCCACAGACAAAAGAATTAAAATTCAGATTGGTTTTTGAAAAGAAGTTGAGATTTGAAACCTCTGCACACCTAGAAACAAATCGAAGTTGGCTTTGATCTTGTTGTCGCCCATAGTCCATGAAAACTGGGAGCAAATGAGCCAAGTTTCCACTCAACATAGATTGCTCTCTTACTTGCAGTGCTTTAGCCCCTGGCATGTGACTTTTTAGAATGGGAAGATTACCAACACCTTCAACGTAAAAACCTGTTCCCGAAACTCCACTCACATCCGATGCGAGCCCTTGGATACGGGTATCAAGTTTTACAAGTGACTCATCACTCATAAAGACGGAGATACTCATGTTGAGGAGTGCTTCTTTACCCTGTGTAACTCGTACCAGAATTTCCTCTGATGCCGTTAGATTTGATCCCGACTCTAGATCTGAAAGTTCATGTGCTTTTCTAGCTGACAGTGCGTGCGATACGCGACGCTTTGTTTCGAGCTCTTTTTTGGCCTTAGCCTTATCCGGCATTGAAATTTTAAGTGAGCAAATAAACTCATCAGCGGTTTGATAAAGTGCCTCCAAGCAATTGTTCCATGTGCTGAGTGGTAGATCCGTAAGACTTGCGCATTTGATGTAATTTGCACCAGCTTTAAGGTAGTCCTCTTCCCATGTTAGATTGGGCAGGATTAAATTCTGAGCTTTTTCTTGCCCAACAAGTTTTCGAATTAACGCCAGGTAGTCGTCCTTGGTTCCGGGACTTATCGTTAGTCCTAGATCTTCAAACAGTTGAAAAAGATTCGCTCCACCTTTGGCGACGTCACTTTCAATGAGGTAGAGTTTTGTCACCAAGCCAAAGGATGGAAAGATTTCCGTTCCTTCCGACTTTGGAGCCAAGGTTCGATCAATTAGAATTTGTGACTCATGATGCGATGGAAGCTTCGAAAGTGATTCTTTGATTCTCTCAAAGAACCCTTCACTTTGAGGCCCACTGAAACCGTCCTCGCATTGGCTCGTCGACATTGGGCTAGTAGTCCAAAATCGTAGCTTTTTCTTTTCGATAGTTAGAAGGCTTCCTGTGTCGTGCCAAACGGCAGAGATAATGTCGCTTGCAAGCGATATGTTTGATTCTCTAATCACTAAGACCTCCTTGTTAAATTTCTAAATGTGCATCCAAGATAGATGCGGGGTTTGATAAGGTACGATCCGAGAAATCCTAGGTGTCCGGCTTTTTTTCCGATGGAAAGCACTCGTAAAACTGTCAATGCGCCGATTCCAATTACCCAAGAGGCAATGACTGGAACTCCAATTGCTGAAAAAGCAAGATTGCTCACCATCATGAGGCCAAAACTCACGATGATGTGAGACACTTCAAATCCCCACAGATGAGATCGTTTTAGATGACAAGTTGGATTGCTTTTCATCTATTTGACCGTTCTGCTGATGAGGTCGATGATGCTTTGTGCGCCGAACACGAGGCCAGCGCCAATGATGGCATACCAAAGATTGTTTTTGGCATTGGGGTTACCTGTGAAGAATTGGAAGGAAGCAATTCCTATGGCCATTACGGCAACAATTGGCAGAATTCCAGAGAGAAGCACGGTCTTTAGTCCCGCTAAACTTGACTCTACCGATGCGTGCGCGACAAATGGAAGAAGTGCAGCGCCCAGGAGGGCGCCTTTGCTCCAATCCATAAAAATGGATTTTTTCATTTTATCCTTTCTGTTTAAAAAATTGATTTTTTTGCTTTGAGTCTGTGAAACCTAGAATGGTGTCTCTTCGACCGGCTCGATTTCACGGGTATGTTTTGCCGCTCCTACTGGACGAATACTTTCCATCACAAATACTCTGAGGCCAGGAAACATATGTAGCTTAAGACTGAGTCCTTTTGATCCATTCGTCAGTGGAAATGCCACACCGATGTTTTGCCAGTAGGTTCGGCCGTTTTTTCCCTCTTCAGCAATCATTACGTCAAATACTGTTACGGATTTTTCTGGTTGTTCTTGTTTTTGAACTGCGTTCATTTTTAAATACCTTTCTTCTGTAAAGCGGAGTTCCCAGTTTTGAAAATCCGAGGGAACTTGCTCAATTAATTCTCCAAGTGCTTCTGTGATTTCGCTTTCCTCAGAGCCCGAGGCCGCCGCATCTTGGGGAGAGACAGATGGGCGGCCCCGATTCTGAGCGGAAACTTCTTGGGTATAGAGGCAGCTAGGACAAAGGAGACCAAACCTATTTGACTCGCACCAAGAAGAACCGCAGCGTGGGCATTCGATCAGGTCAGGATTTGAATCCGTGGCCATTGATAAAACGTTTGGCTTCACGGTCTAAGTTGACAAGCATGAGACGGCGCTGTTCTTCGTGTTGTTCTTTGAGGAAAGCTCGATCTTCGGCTTCTAGAGGTTTTTTTGGCTCTAGCTTCTTTTTGATCCGAAACGGAATAACTTGGCCGATAAAAAATTGGATGCTGTTCATAAATATTTTCCTTCTTAAGTTAAAGTTGATTCAATGAGTTCTTCGATGTCGGGCATGTAGATGGTGCCCTCGGGTGCGACATAGTTTTCAAAGTCGTAATATTCTCCAAGAGACCATTGGCAAAAGTCGTAACAATCAAAAAGTTTTCTCATGACGCCTTCTCCAAGAATTCAGGACGTGGCTTAACGTTTGGCTTTGTCTTGAAGATTTCTTTTACCGAAACAATGTTGAGCGCTTTTTCATTTGCGTCTGGGGAGCATCCGCATTCCCAGCAAAAGCTGTAAGTCGACATGAATTCGAGTTTCTCTTCCCCACATCGGGGACAAATTTGTTTGTGCATGGCTAACCTCCGTGTCTTTCGTCCGGCGAATTTTTCACCGGGGACACCTTCTATGTATGCAAGAGCGTGCCAAGTTTTCAAAATTTGGAAAATTTGCACAATTCCATAAAATTATTACGGATTTTTGAATTAGTGATTTTGGGAAAAGATTGCAGATTGCCAATCTGCAAGGAAAAGATTGCAAAAATACAATCTTTTTTGATTATGACCCTGCCTTAAAAGGCATCGTTTGGAGTTACTGAAGCCGAAAGGCTGGCAGTTCAAGGGACTGCGCAAGGATTAAATGGACTGGATTTCTTGAGTCATCCTTCAACTGTAGAGTATCCATATCTCGCTATGTTGAAGTTTTTAGTTATTGCAAGTGCCTGGGTATTCATTCCCACTGCTGCGGCCACGGCAAGATTCGACTGTACCGATCTGAATATTCCACCCGCGTTCGAAGTGACTTACCCTGTAAGCCCAGACGGAGATTTTTATTTACGCGACAGTTTTCCTGAGACTGAAGTGCCGAAACGATATTGGCATGAACCAATTTATGGCAGCTATGGGCCATGCCCCATGACTTATCCCAAAGTCATCCCTGAACAATCCATCAATCGATTGCTATGGATGCGTGAACGGATCCGGAAGGTTGCTGAAAAATATGTAGGACTTCCCTACAAGCCTCACCATATCCCCTCTCTTGGGGGTCTCGATTGTTCTAATTTCACTTCTTGGATTTATAACTTTGGATTCGGTATTAGGTTTTCGTCCAATATCCGTCGGCAAGCTGAGGAAGCGGGGAGGATGCTCGATCCTGCGGAACCGATGGCGGAAGGTGATCTTCTTTTTATCTATAATGAAGCACGGGAGCAAATCGCCCATGTCGCGATTTATTTGAATGAACGGCAAGTCATAGACTCCTCAGGTATTGGGGTTCAAATAAGACCCTTCATTGGACGCTACAAAACCGCCTTGGCATGGACCCGAAGAATTTTGGAATGATGAATAGTCCTGTTCTGCGCCCTTCAGGTCATCCAGCCCAGCCCCATAATTGGTGAACAGGTCTTTCAGCGGGTTTTAGCCTCATAATCTCCTGATGGTACTCATCCGGGGTCTTGTAGCCCAATGATGAATGCAACCTCTCAAAATTATATACCTCATCAAGAAACTTGGGAAGCTTCTCGATCACATCGCTCATTGTCCTGTAATTTCTTGCATATACCTCCTCATGCTTTAACGTCTTAAAAAATGCCTCGATAAAGGCATTGTCCTGTGGAATCCCAATTCCTGACATCGAAATTCTAAAACCATGATCCTTCAAAAACCCAACATACGCATCACACGTATATTGCGTTCCTCTGTCGCTATGATGAATCACGCCTTTAGGGTGGCCCTGTGATCTCATCGCAACCTGCATCGACTCAATACAAAACACGTGGCTCAGGCTTCTTGAAAGCGACCAACCTATAATCTTCCTTGTGTAAACATCGATCACTGCGCTCAGGTAGGCGTAGCCGCTTAGAAGCCTGATGTAGGTGATGTCAGTTGCCCAAAGCTGATTCGGTCCTGTGAGCTTCATTCCTCGAATCAAATTCGGATGATAAAGCTGATGAACACTTCGCTTGCCCTTAGGACCCACGAGCTTTTGCCTGGAGGAATAAATCTTAAACATCTTCATCACACGGCGAATTCTCTTTGAATTCACCGTGTGCCCCCTGCGGGCAAGATGCTCTTTTATCCTGCGGTAACCATAGCCTGGAAATTTCTCCAGCAGCTGCTCAATCACTTTCTTCATCTCAATATCTTTTTCAATCTGTCGTGATTGTCTTAAGGTCGGACGGTAAAACGTCGACCTTGCGATATTCATTACTCGGCATCCTTTTGAAACTGAGCCAAATTCTCCGAGGTGATCACGGATGAATTCTCTCTTTTCTTGCGTTGTGAGTAAGCTACGATTTTTTTTAACATCCGCGTCTGCAAATACAGATCGCCGATCTCTTTCTTAAGATCGTCAACTTGTTCCTCAAGACGATGAATGGTTAGACTTTTGTTCAGCTCTTTTTGTTCGGTCTCTTCAGGGCTCAGAAGTCCGTTCTTGTATTGCTTCACCCAGCTTGCGATAGCTCCGCCTGAAACGTTAAAAGTCGTGCGAGCTTCTTTGTAGGTCATCTTTTCATCGACGACCTTTTGAGCGACCATGTGTGCAAACTCTTGCGTCCACTTGGGCCTGCGGCCTACGCGTCCTTTTTCCTTTGGTGCGGGTTTTTTATTAAATATTTCCATGTCTTCTCCAATGGTTAGCCTTAGCTACCGGTTGGCTGAAAACTGTTCAATAATTATCGGATAAGTGTTTGAACTTAGGGGCGCAGATAAAATCCAATCCTTTAATTGTGGCCGGTGAAGCCGAAACTGCCAGCTATAAGGAGCAAAATAGAAAAAGCTTGTATTAAAAGGCTTGGTCACAGTTGGCGCTGTAGTGGTAGGAATCTTAAACAAAATAAAGAAGCTATAACTATATGTAATTGCAGGATTAAATTTGCTTTAATTGTAAAAAAGCAGTAAAACCATTGTAATTTTACTCCTTTTTTCTGGAAATAACGCAATGAATTAAGTAGAAGCGCATTCCAAAGACATGGAACAGTTTGATCAAGGCAGATGCCGCTTTACCACGATTCTACTTGTTGATGATGACGGACTCATCAGAGACTGGATGAAGTCCGAATTAGCAAAAGATCCATGCGCGCAACAGTTTCAAGTTTTAGAGGCTGAAAACATCGCCAGCGCATTTGAAATCCTTGGTCGTGAAAATATTGATGTTTTGGTTTTAGACAAGAATCTTTCAGATTCATTTGATGAGATTAAAAACGATGGCATCAATTATATCCCCGAGATTTTGAAACTACGACCCAACACTCAAGTAATAGTTCACACCTCCAGCGACGAAATGGATGATATTATTCGAGCAATAAAATTTGGTGCATTTTCTTATGTTACCAAGGGTTCGGAACTATTTGTTTCGCAGATATTGAAGGCGCTAGAGTTTTCACAGCTTGCTCTTGATAGAACTCAAGCTCAGCTTGGTGGCGTTGATAATTTTCAAATTAAGACAATCAGTAAATCGTTATCAATGCGTAAAGTTGTAAATGAAATTGATGCGTTCTCAGCAAGCGATTGGCCCGTGCTTTTGCTTGGAGAAAGCGGCGTTGGAAAAACAACAATCGCGCAAATGATGTTTCAAAAACGAAAATTGATTATCAAAAACCCTTCGGCAAAGTTTTATTCCATTTCATTAGCAGGAATGCATAAAGACTCCGTAGTCAGAGAGCTCTTCGGAAGCGAACCTGGCGCCTATACAGGGTCTTTAAAAACTCATATGGGGTATTTTGAAGTCGCTAGTGGCGGCACTCTCTTTATTGACGAAATTGGCGAAATTTCACCTGAAGTGCAAACACTTCTTTTGAAAGCGATAGACGAAAAGCAAATTACAAGGATGGGTTCAACAACTCCTATTAAGACTGACTTTAAGCTCATTTGTGCCACGAATAGAAATCTCTTTGAAATGGTTGAAAAGGGGGAGTTTCGCGAAGATCTCTTTATGAGAATTTCGAAATCTACAATTCAGGTTCCTGCGCTCTCTGAAAGAAAAGAAGATATCCCCGAACTTTTGAAAGGTATTTTTCCAAAGGTTTTAAAAGAAGCTCGATTGTTTGGATTGTCTGACAAGATTCCTGAAGATTTTATAAAAGCCCTTACGGAAAATCCTCCTCGTGGAAATATTCGAGGGTTGGAGCGAGCCATAGGTGACCTCCTTGTGTATGCGCCAAAAGATTCGTCTGGAAAAACAGTTCTCGCTTTGTGGGCAACAGTGCCTGAGCTTTTGAAGTACGCAGGCGCAGACCAGGCACATTCAAGAACTGCAAAGCCACTAAATTTTAAGGAATTGAAAAGCGCTGAATTTAAAATGGCCGACGACAAATTCCCAGGCCTAGACCAACTGCTCTTGATGGTTGAAAAAAAGATTCTTCAAGAATTCGGCAAAAAATTTAGAAGAAATGTTGATAGGGCAAAAGCCTTAAAAATTGATCCCACAAGATGCGCAAGAAGGTATCACCAAATCGGCATGGGGGTCATGAAGAGTCCCGCAATCAAAGATTCGGAGCTTAGTCATTAGGAGCCACTATGAAACAGAATGAAATTAAGGCAATCAGCCAAAAAGACATTAAACACGAATTAAATACGGCGATGACTTATCTCAAAGTGCTCGATGCGGGTGCTGAAAAACTTAGCGACCAAGAAAAGGCATATCTTGCTGGAGTTAAGCGAATCATTTCAGGCCTGGTAGAAAAGCTCAATGTCCCAAAAGTTGGAATCACTTCAAATCTCAAGGTGAACTTATGACCAAGCAAGAAATTATTAAGCAGCTTGGTATGATTCCACTTGATGGCGAAGGTGGATTTTTCAAACAAACGCACTTGTCCGATGTTTTGGTGGAATCAAAACTAAAAAATGGGAAACTAATCAAACGGCCAAGTTGCACGTCCATACTATATTTAATCGGGGGCGAGGACTTCTCGGCCTTGCACCGACTAGAGATCAACGAGTTCTTTCACTTTGTTGCAGGGGCAACTTGCGAACTAACACAAATCAATGAACAGGGAGTTCTCACCAAGACTAAACTTGGAAGTGAGCTCGACAAAGAGACAAGTTCGCAAGAAATCGTTTTTGCCGGTAACCTTCAGGGACTCAGATCACTAGGAGAGTGGACGCTTCTTGGCACTTACATGAGCCCAGGATTTAGCTTTGAAGATTTTGAGATTCCATCAAGAGGTGAACTACTTGAAAGGTTTCCAAATTTAAAAAACGAGGTACTCAGTCTAACTAGGGGCGATGAATGAAACGCTTTCTGGGTGCAGTCCTTTTGCTGACTAGCATTTCTTCTTTTGCGAAGACTGTGCGATTAATCACGGTGCACAGCTATCCTCCTGGAGACTGGAGCCATGGCATTGATGGCAGCATCAGTGAAGTTCTAAATAACAATAAGATTCAACACGACCTCAAATCCATTGTTTTTCATGCTGAATACTGGCGCCGCAAAGACGAGGAGCTACGAAAGACTGAACAAGATAGACTTGTAAAAGAAATCTCTGACTACAATCCGGATATTATTGTACTCGTTGATGATGAAGCTGCGGATTTCTTGGCAAGTAGGCTCAAGATTCTAAACAAGCCGATTTTTTTTACAGGCATCAATCAAATTCAAAAAGACATTCCTTGGCTTCAAGGAAAGGATCGAGAAAAATTTGCTGGAGTGTTTGAAATCTACCAAATTCAAAAAGGAAATGACCTTTTAAAAGGCTTCAACGCAAAAACTAAAAATATTTCAGTCCTTACTTCAAACAGTGCGACGTCCCAGATTCTTGCTGATCAATTTTCTGCTGATTTTGCAGAAAATGGAAAATTCGGAAAGAGCGGATTTAAGTTACGAAAAATTTATAAACTTCCATTTTGGAGTCAATGGAAGGATGCTGTAAATGAAATCAATGCCAAAGACGATGCGGTTTGGATCTTGGTACCCTACGATGTGAGGGATTCAAACAACCAAGAATTGCTCGTTGTCGAAATTGGAAAGTGGTTAACCGCAAATCTAAAAAAAGCTTCGATAGGCATATTGGGTGTGAATACTCGTATTGGGTTGTTAGCTTCAGTGAATACGCACGCTGAAGGACTTGGTAAACAAGTGGCAGAAATGATTGTTAGAAATCTTAAAGGCGAAGTCCTTCAGAAAATTGGCTTCGAACAATCCAAATATTTCAAACTCGAAGTCAATAAAGTTGAGATGAGTCGCCTAAAGCTAAGTATTCCTGCGAGCATGACCAAAGACATTAGCATTCTTACCAACGAAGGCCTGAAGTATGGGCGTTAGTAAATTCATATCTAAGGGGCAGCTTAGACTTACATTGATTTTTGTTGTTTGCTTGTTGTTCATTGCCTCAAACCTTGGAATGTTTGCTTTCTACCGCTACGACATTGAAGAGAACTCGCAGCAAGTAGCCAGATCCGTAAAAACGTTGATTTCTAAACAGTTAAAAGATCTAGGGTTGGCGTCAAGACTTTCTGAGTTAGGTGTGGGGATCAGGCACTTTGATTCAAACAAAGCTGAGCGAGCATTGAATGACCTCATGTTTGATCGATTGGGTATTAAAGAAATTTTTGTCACTGACGAATCTAGCTTCATCGCCGTGAACTCAAAAACTAAAACCGGATTATTTTTTAATAGTCAGAGAGTTGCGGATGAATTTAAACCGGAGAATATTCAGCTCATTGAAGATGAGGACTTGGGGCAGTTCTGGTTGGCGAAGATTTCCAACCCAAATTACTTGATACTTGGAAAAAGCATTGATGTAGCGGGAGAAGCCCGCAAAGTTTTTGCAGTTTTAGACAGTAAGGAAATATTTGAAGAAGCGCTTTTGGGGCGCTCCCTAGGACCGACAGTATCATTTACAATTGGAGACAAGGCTCATGGCTGCACAGTTCAAGAGCAAATTTTTGAGTCCAACCAAGTTTGCGCAGTTTTAAATTATGCTGCGATCCCAGTGTTTTTTAAACAAGAGTTTATTTTGCTCAATTTGTTCATAGCTCTTGTCGCCGTTATTTTTGGTCTCGGGTACCTTGCGGTGTATTGGCGCTTGATTGAGCCAAATAGTTTCTTTCTGCGTCTTATTGCATCGGTAGAAGACAAAACAAAATCCTCAGATCTTATTAGCAGTCTTCCCAAATCTCTTAACCCGCATAAGAAGAATTTGGGTCGCCTAATTGGAGCTGTAGAAGATTCTGCTAAAGCTCAAATCGCTCACCAAGTAGCCCATGACATCAGGTCGCCTCTAGCAGCTTTAAGTGTAGTCTCTCGTGATTTAGCGCAGATTCCTGAAGAGAAACGTATTTTACTAAGGTCAGCTGTTTTACGAATTCAAGACATCGCAAACAATCTCATTAAGTCTGCACAAAAAAATCAATCAGAGTCGGTTGACGAAGAAGGCATTCTCGTTTCAGGCGTCGTAGATTCAATTGTTACCGAGAAAAGAACACAATATCGATCTAAGCTTGGAATCGAAATATTTTCGCGCCTTGAACGCTCAGGGTTCGGCTATTTTGCAAAAGTTAGTCACGTGGAGCTTTCTCGGGTCATTTCTAATTTGATCAACAATAGCGTTGAAGCAATGAATGATCGTGGTCTGATAACTATAACTGTCGGCGGCTGCGAAACTTCTGTGAAAATTGTTGTCCAGGATAACGGAAATGGGATTCCAGCAGGCATCTTGGAAAAACTAGGTCAAAAGGGTGAAACCCACGGCAAGGCTGGCGGTTCTGGACTCGGTCTTTATCATGCAAAAAGTAGTGTCGAATCATGGGGTGGAACACTTTCCATTGAATCCAACGAAGGTATTGGCACAAAAGTTTCAATTATTTTGCCAAGACATCAAACACCAGAATGGTTCGTTTCAAAACTCAGCTTAACTGCTGATCAAAAAATAGTTGTTTTGGACGACGACGAAACTATTCATCGAATTTGGAATTCACGCTTTGATTCATTGGGTATCAGTTCTCAGGAAATTGTTCATTTAGCAAACGATAAGGATCTATCAAATTGGCTCTCATCGAATGCTGGTTCCGATGCGATGTTCCTGATGGATTATGAGTTAAACGGCAGCCAGAAAACCGGATTAGATTTAATAGAAATTTACGACCTCAAAGACCGCGCGATACTTGTTACAAGTCGATTTGAAGAAGATGATATTCGTACCAAATGCCAAACTCTTGGAGTACGCTTGATTCCCAAAAATATGGTTGAGCATGTTGAAATCCAGATCTCAGCTCAATCGAGTTCAGAAAAACTGGTTGTACTCGTTGATGACGATGAACTGATTCGAAACCTGTGGATTGATAAGGCTTCAAGCCAAAACATCAAACTAAAGACGTTTCCCACGATAGATGCCTTCAACACCGCCGCTGAAGAGTTCGAGAAAGACTGTACGATTTACCTAGATGTTGGCCTTAGTGGTGGCGATGACGGGGTTGCACTAGCGCGAAGCCTTAACGAGAAGGGTTTCAGCAACCTTTGGCTTTGCACTGGCTATGATTCCGACTCGTTTATTGAGGAATCCTATTTGAAGGGCGTGATTTCCAAGGCTCCGCCATTTTGAGCATAATTAAATTGGAGCGCATAATCGAAGCTAATGACCCAATTAATTTGATTTTTGAAAGTTGAGAATCTAAACCTGACATGTATTTGTTTACTCAGAGTTGAACAGGGAAGAATGTGGTCACGTTTGCAGAACTTCTAGTGGCATATAAAGCCTGTCGAATAGGCAAAAGGCCATCACTTGCTCAAGTTAAATTTGAGCTGAGACTGGGCGAGAATCTTTTACGCTTGGAAAGTGAGATCGCCAACCGGACCTATACCCCATCAGCCTATCGTTGCTTTATTGTCACTAAACCCAAGCCCCGAGAAATTTTTGCGGCCAACTTTAGAGACCGTGTTATTCACCATGTAATTGTTTCGAGGCTTGAACCCATTTGGGAGAGAGCCTTTCACGGAGGCAGCTACGCATGTCGGAGGGGTCGGGGCACGCATGGTGCCCTTAAACAATTCCAAAAAATTTACGAAAAGGTCAGTCAAGGTAGGCAAAAGCCAGTTTGGGTTTTGCAGCTAGATATTGCTTCATTTTTTGTGTCAATTCAGCGGTCTATTTTAAAAAAACTTTTATTGCAAAAGGCCAGCGATGATAACCTCAGGTTTTTAGTAACCCAGTTGATGGATCATGATCCAAGAGATGGGGCTTTCTTCGGATCACCTCAATATCTCTATAATTTGATTCCACCTACAAAGTCATTTTTTGACCAAAGCCGCGAAACAGGTTTGCCAATCGGAAATCTCACCTCTCAATTTGGGGCCAACGTGTATCTTAACGGACTCGATCACTTTGTCGCCCGAGAAATGAGACCCAAGGGATACATTCGCTATATGGATGATCTGACACTAGTCGATACAGACCCAGAAAAATTGCAGGCTATGATCGAACCCATTGATAATTGGCTTAAGTCAATGCGTGGCCAAACGCTTAATTCTTCAAAAACGGTTCTTTCCAACATAAATAAAGAAAGTATCGAATTGCTCGGGTACCGACTTACAGCCAAGAAGAGTTCAAAAGTGAATCTTTATGTCAGAAAAATAAAAAAATGGGAATTCATGAGAGATTTGCATCACTATGAAACTGCCATAATGAAAGTTCCCATGCTCGCACATCCGTTGTCATTTTCGGAAAGAGAAAAAGAGCTTGAAAGTGTGTTGGGGGGCCTTAATTCTAAACTAGGGCTCATGCGTCATGCGCAGAGCTATAAAATGCGAAGCGAGGCTTTAGCAAAATTTTGCGACGAGGTTAATTTTACGCGAGAATTTTTGGGACTGCGGCACATTATTTTAACAAAGGATGCCTCTTCAATGACCTATCAGCGTCCACGGTTTTAGCCATACGGTGCTTGCGCCAAACACAAAACCTCGCTACTAACATGTCAGTGACTGTGACCAGAATTCTTGGGGCTATAGTGGTGCTAAGAAGCGTGTCAAAGTCTGACCACGGGAGTCCGACTTAGGGCCGAGAAATCTGCCTTGAGTGAGAAGCTACGAATCTGTTTTCTTGGTTTTAAATAGCCAACTGGCAGAGGGTGCGAAACAGGACGCTAGTTGGTTGTCGTTTTGGTCTGCGTCTGTCAACTCAAATAACCGTGACAACGCGTGGAACTTCAATGGCAACGACGGCAACATGAACAACGATAACCGCAACAACAACAATGGCGTGCGCTGTGTGGGTCGGTGAGGCGTGGACAGGACGGTCACAATTTGGGTCGTTGGGTGAGTTGGTCAAATTACTCACTCAGCGGCCGTTTTTTGTTTTTGTGAAGTCTCTGTTAAGGCCAAGTCTGATTTTTTGGGACTTTAGCCGCCAAATTCCTGCAAAATTCACTCAAGACCTTAAGAAAATCTAATAATTAGCCGAACAAAACAATAAGATTATGTCTAGAAGTATTTTGCACGCCTTTAGCTTTAAAAGGAGAGAGTGGGTTTATTGCTCGCTTGCCATTGCGGTAGCCGCTTCTGCTACTGTGGCCCTTGTATTTGATAAAGCAAAGCCTAAGGAAAATCCAGCGGGCTTAAGGCAAATTGGCACTCTTCAGTCTGAAGGTTCCGATGTAAAGCGAAAGTTTTTTTCAGAAATTGATTTTCAAGAAATCGCCAAAAAAGACAACGTATTTTTAAAAGACACAATTTTTGTAGGGCCAGATTCAAAAGTGAACTTGGCCTTGGGTGAATATGGCGATTTTGAATTAAGTCCCAATTCAGTGCTGCTTGTGTACTTGGATTTTGAAACCAAAGCAGGTACTTCAAGTGCGGTTGCCAATTCAACTGTTGGCTCATCGCTTAAGTTGAAACTGACTCAAGGTGAGATCAAATACAAAAAACCTGTTCGCGTAGCGGGTGCCGAAAAATCAACCAAATCCGTGGCTATTGAAATTGCTGACGACACATTTTTAAAACTTGATGAGCAAGAAGAGCTAAAAGTTGAGCGTACAAAGGGCGGCGAAATCACCGTTCACGAAGCAACGGTGACTCCGGTAGTGGAAAAATTGCCAGAATTTAAAACTTTACCCGTGGCAGTTGGAAGCGAGCCAGCATCAGCCGCGCCCGCACCTGAATCCGAGCATTTTGAGTTAAAAGTCGGTGAAAGCTTCATCGAATCTGAAATCAAACTTCATGCAAACTTAATCCCAGCTCCGCGCGCTCCGGCTACAATAGAAGAAGCAGTGCCATCTCAGCCCGAAACTCCTTCTTCAATTGAAACAGTGAATACCAAAGCCAAGGCTTTGCCAGAACCCAAAAAAGAGGTCCCGAAAACGGTTCATGTTGCTTTGGCCACTGAAGAAATACCCAAAGTAGAATTGCCTTCCGTGCAAAAAATCGAAGAAGTTGCGCAGCCAGAGGAAAGGCAAGAGCCAGACTCGCTTCAACGACAAAATCGTAGAGGTTTTTACATCGGTCCTATATCTTATGAAGTGGTCGGCCTTCGCGCAACTGACAGTCAAAATCTTAGTGCCACGACATCCTCAAATTATGTTCTAGGTGCAGGCGTTGGTTATGGTTTTGCACTTTCAAATGATTCTACGATCAGTGTGGATGTAAAAATTAAACGTTATCAGTTTGAGAATTTCTCAAGCGTCACTGTTTTAGATAGTAACCCAACAACGCTTGCCTTCGATGTTAGCTATGAAAGACATACGAGTAAAAATTTAAGCCTCAATGCCACTGCTGGACTTGAAGAAATTTTAAATCTTGAGCCAAGGTCTGCAACACAGATTGATCTTACCCAGCTTTTAAGTCCAAAATTTGGGATTGGTGTAAGTTATCAAATGGGCGACTCGTCGAAGTGGTTTAAAGGTTTTGAGATTAAAGCCAGTGTTGACGCGCTACTACCTGCCAAAGCTGACACCTATACGACGAAGCTTGGGCACAAAGAGCAGTTAAAAATCTTAACGGTAAAAGAATCTTTAGAGGGGTCGCGTTACTCCGGCGGGTTTACTGCGTATCAACAAAAATTTTCTACGCCCTTTGCTAAAACAACGCAATTAGGTTTTGGGCTCGAATTTTCAATCGGTTTAGAGGCTGCAACACAAAAGCAGCTGGGTAAAGAATTAGTAGAAAGTGAAGGTGCGAAATGAAAATTAAAAATGTATCTACAATAGGAACACTTAGCGTGATGCTTTTTCTCGTAACGGGATGTTTTAGTTCAACTATTGATGACGGAGCCTTGGGTACCGGAGGAAACACCAATTCTGGGGTTGACACCACGTCAGGTGACGCAGCTGCTGGAGATTTACTTGCTGGTAAAAAAGCATGGGTGGACGGCGTGGAAATTACGGGCACCGCTACAGATCAAGGAGCAATTGATCTTAATACCACGGCCATCCCTGTAAGTTCTGGTGGTTTTTATTCGAGCATTGCTCTGACAATGTCTGCAAGCAGCGTTTGTGTGGGGACTTCGATTTTCGGTTCAGCGGGTACGGCAGTCTGTAACAGCGTATTTGGCGATTTAACAGCCTCTAACATGCACCGTGATGTTGGGACGACGGCACAGATGACATTGACGACTGAGAAGGCTTCAGGCACCTACGCTAGTGGTTACAGAGAGGTTCCAGACGTCTACAAAGATGACGATGGATATTACACCGCGGATCAGGGGTGCGGTGGCTCCGGCGGTTTGGGTGATACCTGCTCCCCAGTCGTGAAGGCAGGTCGTCCAACCGATGATTGTGGAACGGGTGGAACAATCACTGCAAGAATTGCTGATTGTGTCATTGAAAACGGAGCATTGGCAACATGGGCGGGCTCAGCAAAAGGATTGAGTGGAGAGGCTACCTGGAAGCTTGTCACACGAAAGAGTGGCTATGAGACGTGGCGTGACGAGCGTACGGGCTTGTTATGGAGTGACTTCATAACAAGTGATACATGGTGTACCGCAACCGGCAATGGGCAAACTGACGGGTATTGCGATGGCAATACTTTAAGTTATTGCGCTGAATCTGCGGGCCTGAGCCCAGCTTCTGCAATTAGTAGTGAAGATTGGTCGGCGGGAACTCCCTCCTATTCGGATTTTAAAGGCGGTATGGGTAAAAATTCTAGCACGTCAGTAAGATGGCGCGCTCCCACTCGAAATGATTGGCTTCAAGCTGAAATTAATGGGGTACGCTTTGTGCTACCAAATATGAACAATTCGTTTTGGTCTGCGTCTGTCATCTCAAGTTACCGTGACGACGCGTGGTTCTTCATTGGCAGCGACGGCTACGTGAGCAGCGATTCCCGCAACAACTACAATGGCGTGCGCTGTGTGGGTCGGTGAGGCGTGGTCTTGAGCATCATTTCACGCTTTCCTAATTTCGGGCCGCAAGGCCCGTGTATTCTGTCTTTAACCTTTTTCCCTTTCTCCGGCGAAGCCGGATCGAAAATTTTTTGGATCTAACAAACTATGGCCCGTTACCAGCACCTTCCACTTTTTCAAAAAACCTATGCGTTTTCGAAAGAAGTATTTTTACTAAAATCAAATCTTCCCAAATCACTTAAGCATGATTTAGGTGGCGATCTTTTTGCCTCGGTTCTTCGCTGCATTAAGCTTATTGTTTTTGCCAACGGCCAAAAGGTTCGCGGCAAAGCGCTGACTGAGCTTGGCCTTGAGATTCAAGTGCAGTGGGTTTACCTACGACTGCTGCATGATTTGAAAGCTATATCCGCCGGTCAGTTTCGAGAGCTGTCAGAGCGCCTAGCTGAAATCTCGCCCCAAGTGAATGCTTGGAAATCTTGGGATGACAAACAAGCGCGAGGGGTAAAGTAAGATGAGTAGCCCCTTAAAGACCCAACACGGATCTTTAAGGACTAAGATATTTTTGCTCACGTTTGGATTGGTTGTGTTTTCGCTGCTGTCTTACTCATTGTATTCAATATCTAGTTTGCGCTCTGAGAAGAGGCGTCTGCTGTATTACGCTGTGCAAATTGAAAACTCAGTGCTCTTTGAAAAAGCTTCTGAATTACTGTTACGCTCGGAAACCGAACTGCTCACTAAATGCCCAAAATTAATTCCACCCTATGCTGTTTTGAACGCTCAAGGCAGAACAATTATGCTGGGCGATCAGAGTTGTTCCATGGGCGTTGATCTTGCCAAAATTTACGGGAATCTTGCCACGCAATCTTCTGCCAATGTGTATTTTTACGACGTTGTTTCAGGCAAAACGTTGATTCTTGCACAACCCGTTGCAGGCCCAATAAATATTGAAAAAACAGATCCGCTTATTTTGGCGGCACAAAAGTCTCCTGGCTCTCAAGGAATTGTAGATTTCAAACGTGCAAGCGACGGAGAAGAATTTGTGGGTTCTTTTTCAAAGCTACAAAATGGCAGGTTTTTACTTTTAACTGAAACCAAAAGACAGGGACTTGTTTCTGAGCTTCGCTCTCTCGTTTGGAACTTGTTCCTGTTTGCACTCATACTTGGGGCTGTTTGCTTAGTGGCAGGCATTACCTTTTCCAGTCGTCTCATTAGGCCTCTTGAAAAATTAATGCTGTACGCTGACAATTTGGCCGCTGGTCGCTACGACGCCAATCCTAAAATTGATTCTAATGACGAGATTTCAGAGCTCTCAAACCACTTCTCGCGCTTAGGCGAGCGTTTATCAGAACGTGATAAGCAATTAGAAGCCGCCTCAGACCTTGCTACCCGAGACGGCCTCACCGGACTTCACAACTATCGCTATTTTAAATCAAAGCTTGAAGAGTATCTAGCGCTTGCTCGCAGACAAAAATATTCATTGGGTGTCATCCTTATGGATGTTGATCATTTCAAAGCCGTCAATGATACCTATGGGCACCCGCAGGGAGATCTTGTTCTTAAAGTTGTAAGTAGCGTTGTTAAGAGCAGTTGTCGCACGACCGATATTGTGTGCCGCTACGGCGGTGAGGAGTTTGTAGTGCTGGCCCCCGAGACGGGCATGGAGGGCACCAAACAACTCGCCGAGAAAATCCGCAAAGCCATAGAGAATACTGCAATTGAAATTTTAGGTGACGCAAAAAAGATGACTAAAACTGCCAGTTTTGGAGTAGCCGTGTTTAATCCCGATCATCCAGACGTCGCAAAGATCTTTGGAGACACATTGATCAGGGATGCTGACTCGCGGCTATATGTAGCCAAACGAAATGGCCGCAATCAAGTTGTCGTGGATTAACTATATTTTGTTCTTAAATAAATTCCCGTTCTTCCTGAGCATTTATATCCAGATTTGTTTTTATGAGAATTGAGTTTTGAATCCATTTTATTTCTTCGAAACTCTTTCTGACAAATTCCACATTTGTAAATGTAAGTAGGGCCTGAGTTGCTAGAGCTTGTTCTTTGTGAAGAAAAGGTTCGAGAAGGTTGACGTGCTGTTGTATTGCGCGTGAGCTGATGTACGGGCAAATGTCCTGCCGAGGTGATTTCAATAGCAAATCGCGGGATGAAGGTTTGCTCAAGAACCTGAACACTCTGCATTCGGTCAAAACGGTAGCTACGCGATTCTCCGTCGTTGTAGCGAATGGATTGCAAAAGCAGATTTCCGTCACTGCTACGAGCTAAGGCATAGGGCTCAATATCTCGGGTGGACCCATCATAGCCTAAACGGATGACAAGTCGGTTCGCTGCTGCAAATCTGATGCGGTCCATGAATGATGTTGTTGGTCCTGTAACAACAAGGCGTGTAACTTCCTCCTCATTAATGGATTCTTGATCTTGGGATTCAAGTGAGGATTCGAGTTCTTCAGGTTCCTCGCCTTCCAGCCAACTCAGCACATTTGGAAGTTCAGACAAAAAACTTTGAAAGTTAGGCAAAATTGGAATTTGATGCCGCAGTTGGGTTTCCCACTCTGACTCTAAAAAAGCTCGATTGTCGTGAGTTTCAAGTGACTCCATTGTGGGAATCTCAATACCGCGAAGCCGACATTTGCTCTCAAGTGTTGAATATATTTTATCTCTGTCAGGATTAAGATCCATCCTTCGATGAAGGTGGATGACATCGTACAAGTCACGTGGCCGCATTCTTTGCGCTAAGGCTCGTACTTTTTCTGCAAATACTTCTTCGTAGTCATAGCAAAGAACGGAGATGCCGTTTTGAGGTTTATCTGAATAAGGGTGGTCAACCGACTTTATCACGGGTGAGAGTACTAGTGGTTCATCCAACGTGAGATCAATTTTAATCCGAGGCATTTGCTGAATGCCCATTTGCGGGCGAACAGGCCCCCTATATTTGATGCCTCCTTGAATGGATAGTGAGCCCCTCGGATTTTTAAATATTTCGAATTGTATAGAAGCCTTTGGAAATTCAAGACCCGCCTCATTCATCACAAGGTCTGCGACCTCAGCCATTATTTGCGTGAGCGATGCAACAGTTGGTTGCTCGGTGCCTCGGTAAGAAAAATCAAGATCTTCTGAGAAACGATAAGTTTCGAAATAACATTTCTTAAGACAAGTTCCGCCTTTAAACACCCAGTCCACGCCAGCAATGGGGTGATGATGAATCCCCCAAAGAAGCCAACCCAGGGCATAGTCTTTTTCAACAACAGTATTTGTGAGTGCAACACGAGCTGCGACTGCGCGAATTTCGTCAAGATTGATCACTGAAGTTTAGTCCTTTTTTCCATGAAGTTGGAACCCATAGCTTCCACACGGTCACCAGGCTTTTTCCAGGCGTTGCTGGATCAAGTTGTGAGTAGCCAGACTTTATTTCATTTTTTATTTTTTTAATGAACTTGGTTTCTTCTGGTTGAATTCGTTCAAACATAAAACCTAATCTTTTAAAGATGGCTGTGTTTTTCATTTGAACCGCGTAACGAAAAAGTAAATCTAAATTTTTATGCTCAGACTTTAAGTAGCGAGTAAAAATATCTACAGTCATCCGGATGCCGCCTACGACTGCTGGATCATTGAAGGCATCTACAACAGTTTTTGTAGAATCGGAAACAGCGACCTTGTGATTTTCTCGCCAAATATTTTGGCTCCCAAAAAGTCTTTCTGACTTGATGGTTTTAATGGTGAGCCTTGCACCTTTTAGATCAAGCTCTCGTGCGTGAGACTTTTTGGTGGTGAACACCATTGTGGAGTTAAAAATTTGTTCGGTAAAGCCCCAGTATTCTGCTGCACTCCATCCACCAATGTAGCAGGGATCAAAAAGAGCTTTGGCTAGCACCCATGGCTCATCTGCCATGACCTCTGTACTTTCAGCCTGCAAAGAAACTGGAATATAAACTCCTTGTTTGACCCGCGATAGCCAGCCCTTCTTTGCCCATCGGGCTAGGAGCTGACTTGCTTGGATTTGAGAGATTTTCAGAGTTTTGGCTGCGGCTTTAGGGGTAATGGCTGGCATTTGCGCTTTAAGAAGCGTAACCAACTGATTTCGCTCTTTTTTCCCTATGCCTGCTAGCTGATTGTCCATAGTGTATATTTTTCCCTAAAATTAGGTTAAAAGCAAACATTTGTAGATATTTATATAGTTGGTCGTTTAGTGGCAAGACGAGACGTTTCAAAAAGAGATCAGCCTTTAGGCTGCTTATGCAAAAGGTTTTCGAGATCAATTTGGCGGAAGTAATTGGTACCACTATCGAAAGTGGCAATCGTACCCTCGTTCGATTCTTGCGATTCCCAATCGTTCTGCGCACATCTCCACCCAACGGGGTCCATTTCTTTCATCAGTGTAGCTGTATCGAATTCCATCCAGCCGACTTTGGTAGTTTCAGGATAGCAGTCACGAACGAAGTCTTCGAATGCTTGATCCATGTCGACAGGTTCAAGTTCAGTTTTGAGAATATGTTCAATTATCCAGTCGGTGCCGTATTCGCAGCCAACTTCGGGTAGTAGGCGCATCAAATCGTCTGACCCACATTTTGTGCAGAAACGAGAGGGTGCTTTTCCGTAGCAGTTATAGCAAAATGGAATTGAGCGTTTAAAAGCTAGAGATTGAAGTTGTTCGAGAATTTCTTGATTGTTCATAAGCGGCTCCTTTTGGGTGGGTTTCCCTTCTTATTGAGGGTTCCTTCGCAGAAATTAGGAACCCGAGGAGGGAAATCAGCGACGCAAGGCAAGTCTCCGAGACCGCAGTCGAAGACAGCATGGGGCATGACAGACATCTAGCCGAAGGCGAAAGTGCAACGAGATGTCTGGCGTGAGCCAGAGGCGGCCCATGCTAAGGTCTCGAAATAGGGATTTGCCTTAAGGAGCGTCTCACAAAGGTAAGACGCCCAATCAACAAATGTGCTCAAAATAGCTATATCTTTTACTCCGAGCTTTTCCTTTGAGTAAGCTTTCCGCGACGGCCGCAAGAGTTACTCGCCTTTTGAAAGTCACGATCCCACTCCGTGCAAAGGCCGGGGTTGCCCCAATTGATTTTTAGCAATTTTACTTGCTCGGCGTGCATGTAGATCAGCCACTCGCGGAGTTTCTGCTGTCCGCTATCTGAGTTTGAAAGTCCAATAAAGCCACTAAGTGCAATGGGCATAAAAAGAGTTTTGAAGTTCATAAATCACCTCATTAAAGATTTGATAACAAGTTGCGCAGATTCCAGCCTAGAGTCTTCAAGTGACTCTAGGTAGCGAGTACACTTTTCGATCATTTCATCGCGAAGCACTTCGGCCTTCATGAGTTTGTCGAAATCGATGAGAGTAGTTCCCAAACATTTTACAATGTGTTCAATACGATCTCTGGGTAGCTCAATTCTGCCGTTCTCGATTTGTCCAAAAATCGAATTTGCGTAGCCACAAGCATCGGCCGCTTGATACTGGGTAAGTCCCATCTTTCGCCTGAGGATCCGAATGACTCTGACCTCTTTTGTGATGATTTTGTGTAGATTGCGTCGAAGTGTTGGGGCCTTTGGCGGCTGCGCGATTTTTGCCAGTCGAATGCTTTCTAAAACCTCTCGCACGTTAGACTGGGTTTGTAAAAAGTCGGTCATGGTGTAGCCAAGAGCAGTCAAATAGCGACTCAGTCGCTCGTTGCTCATGAAGCAACGGCCATTCTCAAGCTGCTCAAAGGACTTGGCGCTGACTCCTAAGAGGCGGCCTGCCTCTGAGCGGCTAAGACCTTTTAAAAGTCTTAGCGCGCGCATTGTTTGCGCTACATTCGTGATGACTTTGCGACGAATTCGCTGGGTCCTGGGGGATAGATTTTGTGATGTCTTCATTGCTTTCTCCTTATTTGGGAGTGCTTTGAAGGAAGAATGTGCTGACTACTGCTAGAGCCGCAAAAAACCTACGTCAGATAGCAAGTTTGCAAACGAATCGCTTTGCAAACTTGCATAGGGATGAGCCCTATTTTGCTATCAAAAAACGGAGACCCGAAAACCTGCTACAAGTTTAGCCAAATCTTAGCCAAGCTTTAGCCAACGGCCGTTAGGGACCGTTAGTTTCTGTTAGGGTCAAACTGAGCTGCTTCGCCTAAGCTCTCGAATTTATTGTTTGTGAATTCGAATATTTGGGAATTGGAACCGAACTTTTTGTCTTGAAAATTGGTGGACCTGACAAGGATCGAACTTGCGACCTCCTGAATGCAAATCAGGCGCTCTCCCAACTGAGCTACAGGCCCACTCTTTATGGACTCATATGGGATAGGCCGGCAGATTCACACTGTCAACTGGCTGGGGAAATTTTGATAGGCCTTAAAATGGCTCGTGTTAAACGCGAAGTATTGTGGTTAAGCCTTTGTTATTTTAATTAAAACTTATAACAGATTTTTACTCAATCGGAGGGTTCATCATTAGGCTTAGGACGTTGCCTTTGACTTCTTTGGTGAATTCACGCAATCCAGAATCTTTAACCTTCCCCAGTAGCAAATCCAGGTTCAATTCTTTTAAATTTTCTTTTTCAAAATCGAGGTCGGATTTCATTTTTCCTTTAAGAGTTCCGTTTATTGGCAGGCCGTTGGGATCAAGGCCTAGGTTGCCGCCAAACGAGAGCCAAATTGGGACAGAATTCTGAATATGAATTTCAAATTTATCAATTTGAAGGCTTGGATTTTTAAAATTCCCTTGTGATTCAATTTTATTTATTGCAAAGGGTGGGAGGTTAAAGAAATCACTTCGAACGGCGGGGGTCGAAAACTCACTTCCACTAATATCCCAATCAAAGCGTGCTGTGCCTGGATTTTCTAAAAGACCTTGGGCAAAAAGTTCGCCATCCAATCGTCCTTTCCATCCTTTGGCTTTAAAAATTTTAGCAAAGGGATCAAGCAAAATCTCATCTAGCTCTATAGACACTGTGGCTTCTTTGAATGACCAAATAGGCGCCTTAATGATGGCCACTACTGAAGAGTCACCTTCGGGATCCAATTCACATTGAACGGCGATTTGCGCCTTCAGAATGAGAAGTGACAATAAGCTAGGCGTCACCGTAAAATTATGACAATCAATCTGAACCGCTTTTCTGGGTAAATAGATTTCAAGTCTTTCGGCCTTCAAGGCTATAAGGCCTCCACTCATGAGCCCGAGTCCGAGCCCCGTTCCGAGTTTAGGTTTGATTATTTTTATATCCTGTCCTGTTTGTCTAGATAACTGAGAATTTATTTGGTGTTCAAGACTCTGAATTGGAAAATAATAAATGCAACCCAAAACAAAAAAAACGATCGCTAATAGGGGCCCAAGGAGGCGCCCTACGCGAGATGCAATTTTTTGCAATGTGTTTAGAAATTTCATTTCTAAAAGTCCTCATCCCCAATAGGGGGCGGAGGTAAATTGTCTTCGTCAATATAAGATTCGGAATCGTTCGGGCCGTCGTCAAACGCCGGCGCTTCTTCAACGAAGTCTGAACTGGGGTCGCTGTTGTTGCTGGAGGTATCGTACGAATCAGGCGGCGGCGCTACAATGTTACGTGGCTCCGTTCTGCCAGAAGAGCTGTTGTTTGGAGGCGAGGAATTATTTTGCGGTCCAGGGGAAGAGTATCCTGACGTCGATGAAAACGGACTGCCACTTTGGTGTCTAAGTGTCATGGCTAACTGAAGTTTTTGTTTGTCGTCAGGATGAGTTTTGATGGTTAGAATTTGGCTTATGACTTTTGGGTACCAACCATCAACTTGGTAGGTAAGGGCCTGTGCTTGGCGTAAATTAATTTGCGGAATTTCAAGCTGCAGACTTCCATTTGAACTTGATAGCATGTTGTAAGAACCGTTTGGAATTCCCATCGATTCTATAAAGCCTTTCATGGATGCCATAGCTGCATCCGATGAGTCGGCGGGGAGGGCTTGCCAATCTTGAGGGGGCGGCGATGGTCGCGGTTGAGTTTCGAGTTTTTCGTTGAAGGATTTGACATCTGTTAGCAAGGTTCTTTGCTCGGCTAGGATAGACTTATGCGTCCAAAGATTCAGAAGCGGCGAAACGGCAAAATACGAAAAAATGAGAATGATCATCAGCCTAGATCCGGCGGCAATCCAATGTTGGTGCTTTGGATCTAGGTCATCAAATTTTTCAAGTGCATTCTCATAAGCGGAGGAATTTTCGATTTTTGAAAGAGTTTCATTTATGAAAATTTTTAGTTTTTCTAGGAACTCTGTAATACGGCTCATCTTGCAGCTCCTTCTGACTTAGGAGCTTTCCACTCGGCATTGAGGGTTGAGCGCTGTCCAGCTGTGATAGGAGTAATGCGGATATCCGAATAGCCGGATGATTCAAGACTCTTTACAAAGGCAGTGGTGTCGGCCTGAAAATTAGTGTTTGGATTCTCAACGCTAATGACTAGCCTGATTCTCCAGGCACTTCCATTCTCTTGGACTTCAAACTCATCTACTTTTAAACCTTTCGGCGCGGCTTCAGAAAATTCATCGAGGAGGGCAACCTGTGCGATCGGGCCTGTGTCGTAGTCATTTAAGTTCTTGGGAGACTTTGATTTTTTCATCTGGTTAAAAATTTCTCTTGCACGAACCGGATCCGAAACAAAATTCTTTGCCTTTGCTCCCTTCACGTTATCGAGTTTTCTGAATTCTCCAGCGAGATCAAGTTCAATGGCTTCCTGTTCAATATTTAGAAAATAACTTCCGCCAAAATTAATGGCCCAGCTAAACAAGAGCAAAATGGCAGCAAAAATTAAAGAAGGTTTGAGTTCTGGGCTGGTAAACAGCCTTAGTGATTCAGATAAAAAGTATCTATTGGGGCTCGAACTCTTTTTGAAGTTCAGCCATGGGTTTTTGATTTTGCTAGCGTAGGAATGTGCAAGAGATAATGCTGTCGCAAAGCTTTTTTTGTTTTCGTAACTAAGCAAAGACCCGTGGGCTTTGAAGCCAAGAAAAATTGGCCATTCCTGAACTTTAACCCTAAGTTCTTTCTCAAAAAAACTTTGCAGCCCAGACACACTGCACATGCTTCCCGTAATAAATAGCGTCTCAATCTGATAGCCAGATTCAACTTTGGCATGTTGAAGGGTTTGGTAGAGCTCAACCAAAATGGGCCTTAGGGCGGATTTGATGTCGTCACTCAAGTCTTCTCGAATGGAACCTTCTTCTTGACCCTCGTCATTTTGAATCTCGGCCCGATGAATAAGCCAACCTAAGGCTTCTTCGACGGTAACTTTTCTTTTGTTTGCAATCCAATCAACCCATTCGCGGCTGCCTTTGTCTAGATGGCGAATCTCAATGATTTCGGGCTCAATACCGACTTCTTTTTTGTCTAGGTAGGACCCTCTGAGGACGGCAATTTTTGTAATTTCGTATCCTAAATCTACAACTACGTAAGCTTGCATGTTGTGGACGTCGGGGAGTCGTTGCTCGAGAGCCATACTCGCGAGAGCTTCGGCGTCGACCAAAACATTGTTAGGCTGAATCCAGGCGCTTTCGCAAACTTCATTAAGTGCTGCGATATTTTTTTTGGGACATATGCCGCTTATGAATCCATGAAGTTTGCCAGTTTTGCTAACGTGTCTTGTTTCAATATAAAAATCTTCAAGATCAAAAGGAACACTATCCATCCACTCGCCATTGATGGCCAAATTCACCCGTTTTCGATCCCGAAAAGGAAGGGTGAACTTTTTCATCAAAATATCAGCGCTATTGAGGCCAATCGAAATGCGATCGGCTTTGATACTGTTGTTAGCAAAAAATTGCCTTAGTGCATCTGCCTTAGTTTGGTCATCACGAGGGGTGACTTCATAAAGTCCAATGATTTGGTTTTGTTTGCCAGAGTGCTCGATTTCGGCAATTTTTAGCGAATGATTTCCAAAATCTATTCCTAGAGATCGTGTCATAAAAACTCCTCAACAAAAACCACTTGCGGCTCGACCAGTTTACCCGGTTTTGTTTCATCTGGCTCGCCAGCTTTCTTAATAATCTTGCCCTCTTCGCGCAAAATAATGGCACCAATTTTCATGTTTCTTTGAATATCTCCAACAACGCCTGTGACTTCTATGACAAAGACAGTTTCCGTATCCGTTGATTTCTTTTTAAGCTCTTCTGGGACCTTGAAGGTGTCACCTCCACGAATGTCCGGATCGCTTTGTACGAAGGCCTCTAAGGCGTCTAAATTATCGAAGGGGTTGATCAGGCGGCGCGTTTGAATAAGCAGAAGTTCCTCTGGGGTTAAGTCGGGGCCCCAGGTCTTGAGCCTATTAAGAGACACATAGTTGGGGTTGACCTCGATTCCGATGTTCAAAATACTCAAATCCGGTCCTATGCGCCGAATCAAATCATCGGTCCAGCCCTGAATCATGTGAAGTTCTGAAAGATTCGGAATGCGATCATTTCGAGATCTATAAGGGGGATCAAGCTTTTCGTACTCTCGGTCTTCGTCTCCGCCCGAAATTCGCTCTTGATTTTCGTCAATCCAATCTATAAGCGGTTCTATGAGATCATTCGGGTCGAGCCCTCTATATTGCTCATCAAATTCTTCCTGTTGCAACATACCTTTGATGAGTTCTTCAAGTTGTCTTTTAACCTCTTTGGCAACATCTTCGCTGCTACCTTTGTGAATGTTTCCATCCAAAAGATTGATTGGGATCTTTGAACCTTCGCTAGATATTTTTCCAACAAAAGTTCCAGGCCATACGATGTTGGTCGTACTCTTTGTTTCATCAGAAGCCGCTTTGCTTTCTTCATTTTTGTTTTCATTGCTAGCGCTTGTGAGTTCCTCCGCGCTAAATGTGAGTGGAAAGGTTGGTAGCGGAGTTGTCCAAATTTGATCAATCATTTGTTTCGGAATGGGAAGATTCTTGTTATCTGCGGCAATGTTTTTGACTTCTTTGTACATGTACAATCTTAAAAGCTGTAGTCTGGCTGCCGAGACCGCCAGATATTGTGCCTGCAGTCTATTCCTTGCATTGGCGGCAATTCGAATGTCTACACGACTTACCGAGCTAATTTCCATGATCACAACTGTCATAAAAGAAAGCGCGACTAGAACAACAATAAGTGCGATGCCAGATTTGGAGTTTTTTTGTTGGCGATGATTATTTTTCATGGAAATTTAATCGCCTTGTCTTTGAATGTGCGTTGAGTGATGCGAATAGCGGTTTCGTATTCGACTTCTTTGGTAGCATTTTCGCCTTCTTCTAAGCGTTCAGGCGTATATTTTAATTTTATTTGAACAGAGTCGGGAAGGGTGTCTAAATTTTCTGATGAATTGGTATCCCAGCTATCATCCCAGCGCTGAGCTTGTTTGTTCCAAAAGGCAAACTCAATTGAAGTTAAGTTCTCTAAAAGTATGTATGATTTAAATTGCTTCTCATCAGTGATGTCATCTTTGTTAATAGCTCGATGAGATTCTTCGCGAATAAACTGTTTCCCCTCGACTCTATATCTCACAAAGTGCTCGTTGTTCTCTGGAATATCGGCATTCATGCGTTGATGCGTTCTAGTCGAGAAAAGAAGCTCGTTGGCAGTAGCCTGAAATATTGTAACCGGAACGGGCTTTGGTGGTGGAGGTGGCACATAGTCAGCATCACCTTCTTGTGGAATGGTTGCACTTTCACCTTTGACTGCTTGAATCTCTTCCAAAGTTTTAGGTTGTTTGGGATGCCAGCCCAAATCGTTGGCATCAACAAAGAATGTGGCGCGCAGGTCTCGGGCCATGAGTTCCATCACAGAGCGGCCGCTTTGAAGTATTTCGGTACGGGCGTCCACGCCTCGCTTTACAGCCATCGTTGTTCGCATCGACATGAAGGTTGCATAGGCCAACATAAATAGCAAAAGACTCACCATGAGGAGCTCAATAAGGGTGAAGCCAGAATTTTTGTTTTTTAGATTCAAAGTCTCTTCACTCCTTCTACTCTTGTTTACCGATCTATGACCGTGGTGAGGGAAATTTTAGGTGTTTGTGGAATCAGATGTGTCACTAATGGGATTGAATAGGGGCTCCCTAAAAAGTCCCAGCTCACTTCAACCATCAATTCTCCATAGTTTTCTTTGATCATTTTGTTAACATTCGTCAAAACAAGAGCTTGCGCTTCTATTTGCGTTTTTGCATCGTCCTCTTCAATTCCCATGCTGACCATATATTTTTCCATAACCTCGGGAGAGAGTACGACCGAACTTTCCTTGAAAATCATTTTCCATTTGAAGTCAGCCCAAGGGGCTTCGAAGCTTCCCTCTTCGGTAGCAAAAGATTTTTCGACCCCGTCAGTATTTACAAGGGCCTGATACTTGAGTTCTATTTCCGACATTTTTTTCTGGGCCAGAAGCGTTGCATGAAACATGCGTTCACTCTGTGCCACGTTTCTTTGGCTTGATCGTTGACTTTCGACAATGGCAAAAATCGCCATGACA
Source organism: Bdellovibrionota bacterium (assembly GCA_041750195.1). Taxonomy (GTDB): domain Bacteria; phylum Bdellovibrionota; class UBA2428; order UBA2428; family UBA2428; genus JBGSZX01. The sequence goes on along the minus strand of JBGSZX010000026.1, from coordinate 23,306 downwards.
AAAATCGTTGTAGCTGCGAGGACCTCTAATAGTGTAAATCCAGATTTGTTGTTTTTTGCTGAATCGTTCATCGCGGGATGTTCTCCGTTTTGACAGTAACTCTTCCCGTTAAGCTTTTGGTGGTGACCAAAAAGTGTTGTAGTTTTTCTTTGCCTTCTTCGACAATAACAACGGTTGATTCATCGATAAGACCACTGGGGTAGGCGTAAATTGAAATCACGCCCTTGTCGACCACTTTGCCCTCGCCAATGCGCCAGCTCGAAACTTCAAGAATTCTTACGCCGGATGGAATTTTTTCAACCAAGCGATTGCCGACTTTTTCGAAAGCGGGGTCTTCGGTAACTCTATCTTCTTCACGTAGACTCTCAGGGAGCAACCCCAGGCGCTCTTTATCAACTGGAAGTTGGCCGGGTTTTGCGGCTTCAACACTCCAGTTTTGTTTATCCAAATCCAGCACGATTCTATGAATCCTCCCAGTTAGAATGGCGTTGTCGTAAGCGAATTTTACAAGAGCCGAATATCTTCTCACACTAGATTTGAGTCCTACACGAAAGACGCTGCTAACGTTAGGGATCAACGTGCTCGCCATGATGCCGAGGAGCACGACGACCAGTAAGATCTCGATTAATGTAAAGCCCGATTTACGACTCGTCCGACGATGCGATGTCGGCATTGTTACCCTCGCCACCTTCGATGCCATCAGCACCTAAAGACTTTATCTCATAATTTTGCCCATCGTCGCAGCTATATTCAAACTCATGTCCCCAAGGATCTTTGGGAACCGATTTTACATAGCCATTGGGGTCATAGTTAGGGCACTGGCGACCAGCCGAAGGAGCTGATTTTAAGGCGGCAAGTCCTTGGTCGGTGTACGGGTAAAAATTGCAATCCAAACGGAATCTGTCTAAATCTCCTTCGAGTTTTTTCACTAGGATTCTGGCTGATTGAGTTTGGCCTCTTCCAAAAGTCGAAAAGATTTTTCCACCAAAGAATGATGCGACAATTCCAAGTAATGTCAATACCAGTAGGATCTCAATTAAGGTAAAGCCACCTCTGGATTTTTGATTGATGTTTTTAATTAGTGTTCTCATATTTTCCTCCAAACTATTTTACTTAGCTAAACTTTTTTTTACATTGCAAACGAATTCATTTCCATGATGGGTCCAAGGACGGCCATCATAATAAAGCCTACAAAAATTACCATCACGGCCACCATGAGGGGCGATAGCAAACCCGTGACCGCATTGATTGCTGTATCAATTTGAAGCTCATAAGATTCTGCAACGTTAATGAGCATGGGCTCGAGTTCTCCAGTTTTTTCGCCGACTCCGATCATGTGAATGATGATGGGCGGAAAAACTTTGGTTTGATAAAGTGCCTGGCCAAGGGAGCGACCTTCTTGAACCTGGATTCTAGCACTTTCAATGGCTTTTTCAAAGACGTATTGGTTCACAACATTCTTTGAAATTTCTAAAGCTTCGAGCATGGGCACGCCACTGGCTAATAATGTCGCAAGTGTTCGTGCAAATCGAGCAATAGCAAGTGATTTGAATAAGCCTTTTGCCACGGGTATTTTGAGTAAAAGCTCATCTTTTTTTGCTCGGCCTTTTTCTGTTGCGATGTATCGTTCTAATAACAGAAGGATACCCAATAGAGCGGGTGCTAAAATTGTAATGTAAGAATTTAAAAACTCTGAGGTGTCTATTAGAAGTTGGGTGGACCAGGGCAGTGTTTGGTTTTGGTCGGTAAAGATGCTTTTGATAGTTGGAATGACTTTTATAAAAATAAGTGCTAGGGCTCCCGCCCCTGCGAGCATAATAAAGGCAGGATAGGAAAGGGCTCCAATAACTTTTCCTTTTTGTTTTTCTTGGCTTTCGTAAAAATCTGCAAGTCGCATGAGGACCACATCAAGTCGACCAGACGATTCACCGGCACGGACCATGTTGACATAGATTCGATTGAAGTGATTTGGGAAAAGTGCGAAGCCTTCTGCGAGCCCTTTACCTTCTTTTACATATTGCCGAATCGCCATCAAAACTTTTTTCATGCGGCGTTTTTCGATTTGTTCTACTAGGGCATTAAAACTTTCAACGACGGGAACATGCGCCTTTAACAAAACAGCTAGCTGCCTTGTCATTTCAGCAATTTCTCTACCTTTGATTCCACCGAGAAAACTCTTTTTAACTATAATTTCACCGTCGCTATTTTTCACTGGTTTGGCAATGCCCGCAGAGCCACCGTTACCGGAAACCACACTAAGAGGGATAAGGCCCTGCTGTTTGGCTTTAACTCTTGCACCGCGCACAGAATCGGCGTCCACCAGAACTTTGATGGTGCGACCCTGAACGTTTGTACCTGTGACTTCGTATTGCGGCATAGTTTAATTTTCCAGTTGCGTGGTCCTTATGATTTCTTCAAGGGTTGTTTGACCCGTTGCCAGTTTTTCAAAAGCCGAATGACGGAGAGTTTTCAAACCTTCTGTTGTGGCGGCTTTTCTTATTTTTGCAGCATCGGCACCATCCAAAATCAAATTTTGAACCTTTTCGGTGACGACCATCAATTCAGCAATGGATGTTCGGCCGGAGTATCCGGTTTGTCGGCAGTGAGCACAGCCATGCGCTTTTTTGAAAACGATATGATCAACTCCACCAAGTTGCATCAATTCTTCTCTATCTATTCCCGCACTCGCAAGCATTTCATCGGTTGGTTCGTATTCGGTTGAACACTCGTCGCAGACAACCCGTAACAATCGTTGTGCAAGAACGCCTACAACAGATGATGAAACAAGAAACGGTTCAATGCCCATATCAATCAAACGGGTGATAGCGCCTGGCGCATCGTTGGTGTGAAGAGTTGATAATACTAAGTGACCTGTTTGAGAGGCGTTGATGGCAATTTCTGCTGTTTCAACGTCACGAATCTCCCCGACCATCACCACATCGGGATCCTGACGAAGAATGGCGCGAAGTCCACTTGCGAAGGTCAAGCCAACTTTGGGGTTCACGGCAATTTGGCCAACTCCTGGCAAGTTATATTCCACAGGATCTTCGACCGTGATGACGTTTTTGTCTGGCGATAGAATGGCTTTTAGGGCAGCAGATAAGGTCGTTGATCAGAACCCGTGGGTCCTGTTACCAAAAAGATTCCATATTTTCTATTTGTAAGATCGGCAATGTCTTTGCGCATTTTCCCCTGGAATCCAAGTGACTCCAAATCGAGGACCACACTTGCTTTGTCTAAAAGACGCATAACAAGTCGCTCTCCGTGTACGGTGGGGACAACGTTAAGACGAATATCGATTTCTCTATTGGCAAGCCTAACTTTGACTCTTCCATCTTGAGGAATTCTTTTTTCTGCGATGTTAAGCTCTGCCATAACTTTGATACGAGAGGAAATGGCGGCGTGCAATCTTTTGGGAGCGGTGGCTTGGTCATAGAGCATGCCGTCGACTCTGAATCTTACAACCACATTTTTTTCGAAAGGTTCGATGTGAATATCGGAAGCTTTTTCTTTGACAGCTCGGAACATTAAGCTGTTCACAAAACGAATGACGGGAGCGTCATCGTCAGAAGCCTCTAGTAAGTCGATGGTTTCGGACAAAGACAGATCAAGATCTTCATCTTCTTCGTCCAAACCTTTGATGAGATTTTCGTTTCTCTCAAAGACTTTGTTAACGGCGTCTTCAAGATGTTGAGGCGTCGAAAGCACAGGATCAATGCTTTTCCCAAAATGCAGTCTTAAGGAATCTAGCGTCTCGTAATCTAGGGGGTCAACAATAGCAACGCGAACGCGATGTTCAGTCATGGATAGTGGAAGTGCGCGCTGCTCCCTGCAATAGTGAATGCTAAGTCCAGCCACCATGGCCGGGTCAATTTCTTCCGGTTTAAGATCTGCTACAAAAGGAATGCCCATTTGCAAGGAGACCGCTTGCGCTACGTCTTCGGGTTTGACCCATTTTTTTTCAATCAAAATATCGCCAAGTCGTTCCTTGGTTTCTTGATGAATGCGAATGGCCTCTAGAAGATTTTCTTCTTTTAAAGAGGTTTTTTGTAAAAGAATTTCGCCGAGGCGATCTTCTAAAGATTGAAATGGCATTATAGAGAGCCGTCCCCTTCTCCTGATTCTAGAGCAGGTGGCGGAGCCTCAAAGCCTTGGTCCACAGAGCCGCCTCCTAAATCGGATTCAAAGGCTTCATAGGAAGGAGGTGCCACCTCAAAACTTTCTGGAGTTCCATTGGTATTTCCACTGCTTAGGGCGTCTGTGCTCAAATACGCATTGTCTTTATTTTTTTTGTCATCTTCTTCTTCGGCCATTTGCTCGAGTGTTTCTGTTTCACTGTTGATTTTGGCTGACGGGTTCCAGGTTGTTCCAGCCTTTTGGTGAGGCTTGCGCTCTTTCAGCTCTTTAGCACCTTTGTCTTTTAAACTTTCAATATATTTTTTGTAACGGTCCTGCGGATCTGTGGCCGTTTTCCCTAGGTCGAGTCTTTCATTAAAACGTTCCTGAGTGATCGCTAAAAGGTCTTCGTTCGAGTCAACAATTTTTCCCGTAAGTAGAATCATAAGTGCTGATCTTGATTCTTGGGCGACTGTACCTCCAAATAATTTCCCTATGATGGGTAAATCTCCGAGAATCGGAATCCTAGAACGTGTGTCCGAGGCATCTGTTTTTTGCAAACCACCAATGGCCACCGTGCTACCATTTCTGAGAACGACTGAAGTTTTGGCTGTTCTACTAGTGGTATCAATTTGGTTGGGGGCCCTTGACCCGGAATCTGAAAAGTTATCTAGAGTTTGTTCGACTTTTAATTTTATAAGATCAGAATCTTCGCTAAGCTGCGGAGTTATCTTGAGACTTATAACGACATTATTTCTTTCCACCGTTTGAGCTGTGACCGCACCAGTTCCTGATCCGGTTTGGCTTGATGTTAAAGTTGAAATTTTATCTGTTACTTTAATTTCGGCCTCTTCGTTGTCTGATGTTAGTATTTGCGGTTCATGTAAAATATGAGCTTGTCCGTGATCAACCAGGGCTCGAATGAGTCCCGTTACTGTTCGGATCGTAATTCCACCTAATTGAAAAGAGCCGCCCGATTGAAAGCCGGCGAGTAGACCGGTAACACCGGCCGGAGTTGTTGCCAATTTTGAAACGTCGATTGTTCTCGTTGAAGGAATGAAGCCACCTATTTGAGGCATTCCCGGGTTAGCGATGTTCACCGCTAGTTCTAAACTTTTGGTATTCGAAATTCGCATTTCAATAAATTTTGCTTCTACATAAACTTGTTTGCGCCGAATATCTAATTTTTCTAAAATTTTCTTGAGCGCCGAAAAGTCTGACGATGATCCTACAACAACAAGGGCATTGGTTGCTTTGTCTGCAGTGACTCGAAGGCTTCCATCAAAACTTATTCCAGTTCCAGAAACTCCGCTATCGTTGTCGTCTCGGCTATTTCCTCTTGGTAATATTCCGGCTCTGGGCGCATTCGTGTTAGCTCCGTTTTTTTGATTGTTAGAGGTGTTAGAAATTAACGAGCTTATGGTTGAGGCAAGTTCTTCGGCCACGGCATTTTTGCAGTAGTAGAGATGAATGTTGCCGCCGCCTGCTGCATTTGGAGTGTCGAGGGCGTCGACCAAGCTTTGAAGTTCTTTAATACCTCGGCCGTTTGCCAACACAACCAAAGAGTTGGTGCGTTCGTCCGGAACAATTTTTGTAATCACGCCACCGCCGCGAGTTTTTCGTTGAGTGCTAGTTCGTGCGCTGGATCGTCTTGATGAACCACCATTTTGTGCTTCTAAAATTTCGTCAATGAGTTTGGCGACATCTTTTGCACTGGCGTATCGAATTGGGATATTTTCTAACTGGTCTTCGTGGCCTGGGACGTCAATGGTTTTTACAATTTCAATGATTCGTCTAAGGTTAAAGCCTGTGTCCGTCATCACCAAGGTGTTGGTGTTGGGGTAGGCGGCAATTCTTCCCGTTCTTGGAACGAGGTCGGTGAGATATCTTTGAATGTCATCAGCGTTTAAGTTTTTTAGTGGATATAAAACTGTAATCACTTCTGCCGTATTAGGGGCATAATCGCCCATGAAAACGCGGACGTTGGATTGAAGGGCCGCTTTGGTGTCGATGACTTTTAAAAATTTACCCTCAGCAACTACTGTTAAATCGTTCATGTAGAGGGCCGAAAGAAAAGCGTTATAGGCTTCTTGTTTTGTGACCGGTTCGGGCGATAAAATTGTGATTCGACGATTCTCGATTTTTCTGTCTAGAATAAAGTTCTTTTTGGCTAGTTTTGAGATGGCTTTGATGATGTCCTTAAGCTCGGCATTCGGAAAATCGATGGTACCGTACAATTCATTTTTAATAGACTCATCAAGTTCAACATAATCGCCAAGGGAGGCCGCATCAAAAGAAGAGGGGCGTTCTTCGGATCCCAAATTGGCTCCCGGTGTGGGCCTCGAATTTTGTGCAAAAAGTCGAGTAGGTTGAATGAGCAACAATAAGGCAAAAACGCTCAGAACACCCAGTCCGATTAAGTTAAATTTTTTATTTTTATTTCTCATAGTCATTCTCCGTTGCCTGCCTACTTAATTGAATACTGTAAATCTACGGCCTGACCGTTACGTGTCACACCAATGGTGACGTCAGACGTTGTTCTAATGTTGTTGTAAAATTCTTGAACCTTGGCGATATTGTTGAGGGCTTCTCCGTCTAGAGAACGAACCACGTCGCCGACTTTCACTCCAAGACTTTCATAAACTGAGCCCGGTTGGAGGCTTAATATTTTAAATCCTTCGATCGACCCATCTTTCCCTCTATGGGGAACTGCATGTGCTTGAAAAAGCAAATTAGGATCGCCAAGTTTTTGGAGGAGAGTATTTCTGGAAATGTGAAACTCTGTTTCGCTCACACTTTCGATACCTGCAACTTTACTTTTCGGGGGAGCCGCAGCGCTATAACCACTGCCGTTATCCATGGGTTTGCCAAACTTGATTTCTTCTTCCGGCAGGTCAACAAAAACAAGGTCATCTTCTGCCGTAAGCAAACAGACTCGGTTGCGTCTGATCTCAAAGACGGAACCCGTTCCTTGAACTTCGTCGCCTTGCTGGACGGCGATGTTTTCGGAACCCGATCCCGATAATGTTGCAACTGAATATTGAGGATCGCTGAGAACAATGGTGCCAATAAGTTTAAGCCCGCTTCTTGCTGGAGTGGCTTGATTGCAGTCTTTTGGTTTTTCGATCTTTTTAATTTCAAGTTCTGGAATGGGGCATCCTGGACAGAAAATGTTTTTGCTAAGTGTGGTGCCGTATGATGACTTTGAATTAAGTCTGGATTCAAGCATGACGACTCTTCGAGATCTTCCAGACTTTGGAGGCTCTTTGGGAGTCAGAAATGAGCCTAACCAGATCATGCTTAGTTGGGCAACGAGCAGGCCTCCAGCGGCCCACGCCAAAATACGAAATTTATAAAGCTTCCGAACGAAAACATGAACGGGGGGAACCTTTTCAAATTGTCCACGAATCTTGGGACCCAAAATTTGTGAACGCAGCAGAATTTGTGAACGAGTTTTTGTCACCCATTCCTTCATCTGATCTTTATTAAATTTTTTCTTCATTTGATGACCCTGTTAAGAGATTGAGCAAAATCAATGCCAGCCCCCTATCTATATATTGTAGAGTCTTAGGGAGCAGATAGGGGGATTCGTGTCAGAATTAGATGGCAAATTTGAAGATGATGTTGCAGTGCATCTGACACATTGGCAGCCGAAAAATTTGCTCGCTCAGTGGCAACGTCAAATATTTCGTCTGTTTGCTTTTGTTTTTTTGATTCATACTGATGAGGTGAAGAGAATATATTTTTTGATACTTATGTTTTTGTTTTTTGGGTCAGCTCAGGTGCTGGCATCGAGACCTGTCCCAGTAAATTCAAAAATATTTGTTTCTCAAGATACCAAGCTTTGGTCAGAGCCTAATAGATTTGGAGTCGCGACAGCTCTTTTAAAAACAGGTTTACCTCTTAGTGTGGTGGAGTATTCGAGTAACAAAGATTGGGTAAGAGTCAAAACTCCGACGGATAGAATGGGCTGGCTACTTGTGACTTACACCACTCAGGCAAATAGGCGAACACAGCCCGCAAATTCTAAATGGAGTGAAGCACAAGATGGGCGAGACCCTGCTAGTGAAAACGAAGCTGTGGGAAATACTCTTACGGCCGATCCTGGTTCGGGCGATACTTCCAAAACTTGGGAATTTAGTTTTGCCCCTGAATATCTCAATCAAATCACAAGAGAAAAGGCGAGTGGTTATGGCTTTCAGTTGTTTGCGCTCAATAGGTTAAGTAGCAATGGAGCTTTGGGACCCGCTATAAGTTGGCACCGCTTTTCCAAAGGGGCATCTGCTTCTGGCTATTCCACGCATCGCTCGAGTCATCGATTGTCGATTGAAGCTCTTTACCGCTACCGATTAGAATCATTTCGTTTTGATTTCGGATTGGGCTACGCCTTGGATCGCTCATCGATTCGTACCGAAGATTCTAATGGAGCTCTTGTTCCCGACTCTGGTGGGCTGACTTTTAATGGATCTGGTTCCGAATCATCAATGAGCATTCGTTTGTGTCCGCGATATATTTTTCCTGTTAGCCGTGGTTTAAAAATTGGAGTGCATCTGGCTTACATTCTCGATTGGGCCTTGGGCTCGGGCGAGGGGGATTTTGCTGGCGAAAGCTCAGCTGTCTCGCCGCCTTATCATTATTTCGGCGGCGGCCTTAGCATTTCCATGGATATGTAGACTACGACGCGACAGCGCGACAAGGCGAATTTCTTGCTGGTCTTGACGAGTTAGTAAAATTCTCTTAAGAGCTTTCGATAATGAGAATCATTCTCAATATTACATTGCTTGTTTTGGGATTGTGCACGTTTGCTTCAGATGTTTATGCGAAGCCGCCGGCTATGTATCACCTCTCGATGCTATTCCCTTTGCCCGAAAGTCAAATGGATGATTTGCCCGGTCTCGAGCTTAAGAATTGTGATCAAGAAATTTTGGGTTTTGATGTTTATCAAAACATTCCAAGATTGCAGCTAACTCCTCAAACTCATCGTGATGAATATGAGTCTTTAAGACTTGTGGGCTTGCGTTGGGATTTGGATGAAAACGAAGCGCGATTGATTTTTCAACCACTCAGAGAGAATTCGGATCGATATATTAATCGCCACATTTTTGCTGAAGATGCGGCCTTGCATCTCTTTTTAAAAGCTCCTGATACACAGTCCATTCCAAATGAATTGTCTCGCTTACAAAGGCGCTTTGATAACTTGCCGCAGACAACGCTGGGTGTTCATCCTTCGTTTGAGCAAGCAGCACAAGTGAAGACGAAGCTCGCTGGAGTTTTGTGCCGATTAGCCCATTGGCCCATGTATAAGGCCACGTTTATGACTGAGCGCCGAGGGCGAGTGATGTGGCACTTTGGTGGATTCCATATCGACGAGAGTTCTGGATTGAGGAAATTGGGGCCCGAACTTGAGCTCGTCAATACCGGCGAAAAATTTAGAGACGATAATAATCAAGTAAGTAGCTCCAACCAAAGAATCGTACGCGGGGCTGGTAGGTTGCGAGCCAATGTGTTTCCTGGCCCAATTGGTGGAGACGATCTTGGTGGTATGTTTCATGATGGAGCAGATGTCTTTGAGACCTCCAAGGCAGCGGCCACTAGAAGAATCATAGATCGCATTGAAAATCCTCTTTTGAATTCTCCCAAAACGGTTGATTGCGTCAGTTGTCATGCAGCAGAATCTGCAAGAAGAATGAGTGAAAATCACTATGCTATGGGGCCTTCTGAAGATGCCTTTTCTTTGCCTTCGTCTTATTCGCTAGACCAAAGCGTTTCGAATTTGACATTAGAGAACACAATTAATTTTAGATCCTTTGGTTACTACGATTATGACGCTGTGATCAGTCGTCGTGTTTTGTTTGAGAGCTATCAATTCCAAAAAAATTGGCGCTTCTAAGAAATTCTTATTCGTTTTAGAGCTGAATCTAGAATCAATTCGGCGTAGAATTGTCTTTAATGAGATTTTCGATCGCTGTTAAGACCCGAGTCAGTATCGTTTTTACGGTGTGCTTTATAATTTGTATTTTTGCAAAATTTTCAACTAGCGCTGTTGCGTCGGTTGAAGACGATGCCTGTAAAGGTATGTCGGTTGTATTGACCTTCGATGACGGTCCTCATAACACCAACACGCCTGATGTGATGAAGGCATTAACTTCCGCCGGTACCGATGGTCAGAGTCTTCCAGCTACCTTTTTTGTTACCGGCAATGCGAGGCCCTCAGCAAATAGTCGAGTTGATGATCTTCATCTAGGAGGATTACGCGGTGATAAAATTCTTGATATGATTGCAGAAAATCCAAGATGGCTTATTGGAAATCATACCAAACGTCACGGAGCCGCATTGACGACTCTTAAGGATGCAGAGATTAAAAATGAGATAAGTTACTGGCTTTCAGAGCCGCATTATAAAAAAGCCTTGCTCGCTCAAAAGTCTTTTATGGCTTTTAGGGCCCCTTACGGTGCTTACGGGAAGAAAGGTGAATACAGTGGAAATGTGTTGAGAGCTCTACATGGTGCGGGCTACGATTTTAATATGTTTTGGGACTTGGATTCGGATGACTGGGCCATTGATAGGGGAATCAGGCCTTACCAGCATTTAAAAGGAGCCCCATTAGATAAAAGAAAGCAGGCTCTGATAGCTAGAATAAAAGAGCAATTGCAGAAGGAATGTAAGAAAAGAACGAATGATCGCAAGGTTCCCATAGTCGTTCTCTTCCATGATATTAAAGACACTACGGCAGCTGCATTGCCAGAAATACTAAGTTATATGAAGTCTGTGGGTGTTGAATTTAAGGGGTTGAACGAAGTCGAAAAATTTAGCGAAGAAGCTTGGATTGCGACACATAAAGATGCGCCCAAGGAGCCATCTCAGTCCGTTTTGGTAGAGCCTCGAATATTGTATAAGATCGAGAATAGCAATGGTCGAACAAATATTAATCGAATTGATGAGTCTCATGACTCATCACATGAGATAGGTAAGTAGGAGAAATTGAGTGTGATGAAGATTGCCAATGCCATATTGTTTTCGATATTCTGTATTTCGTGCGCTTCCGCCCAGTCTCAGTCTGTATCAACAGCTAAATTAAAAAAAGCACAAACAAGTTTGTCCACGTTTAGTCTGAGCTCTGACGAGCAGGATCAAAGTACGGTCTTTGTGGGCCGACTTGATTATTTTACATCCGATCAAAATCAATCATTTTTATATCTCTACGATTTGAAGACCGGTATAAGTAAAAAAATAGACTTGCCTGAAAATCTTCAAAATCGAACATTGCTCGAGATTTTTCCGGTTAAAAGAGTTGAACAGCAAACTAGCTCAAAGATTTATGTGCTAAGTCAAATTCATAAAGCTGGTGCAGATAAACCACGAATCGACCTATATGATTTAAAATCAAAAAAATGGACCTCGGTAAAAGAAGATATTGATTGTGTAAATTTTAGTAATCTTTCATTTGAAAAAGAATCACTAAGCATGAATTGCGATGAGGACTACATCAATCCGCCTAAATCTCCAAAAATTTCAATCAAGCTGCCTGGAGCCTTGCCTGCAATTTCTAAAAACAGCAACTACAATCTTAAATTCAGTGCTGACCGAAACGATGTTACGGTTCAGGTTCGAGGTACCAATCAGAGTTTCAATCTTCTCAAAAAATTGATGTAGGCGCTTATTCGCCTACACCATTGAGGTTCTCTTGAATCACTTCTTGAACGTGATCACTCTCACAGGGGTTCATGTATTCGTCCTCAGGAATTCTGTAAACGTGAGCTGGAACGACTTCCCAACCACGTTCTACTAAACCTAGGAATTCAGCTTGAGGCACGGGTGGATTTTGTGTGGAATCAAAAAACTTGCTGTTACCTTGCTCGCCACAGGCGATATCATGTCCGGCATCTTCCATATTAACTGCCTTTCGCCAAAGTAGCATAAGTGCAATGTGATGTTTGGGCCCCTGAAAGTAATTGATGTTTATAGGAAGGGCTTCTCCCTTTTTAAGATAAATGGCTCTCTGCCCACAAAGCATTCTTGTCGGATGGTGGTCTGGATTGTCTATATAGTTTTCGCCAGTCTCTTCCAGAGTCATTCTAGCTCCATCGTCCGACAAAAGCGCAAACTCGTACCAACCGTCTTCGTCGGCTAAGCCAAGCTGAAGACCTGATCGAAAATTAATCGAGAAGTATTCAAGCAAATTTTCGCCTTCTTCATTCTGAATCATTTCGCCATTGAGTTTGGGAAATCCTAAGGTAAAGGCTCTTGTTGGGACATCGAGTTTAGTGAGATACAGCTTGCTTGGAACTTCGATCGCTTCCTCGGAAGCAAATTGATCAAGGTTAAGCCAGGCACCATTTTCTGCTCTGTCGCTTTGAGGTTGATATCTGATAACCCCTGACAAGCCTCTAAAATAGTCGGTACTTCCGATTTGGTCTAAATAGTCGATCAAGCCTCGTAGTGACTCGCAGCTAACATTCGAATAATTTTCAATAATTTCTGCATCACTTAAATACATTGAGGGATCTGAATATTTAACAGGTGATGCCTCGCCAGATAACTGTTGATTTTCACAGGCACCAATCATCAAAGAAAGGACCGCCGCACTAGAAAGATATCCTAGTCTAGCTAACATAAAAGCTCCAAATTGTTAGGGTTAGGGGGGAGACAGATGCTCCAACTAGTCGCTACATACCGCTTTAAACAGAATAGCAGGGTCGGCTGCCGTATAGTATTAAACTTTTGCTAAGACGCGATTCGAAAGTGACAGATATTGCTTTGCTTGTATTTTACCCAATGATATTGGTGATTAGTCCTAGTTTCAGGCGATCAAATCAGTTAAATAGAGGCATGCCAAATTTACTTGCTGTTGTTAAAAATGTTGTGCTCTTGCCGACAATTCTTTTGGCAATTCTTTCTACACCTTTCGTCGGAGCCTATTCTTCACCCGAGCCAATGCCTCAAGGCGTGCGAGCGCTGGCCTATGTCTATGGTTACGGAGCTGGCATTGATTCTAGGTTAAATGCGGATGGTCGTCTTGAATTGCTTTCACGTCCATTGAACCGATCGGTATCCTTGGCTGATATGGCTAAACGTGAACCTGACTTGTTGAGGCTTCAAAACTTTCTGGGAGGACTCGACCCAGTATTCGCCGATAATTTGCTGGCTGCAAATTTATACGCAGATGTTTCTGTTTTTGAAAGTCGTAAGGTAACGGGATTTTTATGGGGAATCACAGATCGATATGCTGTGGGTTTTGTTTTGCCCTGGGTTAGAAGGGAGATGGGTTTCAGATTTAGGGCCGAAGTCACAAACAATGCGGCAGCCATTGCTGCGAGTGTGGGTGAAAATGAGGAGCTTCAACGGGGGCTCAATGAACTTGCAAACTATCCCTTAAACTCGGATACGTTTACCAAATCTATTTTTCTTGATCGAGGGTACAATGCTCCAGCCGATCAGGTCTATCAAGGGTGGGGTGATTTAGAGATTGAGAATCGCTATACCTATTTAGTAACCGATCGATGGGGACTCGGCTTGCGTGGCTCATTGATACTTCCTACTGCAAATCACGAGATTGATCTTCATGATCCGCTCGACAAAGAACTTGCTGAAGGGACATGGGCTGTCAAGCTCACGCATCTTAGTGAGTATCAAATTCTTCCAAAACAAGTTTATTGGAGCTTTTCAGTTGGTGGAAAATATCGATTTGAAAAATCACAAACACGAGCCTATGCGCTCAATCCGGATCAGGTTCTTCCGGACTTAAACGACCCAAATCAAATTGAAAATGTTTCAAAGAAGATTGGTGCGGAATTCAACGTTGATAGCGGTCTTCAGCTAACGTTTTTTAAAGGGCTATTGAGTCTTTCTGGAGGATATTTTTATTCTGCAAAGGCTTCTGATTCCATAATGGGTACTCGCGGTCTTGATTATGGACGAGAAACTATTGGAACTGATTCCAGTTTACAGGGGATTGAGTTGTCGGCTGAAATCAGTACGTTTTCAGCTTTTCTTAGAAACTCTTTTTTTGCTCCTGTCAAAATGAGTTTGGCATACGTTCATCCGACTGCTGGACGCAACACAATTTACGCGCCTTATTGGAGGTTTGACAGTGTCTTATTATTCTAATCATAAACAATTTCTTTCAAAACTTTTGTTGTTGTTATTTGCGATGATTATCACGGCTTGCGGCCCCATTGCCGTGGAGCCTGAAGTTGCGAGACAACATATCAAAACGCTAGAACCCGAAGAGTTTTGGAATGAAAGCGAAGATAAATTAGAAAAATATGTTGATTTCCCTGACACACAAATCAGCGCTTGTGAATGGCAAAAGAAATTAGAAAGAAGCTATTCCTCAGGTAACGGTCGCTTTAGATTATTGGGTGGTGTTGGGCTACGTAAGCCCGTTCCACCTGCCGATGAAGGTGGGCCATTTTCGATTATCACGGCCTTAATTTCGGTTGTAGATTTTTTTATGCCTTGGAACTGGTTTGGCGGGGTAAAAAATCCTCCTATGGAGGTGGTTCCTTGGGGCCGGGTGGATATGAAAGGATTTACCTTACACTCTATAGCCCTGCTAGAAGGTGCGGATGGCGCGCTTCCCAATCGGGAAGAATTTCTACAAAAGGTTGATGAAGCCCTTAAGAAATCTAATGAACATTTTAAATTATTAGCTTTTAAACTTGGTATTGCGACAGGAATGATTGACCCTCTTGAAAAACGTGATGAAGTGGTTCAGGCCGAAATCGAAAAAGTTTTTCCTGGGTTATTTGGCCACAAGTCCTCGGGCGATATGACTGAAAGCTTTGCCTGGGTCATGATGAGAAATGGCATTCGTAAACAAACAAATATTAGCATTGATGATCTTCGTGTTTATGCAAGGCCTTTACCTGTCTTCCGTGATAATAGTTGGGAGTCGCTTGCTGACGATATGAAACGTGGACTTGGGGCCGCTGTTGCTAATTTATATTCTTCAAATTCAAGAGAACGTGCGTGCGCTTCTAATATCATTTTTAGAAGCACCGATCAGCTGATTCACCTCATGGGAGGGGTCACGACTTTGCCCGTCTATGATTCGGATTCGCAGAGCTATGTGCCTTCAATAAAAAGTATTGTTAGTGGGCAAGATAAGCCTGTTCTTAACAAATGTCATGCTGCTGGCTCGATGGTTCGCAAAAAGATGCGTGTGGTTGTCACTGAAAAGTCTTTACTAAATATGCCAGAGCTAAAAAATACCTATAGCTGGGCCCCAGAGCCTAAGGCTATGCGATCTTGTCGGCCGGATGGTGATGGATGGGCCAGCGGCTACTCTTCGGAGAGTTCAAAAGGTCTTAATTCTTTAATGTTTCGCCTCGAAGCATTTGGTCACTATCTTTTTGCGTTCAATCCAAATGCAAAGTGGTGGCTTAAGTCTGGTCGCTTTCCTATGGGCAAATTTGAGGGTCTCGCCACTATCCAAGACACGGGTGCCATTGCTCCCTTTAAAACACATTTGTTAGCTCTTGGACTTATGCAGTTAGACTTTGAACATTTTCTTGATAGGCATTTGGTTTTTCTTTCCGAAAACAATCATAGGACCTTTGATCAGGATAAGGCTGTTGCAATCCGGCTTGCAACTCAAGAAGTAAATGACGACTCTACTTTAGCGGAGACAAAGCTTTCGGAAGTTTTGAAGTTACTCCAACTTCTTTCGAAATTTGATCGATACTTGGTGCATTTAGAACATTGGAAAACATCGTCACACTATTCTAACTCAAAGATGAAAGCTCTATTTGGAACTCAAAAATCTTTCAATAAAATTCTTGGCTTGGGAGATGAGCTTAACTCTCGTGAAAAAATTCATAAATTTTACTTAGCATCATCACTTCTTTTGCTGAAATACATCAATACAAACGATTTGAATGAGTGTTATTCAAGCTTGACGACCGATTTGTCGAATGGACATGAACGAGTGTCTGGAAGTTGCGATTCACAACAGACAGAACTTGCTCAGGCCTTCGAGTTTTTGTCTTCGAAGTTAGATTCTGCATTGCTGTTACGATACGCAAACGCTTTAAAAGCTCCGTGAAATACTAATGGATCATTTGATCTTCGAAGGCGGAAAGCCCGGCCTTGGCCCCTTCGCCAAGGGCGACGACAATTTGCTTGTAGGGAACCGTTGTCACATCGCCTGCGGCATAAATTCCTTTTTGGTCAGTTCTACATTTGACATCAATTTCAATTTCGCCAAAGCGATTCGTCTTAACAATGTCTTTGATGAATTGGCTGTTGGGCACAAGACCAATTTGTACAAATATTCCATCAAGTGGCAGTTGAATGCTCTCACCTTTTGAACGGTCTTCATACTCAAGAGCGGTCACTCTTTCGCCATTGCCGATTACTTTTTGAGTTTTGGCATTTTTAATAATTGTAGTGTTGGGAAGCGAGTTTAGTTTGTCGATAAGAACTTTGTCTGCTTTCAGCTCTGGCATAAATTCCACGACAGTAACGTGCGCAACAATACCGGCTAAGTCTATGGCGGCCTCTACTCCTGAATTTCCACCACCTACGACAGCAACGCGTTTTCCTTTATAGAAGGGTCCATCGCAGTGTGGACAATAAGCAACGCCGCGACCCAGGTATTCTTTTTCACCGTCGATGCCCAGTTCTCGCCATTTGGCGCCTGTGGCAATGATTAAAGATTTGGTATGAAGAGTTTCGCCGCTATTTAAGGTTAAAAACTTTCTTGTGTCATTTTTAACAGACTCGACTCTTCTGTGTTCCAAAACATCTACCTTGTATTCGTGAATGTGCTTGGCAAGGCTGGCACTGAGCTGGGGTCCTTCGATATAGGGAATGGAGATCATGTTCTCGATGCCCTTGGTGTCCTGAAGCTGCCCGCCCATTCTGTCGGTGATGATGGCAGTTTTAAGTCCTTTACGGGCTGTGTATATGGCGGATGCAACACCGGCAGGTCCAGCGCCCACTACGACAACATCGTAGTCGCCTAAATCAGTATTTTGATTTCTGCTGGAATTTTTACCAAATTCTTCTTCAAGTTTTTCAAGCAATTCCAAAAGATTGCCTTTGCCTGAGTGGACTAGTTGATTGTCTTTTATAACACTTGGAACACCTTGGATTTTAAGCTTTTCAATTTGCTCCTGAGCAAATTCACCGTCAATCATTTCGTGTTCAAAGTTTTCGTTAAAGATAGCCATTAGGTTTAGGGACTGCACAACTTCGGGACAGTTTTCACATGACAACGAAATATAAGTTTTCAGCGTGATAGGGCCTTTTAGGGCGCGAATGCGATTCAAAATCATTCCGTCAGGGAGTTTTCCCTTGGAATCAGAGTTTAAAATGGCAAGGACCAGCGAGCTAAATTCGTGTCCTCCAGGAATTCCAGAAAAATTTATTCCGTTTGGCTTGCCATTATACTCAATCCAAAACTTTGGATGAGCTGATTCGACATCGCTAAAAATTAAATTAATAAAACGTGAAGATTCAGCGACTTGTTCAAGCATTGTCTTTAACTCGTTTTGCTTTTCGTGTTTCGATGATGCCATTACTAGCGTCACAGGGGAGTCAAGTTTGTTGAACACTGTTCTAAGTTGCTCGATCAAAGAGTTGTCTAACATCTGGTCCTCGTTTCTTTTGGGGGGCGGGACCTTGCCTAAAAACAAGGTCCCACGAACAATGAAAAACTTATATTTTTCCAACCAAGTCTAGGCCAGGTTTTAATGTTTTAGCGCCTGGTTTCCATTTTGCGGGGCAAACTTCATTCGGATGAGCCGCGATGAATTGGGCCGCTTGTACTTTGCGAAGCAATTCGTCAGCGTTTCTACCAATGCCATTGTCGTTGACTTCCGCTAACTTTATTTGACCTTCGGGATTGATCAAGAATGTGCCGCGGTACGCGAGGCCAGCATCTTCGATGTAGACTCCAAAACTTCTTGAAAGGTGTCCCGTTGGGTCAGCAAGCATTGGATAATTGATTTTCTTAATTGTTTCGGACGTGTCGTGCCAGGCCTTGTGGGTAAAATGAGTGTCGGTACTTACTGAGTAAACCTCAACGCCCATTTCTTTTAGCTCAGCGTATTTGTCAGCTAGATCACCTAGTTCTGTAGGGCAGACAAAGGTAAAGTCGGCAGGATAGAAAAATAAGATAGACCACTTTCCTTTAAGGTCCTTGTGGGTTACTTCTCGGAATTCATTCTTGTGGTAAACTTGTGCCTTGAATTCCGGTAGAGTTGAATTGATTAGTGTTTGCATTTTATCTCCTTTTAAAAACGTTATTACGGCTATTGCCTTCGTTAAACTTTGGGTTCGGCGTCCTATCCGAACGTCATTAACCTTAGGATACAATGACAGTATTTATTTTAAATATCCAATATTATTGCCCTATTACATGATAGAAAAAAACTATCAAAACCATAAATATGGTAATATAAAGCTATTATGACCCCAAGTATTACCCAGCTCCAATACATATTAGCCGTTCATCGACACAAACATTTTGGACGCGCTGCCACGGAATGCTTTGTTTCTCAGCCGTCTCTGAGCACGCAGATATTAAAAGTCGAAGAATTCTTAGGTTTCGCGATTTTCGATAGATCTAAAAAGCCTATTTTGCTTACGGACAAGGGCTTGCTTTTTGTCGAGCAGGCAAAAAAAGTTGTTCGGGAGCATCAAAAGTTTTTTGATCTAAACGGTGTTGATGGAAAAACCTCCGGTAGTTTTCATTTGGGAATCATTCCTACATTGGCGCCAAATTTATTGCCGCTATTTGTCGAAAGCTTTTCTAAAAACTATCCTGATGTGCGACTAACGATTAGTGAATACAAAACGCAGGATATCGTTAAGGCTCTGCAGGATGATGAGTTAGATGCTGGACTTTTGGTGACGCCGTTACACTCTCAATCCATTGCTGAGCAGGTGCTGTTCTATGAAGATTTTTATTTGTTTGTTTCAGATAGTCATCAGCTCTTCGGTCGAAAAACCGTCAATGAATCGGATTTGAAGTCGATTCCGATTTGGTTGCTAGAGGAGGGGCATTGTTTTAGGGATCAGGTGTTACGCGTCTGTGAATTAAAGAAGGATCATTCTGTTTTAAAAAATGTAAGCTTTGAAAGTGGCAGTCTTGAGACTTTGATAAACTTGATTCGAAGAGGTGGTGGGTGCACATTGCTCCCGTATCTTGCAACACTTAGCCTTAGCGAAAAGGAAAAGGCACAAAACCTAAAAGGATTTTCGAAAACTGTCCCGGTGAGAGAAGTTAGTTTGGTGAGCAGCCGTAGCGTTTTAAAACAAGAGATTATTGTGGCGCTAGAGAATGAAATTTTGGCGGCGCTTCCTTCTGGAATAGGTGTCTCAAAAAAAGCTGGGCACCGAATCGTCGAGATTTGATGAGAGTGTCAAATAGGTCACAGGTGTGCGCTGATGCGATGGAAAGTACATATATCTCAATAGTTTCGGTTGCTAATTTGAGGCTTTGGCTCTATTCTGGCGTCGAAGTGGGAGTGCCCATTTCGAAGGGGCACTAATCGTATGACAGAGCTAGATCCAAAACTAACTTCTCGTGAAAACACCTCCATGACAGACCCTTTTGCTGGTTCTCCGTTGGAGGCAGCTGCAACTCTTTCTGTAAATTCTTCTGTAAATTCTTCTGTAGATATCGCTGTGGACGAAGAGGGCATTTTGTTGGAAGAGGTTGTGGAAGTGGTCAAACCCAAGGCGTTGCATGCAAATGGAGTTATTTTTGAGCCGAAGTCCAAGGATTTGTTTTCTGTAGAGGTTACTGAAGCTGCGGCTTCTTACTTCACAACCAACAAAATTTCTAGCAAAGGAAATATGCTTTTGTGGGTAAAAACCGGGTTTTATTTGCTGGGATACATAGGATTGTTTTTGAGTTTATTTTTTGTAGATTATTCGGGCTTAGCGGCACTTGGAGTTTGCGCTTTGCTCGGTCTTTTTGCGGCAGGTATTGGCTTTAATGTTGGACACGATGCTTTGCATGGTGCCTTTTCGGAGAGCAGATCAGTGAATAGCTTGATTGGACATTCTTTTACAATGATGGGTGCCAATACTCACAATTGGAAAATGTTGCACAACCACATTCACCACAATTACACGAATATTGAAGGTGCAGATGGTGACTTGGCCCCTGTATCGTTATTGCGTTTTTATCCTAGCCAAGAAGGTCTTAAACCATGGCATAGGTTCCAACATTTCTATGCTCCTTTTCTTTATTCTCTTACGTCACTCGTATGGGTTTTTAAAAAAGATTTTGATCACATCAATAAAGAATCTCATATGAATTACAAAAAACCGTCTTTGCCATCGGGCGAATTTAAAAGGTTGTTGGTTTTTAAAAGTTTATATTTGATTACCTTTTTGGTGCTCCCAATGTTCTTTACTCCATATGGCGTTATGTGGGTTATTACAGGGTTTTTGGTAGCACATTTTTTTCAAGGGCTCAGTTTGGCCCTGGTTTTTCAGCTTGGCCACTTAGTTGAGGGACCACAAATCGTAAAAATTCCTGAAGAAGGCCCCGTATCTTCATGGCACCGTCTTCAGCTCATCGGGACTTGCAATTTCGCAGCACAATCTCGGGTTGCAGCTTGGTTGTTTGGAGGCTTGAATCAGCAGGTTGAGCATCATTTGTTCCCTCATGTGAGCCATGTCCACTACCCAGCACTTTCTAAGATCGTAAAGCAGGTGGCTGCTAAGCACGGCGTCCCGTACCATGAGCATCCAACCTATCTTTCAGCGCTAGTCTCACACTTTCGTATTCTAAAGAGCTTTGGCAATCCCCAGGATCTCAGCAAAACAGCTTAGTGGCTCTGTTTTTAGCATAACATGTTGAAAATAATAGTTTATTTGTAAATCCTAGAGTTTTCCAGGGCGAGTGGAGCTCCCGCGAATGTTAAGATATTGATAATGATTATCAATATCGTTGCGAAATCACCCCGGTTCCAGTAAAATATAGCTATGGAACAAGGGTTGAATTTGTGGGCATTAGCCGAAAAACAAATCGCTATATTAAAATCATTTTGTCCAAGCATTGCCGAACATCATCGACAAAGGTTTGCAGAATTAGGTTTTCGTGAGGGTGAACCGGTTAAGTGCATTCAGCGGACTCCGCTGGGAGCCCCAAGAATTTTTGAAGTTGGCAGTACTGTTTATTCACTCTCCAAAGAAGACGCTATTCGCATTTTTCTTTTGCCCCAGACATGACCACGTCACGCTCTGATTTTTCCGTTTTGCTTGTAGGGAATCCAAACAGCGGGAAAACTCTTCTATTCAATCGCCTTACTGGCCTTCGTAAAAAAGTCGCAAACTTTCCAGGGGTCACTGTCGAGCTTTCGTCGGGCTATAGTGAGATGCTAGAGGCAGAGGTGATTGACTTCCCCGGAATTTATTCTTTGGTGCCCTTATCGAAGGATGAAGAAGTAGCAGTAAATAGTTTGTCTTTGCGGCTTAAGGAGGACCGTCCTCAGGTTGTTGTTTGTGTTCTAGATGTCACGCGCCTCGAGCGTAGTTTGTTTTTATTCTTACAATTAAAGCAGAGATGTGCCGAGGAAAAAGTTCCCTTGGTGATGCTGCTTAATATGGTTGATCAGTTGGCAGCGCATAATTTGGTGTTTGATTTAAAACTTTTGGAACGCGAACTTGGCTGTCCAGTCATAGAGGTATCTGCACGTACCAAATTGGGATTGAATGATCTAGGTAAAATTACAAAATCTGCTTTTCAAGATAATATTATTCCAGTTAGCCATGAACCATCTGAAACCAATGCGCTAAAAATTAGAGCAAAAGATTTAGCGAGACGGGTGGGGGTCAAAGGCGATTTGCTTTTAAAGTCCCAATATCGGATTGATAAAATCGTTCTTTCAAAAGCTTTTGGAACAATCATTTTTATTTTTACAATGATGTTTTTATTCCAGGCTATTTTTAGCTGGGCAACGCCACTAATGGATGGTGTGGAGTATTTGTTGTTTTGGCTTTCAGGCTTTGTTACAAAACTTTTTCCTACTGGACCAGTCTCAGATTTTGTTAACGATGCTTTGTTTGGAGGCTTTGGGTCGTTTTTGGTTTTTGTCCCACAAATATTTGTTTTAACTTTTATTATCGGCTTACTCGAAGACTCCGGTTACTTAGCTAGGGCTGCTTTGATTTGTCATAAGCCGCTGAGCTTTTTTGGCTTATCGGGTAGAAGTTTTGTTCCGCTTTTAACTGGCCACGCCTGTGCGATTCCAGCAATTTTTGCCGCTCGCAATATTGAATCCCCAAGACGTCGTATGTTAACGATGATGGTTGTCCCGCTTCTTTCATGTTCGGCGCGGTTGCCTGTTTACGGCCTTTTTATAGCGGCATTGATTCCCTCGAAAACTTATCTGTGGGGAATGGTAGGCCTTCAGGGGCTCGGTTTCTTCGCTTTGTATTTTTTGGGTTTGATGACAGCACTTTTTGTTTCTGCGCTGGCTGATCGCACGCTTTTAAAACAAGGTGGCGAGGCGCCTTTTGTTCTGGAGCTTCCGCCGTATCGATTGCCTCATATTTTTTCATTACTACGAAAGGCGTGGGATAGTTCCTATGCATTTGTGATGAAGGCCGGACCGGTTATTTTTTCGGTGACGGTTGTGATTTGGTTTTTGGGTTATTTCCCCGTTCAAGGCGTCTTGAGCGAATCGTATTTGGCACATATGGGCAAATGGATTGAGCCTGTTTTTTCTCCTCTCGGAATCGATTGGAAATTTGGCGTTGCCATTTTAACATCGTTTTTAGCACGAGAGGTCTTTGTTGGAACTCTGGGGACTCTTATGGGCGTTCAAGATGCTGGAGATGATTTTCATGGTCTGGCAGAGAAGCTTCAAATGTCTGGGCTAACACTTGGAAGTGGAGTGGCCTTATTGGTGTTCTATGCACTTGCAATGCAATGTGTGGCAACCTTGGCCGTCCTGAAAAAGGAATTAGGCTCCTGGAAAGTTCCTAGCCTAGTCTTTGTGGCCTATTCACTGTTGGCCTATATTGCCGCATTGATCGTCTATCAATTATTTTAACTGTGCGCGGGGAAAAGGTGGCGTCGCATAGCGACGCCACAGTCTTGGTACCAACTTTGCTATGGGCAAGGGATGACGATTTCTCATTGCCCTAAATGTAATTCTGTATTTTTCATTAAAAATGGATTTTCGAGCCCGGCTAGGTCTCTCATGGAAAACCAACGACAACGC
>JBGSZX010000025.1:0-100406 GCA_041750195.1 Bdellovibrionota bacterium | reverse complement strand
TGACCGTGATTTATTTAAAATCCATCTTTCGTGGCTGATAAATGAACGCGACCCAATTGCTTTATATGACTTAAGCACTACATGATTTGCATGCTTACACGACACGGGCCGTGCAGTTTTTGGGTTTGATACCGAGGCACCTTTAACCGGAGCGCCACCAAATGACATTGAAGTCTGTCTAAGTTGTTTTGAATGAAACAAATTTTGCTGTCTGCTTTGTATTCGAGTCACTATTTTATCACCATACATTCGTATGGTAGCTATGTCAAAAAATTAGTTGTCTGGTGGGCAATTTAGCTATGAAAAAGCAAAAACTAGCTGAGTTATTTGGAGCCTCCATATATGACAACACTAACTGCACATATGCACATATGATGGAGGATTGGGGGACGTCGATAACGGTGGCGCAAATGGAAGTAATGGAACTATCGCTGCTCTGCCTTAGTCGCGTTCGCAGCAAAATTTGTTTTCGCCATAGCCGGCTCGTGGATCAAGCGGGCGGCATCCGGACAAATGAGCATTTTTCTTTTGGCTTTCGCTTAAAATGACACAATCCAGCGGGAGTTCTGGCTTTTGTGGGGGGCGGGTGGCATCTTCGACTTCTTGGATGGCGCGGGCTTTGCGAATTTGCTCGTAGTCCCATGCTTCTGAAGTCGTTGATTTGGGCTTCTCGGGCTTTGAGCTGGCGCAGGATTGGGCAAGGATAAGTAAGCAGCAGGGAGTCAAAAATATTCTAAGGATTCTCATCTGTTATCCCATTTTGCCTCTAGGTTTTTCACTTGCCAATGCTAAAGTAAAAAAAACTACCATGATTCAGTATTTGAGATTTTTAAATCTGGACGACATGAGCGCCGAGAGGATGCCCGGAGATTTGCGTTTTTGGCGCGTCCTTGAAACCACTCTACCCGGAATTGCCTTTTATGGCTTTCGTGGGCTCGGTATTGAATGGGATCCAGGGATTGACTCAAAACTTTGCCCATCGCTGGAAACTTGGGTGGAGTGGCTCTGTCCACCAGGTAGCAGCAGCTTAGGTGTGACGCCAAAATGCGATGTCGCCTGTGTCCAACGTCGAAAAATAGGAAGACTAACGACGACCCTGGAAACTTTGATTTATGAAATTCTCGAACGAGAAGGTTTTCCAAGGCCCAAAGCCGTTTGGGAAGTTGATCATTTTGAAACCAAAGGAAGTTACGATGATGGAGAGCTCGAAGATACCCTTGCAAAACTTGTAGGGCTGGGATCGAAGTCAGGATTGTACGATGAAGATACTGAAGAACTTAGATTCTTAAAGCAAGGAGACGACTGGAGTTGGTGCGAGGATCTTGATTTGTTGGAATCGCTCGGTAAGCTCAGCATTAGCGAGTTAATGGCCCGATTAAAAATCGTTACTAGTTCAATAAATGATTTAGATTCTTTAAGACGTCCTTATAAAATTCACGAAGTCAGTCCAGCTAGAGAAAAACTTAGAAATCGAAAATCACCTTCAATTTTTGAAAAGGTTGATCGAATGATGCTGGACGAAGAATCGGCAAAAGCAGAGCGATTTGACGAAAGTTCAAATGTGGGAATTTTTAGACTCGCCTATTCAAAACATTCTGAAGAACTGGCACAGAGAGAAGAAATATACTCTGCCCTCAAAGTTGGCAGTTCGTTTATGGACCAACCCGTAGCTTTAAACTGTTGGGACGAAAGAATTGCACATCGGGTAAAGGTGACGAGAGTGGGTTTTAGGCAATACATAAATGGCTTGGGACCAATTCAAGACTGTCAGACGCTATATGCCGTTCGTCCTGTAAGTCGATTAGACTATTTGAGTTCGCGACGCCTAGAGGTCGTTTTTTTTGAACACCCCGGACTTTTTCAGTTTCGCCCTTGGAGGCTCAATGGAATAGCTTCGTGGTTGGGAGCTATACGTAGGTTATTTGCAAGTCATGAGGGATGGAAAATAAACGAAACGGATTTGCGAACATTGTTTGCGTGGGAACTTTTTCGATCTTCAGAATTTGACTTACATGTCTTCGCGTCGAATTGGAATCTAGCGCAAATTCAAGAGCTAATGAATTTGTACGGGCTAGAGATTATATCGCTTGGTGAAAAAGTAGACAAAGACTTACACGGATTAAGGGTTGTTAAGGAAGACGGTGGTATTGCAGGCGTTACATGGGATCAAATCATTCCCGATAAAGAATTGGATGGAAGCGCCAAAGAGACTCTAAATTTGGCGTGGTACATGCCCGACAAGAAAACCCCAGCATTTGGATTCGAAAAAGTTTCTGTTTTCCCAGATCAATACATGCTTAGAATTTTAAAATCTCGACGAAGATCAAAGCTTCAAAACGGTATGGACTGGGAAATGCGCTCTCATGCAAAGGCTCGGGAAGTTAGGATGAGGCATCCGTGGGACACTCCAACCCCGGCACAAAGGCGTAGCGCTGGCGATTCGAGGATGTTTGTTGAAGCTTTTAAGTCGGGACAAAATATTTCAGCAGTCGATCCAAAAGCCGCATCAATTTGGGCTATCGAATATTGCTATAGAGAATTGATCTCTAGGGGCGTCGATCCTAAGACTCCCATTCATCTCTCATTCGCGATCAATCGGCCACATTTAACGCAGGTACAGGAAAAAGACATCAAAACTTTTGCAGCTTATACTATGGCGATTGAGGGAATGTTAGATGCAGTTTCGCAAACTGGAATGCGATTGGTTTCATGTCATTTGGAACAAAGTTCAAACCCGTTAAGGCATTATGAATGTGAACCCTTGGCTCATTTAAGGGCTGAGATCGATCAGTATTATCCGGTGATGCCTGGCTTTAGAATGGGAGGAGAAATTCTTTATTCACTGGGGCCAAGACCAATTTTTATGGATGCGGGAAGTCGAGTGCTTCCATTTGTTCGTGTGGCCTCAAACCATGTAACAAAAATTAACTGGAATTCTCAAATGGAACTATATCAGCTTTTGCATACGGCTATTCAAAAAAACATGATCACCGATATTCGTCCTATCGGGCATGGAGGGCTTGCAGAAACTTTGCTTGATATGGCCATTTGGAGTGATATTGGCATTCAGCTGAAGCCGGGTTTATCTACGATGGAATTATTCAGTGGCGCGCCTGGGCGTTTTTTGGTTGGCGTTTTACCTCAGGATGAAAAGAAATTCGAAACACTTGTTAATAATAAGTGGCTCATTCCAGTTGGGAAAACCGGCGGTGAAAAATTGTTTGGCTTAACCTTGGATGATTACAGGGGAGCAAAAAAATGAAGCCCACGATGCATATTATTCGAGGCCCAGGATTTATTGAAGACTCAGAGTTAAACGCTCGTCTTGAAGGCCTTGGATTTACCTTGTCCATGTCGAATATAGTTCCTGGAAAATTGTTTGATTTTTCAGAACCAGTTTTACCAAATGATTATATTTTGGCCAGAGGACCATGGAGTGTAGACCCAGAAAACTATTTGTATGCACGGCTGATTGCCTCTTCCCTTAGGGGAGTCAAAACTAAGGTCTTATCGGCAACGAGCGAAAAAAATGATTGTCCAAAGGTTGTTGCTACGGGGCGTGGAGCACTTGCGGCACTGATGGCGGGTTGGGCTGGTGAAGCAACGGTTCCTAAGCTTTATCGTGGGTGGCAATCTTTTAAAGATATGCCTCAGGGGCCTTGGCAGAAATTTGATTTGGTTAGCGATCCCTCCAAAAAATATTTCGCATTAGTGGAGGGATTTACTTGTCCGGATTTGGGCGCCGCTGATGCTCAGGAGTTTTTAAAGTTGGGTGATTCAAAAGCATGGGCTTGGACTTTCCCCAATCAGCTGTATAGCTTTGTGGATCCGCTGGCTTTTTTTGATGGAAGCCAACTTGATAATTTTGGTTATGGAAGTCACGAAGGATTGTTGAAAAATATTGACTTCTTCGAGCACTGCATGGAGGTGCTTTAGTTTGAAAACAGTTAGTAGGGAGAAGCCCACGGTTAATCTCGCAGAGGTTTTTCGGAAGTTTTTTGCTTTATTGGGGATGAATCCAGCTGAACTTCGAGGGGAAGATGAAGGCTTGGTAGATTTGATAGAGGTGGCTCGCAAACGATTTGCTCATTCTTCTAAGTCCGAAAATGAAGTGTTGAAGTGGTTATTTAAAAGGTGGCAGAAATATTTTTCGGACGAAGCAAGTTGGAAAGAGGGAGAGGTTATTCTTCGGGCTATTTTTGTTGAAGGGTTGGGGTGGAGCGAGATTGCCTACTTTACTGGCATGCATGTGGCTCAACTTCGAGCCCTTTCATTAAGGGCCTTGGCTCGAATTCTGGAATTTAGCAATCTTGAAAATCGAGAAAGTAGAGATTGCGCTAGGAATGATATTTATTTGATTGATGTTTTGAGCCATCAAAAGTGGAAAGACCCTTTAGATTTAAATTCAGAGAAAAATTTTTTTGAACATGAGAAGGTTTGTTCGAGATGCTCATCTCTTTACCAAAAATCCAAAAGCTGGATCACGCTTATTCAAGATGACAAGCTTCAAAGTGTTAGTTTTGGCAGTTTGCAAGAGCTAGCAGAGGCTCGGGATCATGTTGGATCCACCTATGAACTTCTAATAAAAAGTGTTTTTGGTTTTGCTATAGTCTTAGCGGTAATTTTGGCAATTCCTCATGTCCCAAAAATGGCTGACATTGGAAACATGCTTTCGAATATTGGGAGTTCGACCTCTAAAAACACGCTTTCTAAGCAAAATACTGAGGCCAGTTTAGAGTCTCCGCAGAAAGATTTATCATTCGAGGAAGTTCCTGAAGTTTTAACAAAAGCAGACTTAGTTCTAGAGAAAAAGTTCGAGACGCCTAATACAATGCCTGTTGTCAAAGGCTTGGCCA
Source organism: Bdellovibrionota bacterium (assembly GCA_041750195.1). GTDB lineage: Bacteria > Bdellovibrionota > UBA2428 > UBA2428 > UBA2428 > JBGSZX01. The sequence continues at coordinate 95,550 of JBGSZX010000025.1, read as the reverse complement.
CAAAGGCCGAATCCGGGAAAGCAGAAACTGCTAAAGTTGAAAAACCAAAAATCGAGGTCGCGAAAGTCGCTCCTGTAGAACAAACACCAAAGGTTGTCACAAAAGTAGAGCTACCATCAAAGAAAGAGCCCTTGGAAGTTTCGAAAGCGTCTAAGGTTGTCCTTGCTCCAGATGCGAAAAAGCCGCCCGTGTCTGATTCTAAAGTTAGCTCTGATTCAACAGAGACTGCAGAAAATCCACCGATAGGAAATAATTTGTTTTTTAGGTGGGGCGCCCGCGCTGAAGATCCAGAGAGACTTCGCCAAAAAATACTTGATGTCTTAACTGAATATGAGGTCTCAAATATTAGCGAACTTGCAATGGGGTCACTGTATCGTGGAGGACAGTATTTTCACTTTACGGTTAAGAAAAAGGATTACCCTGCCTTGGTCGAAAAAATTAGAGCTCTTTCTTTTACGGAATTCACGGTTTCTCCGTCTAAAGGGTCAAAAGAAATTTCAGATTCACTTAGTCGAATCGTATTTTGGGTCGGTCCGAGCGAATAATAACTTCATTCCAACTTGCTAAAAAATATCTATGAATTCTGTTTTGTAATTTGAATGCGAAGCTCCGCTAGTTGATCGGGAGCCACGGTTGAAGGTGTCTCGCTCATGGGGCACTGAGCACGAGCTGTTTTGGGGAAGGCAATCACATCTCGGATCGAATCTTCCTTGGCCATTAACATTGCGAGTCGGTCGATTCCAAAAGCTACGCCACCATGCGGAGGCGTACCATATTTTAAGGCTTCCATAAAAAATCCAAATTGTTTTTGAGCTTCCTCGGGTGAAAAGCCAAGGGCTTTAAACATGGCGCCTTGAAGTTCGGGATCAAATATTCGAAGGCTTCCCCCGCCCAATTCATAGCCGTTTAGTGCTAAGTCGTAAGCTTCCGCTTTGATGTCGTGGAATTTTGAGGTGTCTCCAGAAAGCAAAGTTTGAATGCCAGCCTTATCGGGTCTCGTAAAGGGATGATGTGCGGCAAAAAATCTGCCTTCTTCTGAGTGGGCCTCAAAAAGTGGCCACTCTAAGACCCAAACAAAGGCCCATTCATTTTTAGAATTTTTTGGATCAATGAGGCCACATTCATTGGCAACAATAAGACGTAGTTGCCCCATGGCGTTTTCAACGGTTGGGGAAGCTTCAGCCCCAAACATGACACAGTCTCCGCTTTCAAGTTTTAATGTCGACTGAAGCCTTTTCTGAGCTTCTGCATCGAAGAATTTTGCAATCGGACTCTGCCAAGTACCGTCGTCTTGGATTTTAATCCAAGCCACACCCTTTAGGCCATGTGGAGCTACAAGAGTATTCAATCCGTCAAAAAATTTACGGCTCCAGGCGGGCATCGTAGAATTTTTTTCTGCGAGTTCACGTGCTCTAACGGGAAGGGCAATAACGTGGCCGCCGTTGGCAACGCACGATGAAAAAACTTTGAAGTCGGAATTCTTAACGATGTCAGACACATTTTCTAACTCTAATTTAAAACGCATGTCCGGCTTGTCACTTCCAAATCGGCTCATGGCCTCGCCAAAGCTTAGTCTTGGAAATTTGGGACCAAGATCAACATTCAAGCAGTTTTTCCAGACATGGCGAATGTATTTCTCTAAGAGTTCGAGTAGTTCATCCGTTTCCATAAAACTTGTTTCTAGGTCGAGCTGGGTGAACTCTGGCTGTCTATCAGCTCGAAGGTCTTCATCTCTAAAACATTTTGCGACCTGGAAATATCTTTCGAAGCCTGCAATCATCAATAATTGTTTTAGGGTCTGAGGCGATTGAGGAAGGGCATAAAATTCTCCAGGATGAACTCTAGAAGGAACTAAATAATCGCGGGCGCCCTCAGGCGTGCTTTTGTATAAAATAGGCGTTTCAATCTCAACAAAAGATTCATCGGTAAAAAACTTGCGAGATTCTTGTAGAAGTTTATGTCGCAATAAGATGTTTTTCTGTAAGCGTTCTCGTCGAAGATCTAGATATCTATATTTAAGGCGTGTGCTTTCAAGGACGCTTTCGTCTGAACTTTCGGGTGTGAAAGGGGGAACCTGAGACTCCGTAAGAACCTCGATGGTAGTCGCTTCGATTTCGATGGCTCCACTCGCCATTTTAGAATTGACCATTCCCTCGGGTCTTTTTCTGACGACGCCCTCCACTCGAACTACAAATTCGCTACGGAGTTTTGGGGCTTTAGCCGCAATCGAAGACGGAATCATGACCTGGCAGAGGCCTCCGCGGTCTCTTAAGTCGAAAAAACTTAGCCCGCCATGGTCTCGAACGCGATGGACCCATCCACTTAGGGTCACAGATTGGCCCTCAAGACTGGGTTGAAGTTCTTTGCTCAAATGACTGCGATAACTTGCCATAGTTGTTGAAGCTTAGAACTCATCGCCATGGCTAGCAATAGATGGTGCTGTTCTTTTTGCCTATGGAATATTCAAAATCGAATAAAGCACCTGAAAAATTAAATCGAAACTGATAGGATGCCCCGATATGAACTTTTTTAGCACTCAACCTTATAAGGGAACGCGTGATTTTTTCCCGGAACTTAAGCGGCGCCATAACTGGATGTTTGAGAAAGTTAAAAAAGTTCTAAATGGTTTTGCCTACCGCGAGTACGACGGTCCCATGCTCGAGCCTTTTGAGTTATATGCAGCCAAAACTGGCGAAGAGATTGTTGCTCAACAGCTGTATTCCCTGATAGATCGTGGCGAACGAAAAATGGCGATTCGTCCAGAGATGACCCCGACATTTGCGAGAATGGTGGCTTCGCGCCTGCAAGAAGAGCCTAAACCTATTCGCTGGTTTAGCATCCCAAATTTATGGCGGTATGAACGGCCCCAAAGAGGTCGCTTACGCGAGCACTGGCAGCTCAATGTTGATGTCGTGGGCGGAAATCCGACCTTGGCAGATGCTGAGCTGCTCATGATAGCCATTCAAATTTTTAAGGCCTTTGGTGGGGAGAAGTTTTTACAAATACGGGTCAACAGCCGTCGGCTGATTGATTTTTTGTTTAGAGACAAAATGCAGCTCAGCGACGACCTGTCCTTAAAGGTCTCTAAAATTGTGGATGCTAAGAATAAAATGAGCGCCGAGGACTATAGGATTAAATTGCAAGAAATTGGGCTTCAAGTCGATCAAATATCTGTGATGGAAAAGTTTTTTGCCTCCGATTTCTCAACGATTGTTAAAGATTATGGCGAAGAAGATGCTATCAAAGAATTGGGCGCGCTGTTTGGTGTTTTAAAGGAACTCGGAATTCCGGACAATGTTGTGGTTTTTGATCCATCGATTATGCGTGGGCTCGATTATTATACCGGGATCGTTTTTGAGGCCTTCGATATTTCGCCTGATAACAATAGAGCTTTGTTTGGTGGGGGACGCTACGACAATTTGCTAGGGTTATTTTCAAAGAATGTCGTTTCTGGAGCCGGGTTTGGGCTTGGAGACGTGACGTTGCTTAATTTTTTGGAAACGCATGGTCTTTTAGAAGATTTGTCCGCCGAACATGACGTTGCTTTTGCATGTGTTGGCAAAGAAGCATGGCTTGCAAGTCAGGAACTTGCGGATGATTTGAGGAAACAGGGTCTTAGTGTTTTTCTTCCCTTGGATTTTGATGTTTCGTTGAAGGCCCAATTTAAGGGAATTTCTAAAATGGGGATTCCAAAGGCCATTGTGGTCGCAGAAAATGAACTTAAGAGTGGATTGTGGACTTTGAAAGATATGGAAAGTTCAAAGCAAAGCGAAATGTCCAAAACAGATATTTCAAAAGTGTTATTAAAAGACCGCGTAGTAACTACTTAATGACTGTCACTCGGGATAGCGTTAGCGAAACTCTATAATTCCGACGTTATTCGTGATTTTTACGCCATTTTCATCTTTATATTCTACGAGTCCTTGAAAGTGTCGCATGGTACTAATGACAGTGCTGTCAGAAACTCTTGGAATGTCTGTGACACTAAAAATTTTTACAAAGTCGACTTCCATAAAACCTTGCTCCGTTGTTCTAAAGGAGTATAGGGCACCGTTCGGGACCGTTAGGGCTTCTGCAGGTTTTGCAAAGCATGTGATGTCACCCTCTGCTGTGTTGCTGCCATCTGTGAGTCTAAGGCGGATGTAGTCGGTTCCTTCGGGCGCTTCATGCGCGATGATGCTGGTCGTGAACCTGTTAAAAATGATGCGATCATCCTCTGCCGGCACTTCTGGCGAAGCCATTGACTGTGGTGGAGCCGAACTATTCTCAAAATTATAGATTTGGATATTCGCTTCTTTGGGTAAAACGGAAAACACTTGGTTGTATTTTAAGACTCCGTTGTTGAGACCTGGACTTTTAAGGCTATAGCTTCCTGGGACTAAGCTCGTTTGAGTAAAATAGAAATTGTCTTTGGTTTGGGCGAGAGGGAACGATGTATCCGCAAAAGAAAGCTTAAGTTCTCCGACATCGAGACGTCGCTTAATGCCAATATTGCCATCAGCAATCGGAATGAAACTGTTTGTAAAATAGCAGCCTGATGGTGGAGCTTTCCAAAGTCGTAAGTTTCCAGTTTTGTCGGCTGCAGCCATCGCTCCCCAAAATAAACTCAACTTTTTTTGATAAAATTCTGACTCAATCGCGTACTGATCCGAAAAAAAGTAAGAAATAATTATGGAATCATCATTTTTGATATCGCGTTTGCCGCCGTTTATTTCGCATGCCGAAATCAAAAGTGCAATGCTACAAAAGAGTGCAGCTCGAAGTGTTTTACATAGGGAAAAAGGCTTCATAGTAACCATTGTAGCTCAGCCTGACGGGCCTTCGGTGAAAGAAAAATGCCATAATTTTTGACGCCAAATTGACGCGCAAGACAACACAAGCGCAGCAAGTAAGCAGAAAAATTCAATTTGCTATTGCGCATTACGCGGATGACACATACAGTTAATAGTAGAAAGGGGAAATCCCCTTTAATTTAAAGGAGGCAACATAGCTATGGCAGCCAAGAAAAAAACAACAAAGAAACCAGCTAAAACAACCCGGAAAAAAGCAACTCGCAAGGTTGCAAAGAAAAAGCCTGCGGCGAAAAAAACCCGCAAGGTAGCTAAGAAAAAAGCAACTAAAAAAGTTGCTAAGAAAAAAGCTACTAAAAAAGTTGCTAAGAAAAAAGCAGCTAAAAAGCCTGCTAAGAAAAAAGCAACTCGCAAAGCAGCTAAGAAAAAATAATTTCTTACACGGTATTCGTAGGATCTATGAGATTCCCGGGAATCTCATAGATCCCCAAAAGCCTGGTCCCTTGCATAACGCAAGGAGGCCGGGTTTTTTTATGCCCTGTTAAACTAAAAATTTGATATTATCATTAGTTCAATGAGTACTTTCGCCGAACAAATCCGCATCGAAGAGTTGGCCCGTCGGTGTCCCAATTTTGCTCAAATCAGAACATTATCTACAGTCGTTGCCAAAGGGCGTGAGTTTCCAATTTATTCAGTTGAAATGGGAAATCCCGATCCGGAAGTTCCTGTCTTTGCCTTGTTTGGCGGAGTGCATGGATTGGAACGTGTGGGAACGCATGTTGTGCTGGCCTATTTAGAAAGTTTGTTTGCCCAAGCTGAGTGGGATGAGGATTTAAGAAAAAGATTTGAGTCTTGTCGTTTGGTGTCGATCCCCTTGATCAATCCGGCAGGAATGTTTTTCGGGCAACGTAGCAATCTAAACGGAGTAGATCTTATGAGAAACTCTCCAACCAGATCTGCCGAAGATGTTCCTTTTTTATTGGGTGGCCATCATATAGGTCCACATTTGCCGTGGTATATGGGAACTGAAGGCCATGAGACCATGGAGCAAGAGGCTCGGGTGCTTGTGGAATATGTTAAGGAACAATGTTTCCGTTCTAAAGCCGTTTTGTCACTAGATATTCATTCTGGTTTTGGGATGAAAGATCGGCTTTGGTATCCTTACGCTAAAACTAAAGAAGCTTTTCCAGCCTTGACTGAGGTTAAGAATCTAAAGAGATTACTTGACCAATCTTATCCCCATCATATTTACGCCGTCGAACCTCAAAGCGAATCTTATACCACCCATGGAGACTTGTGGGACTACTTGTTCGATGAGCACATGGCGATAAATAGAAATAACGACAGAGCCTTTTTGCCGTGGACGTTGGAAATTGGATCATGGCTTTGGATTCGTAAAAATCCTATGCAGCTTTTTTCGGCGTTGGGCCCCTTCAATCCCATTAAAATTCATCGGCATCGACGGACGATGCGTCGCCACTTGCCATTGCTCGATTTTTTTCTAAGAAGTGTAAAAAATTATAACTCTTGGATGGGAGAGGGCCCTTCTCTATGAAGCTATTGCTGCTTCGTGGGCTTTTGCGAGAAAAACGTCACTGGGGAGAATTTCCTGAGATCTTAAAAAGGACACTTTCTTCCTCCGGACTTAAATGTGAGGTTGAATGCATCGATTTGCCAGGTATTGGCACTCAGCAAGGACGGTCCTGTCCTCTCGATATGGATAAGGTCGTCCAAGATTTGCGTGCACGATCAGAAATCTTGCATCAAAAACAAAAAATGGTCATTGTTAGCAACTCGCTTGGCTCGATGATTTCGATGCAGTGGGCCCATCTGTATCCCGAAGACATCGAGGGCCTCGTCTTGATGAATACCAGTGCTTCTAATTTAGGGGAGCTCGGTGAAAGAATAAGTGTGGAAGCTCTGGCCACTTTTGCAAAAGTGATCGTTCATGAAGATGCAGCAAAGCGTGAGTCTCTAATCTTGCGCCTAGTCAGTAATAAATATTCTGAGGATCCGGTGAAACTGCAAGAGTGGGCCAGCTTAGCAATGAGAAAAAAAGACATGCTCTCGTTGGGCTTAAGACAGCTTTGGTTGGCAGCAAAATTTAAGCTCGATTACAAATTAGACTTACCTTCTTTAATGCTTTGTTCAATACAAGATCGACTAATCAATCCTACGGCTTGCATGAAAGTTGCCAAAGCGCTTGGAAGTGAGCAAAGGTTTAATCATTCAGCTGGGCATGATTTGCCTCTTGATGATCCGGAGTGGGTTAGTCAGGAAATTTCACTGTGGCTTTCACAGTGGCTTTCACAGTCGATTTCATAGTGGCTCAAGAATCGTCTTCAATAGATTTCAGCAAATCATCTAGAGAAACTTCATCGTTAGCAGAAACTTCTTCGCTATCATCTTCAGACGTTATTGCTGGCTCTAAGTCGGTTTCAGAAGCATCATTTGCTTGAGTTAAAAGCTCATCAAGCATTTGCCCGCCGTCGACAGAGTCCGAATCGCCTGCCAAAGGCTCGTTTGCGGCTAATGCGGCTTCAAGTGACATGCTGGCAGCTCCGTCTTCGTGGCTATCCCGCGGGGCAAGGTCTGCTTGGTCATTGACTTCAACTTTTTTATGTTTGCGAAGCAACTTTTTAGCGGCGAGTTTCGGGCCCAATGCGAGTGCAATGGTAAAGTATGTTTTGAGCTGTCGTTCTGAAACGCTATCTGATCCGGCCATTCTGATATTTAGTGATCCGAGGGTATGACTTCGATGACGAATCGGAAAGACCAAAAGTGAGGTAATTTTGATGCTCTTAACTTTATCCTGAATGCCCTTCGTTAAAGGGTTTTGGGTAATATCTTTGATGTAAATGATATTTCCATTAAGGAGAACTTCCCTCACTTCGGGATATTTTTCTAAATCTATTTTAAGATCTTCCAGGGCTTTGTCATCGGAGCTAGCCGCCACCAAGCCTTTGTTGGTTTCCAGATCGCCTTCAATCAAGTTGACCCGAGTGCTCTTGGCGTTTTCAGCGACGGACTCCAGGACAGTTGTCATGGCTTCATGGTAGCTCGTGATTTCTGACAAGCTGCGAAGGGCAAAATATATAAGATCGACATTTTTTTGTGACTCGGCCGCTATGGCACTTCCGCTGTCAGATGAATCTGTAGCAAAGGCTTCGGGGCTGTACATTTCACGTTCTTGAAGTTGGTATCGAATACGATCCAACATTAATGAGGGCTCAAAGGGGTCTAGCACAAAATCATCAGCCCCTGATTTCACTGATTCGCGGATATTGTTGATGGAATTATGTGCCGTCAAAACAATTATTTTTGAATTGGTTAAGGTTGATTTGATGGCCTTTATTTTTGGGAGAGTGCTTTTGCCCTCCAAAAACAGATTTAGGATCACAATATCTGGAGAAACCTCAACCAGGTCCTTTATGAAGGTTGCTTCGTTGCTGGAACCCACAACAAAATTGACCTTTAAATTTTGAGATTCCAAAAGGTCAGTCAGGCGAGAAAAACGGTTTTTGCTCGCGTCAACAATGGCCACTTTATAAGTAGGCCCGGATTCAGAGGTAGAAGGTTGCTCTGCTGAATTCATGAGGTAACCTGAATATAGCATGAAAATTTGTTTTGGAATGCTTTGGGGCAGATCACAGAAAAATGTTAAACGCGCCTTTAAACTGCCAGGAGCGGCTGAAATGTTTGAGTTTTACTTTGCTCGCATTAGCAGGCATTTCCCCTCTGTAAGTTGTGAAATTCTGCTGGATCATAAAAAATTGGCACATAAGCCAGGTGATAAAATTTGGTTGTGCGAACGGCAACAACGAGGTGCGAAAAATCTAAGTTCTGAGGATTTGGCAGAGCGCATTGAGGCCATGAAGGTGTCAGGAATTTCGCGATTGTGGATTTTGATTGGGCCTCCCGATGGCCTCTCTGACCAGGCGCTTCAGGAGCTTAAACCCGACTTGTTATGGTCGTTTGGAAAGGCAACATATCCTCATGAGCTGGCCGCCTTAATCATGTTTGAGCAAACATATAGGGCGTTAAGTATTTTAGACGGGCATCCTTATCATTTGGGGCATTGATCCCACGGCGCTCAATTATTTGCGAGCAATTGAGGGCTTGATTTTGCTATCGTTAGATAGTCGATAAGAAATAAAGGCCGTTTCTTCTCCAGGTAAAAAGCACTGATAACTACGGTTGTAGTCACTAAGCTTCTTGGAAACCTGAGCACAGCGGACAATCACTCGGTCAATGATTCCTTTTTTCACAAGTTCAATTTTGAATTCTAGTTGATCGTTTTCAATCCACTTAGAATCTACATCCATTTTAATATCAACTTCACCATTTTGAGTTCGTCGTAAAAAGGCATCGTTGACCTGAGCAAGTGTTACCGAATCTGTTCTATTAAATGTTGCCCGAAGTTCGCTGCCAACAGCTTCCTTGAGCGCAGAGTTTGGATCAATGTTGAGAGTTTTAATCTCCAGTAAAAAATTCTGAGAAACCGTCGAGGCGGGACGTCTTTTGGTGTTCTGTTCCAGATGTAGATTAAAAATACTAACTGTACTGATGCTAAGTCCTAGTACGTAAAAATGAAGATTTCTCATTATTGATGCCTCCGTAAAATTCTTCTACTTTAAAGCTGCAAAAGAGATGCCACGATAAGCCGTTATTATTTATGAGAGAAAATGGCGCCCCTGAATGAGCTTTCATGCAGGTGACTAAAGTTTAGACAGTCTTAAAAAGGGCGACCGCCATTGATGGGAATGACTCCGCTAGCGCCTAATAAATTTAGGCTAACAGGGACTTCTGTTTTCTTGCGCACATTAAAGTTGCCTATGGTTCCAACCATGGCCGTCACGGCGCCTTTGTCTTCGTCAATCTCTATTGTTAGACCAAGGGGAAACGCGATGCTTGATTTAACGATATCTTTGTCAGGAACTGCAGAGTTAAAGGCGCTTTGGTTGTAATTTTTTCTGAGGTATGTTCCGGTGGTTGGCCAAAGGTCGCTGTCAATGTCATTTTCACGATCAACGGTTGAGCCGCCTCGAACAACTACTCCGCATTGGGCTCCTTTGGGATTATTGCTATCAATTCCAAAAAAACATTCGCTATCAAAGAAAAGGCTGTCGGATTCTCCAGGGGAAAGGACAACGGATTGAATTAGGGTTTTCGAGGAAAAAATTTCATCGGCGAAAAATGGGTATTGAGCCGTGGTTCCAGCTCTAAAGTAAAATTTTAAATTTTGGGTAACAGTAGAAATATTGTTGAATTCTATACGATAACGAACTTGGAAATGCTTCAAATTGTATTTTGCATCATCATTTTTAATGAGTACTTGCTGATCCCCAGAAGCAGCCGTACTAAGTTGGGCCCTTAAGCGCATGAAAGGGATAACCATTGTTCGTCCTGCTTGAGCAGTGAGCGAAAAAGAAAATAAGCAAACTAATGCTTGAAATTTAAAAAATTGAAGTGCCGTCATTACGGCAATTATAGCGACAAAAAAATAGTTTTAAAACTGGTATAGCCAGATTAATCTAGCTCTTTAACGCTACCGGGGTCTCTGCTTTGTCCCAGTGCCGAGTAAATTTTGCTTAGGCCATCAAGCTCTGGATGGTGCGCTAGGTTTTTTTGTTGTTTCGAAAGAGCTTTGACTCTTTCGATGTTTAGCGCAGCGCTCTGGCGTCCCTGAAAATCAACGCCTTGTTTGTTGAGCAAGTTGATGACGGCTAATCCCACTAGGGCGACAAAAAACCAGGGCACAATTTGGCAAAGACCTTTGGATTTTATTTTTTTCATTCTTAGTTAACCTCATAGCTAACTAAGATGATGTCCCCATGAGTGGGTTGCCATCCGCCATGAAATTTTAATTCTAAAGTGTTGGTATCAACACTCCAGCCACTACCACCACTTTGCGGAACCACGGCTCCGTTGAGAGTTACAACCATTGAATCCAAATTAGGGCTTCGCTCGAGCTTCATAACCATATCAAAAGTGATTTCGATTGATTTCCCAATTAGCGTATCTGCATAGGATGGTTTGAAGACCACTTCATTGGTGTTGGCTTTGAAAACCCAAGTATTCGGGCCGGGATTAACCTTACTGCCAGCAACGCGAACTTCAATGCTTCCAGGATCGGCATTGGCCTGAACGGCAAAGCGACTGATAGGTTTGCTCACGTCATTTGCTAAATCCTTAAGTGAATCGGCAAGAGTATCTTCATCATGCAGACATCTAAAGGAATCATTTGTAGCATCTAGAGAGCTGGCCACAGAGGCCAATCGATTGCCTGCCTTAAATCCATAGTTGGCGCTGCCGAGCAACGGACAGCTATTTGAACCATCAGTTACAAAAGCTCTGGCATTTATGTAATCGGGATGACTTTTCTGAGCACGAAGAGCGTTGGTGTAATAAGACGTTGTACGATTGCTATTAATAAGTGTTTGACTGTTGTCATCAGAGTCAGAGATGAAGACATAAACAAGCTGCGCCCCTTGTCTTAGGAAGCTACTTGCTTGGGCTTCGATCACTCTTTTGGTTGTTTCTAAGATAACAACCTCGTTGGGCGCGTTGGCAGCCGCTAACGGGGAAAGTTTTTCTGCAATCAAAGATTGAGCACTTGTTCCAGAAGTGGCTGTTAATAGTCCGCCTAAAAAACTAACAGGTAATAAATTTGTCCATTGCTGAACGGATTCTCCATTTCTAGACTGGGAAGTTCCTCTTGCAAAGCCCACATGATAGTCGATGTCTTCTTGCTGAAGGTAAGTTGCAAATTCTGCTAAGGCAGCTTCGAGCCCTTCCTTAGAGGTGCGCATTGAATAGCTGAAATCAGGAACTATTAAATAGTCGGCCTGTAGAACTTGGTCTGGCTGCTGATAAAAATCTCTGTTGTCGTAGACAAACTGTTCCGTTGCTGTGGGCACAAATGTTGTTGGCTCATTACAGCCATTCAGCAGGCTAAGTGCCACGATAGAAGCAAAGCTATACAGTATATTTGCTCGTAGATGTGTGTGCGTATATTTCCCCAATTTGTTCCCCATAAAATAAAACCTTTCAGTCCAAGAGGTGCAAAGGGTGGGCCAGTGTCTAATATGTACCCAATAGGAGGCGAGCTTTCTGGATATCCTTTTGAATTTGTTGGCTAAGAGCATCTACCGAGGAAAAGCGCATTTCATCGCGAAGCCTGTCACAAAATTCGACACTTATTGTTTTTCCATACAATTCTTCATCAAAATCTAACAAATGGCATTCCAAAGATTTCGGCAAGTTATTTCCGAAGCTTGGTTTGTGTCCGATGTTGCTAACAGATTGAATTTGCGAACCGTCTTCTAGTATTGCAATTGTTGCGTAAACACCGCTTTTGGGAAGGCAGTTGCGCTCATCAATTTCTAAATTGGCAGTCGGAAAGCCTATTTTATGACCACGCCCATCGCCCTTTATAACTTTTCCAGTCACTTTAAAGGTGTGGCCTAGAAGTCTATTGGCATTTGCAACATGGCCATTGAGGATGGCTTCACGTATTCTAGAGCTCGATACTGGAGCACCATCAATCGCTACGGCTTCGAGTATTGAGGCTTTAATGGAGAGTGCTTGGGCCCATTCAACAATTTTATGGGGACTTCCTTCTCTATTGTGGCCAAAGTAAAAATTTTGTCCCACGCAAATAAATTTAGGATTGAGGTCGTCAATAAGCACTTTTTCAAAGAATTCTCGAGCGGGAGTTTTTGAAAAGCTTAGATTAAAGGGAATTATTTTTACTTCATCGGCACCCAGATTTTTAATCATGGCCACGCGCTCTTCTATAGAACAGAGTCTCTTGGGGGCGTCTTTAGGGCGAAGGACTTCCATGGGGTGGGGATCAAAAGTTATGACAATACTTTTGCAGCTGCTAGGAGCTTGCGCATTTCTAAAGGCGTTGATTTTAGAAATTAGTGCGGCATGGCCGATGTGAACACCATCGAAGTTTCCGATCGTAATGGCAGAGTGTGTTTTAGCTTTTAAACTCATCGAATTTCAGTTTTCCTACTATTGTTTCTTATTCTTAAATTCAAGCAATCTAAAAAGTGCCTGTCCGGCACTTGAATTTTGTTTGGATGCAAAAGAAAGCATGACTGGATTTGGGGCCCAAAAGGTGTCACTTTCTTTCATTTCAAAAGTTTGAAGGGTCTTCTCCTCCAGAGTTTGTAAAATGGCATTACCTTCGTCGAGGACAAATAAGGTAGGGTTGAGCGTCCTATAAAACCCAGTTTCGCTTAAATGTTCAGAGTTAAAAAAAGACCATTCAACAATTCGTATGATTTCAAAATTGCTAATTCCAGGTGGGAGTCGACTCTTGTCATAATGTTGTCGTATTCGAACGCGGGCCGCTCGAGCACCCGGCTGAATGGCATACATCGGCTCTAAAACTTTTGATGAAATTCCTAGTTCGCGTGTGTTCCCGGCGTAAAGTGAATGGATGTTAAATCGTGGGGTCCAAATTTTGCCTTCTAGTCCCCTAAGGTTGGCTTCAACTTTAATGGCGGTATCTTTGGCGGGATTGTAAGGGAAATTGGCCCAAAGGCTCACGCATTTTTTGCTTTGCGAATCGCATTTAACGTCTAAAGTCACGGGACCTTGCCCTGGCCAATAGACTTTGACCCAGGGAATAGCCGACATGTAAGTTGAAGTTTCAATTAGCTTGCCGGAAGCATCAACTGGTAGCAGCGCTTGATTGACCCCTGCAACATCAATGATAATTTCCATTGAATATTTTTTTTCATGAAGCCAAACATTGATTTCTAACTCACTTTTATTGCTTTCAATTTTTATAGAGCTCGCTCCCGAAAGCATGGGATCTTTTTTAGAGACATCGCTGTGCGCAACCGGAAACAGCAGAGAGGTGACTTTTTTGGGCGCGCCCCACGCGTTTCCAGAAAGTATCACTATATATATGAGTCCGATCCATCTCATCAGGGGTCTATCAAAGCTCGAACTAGGAATCATTTCAAGTCGTGCGATAAATGAGTTTGTTAAGATTTTGTTAAGGCCAGGTGAAGGCACGCTTGCTGCAACAATACTCAGTAGAATGATAAAATGGGATGAAGACTGTGTTAAGGGCTCGTTAGGGAATTTAGAGCTCTCAAATATGAGAAAGTGTCTAAAGCTTGTAGGGCTTGGAATCTTTTTTGTAGCGTCTATTCCTGTTTCATCTGCGTCTCAGCTAAGTGGAGACAGGCAAAACGACCTTTATACTATAGATATGATTTATTCCGACGGGTCGAATGGAATGGATCCAAGCACCATTGCATTAGCGATGGAGACAAATTTTGATAGTTTGACCGATCAACAAAAAGAAATTCTGGGCACCTTATATGGGGAGCAAAGCCCGGACCTGTTGCTGGAGATAGCGAGTCAAGAGCATCTGGCAGCAATGGCCGATGCTTTAGGCCAAGATCCTCAAAATTCTTTGGAGCTACTTCTTGCAACGGAATTTGCAAAAAAAGGCATTGATCCAGAAAAAGATCCTGAGGCTGCCGCACAGATAATGGCTGACCTTGGTCAAAGCCTTGCTAATAGCGAAGAAGGGGCTGATCTTCTTAGCTTCCTAGAAAATTCTGTTGAAGCACTTGAAGGCATTGGAATGGACAGGTCTCCAGAAAATCTTATTCGATCTTTTGCTGAGAAACACTTAGAGAGAATTGCTGCCTTGGAAGTTCCAGGCAAATATTATTCAAAAGAAGGGTCGGCTATCCCAATGAGCAGTGCCGAATCTTTGCAGGCCATTAATCGCGATGCCGATTCAAAGAATCAATCAAGTATTGCGTCTGACTCGTCGTTCGACAATCCCTTTGCGGAACTCGCTCAAGGATCTTTGACTGATTTGGACTCAATATTAGAAAACACTAATAAGAATGGCAACCAACCGTTGTTGGCTTGGAATAATAAGTTGGATTTGGACCAAGATTTTCCTTCAAATTCAGCTGGCGAAGTTAAATATATTTCTGAAGATATTCTAGCAGGTGTTGATTCTCAAAAGGCTGCTTCTAATTTTTCAAATTCAGAAAATACAAATACCAAGCTTCCGAGAGAGTTTAAGGAATTAGAGTCTTCTAATGTTAATGAAAATTCAGAGAATACACACACTGGCGATCTGCCCGAAGTAAAAACCATCGAGAGTGTTCAGACTACCCCTGAGCCTTCATCTGATTATGCAATGCAATCTCGTGAAAGTATTTCGCCATCTGTTAATAGTGAGGTTAATAGTGAAGTTGAGAGTGATGTTGGGAGTAACACACCGGTGAACAATTTGGCCCCAGAAGAGAAATCCACCGTGCCTTTTACAAATACACCTTCTCTTTCCACGTCGCCTAAATCGCTCGCTAATCCTTTTAAGGCTGACGTAATAGCAGACCAAAAGATAACAGACGTTCCGGAATCATTTAAGTCAATTTATTCTACACTTTCACCTAAAGACGACAAAACATCTGTTGATAAATTTGTGCTTGAACAGTGGAATAGCCAATTGGAAAATGTAAGTGCAGGCGATCATACTACGTCCGAAATTATCAATAATCG
Source organism: Bdellovibrionota bacterium (assembly GCA_041750195.1). Classification (GTDB taxonomy): domain Bacteria; phylum Bdellovibrionota; class UBA2428; order UBA2428; family UBA2428; genus JBGSZX01. Next base: position 80,209 of record JBGSZX010000025.1, on the reverse strand, counting down.
TTCTCCCTCAGTTGTAGAAACGGTTCAAGCTGAGGCTGAGGCAACTAAGCCAACTTCTATAAACTTCGATTCGGGCACCTGTCGTTCAAAATTGATTGATGAGATTTCTTATGTTCTTGCTCAGACCGATGTTTACAAAAGCTCCGCACCAACTCAAAATCCTGCGTCAGCACAAGAGACTCTCACTGGTGGGGTTAAACGAGTTGGGCTTTCAAAGGAACTTTCGGAGCTAACAACGAACACAGGAAGTGCTCTGGCGGCCGACGAAGCATTTTTTGGTGAGTTTTGTACGGCGCATTTTTCTGACGGACATCATTCGAGACGAAGGATTTTTTCTTTAAGGTCTAAAATCGCAACAAAACTTGCAGAAATTTCTAAAACTTCTATTGATCAGCAGGAACCAAGTTTTTCTTTTGCAAATCTTGGTTCTCCACCTGACTCCGCTACTGATAATACTTCTTCTTCTCTCGGCAGTGGCCATGCCTTCACTCTTGGGCTTCGTAGTCCTGCAAGCACACGCCAATACAATTTTGCTAAAAGTGAACTGCAAGGTATCGGTTCTGCTTTGAAAGACGTAGCACAAGCTCATGAGCTCGTGGCCACAGAAGGTCTACCAGAAGAATTAACAGAAGAGTTACCAGAAGCGGCGATTGCCGGAAAATGTTCTGAGCAAACAATTGCAACTATTTTAAACCAAGGAAATTTTGATTTCCCCGTAGCAGATTTGAATCAAGCTGCTGCCCAAGCAAAGCAATTGCGAGTGGCCGAAAAGCTTTTGCGATCCTTAAACAGAAGGGCTAAAACGGAATCAGCTTTGTGTGACGAGGTTTCGCTTTTAGCTAGGAATAAAATTTGGAGTGTCTCCGACCTCAATGAGGCCTTAGAAAATAAGATCCCAGGTCTTGGGCAGGCACACTATAAAACTTTAGCGATTTTACATTATGAGTCTCTTCGTGCGTTTCAAAATGTTTTGGGATATCCCTCATCGTGTCACTCTGGTGCCCCTGAAGACGAGCGAAAAATTTCTAGGACTAATGATGCTGTTAAAGAAATATTTAGGCAGGCAACCTTTTTGAGGGCTGAAAAGGCAACTTCATACTTAGGTGCTTGGTCGCGAGCACTTACCGATGATGAAGACAAAGGTGTTGATCGTCTCAAGTGTATCAATGGCGAAAAAGTATTTTCGTCGGCATTGCGATTCGGTTCTGAGGCCAGTTCTCAGGAGAAGCTGAGCTTTGAGACTGCGGCGCAGGATTTGAAGGGGCGATTTGCTAAAGCCTGGGGCGAAGCGGTGACTCCTTCGGTCGAGAAATCTCAACATGCTAAGCTTGCACCGAAAAACTAAAATCTCTTTTGCACTCAAAAAAATATTTACAAACAAATCTTTGAAGCGTCTGATGATTGCGGAATAAGGACGCCAGCTTTTGCAAAACTTCGGCAATATTCTTTTTTATTTGAAATTAAGGAATGATCTAATGCTTTAAAGAACACCTCTACAAGGAGGCGGGAGTTTCTTGATTTTTCATCTCCTCGAATTAGGGGATCTAGAATTTCTACTATCTTGGCAGCATCTTGCCTGGCCGCTGGAGTTTTAGGGAAGTTATTGCTTTTAAGAAATTCAAAAATAATCACGGCGCGCTGAGTGTTGATTTCGTTTTTAATTTTAATGGCATCTTTTTTGTTCTTTTGTGTGGCTAAGAGCTGCGCCGCTTGTTCATAGTGTTTTAGCGCATTTGATAGGAGGTAGCGCTCCTGAAAATCTTTGCCTCTGCTGTATTCTATGTGGGCTTTTGAGATGAGTAGCCAGGGAGCTTTGGGATCAATAAGCTCAGCATTTTTGATGAAAGCGGAGCCCTCGGTTTTTCGGCCAGAGTAAAACAAGGAAAGACCGCGCATCGCAAGTGCCTCGGCATTTCCCGCATGGTAGTTCAGAATTTGTTTGGTAATCATGGTGGCACTTACAAAGTTTCCTCTACGAATCTCAAAGTAAGCATATTCGAGGCTCGCCAAAAGGTTATCAGGTTTTAATTTGAAATATTGTTGAAGCAAAGGGCCCAGGCGATCGTCTCTGTCACGAGCATTGTAATATTCTATTAGGGTGGCCACAACATCAGGCTTAGTAGGGTCAATGGCGTTTATCTTTTCATAGTACTCAACAACTTTTTCCATGTTTCTTCGGAGTTTGTAAAAGTTTGCAAATGAATTTAAGGCGAGGACTTTTATCGCAGAACTTACATTCGGGTTATTAATAATAGGTGTTAAAACTTTTTTGTGTTCGTTTTCGTGTTCGTCAATGATTTGGTCTCTAAGCTTTCCGTGGGGCAAGGATTTGATTCTCTCATATTGACCCGATGCCACGAGGTAAAACCTCTGCAGAACCAATTCAAAATTATCGGGTTCAGCTTTTATGGCCTTTTCGTATTGTTCAAGGGCCTCATGGAGTTTTCCATTTTCTTGGTAGTATTTTGCAAGTTGTTTGTTGGTGCTTGAGCGATCTTTAAATGAGTTTGGTGAATTTTTTAAATTTGCTTCAAAGGCTCTTTGTTTTTTCTGCAAACACTGACGCAAAAAACTTTTTGGCGTATTGGTTTCGCGGTTTGCAATGGCAAGTTTTACGTTCGCGATTTCAGAGATCAAATTTTCAAAGACGCTCTCACGAGTGTCGCTGCTTAAGTGGGTTTCCACCTCTCGTAGCTGGTTGTCGACAACATCACAGTGCGAACGGTCTTCAAAGGGATTTGCTTTAATCTGAGTCGCGCTTAGAGCCACAAGTAATACGAGTAGATATTTAGATTGATTGAGCATCTACCTATTATTGTTGCATTCTTATGGAGTGAAGGGAAGCGTTGAGCCTTTGGTTCTGCGTCGTGTTATGTAGCGGATTGAATGGAAACGGAGCTCCCTCCAATGAGAGAGCCCCGTAAATGTTATAATTCTTATCTTTTGTTGAAAGTGTAGGTAGCTACAGCGCGATAGCCGTCAGCAATTTCTACAATTGTGAATACAAAAGTATTGGCACTAAGAGATTCAATTGACAGTTGTGTTGCCCCTTGAAGGCTAATTCCTTGTGGGCAACCAGCTTCAGTGAGACGGAAGTTTGAAACGGCATTTGAATCTGACAATTCAAAGTGAGCAACGTCTCTTGATCCACTGCAAATAAATTCGCCAACAAGTTGATTGTTGGTCAATAGTTTAGCGTTACCAGTCGCAGTAAGTTCATACTTGCCTTCGCCTTGTGCTGCCATGGACCAAAAATATTGGCCAGTAACTTGAAGAGTGACGGTGTTAAGGCGGGATCCGTCGGTACCGAAATATTCAATTGTTGCAGAACCAAGAGAGTATTTTCCGTTAGAAAGTGTTCCAGTGTCGAAAATTTCTACTTTTTTGTCTTTGGCGGTGCTTGCACCACAACCACTAAGAGCAAGTACCAAAACAGACAAAATTCCCAAATTAAAAAATGACTTCATATTTATTATTCCTCCAATATTTTTATGAACGTTCCCCCAGAGGAACTTCTGAGGCCTGATGTAGAAGATGCTAATGCATTAGGCAAGAAACAAAGGTCAATGGGAAGTCATAAACCGGAATGCGCGTCGCGTTAGCCGTGTCCTTCGAATGCTTATTGAGAGTTTATCAATTCGGCTGAAAAGTCCTGATAGCGATCGGCATAAACAAATGTTTTTGCTGCCTCTTCAAGAAAATGAACTTTAAGGTCGGGCATGACACCTTCCGGTCGGTGATGACAACCGCATTTAGATCTTACGCCTACCAAACGTCTATACATATGGAGATGTCCACTTTAGCTTTGCTCTCATTGAAATAAGCGGACACTATTTTTTTGTTTCTGAATTTCTACTTCATTGGCTTTGGAACGAATTCTTTCAAAATCACCGACACCAGTAATCGAAGATAAAAAGTCCACGACACCTAAATCGGTTTCGAGGTAAAGGTTATTCAAAGTCTGCCCTTCTGGTGGAACCTCAACAAACGGTAGCTTGTTTGGTGTCATTCGATGTTTGGGGTGAAAATCTTTAAGAACAGTTTTGAGCTTAGCAATGTTTTCTGGAGTCAATAAGGTGCAAAGTTCAAGATAACGAGTCACAAGTGTTGAACCGTGCAGAACTCCGGCAAATTCGCCTACGACAACAAATTCAATTTTTGATTCACTAAGAAGATTTAAAAGATCACTGAGAGTTTTCATTTCGAGCTTTTCTAATGGCCTCAAGTTCCAAGACTAGATTGAGCGCGGATTGATGTTGTTCGACCCTTTGTGTTGGAGTTAGTGATAGATTTAACTCAATCAAATTCAGATCAAAACCTGCCTGTTCAGCTTCTTGTGCGGGATCTGAATTAAGGGGCTTCATGCTGTTATTGTATCGCAATAATGTGTAGGTGTTTGAAAAAATTGGCTCGCTAGCTTGGACCAATTCCGAACCGCTTGCCAAGGCTTTGCAGCGTAGAAGATAGCGATATTGTTGGCAAGCGTTAGAGTGGACGCTCGAACTATCATGCTGCCTTTTTGATCCTAATTTCAGCAGTAAGGCCAACCGCATCAATAATTTTTAAAATACGGTCGAGGGTTACCTTCTGGAGGCTTCCAGAGAGTATTCCTGTTACGGCTGAACGTGGTATGCCCGTTTTTTGAGCGATCTCCGCATGGGTATGTTGTTGTTTGCTTAGGGTCTTAAGGATTGCATCAATGAGGTCAGCTTTGATGGTGGCTTCAAGTGCGCGACCCTTGGATACGCCAAGTTTTTTGGAAAGCTCGTTTGGTGAAGATCGTTTCATTTTAAAATACTCCTTAGTCGTTGTTTGGCCAGTTCAAGATTCTGCTTTGGGGTAGTCTGGGTTTTCTTTTTAAAGGCGTGAAGTAGCCAAATGCTGCCCGATCCTTCAAAAAAATATATAACCCTATAAATGCCCGATTTATCCCTCAAACGCAGTTCGTGAACTCCTTTGCCAATCGAGGCCATGGGTCTCGACAGCGGCATACTTAATGTTTGCCCTCGCTCTAAACGCGCAATGGCATCTGCAAGTTGCCCCAGCAATTCCTCGTCCCATTCGGATAGTTCTCGTTGGCATTGCTTAAGAACTTGCAACATTAGATACATTGTGTCTTAAAAATGAGACATCGTCAAGGCTAAAGCGTAGGGCGGAAACCCGGGCTTTCTTGGCTCCGATTTCCTGGGGTTTGTGGCGTAGAAGGCGTTGATATCGTTATAAACAGTCAGGCTGGACGCTCGAACTGCTTAGGGTATCAATTCATTAATCTTGGGAGTTTTTTGAACCGCCGACTAATTGTTGTTGAGCGCACTCCGTTGGCCATTCATACACTTGTCTAAAATTTGCTTGTTGGGCTGTCGAGTTGGGGGAGAGTTCAGAATCCTTGCAGCTTGCATTATCTTTTTTTGAACTTTGATTTTTTTAGGAATGCGTGAAATTATTAATATAATGTTAAAGCTTTGTTTATTAATGACCATTGGGTTTTTGTGTCTTGTGTCTTGTTCTTCTACTAAAGTTGCAGAGTCAAAAGTTGCAAAGCGCGCAGCTTTTGATTTTGAATGTAAAGAAGAGGGCATCACTATTACTGAAATTGACGACCGTACGTGGGGGGCAAGTGGCTGTGGAAGAAGAGCCACGTATCTAATGATGTGTACAATAGTTGGATGTGGTGCTCCTGTTATGAACTCTGACATCTCGCAAAAAAAATAGTTCGAGAAACAAATTGGCTCGCTGGGCAGGGCTCGAACCTGCGACAAGGTGATTAACAGTCACCTGCTCTACCGACTGAGCTACCAGCGAACTCGAAGCATCGAACGTAGTCCATGTCTTCTAAAAGCTCAATAGCCATTCTAATCCAAGCCGTAAGAATTCTTCGCTTCCACGATTTATGGCGAGCTTGGCACAGTGTTTTTCGAGGTACAAATACTGCGCTCGGGCTCGTAGCTCCTGGGCGGCATTGCTTTTAGGGGGCGATTTGTGAGGTAGCAGGGCTAGCGCCGGGCGATCTTTGACGTGACGCATGATCCCACTCTTGAATGAGATTTCATCTTCGGTGGCCCCAGGCAACCAGTCCAAAATTAGGGCATCGCAGTTGCTAATGAGTTCGGGGCTGGGGATAGCTTTTTCGAGGCTACACCCCAAAATTTGTAGCCGCGATCGCAGGCCCGCCCGCTTTCCAAGATCAAAGGCCAAAAGGTTTTCGATGCTATTATTCTCAGCCGAAAATTTTGAATGGGTTAAATTCAGGGGTTGTCCCGCCCCAAAATCAGAGACCAAATCTTCGCCAATGTTTTGCATTTGCCTTCTGAGTCGCTGAGTAGTGGGGGCGATCAAAAGTAGTCTATCGACGACTAAGCTTAGCTCATGTACCAAATGTCCCACAAAAAGAGTCTAACTCAATTTTTCATACGAGAGAACTTTTCAAGGTCAACAAAAGTAGGAGGCTTTTCATTCAGATTTATTCGTGATTGCATATAGAGATGAGAAACAGGTCTGGATGGTCACTTATAGAAATCGTAGTCGTTTTGCTTCTAATGGCTTTACTGGCACCAATTGGGACAAAGTTGTATTTACGCTTTTTAAAACCAAATCAGTCAGCAATCGTGCTTTCAGAAGAGCCTAGCTCCGCGGAGCCTTCGAAGAAGTCTAAAGATATTTCTAGTTTTGTGGCGGAAAATATAAAAACATTGTCGAAGTGGTACGCACACACCGCGGGACCCGGAACTGGGGGTCCAACTGTTATTTCAAATGAGGAGCGCGCGAAGGTACTGGACAAGCTCCAGGAGCTTTATCCTGAAAATTTCCCCCTTTTAAAGGATTCAAATGAACTGCGAAACTGGTCACTGTTTTTTGATAAACTCGGGAGTGCCATTGTTGCTGGAGGCCTAGTCGTTGGCGATCTGAATTCTACATATCTTTATCTTAAAAATGACGATTCAATAGTCACCGAATTTCAAGGAAAACTAAATCATTTCATCTGGAGCCCGAGAGACAGACAATATTTAGTATCGATAGATCAAAAAATGGAAGTCAGTCAAAGTGAGATTGATAGGTTTAAGGCTGATTCATACAAAATTTATATTGATGGTATTTCTTATCCAAATAAGCTTCAATTTTTTAGGGCAACTCCGCCAGACAACAAACAAATCGCTAGCTATTTTTTAAAGGGTGAAATATTTTTTAAAGATGATATTAGGTTGATATTGGGGGGATACTGGGAGCAGGATCACTTTGCCAAGTTTAATTACAAATACAAAATTAGCGGAGGAGAGCTACTCGGTCCTTTGTGGATTATTCCAAATTAATAATGTTTAGAAGGTGATGTTTTTGTCTTGAGACATCGTTAGTCGGTTCTTGACGATACTCGGCCATCCAGCAAATAGATTTCTCGATCAGCCATGGCAGCAAAATCGGCTTCATGGGTAACCATCACGATGGTGGATTTTAATTCTTTGTTCTTTTTGATGAGCAGGTCCATCACGATACGACCATTTTTACTGTCCAAGGAACCTGTGGGTTCGTCAGCAAAAATATATTCGGGTTCCATGATTAACGAGCGCGCAATGGCGACACGTTGTTGCTCTCCACCGGATAATTGTCCCGGAAACTTATTGGCTTTGTCGCCAATCCCAAATTCTTCTAAGAGGGATTTGCCATAGGCCTCGTGCTCTTTGTGTTCGCCAAATCTTCTAGCAGGAAGCAAAACGTTTTCGAGAGCTGTTAATTCCGGAAGCAAATTGTGAAATTGAAAGACAAAACCAATTTTTTTATTTCTAAAATTATGCAATTCATCGGATGTCATCTCGGCGGGATTGGCTCCATCTATGGTTGCAATCCCACTACTCGGACTATCCAGCGTGCTGATGATGTATAGGAGCGTACTTTTCCCTGAGCCCGATCGCCCGGATATCGAAACAAATTCTCCAGAATTGATGGTGATATTGATATCGTGAAGAATTCGCTGTGGCGGATTCCCGAATTCCTTAATGACGTTGTGACATTCAATGCTCATCGAAATTAAATCTCCGACCGAATGATTTGAAGAGGTGTCATCTTGGACGCCGCTCTAGCAGGGAGCAAGCTGGCAATGATGGAGGCCATGACCGCGACGATAAAACCAATAATGTAAATAGAAGGTCTGTAAGAAATGATGAGTTTGTTACCAAAGGGAAGCGCGGAGTTTGCACCTAAATCTATAGAGCCAATGAGGACATTTGAAAAATGTCCTATGAGCAATCCCAAAACAGCCCCACAGCAACCCAAGATAATCCCTTGAAGTAGAAAAAGCTCCATGATCATTCTTGGCGGATAGCCAATGGATTGCAAAATCGCAATTTCCTTTTTTTTCTGATTGATCATAATAGTAAGCACATTGTAAATGCCAAAGGCAGCCACAACTAAGATGGCGGCCGTAATGATGATTCTTGAAATATCCTGAATTTTAAAAATTTGCATAAAATTCGCGTTAGCGACATCCCAGCTTTCTACTTTGTCCTTGGCCATGAGCGACCACTGCTCTGCTAGGGGGCCAGCTAAATCTATATTTGCGAGCGCGACGGATATGCTGCTTATACGCCCTGGACTTTTGGCAAGCTTTTGAACATCTTCGAGATAGGCAAAAATCATTGTGGAATCAATCTCTTTGACCCCCATATGAAAGGTTCCCATAACTTTAAAGGGGACTTTGTCGCCGCGTCCGGCTGACAAAAAGATACTTTCGCCTACTCGCGTGCCTGTTTTTTTAAGAAGTTCATCGCCGACAATAACCTTCGAACCACCGGCAGCAATGTCATCTAGTGATCCGACATTCACATATTTTTCGATGTCGGTGACTTGTCTTTCTTTGTTAGGTTGAATGCCTACTACTTGTGAGGGCAGTGTGATTTCGGAGCGGCTCAAAATAACATTTGTCGAGAAAGCGGGTGAATAGCCCAAAACATCGGGTTGCTCTCTTAAAAATTCAAACCATCCTTGCGGATATTGAATGTGCGCCTCATCGCGCAGGCCCGATGGGGGAACGGCCCAATCTATAAAAGAATCGTCTGGGTAAAATCTTTTTTGAATGTCTTTGGGATCAATGAGGCGTTCTTTGGCAGAAATTTTAATGTGAGCGGTGTTAGACATAAGTCTTTCAACTAAAAATTCGCGCATTCCTAATTGAAGTCCCGAAATGATGACATAGACAGTTGTCCCTAGGCCAATGCCAAGCAGAATCAAAAAAGTTTGTTGCTTTTTTGATAGCAGGTGGCGAATGGCTAGAAAAAGCATCTCAGTTTGAATCCTTCTCTAGAGATTTCTTTAGAAGAATTAAATCGCTTTCTTTGACATCGCCCTTAATGACTTCGGCCCATTGGCCATCGACGGCGCCAATTTCTAGTTCGCGGGTTTGCCGCTCACCGTCGCGTTCAATTAAAATTCGTCCTGACTGAATGGCGCTTAGCGGAACAAGCAAGGCTTTGGCTTTGCGACCAATTTCGATTGAAACGTCGGCTGTCATTCCCGGCAATATTTCGGGGGGAAGAGACTCGATTTCGATTTGGGCTATGAATTCATCGCTTCTAGGAAAAATGGATCGAACGGTACCTGTATAAGTTTTTCCGCGAATGCTTTCGAATAACACTTTAACATTTTGATTGGCGTGCACCCTGAGGGCTGCTTGTTGTTCTAGTAAAACTTCGATGTAGAGATGGTCATAGTTTTCTACTCGCAAGACGGGAACTTGTGGAAAAATATTTTCACCTTCTCTAAAGGCAATGAAGGTGACGGTTCCCGAAAAAGGTGCCGTAAAAAAGGTGCCGCCAGAGAGCAAAATCAGGCGATCGCCTTTTTTGACTTGATCTCCTTCTTGAACAAAAAGTTTTTGAATGCTCGTGATGATTCCAACCTTGGCTTCAAAAATACTATCGGTTTTTACTTTGCCAAGTCCATAGATGGCTTCAACAATGGGGCCTGTTCGAGGAGCAATTTTTGTAGTGGCGCGATTGCTTCGCCAAAGTGTGAGGCTAGCTATTGTGATTGTACCGACAATAAGAAGGCTAATGATAAGGGGCTTCTTTTTCATGATGCTCCCGTTATAACATGCAGAGGGCAGGGGCTTGCAAGCACCGTTACTCGATTTTATTTTTCAATACTTTTATTCAATGACAGTACGGTGCTGAAGAGCGCTTTCGAGAGTTGATGGGTCTAGGTATTCTACCGATGAACCTGCGGGTAGGCCTAGCGCGGTCCGAGTCATAACGACATTCGGGAATTCTTTTCTCAAAAGGTCCTTAAGGTAAAACGAAGTCGCGTCGCCTTCTACGGTGGCATCGAAGGCCAAAATAAGTTCTTGGATTTCGCCGGTCTTGAGCCTGTCCATAAGCGATGCAATGTTTAAACGATCGGGGCCTATTCCCGCGAGGGGCGATAACAATCCGCCAAGAACATGATATGTCCATCCGTGCTTCTTAAACTTTTCAAGAGCCAGAACGTCGGGGCAATCTCTGACGACACACATGCGAATGGATGTGCGATCGGCGTCTTCGCACAAAGAACAAATATTGTTTTCGGTCCAGTAGCCACAGCATGGGCAATTGCCCATGTGCGCATCAAGTTCATTGAGCGCACGTTCAAGATTTTGAATGCGTTGTGGGCCAAATTTAATAAGCGAAACCGCATACCTTAAGGCCGTGCGCTCACCGACGCCAGGTAGGCGAGACAATTCATGCACAAGGCTTTGTAGCGATTTCGGTAAAAGATTCATTTGATTTACCTTAAGAGCCGAAGGCTAAGTTTTCGAGCTGAAGCGAGAAGGCCATTAGAGGAGGCCTGCAAGGCCCGGAGGCACAACTTTGCTCATTTCTTCTGCAACAATTCGCTGTGATTCTTCGACGGCTTGATTGACGGCGACTTTGACCATGTCGGCAAGCATCGCAGGATCTTCGGGGTCGATGATTTCTTTTGAAATATCAAGAGCTGTGATTTCTTGTTTGCCTGTGATTGTAATTTTAATACGACCGCCGGCACTTTCGATGTTGAATTCTTTATTAGCAAGTTTGTCTTGAAGTGCTTTCATCTCGGCTTGCATTTTTTGAGCTTGAGCTAGCATACCGCCCATTCCGCCCATTCCGTTATTTGGAAATTTCATTTGCTTCTCCCTTTTTCGTCCACAAGGACTTTTGTTTCTTTTATTTTTGCATCAAATATTTTTACGGCAGAGGCCACGCTTTCGTGTTCTCTGGCCATATCACGTGCTTCTTTGTGTCTTTTATGAAGATCATCTTGGCTTTCTTGATGAGTAACAACATTAGCTACTTCTGCAAGTTGAACTTCAATATTGGCTTGTCCAAGGCTGAGTTTTAAAACTTCAAGGCCATCGTCAGACGAAAGTCGTTTGCCTGCAAAATCACCCTTGGCGTGCACAATGACTTTTCCATCTTTGCTTTCGATTCCAAGCACACTTTGCAGTACCGGAGTCCACGCTGGTTTTTTTTGTCTAATAAAATTTGTAAAAAGTTCCATCAAGTTGCCACTGCTCTCAATGGGAATTTGGCTGGGTTGTCTAGATGTTGGAGTGGGCGGCGGCGGTGTGGATGGGCGCTCTGAGCTTCTTTGTGATTTGTTTTGCGAAAAGTCTGGTCTTGCTGGGCGGCCCGAGCCACTCGTTGGAGCTTGAGCAGTTGTCTGAGGCGCGGCGCTTGCACGTGGCGCCGCTGCAGATTGAGGAATGGCTTGTTGCGGAGCCAATGCTGGTCGCAAAAGCGTAAGTTTTACGGCTAGACTCTCTAGCAAATATTCGGTGTTGCTCGCAGAATACAATTGCGATTGATAGCGAAGGCAAAGGTCTAAGTTTCTAACCACTTCATCTGAGCTTAAGGCGTATTTGTGTTCGTCAAACAATTTTGAAAAATCAGGATCCGAAATAAGTGATTCTTGCGCAAAATAACTAAGGTGCCAGTCTCTAAAAAACTGAGTCATGCGACTTAGCAAAATTTTAGGATCGTTGCCCTGAAGAAGCATTTCATGGATATGTTTGATGGCCGCGCCGGTGTCTTTGGTGATGATAGATTTAAACAGGGACAAATAAGCACCGCGACCAATCAGGCCCAGTGCGGATTCTAAATTCTCTATAGTGATTTTGCTGTTACAAAAAGCAATGGCTTGGTCGAGTAACGATTGAGCGTCGCGCAAACAGCCTTCGGATTCCAAAGTGATGCTTCTTAGAGAAGCTTCATCGATGCTCACGTTTTCTTGTTCGCAAATGTCTGTAAGGTTTTTGATCATGTCGGCTTCGGGCACTCTGCGAAAGTCGAAGCGCTGGCAGCGAGATTGAATGGTAGGCAAAACTTTGTGAAGTTCTGTGGTCGCAAAAATAAAAATGACATGCGGAGGAGGCTCTTCCAAAGTTTTCAAAAGCGCATTGAAGGCAGCCGTAGATAACATGTGAACTTCGTCAATGATGTACACGCGGTACTTGCCGACGGTGGCCATATACTCCACGTTTTCGCGAAGTTCGCGAATGTTATCGACGCCCGTATTGGAGGCCGCGTCGATTTCCATAACGTCCATGCTTTTGCCGTCGGTGATGCTTACGCAGGCTTCACACTTGTTGCAAGGTTCGCCTTCTTGGGGATCGAGGCAGCGAATGGCTTTGGCTAGTATGCGCGCGGCAGAAGTTTTGCCGACGCCGCGCGGGCCTGTAAATAAATAAGCGTGAGCGAAGCGTTTTTGAATGATGGCGTTTTTTAGGGTTCCGGCCACGTGTTCTTGGCCGACAAGGTCGCTAAATTGCTGGGGGCGATACCTTCTGGCTAATACTACGTAACTCATGCGTCTATTTGATCCCTAATTGTGATTTCCAAAAAAAAGTGGGACCCGGCGAATCCTGCCAAAAACAACGGTACCGGTACCGTTGCTCCCTTCCGGGCCTGGCGGGGTTCGCGGTTGTTGCTCGCAGGGGCCGAGCCCCACGATTTATATAGCGGGTTTTGCTTTTTGGGGCAAAAATTTATCAAATCTTTGATTGGGGACTTGTGGCAATGACCAGCCTACGGTATTTTCGTCCGCTCGACCTGCTGAAAGCCCTTTAAATGGGACTTCAGTGCTTACACGGAGAGGTGGCAGAGTGGTCGATCGCGTCGGTCTTGAAAACCGAAGACTCTTTACGGGGTCCGTGGGTTCGAATCCCACCCTCTCCGCCATTTAATAAAAATTTCTTTTTAGATTCGGTAAGTTGGAAAAGAGCATCGGCTCTACCCATACTGCTACCCATCTCATTTATTTTAAAGCTTTGAGGGCTGTAATTAAAAACTTCATATCCGGCACTTCTCAAGGTAGTTTCTTGCGAATTCTAGGGAAGAGAAAGTTATTGAATGAAGGCAATTTGTGATTTTGAAGGCCTAGGCTCTTCTCCTGAGTTTTGAAAATACCTTGATAAACGTGCTTAAATGTTGGGTTAAAAAAAACCAACTGTTTAAAGCTGTAATTTGAAGATGCCGATGCATTGAGATTGAAAGAGAATTGCAAGATTCGGTAAGAAAAATATGAAGAAAAGACTACGGGATGAAAGGCATAAAAATCTCGCCCATAGAAGGTGGAAGAGAGAGAAGAGGGCGCGGCTCCGCAAAAAAGGGAGGAGCTTGCGTAGACACCATTATAGAGTTTGGGCCGCAGACCCAGAAACGATTGTGGCTCCTTCCGTTTTTAGCATCACTCAAAATTATGAAGAAACGCTTACTTTTTTCAATTCCTTGGTCGGCACTGTTTCGTTGGGGAAAAAGGTACGAATAAATCTAAAGCCTGTTGAGAAAATTACGCCGGATGCAATTTTATATTTACTCAGCCGAATTGACTATTTGTTTAGTAGTTTCCCTCAAGTCAGAATCCAGGGAAACAGACCGGACAACCTAGAATGTCATGAGTTACTGCAGAGGTCTGGATATTATAGAAAAGTCTATGCCCAACGGGTTGGAGAGTACCAGCATGATCACGTATTAGAGGTTTTGTCTGGAAAAAAAACAGAAACTAAAAAGGCGGAATCTGTTAGGCAATTTGCAGTTAAGCACCTTAAGAAAGGCGGTCTGCAGTCGGCGAGAGGACAGGAGATTTACGCAACTCTAATTGAATGTATGACTAACACTCATAATCATGCTTATGGAATTGACGGAGAGGAAGATTCAGGGCGTCGATGGTGGTTAATCGCCGTTTATAGCCCACTTTCTAAAAACATTAGCTTTGCATTTCTTGATAATGGGGTGGGGATTCCTGCAACAGTTAGAAAAACTTTGAGTGAGTCGTTGCAGGAGACTTTGATGGATTTTCTGGCCGCCGTTGGATTGTCTAGTGACGAAGATTTTGTCACATCTGCTCTGAAGGGGGAGTTCCGGACTCAGACGGAGCTTGCTTGGAGGGGGAAAGGGTTGCCGAAAATCTATAGCTTTCAAAAGCAGAATAGGATAGAAAATTTGTTTGTAGTGTCTCAGAATGGGTTTGTTGATTGTTCCAAAGATCTTTCGCTGAGAAAGAGTAGGAAATTTGAGGGAACACTCCTGACTTGGGATTTTACGGAAGGATCGCTGTAATTATATGAAAAAGATAAGTATCAAGGATGATTTTAGTTCTACTCCTGGCGCACGCTACTACACTGATGGGGAGTTCTCTGGACAAGAATTTCGTGATGAAAAGTTGGAGCCTAAGTTTCTTGGTCTATCTGATGGAGAAAAATTGTTGGTAGATTTAGATGGAACTTCGGGTTACGCAACTTCATTTCTAGAGGAAGCTTTTGGGGGGCTGGCTAGAAAACATGGGTCAAAAATCGTGCTATCAGCTTTGAATTTTTTATCAAACGAGGACCCCTCTTTAATTCAGGAAATCGAGTCATATATTAGAAATTGCAAAACTGGCAAAAAATTATGAAGTATTTTTTCGTTGCTCTCTTTTCTTTTGTCGTAGGCATAGTTTTTTTCCGATTCGCTCTGATTGCAGCTCCTCTTTCAAATGCTTTTTGGGATGTGAATGCTGGACAATTGATTCAGCCAGTTGTGACGTTGTTTGTAGGTTGTGTATTTGCTTATTTTGTTCCGGATCTGGTCGGCAAAGTAAAAAGACGAAGAGAAATTCAGTCAGATGAAATTAATCATCTTCTTATTGCCCTTGATGAAGTTGTTCAATTAGGGACAGATTATTTTTCGAGTCCATCTAAGAAATTAGAGGGGCCAATTCTGGCTTCGCTAAAGGATCTTGCAAAGAAAATTGATTTTGTGAAAGAGCTTCATGCTCTAGATCCGATTCCATGTTTAAGTGGGAAAGATATGGACCTTGCTCATTTGGAGATCAAGATTCTCTTAACTGACTCCCCTTTCGGCTCTACCACTCGAGATTTTTCTGCAAATAGAGTTTCTGATTTCTCGAATAAATGTGCAGAGTTTCGGAGAAACATTGCTAAGTCTAGATATATGCTTTTTATTTAATTGTTTTTAAAAGCTCAGCTGGAGAATAGTTTAAAACTTTGGATATTTTGTATAGGGTCGTAAAATTGATATTTTTTTCACCTGCCTCCACTTTTTGTAGGTGACGCCAGGAGGGATAACCTCGTTCTTCCGTCTCCTCTAATGTCCAGCCTTTCTCCAGCCGAAGTGCTCGTATGCGTTTTCCTAGCTTCTTAAGTAAAACTTCATCAGATTTTGTCTTCACAATTACTAGGATTTCAAATACACTCGAAAGGTAGTACGTCCGATCGGAGGTATTTATGGGGGAATTATGTTAAACACTACTCAATCGTTTACCAAGTGGGGCTTTGGCCTCTTATGCTGTTTTTTAAGCTGTCAGAGCATCGCTCAGGACGATTCTTCAGCACATTTTAACTATGTAGGCGGGGGCCTTGGATATGCACTCATAATGTCAGGGGAAGGTGGAAACTCATTCACATATTCCGGCAGAGTTGGGACAGAGGTTATGAGGGACGATTCAGGAATTTTAACCCTCGGAGCTTGGGTGGGCAGTATTTCAGATGAGAATATCTATTCTGGAGTGACTG
Source organism: Bdellovibrionota bacterium (assembly GCA_041750195.1). Taxonomy (GTDB): domain Bacteria; phylum Bdellovibrionota; class UBA2428; order UBA2428; family UBA2428; genus JBGSZX01. The sequence goes on along the minus strand of JBGSZX010000025.1, from coordinate 64,194 downwards.
TCAGTGAGCGGTCGACCGGTTTGCTTGCTGAGATCCTTAGCCAGAAAGCTTTCTCGACAGGTCTATACTTGGGCGCGAGAGCTGGTTTTGGGCTCGTCAGCGCCAATGTGACCAGTGGAAGCACAGATCTTACTGCTACCGATAATGGCTTTATGTGGGGCGCTGTAGTGGGTTATGAAATTCCAGTAAATGAAAAGCTAGGAATTTGGTTAGATATGTCTTACCTCACTCTTACAAGCGGAGAGCTAGAATTTGCAGGAATTGGAACCGTGGCATATGAGTCGGCTCAAGCTATTACCCTTCAGGTAGGCGTTTCCTCTCACTGGTAGGATTATTATATGGCAGTTTGGTATCTAGGAGTTTCTTATCTTGTCGGAAAATATACTGGGCGAAAGTTCAGAAGATATTGGCTTTGTTTGGTGAGCTCTTTTCTGGGCGGTATTCTAAGCACTGTTTTTTCTATGCTGCTTTTTATGTTCTTGATTGCTCCGATTTTCTTCAGAGAAGTAAATATTGGTAAGGCGATTGAGCCATATATATTTATGATGCCACTTTCTATAGTGGTGACAATTGTAACAGCTACTATGACCTGGAGGAAGATCAGGCGTCTTGAGAAGGTTGGTTTGCCTTCAGGGTCTCGCTAGGTTCCTTTTTCCAGGAGGCCTCTAGGAGGTCTTCAAGCTTGAATCCGTATTTACGGATTCTGTCCAAGTAGGACACGAGATCTTCGTTGGGTAGTTCTTCAGGAAGTTTTCCACTTGTGTATTTTAGTTGGCTTTCTATTTCCTCTAATTGTTTATTGAGTCTTTTTAAGCTCATGAAGTTTTGCCTCCAGGTTATTGATCCGATTTTCGAGCTCTGCCGCTTCGATTGATTTCCCGATACTGTTTAATAAGTAAGCTAGTTTTGAGGCCGACTGTGGGTCGACCTCGTTTCCTAAGTGTCTCCTTGCGGCTCTATATAAGCGCGAAAGTTCCTCTCTAACTCGTTGAACAGTATCTAGCTTTCCTACAGAGGGGGGAGGGGTTTTGATTATAGTGCTTGAATCATTCATGTTTTTGCCTTCATATTGGAGGATTAGCACGGGAAGGCTGTTGTTTGCTAAGTGCCTTTTGAGTGGTGGAGGTTTTCCATCCTTTTATGATCTTGGGAGTAAGTTTAGGAAGCTTTGGATATATAGTTGTCTCATAACCTGATGGAGACTTTCCGCATTGTCCATACGGTTCATCTTTTAGAACTTCCGTCATTGCAGTGTCAATCCATTGCCAAGATGCACACTCACATCCCTTACATCTAACTATATTTTTTCCATATGACATTTCTTGGCAGATTAGTTTTTTTGCATCGTTGTTGGTTGAGGTCATTTTTCTCTCCTTTTTGTTGATTGTGTTGGTTGTTTGTCTGTTTGGTTTATAAAGTGTGAGTAATATATTGTGAGAGGAATTTACTCTTCAAAAGCCCCCCTTTCTTGTAGCTGCCATTGGGTTACTCCTCTAGCCTGTCCGTATCTTTCTATTCTCATGTCTTCAAAGATTCGTCCTTCTATTCGAGATAAGTAATGGCCAATCGTTCGATTGAAATCGTTTTGAGCTCTCAGTGGTGCAAGGGCATCTTGTAGTTCAGCATTTGAGTCCGAGATAATCGCCTTAACCGTCATAATTCGACTGCCAAATCTTGCTTTCCAGGCGTGAAGAAGGCCAAGTGCGAGTTCTTGTTCTGGGTCTTGCTTGCGAGTTCTTTCCATTACGGTGCATGGATCTGGCAAACCTGCCCAGACGAGAGGGTTGCGAACAAACTTTGACCAATTTTCAAATGAGCCTATTGGGGAAGTTCCGCAGTTAGGGCAGCCATTCTGAATGTATGCAAGCTGAACGGTCAGGCAGAGTTTTATAAAGTGAAAGCGTTTTTCTTGAGCTGTTTTGAGGGGGTTGGTTTTGAAGACTCGATTTTCAGGACGTTCAACTGCGGGATCTAAGAGAGATACTAATGATCTACGATTTAGATCTCCTGCAATAACTAAGTTGTTACCTGTTCCTTGAATGTAAGCCGTTGTTGGTACTTCGATTAGTTTACTATTACCTAGTGCTCTGACGGCAGCAATTTGTTGAGTCGCATAGGAGCAAATTACGTCACTTTTAAGGGGTCGTTCGATGTTGTCTATTGTGATGATTTGTTTGCCAGATAGAATTGCTGAGTTAAATCGTTTTTCGCTTTCATCGTCGTTTGTTCCCCAGCTGAGTACTGATTCTGGGAGCCCCGTCGCAATAAGGCATATCAAAGTAGCTAATAGAGATTTCCCGGATCCAGGAGTTCGACCTGAAAAGAAGTGTAGTAAAACTGACAAAAGTGTGGGGGCGTTGATTGCACTTAGAAGTGCGCTGAAGAAAACTGCCTCGTCAGCTTCAGATTTAAACGGAGTCTCAACTACGAGCGCTCTAAGTTCTTTGAGGGCTTGTCTTGCATCCTCTCTTTTAAGCTTCGGAAAATTTAGCTGCCATTCAGATGGAAAGATTGCAAGAAGTTGGGTTTGGGGGTCATAGCCAGGTTTGTTTAGTAATGATCCATCTAGCCTCAGTAGCGGGCATCTTGCGATACCCCTCAGTTTAGGAACTTGCCAATCTCCCTTAAGGTGAACATAGGCTTCTGCAATTTTTAGGGGTAGCTCGGCATTTTTGAGCCCCTGAGCTGAGCTATTAAATTTTTTGAAAGTGCAGACTTCTGATGCCTTCGCCCAAATCCAGTGCTTGTCCACCGGGATGAGGTCACCTTCAAGATTTGATTCATTCGGTCTGACAAGCTGATCACCTCTTTGGTAGATTTGGACGCCAGATTGCAGAAATGCTTGCTCTAGGCTTTTTAGAGTCTCATGGGCAAAGCCAGTTTTGAGTTCAATTTTTTGTTTTTTAATACCCACTTCATGCCCCAGCCTGCTGCGTGGCGGTAGTGATATCTTTGCGAATGCTTTTCTGTGCGACAAGCTTGATAAACGCTTCGTCCACTTCCTCTTCGATCCAAATGCTTGCAGTTCCTATTTTGCAGGGTCGAGGCAAAAGTCCACTTTCAATAAGTAGGTAGATCTTTGATTTTTTAAGTCCGAGTTTTTGTTCGAGTTGGCTGATTCTGATTCCAGTCATACTTTCTCCTTTTCCATATGGAGAGGAGTGTAGGGGGGTGGAAGACTTTTGGAAATTTCGGTGTTTAGGGTTTTTGGGTAATAAATAAGTGAATGAAATGTTTATTTTTTCTTTTTCGGACCTCTGTTCTTTATGACGAGTCCCGTAGCCCGCTTAAACTCTATCACTCGATCATACAAGGTTTTGGGGGCCAAAGGCTGTTCTGTGCCGGCTCCTGCAAGCCTCATTAAAGTTAGTTGCTCAATAGCTTTGTTGATAGAGGAGCCAGGTTTTTGGTGGCCTACGGAGATATTTGGGTCATGTTCTTCGAGCATTAATACAAGTTTAACGGCAGCATCTATAAGCCATTCTGGATTTCTTGGTTTTGACTCTATTCTTTCGGCAGGAGCATTTTTTCTCGCTTGTGCAGAGGCCAGACCATAGAGGCCAAGTCTTGTTTGGGGGGCGCAACCTATTGAACATTTCCAGGTGTTCTCAATTACATCCTCAAGAAAGATTTGACCTTCCGAATAAGACTTAACAAGTGCTTCAATAATGAATCCAGCAAACTCTTTCCAGGCTTCTGGAGTAGAGTTCTTCAGGATTGGGTGTTTTAAGATAGCTTCTTCCTCAGGGCTCAGCTGTAAAAATTCATGAAGGGTTTTAGTCATGCGTTTTTCTCTCTTATGTGGGCAATGGCTGAAGGCGCTTTTGGGTGGTTACAATACGATGCCCATTCATTCATCAATTTCTTTCTTTTGAGGAATAGGTCCCCTCGGCGGTAGGCAGCTTCAGTCTTGTTAAGCACAACATGAGCAAGTGCCGCTTCGCAGACTTCTCTAGCAAAGGCTGTTTTTTCGGCTGTCCAATCCCTAAATGTTGAGCGGAATCCATGAACAGTTACTTCATTTTCAATGTTTCTAAGGGTCATTAGCATGGAGTTGGTAGACATTGGTCGATCTCTACCGAGAGACGTAAATATGTATTCCCCAGTTGAGTGTCGAGCAACTCCGGCAAGAATTGATATAGCCTCAGTAGACAGGGGCACACGATGTTCTTTTTCTGACTTCATTCTAGAGGCAGGAATAGTCCATGTTTCATTTTCAAAACTAATTTCGGACCATTTGGCGTGTAAAACTTCGCCAGTGCGTGTCGCCGTCAATATGCAAAACTCCAATGCTCTGGCAGATACTCCGTCACTTTTGCGTAACTCGCATAAGAAATTACCGATTTCGTGGTGTGAGAGTGCTTTGTGGTGATTTACTTTCTTGGTCTTGGAGGCAGAGGGAAGCAGAAATGATAGATGTCCTCTCCAGCGAGCGGGGTTCTCCTCGTTTCGGTAGCCTTTTATTTTTGCCCAATCTAGGATGTTCTCGACCCGACTGCGAACTCTGTCGGCTGTCTCTGTTTTCTCATACCAAATCGGCCTGATTGCTTTTAGAACTAGCTCGGTTGAAACTTGATCTACAGGGTGCCGTCCAAAAATCGGAAAGGTATAAACTTCTAAAGTCCTCTTCCATTGCTCTTTGTGCTTTTCATTCTTCCATCCCTCTTGTCGGCAATGGATAAATTCCTTTGCGCATTCGGAAAAGGTGGGCACATCTGCACTTAGGTTTCTGAGCTTTTGCGCTTTTCGTTCTACAATAGGATTTTTGCCCTCAAGTATCATTTGTTTGTTTTCAATTACTTTTTTTCGAGCGAGGTTTAGTGGAACTACTGTAATAGTTCCAAGGCCCATTTCCTTGGCTTTTCCGTTGATCTTAAACCTGAAGACCCAAGATTTGCTTTTGGCACTACGGACTTGAAGGAACAGGCCTCCTCCATCTGGATATCTTCCAGGCTTATTGGTGTTCTTAACTTTGATTGCGGTTAGTTTGTTATTGCTCATCATAAATCTTGCCTCTTACCCACCCAATTGGCTTGGATGCTAGTGGAGAGCTGTAAACATTAATGGAAGTCGTGTCAAAATAAATCAATGATACTCATATGTTATGAATGCATAATGGAGAGCTATGGAGGGCAGTGGAGGAAGATTAATCGGGCACCCTCTCCGCCATCTCTATACTAAATATATAAAACGATCAGATCTCAAGCTCCATCGGGAAGCAACTAACTGGATAGCCGCCGATGTCTACTTTTAGCATCGAGCCTAGGTCTTTGAATCCAAAGCGTTTGTAGAAGTTGTGGGCTGTGATGGTGGATTCTAGGGTCACGATTTCTGCTCCGTAATCTTTTGCTGCGTCTAGCATGAGTTCCATCATTTGTGTGGCGATTCCTTGGCTTGTGGCTTCTGGAGTTAGGTAGAGTCCATGTAGGTGGGCGCGCTTGGGTGAACTTTCTTGGATCATGCGAATGTAGGCAAATCCAAGTATCTTGCCTTCGAATTCTGTGACCCACACGAAATCTTCTTTGATCGGGCGAATCCATCTATTGCCGAGTTCTCTGTATCCCCAGCCTTTGATCTCTTCGATGCCATGATCTTTCACGCATATTTCGCGAATGGATCTCATGTGTGCTTCGTGGATGGATGCTTCGTCGCCAGGTATGGCTCTGCGGATAGATAGTTGATTAGGCATAAGGATCAAAATTATCCTCGAACTTGTTGGTGTAATGATCTGGCTCGCAATATCCCGGAGCGTAGACGACTTCTAGTTTTATGCGGTCTGGGTCTTCAAAGAAAACAGCGTAGTAGTCGTCTTCGCCTGAGGGGGTTTTGTCGTAGAGGCAGCTAATGTCTGAATCTTTGATTATGTTTTTGTAAAAGCTAGCGACTTCTTCTTTGCTGTCGACGAAGAAGGCGAGGTGATTGAGGCCTATTCGTTTGCGGTGGTAGCCGTCGGGCTTGAATTGCTCATCTACGGGGCAAAGGACAATTTTGCTTTGCCCGTCGCTGAAGGTCGTGTGATCCGTTCGGCAGACGAGGCGTTTCCAACCTATGGCACATAGGACTTTGTCGTAGAAGCGAACGCTCTTGGCGTAGTCAGAAACATATAGCTCGATGTGGGATATTTTGGACATACTGGGAACTTAACTACTTTCTTCTTTCAAAAAACTCTTCGAGTTTATCAAACGATCCTGTCCATCCTTGAGTCATGCTGTCTTTCCCTCTGATGAAAGTGTCCAGCTCTTCTTGGGTCCACTCATCCGTGACTTCCCACTCAAGGGTGACTCTAGTTTGATCGGGGCCTTCTTTACTAAAAGTAATCGTTGTGAGCATGCTCTGTGGCCAGGCGGGAGCGAGAGGATGGCGTCCTGGATTTCCATCTTCATCAGCGAATTGTTGGACGTAAATTAAACGGTCGGGACGCTTCACTTCTAAATAATGAACATTGCCATAGATCACACTTTCTCCGAATGGCATTCGGTAAAAAGCTTTGCCGCCTGTCCTTATGTCGACATTTATATATTCAGTTTGAGCACCGACAGGTCCGCTCCATGCTACAAGCTGATCGGGATCGGTCCAGGCATCAAACATAGTGTCGATATCGACAGCAAAAGAACGATTGATTACAAATTTATCTTTTCCCGTGGAGTCTTTCTCTAAATGCTCGGCAAGCCTATCCCATGTTGCATTGCCCCCTGCAGCTTTGATGAATTTTATCATTTCTTTGGCTTTTTCAGGAGAGAAGAAGTCCATGGTCATTTGCATTTTTGTTTGCTCGCCCAAGTCTTCGAATTCTACAGTTACTTTAAACAAAGCGGGTTGGTCGTCGTTGGCGCCATGATCATAAACGAGGCGCTTGTGCTTAACGACTTCGTGGTAAAGCGTTTTGTTGGGGTAATCTGTTCCATCGGGACCATGCATGGTGTAGTGCCAATGCCCACCTGCTTTTAGATCTTTACTATGATGAGTAATGGAGTAACCCCTAGGTCCCCACCATTTTGCCACTTGCTCGGGATCGGTCCAAGCATCCCAAACCGCGGCTACCGGTGCATTGTAAATTCTAGTAATGGTTAGTTCGCTGGATTTATTTTTTGTTGGCATTCTTTCTACCTTTCGATTTCTTCTTTGGGGCTACTGTTTCAAGATAGGCTTCTAGGCGGTCAAAACTTTCTTCCCAATACATTCGATACTGCTCCATCCAATCGGCGACATCGACAAAGGCTTCTTTGTTGATGGCACATGGTCTGTATTGAGCATCTCTTGTTTTGGTCACAAGGCCAGCTTTCTCGAGGACCTTGATGTGTTTGGTCACTGCGGGAAGGCTCATGTTTTTTAGAAATGGTTTTGCAAGATCAGAAACATTGGCCTCGCCTTTGGAGAGGCGGGCAAGCATGGCCCTTCGGGTAGGGTCTGCGAGGGCTGAAAAAGTTTGGCTTAGTGAATCTTGCATTTTTATTAAACTCTTTAGTTAATTAACCAATAGGTTATATATACAGACGTATTTTTGCAAGTGAAATTTGGAATCTGCTTGGGAACTTGGCCTAACTCCTTGGAAATATTCACGTGCTGACCCATCTGCCATTTGATAAAGTTTCGTTATTCGAATACAAGACGGGAAAAGAGTGCAACAATTCTGCAATGCCTTTGGCGTCACACGGGGACAGCGTTCCAAGCCTTCCTTTAAAAATCGACGGTGAATTTTTGTTTGTAAACATGCGCTTGGCCTTCGTTCTGTGGAGCTTGCAAGGAAGCTTGTTTAGACCACGCCTTAGTAAAAAAAATAGAAAAGTGAAAAGGCCCTGAAACACCTATGAGTTAACGCCATCTATTTTAATTTTTTGTTAAGAATGAGATTCCACGAAGAATTACCCCGAACCAAGGCTAAAAAGGCGCATTTTTTAACCTAACTTTAATAGAGCACACAATTGTTAATGGGTTCCCTGAGGTAGATAGGGCATCATGGTACTATGACCAAACTAAAGAAGTCATTGGCACTTCAATCTCCTGTAAAGATTGAAAGAACAATGAGTTATTTGAGCCGCGAAGTACTTAGTTTTGTTAGAATGTATCTTGTGAAGATGCGTATTCCTATTTGCTCAAAGATGGTTGCACTCGCCTTAGGCTTTGTGCTGTCATCATGTGGGCCACTATCGGGAAACACCGACGGCGGTGATGGAACTCCGTATGAGGGAGTGCAAAATCCTATTCAAACATATGAAATTGAAGTGACAACCGTTAACTACCTAATCGGAGTTGGATTCGAGAATAGCGGATCAAGAAAAACCGACATCTTTAACCGGCAAACACGCGCTTTTGAGGCGGGAGTGGCCGTCGCCGAAACTAAGGGCGAGACAAGCAATACCTACATTGGCGAAAATTTTGAATTAGAAATCGAAAAGTTTAGTTCTGGCCAAAATGCTACAAATAAAAGCTTAAGATTTTCTGTTACCGCCGACTTGACGGTAAATTCTAGCTTAACAAATGTTGAAATTAACGAGAACTATCTTAGCCCAGAAGCCGTTATCCCAATTGGCGTAGGGGCGACTGTGTTTAATTGTTCGGGCAAAGAAAGTTTAAATCCTTTTGCAGGCGGAGACGGAAGTGGTCAACACCCTTTTTTAATTTGCTCTATCTCTCAGTTGCAAAATGTTGCTGGGGTCAATCGATATAAGTCGTTCAAGTTAATGTCAGACCTTAGCTTCCCGGATAACTACAATAGTCCAGAGGGCTGGATTCCCCTAGGGCATTCTGCGGCACCATTCGAAGGTAGTTTTGATGGATCGGGACGAATCATTGACAACTTACAAATTGACAAACTTTATAATGAAGCGGGATTATTTGGGAGCACTGTAAATGCAAATATTTTTGATCTAAAAATATTAAATGCAAACGTTGTTGCCGGTGGGCGAGTGGGAATCCTTGCTGGATTAGTGATTAATGGAAAAATCACTAACGTTGTCACCTCCGGATTTGTTAAGGCTGATGCCATCTATGCCGTTGGCGGCCTAATTGGAAGGGTGTCACATACCTCAGGACACGCTTACTGCAAAACTCAGATTTTAAACTCAGGCTCATCTGCTGTTGTGGAGGGGGCGTCTAAGAATGTTGGTGGCCTAGTCGGGGATTTCAACTGTAGTTCGCCAGATGCATTAATTGACCAGTCCTACGCCCTTGGTTCTGTAACGGGAACCGGAGTGGGTGCAACTGATTGTGGCGGGCTAGTTGGCCTGACTTGGGGAAATATTTCAAGATCATTTGCCTCTGGAGATGTCAGGTGTGAGTCCAATGTAGGCGGCCTCGTTGGCTATGCTTGGGGAAGCGATTTAACTGATGTGTACGCAACTGGAAACGTCACTGCCACTGCCGGCAGCGGTAGTGCATTGCTTGGTGCTTTGAATCTAAGCGGGTCCATCACAAATGCCTATGGGGCAGGAGCTGTGATCGCCACCGGCTACGCATCTGGCCTAGTAAGTAATTTTGTTGGAACTCAACTTAATATTATAAACTCTTTTACTGTAGCAACTGTTAGCGGAGCCAACACTGGCGGACTTGTTTCGAGTTCATCAACTAGTAACATTTTCGTAACGAACTCCAAGTGGGTCAATACAGGTGGCGGAGCAACTCAATGTGTGAATGGACAAGGATCTACGGCGAATTGCACAGCCGCATCATCGCCTAGTGAGTTTTATGGAAGTTCAGGTGATCCAATCAATGTTTGGGATTATTCTACTATCTGGGAGTCTAACTTGGGAGAATTGCCAACTTTAAAATAGCAGATGGATTAAGCCACGGATGAGCGAAGATATTTTAAAAAAAGTGGACGATCATATTCGTTCGTCCAATCTGTCAGAAGCCTCTATTATTTTAGGCACCATCGATCCCAAGGCGTTGAAGCGAGCTTCTTTAGCGCAATATGCAAATCTTTCAAGGCGATTGGGGCACACAGATGATGCCATTAAAGTCTTGCGCCCATATGTCAGGCCCAAATCGAAAGACCCCCAAAGCTCAACTGTCGACGAGCGAATGGAATATGCCATGGCCCTCATTAAACTTGGCGCGTTGAATGAGGGTGTAAAAATTTTGGAACCAGTCGATGGCGATAAATATCCAAATAAATTCTTGTATGTGTCATTTGCTGAGATCACTCGTTGGAATTATCCTGATGCCGCATCTTATTTAGAAAAATTTGTGAAGCACTCGCAAGTTGATGACTACTCTAAGATAACTGCCAAAATAAACTTGTTTTCTTGCTATATCGTCATGGATGTTCCGGAAAAAGCGGGAGCCCTCCTTGAAGATTTGTTAAGGATCACATCCGCTGAAGTTGCTAAACGGCATCGTAGAAATGTTTTAAGTATGGCCGCTCAGTTTTATGTGGTTCAACAGAATTTTGAGAAGGCCAGCGAGTTTATGGGTCAAGCCATCGAAATGATGGGCGTAAAGACATCATTAGATTTAATGCTTTTGAAGAAGTGGGATATTGTACTTAGGATCCATCAAGCAGGGGCCAATACTTTTATTTTTGATGAAATTAATCAGCTTCGAAAAGCTGCGACGGATATTAGAAACTACGAGGTTGTTCGTGAAGCCGATTATTTGAAGGCGATCTATTTTAAAGATGAAAAGTTGTTGGAGTATTTATATATGGGAACTCCATTTAATAGCTATAAAGAAAAAATAGTTAGAAATTATGAAAAAGTTTATCAAAAAGATTTTCCTATCTGGAACTCGTACCGCTGGGCATTGAGCGAAGCAGGGCATGGGCCCGAAATTGTTGCTGCAGGAAATGACTTTCTGAACGTAAAAAATGGCGACAACTCATTCTCGGACTTAAGTCTGCGCCCCGGGCTGTTGGGGCAAAGGCTTCTTTCATTGCTGACCAAAGATTTTTACAGGCCTCTAGGGCTTTTTATGGTTCATGATGAGCTATTTAACGAAAATTACTTTAGCCCTAACTCCACTCCAAGAAAGATTTATCAGATGATCTATCGATTAAACTGTTGGTTTTCCGAGGCAAGTACCCCATTGCAAATCGAGACCAAGAACAATAATTTTAGCTTGCTTGCTAAACAACCGCTGGCTTTGATTATTGGTGAGAATAAAATGATCGACATCAAACTGCGAGAATTTAGCGACAATATTGCAAGGTGTTTTAATGATGCCTGGTTTTCGAGGTCCGAAGTTGCCATTGCCTTGAATCTTCCTACGAGGACGGCGACAAAGTGGCTTGGAGATGCGTGTAAAGATGGTTTTGTAGAAAAGCAGGGCGCAGGGCCTAAGACTCGCTTTCGAATTTTAAATCGCTCATAAAGTACGAATCGCCCTTTGAATCTCTCTAAATGAATCTTCATCAGCTTCTATTTGCCTTTCCCCGACGCTTGAGCACAGATTTGATTAAAAGCTTGGCCTAAGGCTTTGATAAGAACATCGTCTTTGTTTTGTGCATGACAGGCTAACCATACTCGATATTTCCAGAACCCTTCTTTGGGGCCAATCACTCGCACCGACTTTTCGCGAATCTCACGTGCAACATAAAGCATGGGGAGAAAAGCCATACCGATCCCATCCACGACCGACCTCACGAGAGAAGAAATGACATCGCTTTCAAAAACTATTCGTCCCCGCAAGGCGTGGATACCAATGAATTGATCCGTCTCACTCCGCAATTTGTAGCGGTTAGAGGGCATGAGCCAATGGCTGTCGTGAATTTTTTCGATTTCCTTGAGAAGTTCTGTGAGATTGAGCTTTCGTTTGGCACCTGGAACCTTCCACTTGCTTGAACAGGTTAGCGCCACGGGCACTTCGGCTTGAAGAAGGTTTTCTAGATCTGGGTCGACCATCGCAAGTTGCGAGACCACAGCATCAAGTTCACGAAAATGCAGACGTTGAGAGAGTTGCTCGTGTGTTCCCGAAACTACCGTGACCTTGGGACGCTGTGAGAGACCATGCTTTTCTAGAAAAAGACTCACGACTTCTACAACAAACGGTCTGTCGACCTCATCCGAAACTCCTATATTAATTTTGCGAGAGGCCGAAGGGACTTTTTTTGTAATGAGTTCGTCGAGTTCTTCAGAAATTTCAAACATCTGTCTGCAAAGTCCGTAAATCACTTTACCTTCGGGGCTGAGTTGGTTGCTTCTTCCCACTTTTTGGAAAAGTCGCACATTCAAACTCTGTTCGAGCACTTTAAGCTGGCTGCTGAGTGAGGGTTGGCTGGTCTTTAAATGTTTCGCAGCCGCGTTAACGCCCCCAAATTTGGCCGTTATATAGAAGTAATACAAATGGTTGAAGTTATACATAGTTAAAATGTATCAATCATATTGTTATTATATATTTTATTTATCCTTAAAGGAAGGCCATTATTGGGCCCAGTTCAAAATAATTGAAGATCTTAACCTGTTAGCCCCCAAATAACCTCTCTCACCCAAAGGAGTCACCCCACATATGTTACGTGCAGCTATAATATTTTTTTCCATCGGCCTCATTGCCATTTTAATCGGAGCCAACAACTTGGCCGGATTTTCGATGGAAGCAGGCAAAATCACCCTCGTTGTCTTTTTGGTACTCGCTCTTTTAAGTGCGTTCGTCGGAATATTCACGGGTCGGAGATCTAAGATAATGCCTTAAATAATTTTTTAAGTCCCTAACCCATATAACAACTAGTCCAAAGGAGTCCCTATGAAATTTAATTTTAAACCACATTCCCTATTTACAATTTTCGCCCTCTCCGTGTTTGCATCTTGTTCGAGCAGTCCAAACAATGAATACAGCGCCAACACCAACGCCTCTCCCAAAATCACCAATGCAGAAACGGCATTGAGAGCACTTCATCAAGATCAAGGCGATGTATTTGCACCAGAGAGCTACAAAAAGGCCATGAGCGCCCTCGAAGATGCCAAAGAAGAACGTGCTGACGATTCGAACAATGAAAACATTCTTGAAGCTGTTCAAAACACCGAAAAGCTAACATTGGAGGCCAAGCGCCAAGCGGCAATTACAATGTCCACACTTCCTGGAGTGGCTGAGGCTCGTCAAGCTGCCCTCTCTGCACATGTCGAAGAATTTGCTCAAAAGGATTTTGTAAAAACCGAAAAAGAGCTCGCAAAATTCGCCAAAGAAGTTGAAACTGGAAAAATTAACAAACCCCAAGTGGTCACAAAATCGCTTTTAAAGCAATACAAAACGCTCCAAACCCAAGCCACCTTGAAGTGGAAACTAAATCCTTCTCAGAATTTAATTAAAAAAGCTAGCGATGAAGGAGCCAGGGACAATGCCCCCATTAGCTTGAGTGAGGCAAAATACTCGCTAGAGAACGCAACAGCTTTGATCAAGAAAGATCCCCTCAACATGGCCGCAATTGATCCCGCAACTTCAGAGGCTGAATATCACGCCGAAAAGCTCCTTCGTATCACACGGGAAGCTAAAGCTGCCGGTGGTCCCAAGTCAGAGGCCATCATTTTAAAAGGTGAAGCGCAACAACGAATCATCAGCAAACAAAAACAAGCGATCAAAAATTCACATAACGAAACAGCGGTTGCCGAGTCAGAAATTCAAAACCTAGCGGGCGTGAAGAATCTTCAAGACAAAGTCGCTGTTGTGAGCAAAAAGTTTAATGCAGATGAAGCCGACGTTTATCAACAAGGTAAAAGCGTCATCATTCGCCTTAAGGGGATACAGTTTCCTAACAACAAATTCGAAATTCCATCTTCAGGATTTGCAACCTTGAAAAAAGTTCAAGAATCGATTTTGGCTTTCGACTCTCCTTCAGTTAAAATTGAAGGACATACCGATGCTTCAGGTAGCAAGGCTATCAATCTTCCTCTCTCACAACATAGAGCTGAATCTGTGAAGGAATATTTAACTGCAGGTTTAGGCATGGAAAGCACCGATCTTGAAGTGAGCGGATATGGTTCTGACAAGCCTCTTGGTTCTAATAAAACTGCTGCCGGTCGCGCACAAAATAGACGCATCGACATCGTGATTGAGGAGATGTGAGCAAAATGAAAATCAAAGTAAGCAGAGGAAAAGAATCCATGGCCAGCGCCATTGAAACAAAACTAGACGAAGTCGCCGTCGCCAGTCGCAAAGCCGTCCGCGACGTCAAACGCGAACTCCAAGGAGCGGAAGACAAAGTCAAAGACAAGCTCGACGAAGCTAATTTAAGAATTAAAAAGGCCAAGAAAAAAGTCGTCTAGCCCTACACAGAAAAATTTACAGTAACAAGTCCCCCCACCCCAATATCAGTCGCTAAGCGACGCAGGAGAATTCACATGAATAGCAATAGCAAATCACACATAACAGACCATCCTTCCTTAACTGCCTCCGATACAGCACATCGGCTTGGCGAACAAATTGAAAATTTTTCTCAGAAAATGGGAAATCAAATCGGATCGGCCGTTAGTGATGCATCCGATAAAGCCGCTAGTTACACACGAGGAGCACGAAACTATGTCGAATGCCATCCGATTCAAAGTATCGCAGCTGCTACGGCAACAGGGATTGTCCTCGGAAGCCTTCTAACAATCGTTGCAAAACGCAAAGCATAATTTTTCGACATTGAGGGGCTCGCTTTGGCGAGCCCTTTTTTGTTAAAACTTAAAAGGAAAAAATGGAAGATCTAAAGTTTTTTGTCCCCATCTTACGTGAAATGTTAAAGGAAAATCCTTCTCTTGTTGGAGCGATTGTTGGGTCAAAAAGAAATGTGCGACGGATGCTAAGAAAAGAAGCCTTTAATGTGTCCATACGATTTATGTTCGGCTTGATTATTAGCGCCGGCGTAATTTACTCATTGATCCGTCTCTTGCAAGAGCTTCACTTTTTTCTCATCTCTACAGCAAATGGAGCCATCAACACGAGCCTATTCTTTGCTGCCTTTGGCGGGATTGGAGTCTTCACTTTATATTTGCTTTTTAGGACGAAGTCAGATGCGAGTTCAGACACACAAAAGCAATTTGAAAATGCCCTAGAAAAACTTGCCCTGAATTTTATTGATGGTCTTTTAACTGGAATCAATAAAGCGAAACAAACAGAGCCCAACAAGGAGATCCCGAAATGAGAAATCATATTTTTATGCTTATATTAAGCTCACTTTTATTCGGTGCATGTAGCGACCAAACACCAATTGAGAAAGTGAGCGCCACCAAGAACGACTTAAAAAGATCTGTCGAAAAAGCTGTAAATCGATTGGATGAAAAAACTTGCAGAGAAAGCGATTTAAAATGTTTGGCCGAAAAGGCGCAAAATCGCACCAAAGAAAGTGTCAACTACGTCGAAGACAAGTCAAAAGAAGCCGTCGATAAATTAGACTAAAAGTTCTGGCTAGCCACGCCATCATTCATTCATAATTTCGGCATTATCGAATGTATTGGGAAGAAAGTTTTGATCGCCTAGAAGCCTATCTTGAAACAGTAGCCCCAAAGAAGAAATCCAGCGAACTAACCATTACTAGAATTTACAATGCGCCTGTAGCGGCGGTCTGAGACGCTTGGACCGATCCCGAGCAAGTGGCAAAATGGTGGCTGGGAAAAAACTCTATTCTCAGAGTTTCTAGACACCCACAGATCCAGCCTGCTTTCACATGATTGGGCAGACAAAAAAGTATCACTTTGGTAGAGAGTTCCGTATAAAATTAACCTAAGATTAATAGAGCACCAACTTGTTAATATCGGCAGACACCGAGCTTTGGCATAATTAATGGTAGGAGTCGTGATGTGGAACGTGGTTGAAAGTGACGACTCTTATACCGAGGTTAATATGACTAAGATATCGATAAAAAAAAATGATCGTAAAGCAAAATTTTTTAACACGATCTTAACAATGTTACTTGTGGTTTTGGGTATCAATGCTGAAGCGGCAACTTTCGTAAAACATAATGGCATTACATGGAATTTTTCTGGGGACAGACAGGTGGGTACTTTTGCCAATGGCGAATATTGGGTCTTAGGGCCCGTTACAATTTCATCTATAAAGCGAGACAACGGAATTACCGACGCGAATGTTAATGGATCAATGGTCAATCCCGTTCCCGGGGGAAAACAAGGGTTCAATTCGTCGACAGCCAATTATAACAATGTTGCCTACAGCGCCTCACTCAATGCGGAACTTTCGTTGCCTAGAACATTACAACCCGGAGATACCATTCTTTCTTCTGAATATGGTGGCTGGGAGACCGTGATAGGAGGCTTGGCGAGCCTTACAGTTGTGAGTGCTCCTCCGGCTGCGGGGTCTTTTAGGCCAGCATTTTTTGGACCTGGTCCTCATAACGTGAAATACAATAAGAGTCAGATCAACACATCTATTTTAAGAAGCTTCGCTTCTTTTTCGGGAGCTCCTGACAAAGCGACTATAGATAGTCTCACCCCTTCTGGTCCTTGGATGGAGTGGTCATCGGCTTGGAATGGTAACCAAATTGGTCCTCCAACAAAGATGGTTGCTTATGGTTTCGGCCGAAATGGCGTAGCGGATTCTAACTACGGACGGGAGATCGCAAAAAAATGGGCTACCGTTGCTCTTTGGCTCAACCTTAATCATAGCGCATCTGATAAGGAGAGGCCTATCATTCAGCTTATTCAAGCCGGTATTGATATCGCCGCCTTTCTTGAGCAGGGGCAAAATTTTTATGCAGATGGTGGCCACAAAATGGGCAGAAAACTTCCCGTACTTATGGCTGGTGTCATGCTCAATAGCTCTGAACTAAAAACCATTGCTGCAAATATTAGGAATTTTCAAGAAGACCAACAAGTTTGGTATGTAACTCAAGAAGATGTTGGCAGAGCAGTCAGTCAATCTGGAACCTCAAGACAAACTTACTCACAAGGTGATATAGGGCTTGCTGAGTGGGGAATTCGTCATTATTTCGACCCCAGTCAAGATGATCGCCGATTGCCTGCGGAAGGCGGCACCCAGTATCGCCACACATGCGCTGACGGGATGAGCGGTGCTTGGATTGCAGCAAGATTGATGGGAATACAATCTCAATGGAATCATCCAGCTGCGTTTGCCTATGCCAAACGCGCAGAAAGTATATTTGGTGTTACGCCTGGGTTCATTAGTGAAATGAACAATCGTTATAGTGGCGGAGGAGTCGACGTTGATACGAGTCTTGCTGGTGTTACATTTTCTGCTAGTCCTGCTCAAACGATAAACTATGTAGGAGATGTTATATCGTTAAGTCTCGCGCATTCAGACTCCAATGTTGTCATTCGCTTTACTCGAAACAACACCGAACCAACGTCAAGTTCTGAAGTTTACACTAGTCCTCTTGCAATATCTTCTCAAACAACAGTTAAGGCCAAAGCATTTTTGTCTGGCAAAGACCCAAGCGCTACTTCTCAGATCACCCTTAACTTCATTGATACCGACGAACGGCCCATTGATAAAAGCAATTGGTCTATAGCTAATGTTTCTAGCGAGGGTCTCTACTCCTCAGAAAAAGCTCAGCTTGCTATTGATGGCAACAACAATACTTTTTGGCACACACAATATGCGACTACCTTTGAGGGAATCCTATACCAAACCATTGCTCCTGATCATTTTATTACAATAGATATGGGCGAATGTTTTGATGTCGCAAAAATTGGATATGTGCCTAGGCAAGACATGGGTAATGGTAGGTTGCAGAACTATAGCTTTTATCTTTCCAATGATCTGAACTCCGATGGGGCGGCCGTTAGTTCCGGAAATTTTCAAGGAACATCCACAGAGCAGGTTGTGACTTTGCCATCAGTCACCAAGGCTCGGTATCTTAAGCTAGTCGCGGGAGCTGGACTCAACGGAAATTTTGCATCGGTCGCCGAACTATATGCAACTGGCAAGCGTAGTGCTGCTCAAGATTGTGTAGGCTCGGTTGAAACAAAAGTTGCCCCTGTAACGCTTGATCCAAATGGCGGAATCTTTCAAGAATCAGTAAGTGTTGGCTTGGCAACAGCAACTCAAGGTGCGCAGATTCGCTATACAATTGATGGAAGCACGCCTACATTGAACTCTAAGCTTTATGCCGGGAACGTTCTTATCAATCAAGCTGGGAAAACCACACTAAAGGCCAAAGCATTTTTGAGTGGTTCAATAGATAGCGATGTGGCAAGTGCGAGTTTTGAGATATTGGCAAAAGAGGTGGCTACAGCCCCGCTTTCATCTCCCAAAAACGTACGAGTTAAAAAGAAAAATCGTTGAGACCTAAGGATAGAAGGAGAAAACATATGAATACAAAATTGATGACAATTTCAATGTTCACAATCTTTGCTTTGTCTGCTTGTGAGCTCAACATTCAGGCGACGACAACAAAGGGGCAAGCGACGGATCGCCTATCATGCTTAAGTGATGATTCTTGTAGTGCTACACTGGTTTGGGATGAAAATCCCGCTGAGGAAAAAGTTGACTATTACACAGTCGACTACGCACCTGAATCTACTGGCTCCGAGATCGTCCCCGACAGCAGTTTTTCTGTGAATGTGGGTAAAAACGCTTCAGCTACATTGCTTAATCTGGGAGACTATAATTACGTTGTCAATGTCACTGCCCATAGGGGCAGTGCCTCGATGGCTTCAGAAAAAATTGTGATAGGTCCAGACGACTTCAATTGAAAAGGGAGAAGCAAGCAGGGTCCAGGTTAGGCAATAACCTGGACCTCTCTTTCGTATAGCTCGAAAGCAGGCAGAATAAATCAAATAAAAAGATCCGTTATAGACACTAGGGGTGTTGCCCGAGTGGCATTTTGTATCAACATTGGGGAGAAAAGTCCCGTAGTGTGCGCCTACATGCTTTGCAATGACCTCGGGGCATGGGCCGCAACTTGCACTCAGTACTCCATAGGAGAAAATTTTATGAGTAACATTCTTTGGATAGTACTAGTCCTCTTTCTGCTCGGCGCACTGCCGCTATGGCCTTATAGCGCAAACTGGGGATATTATCCTGGCGGAGGCATTGGCTTGCTACTAATAATCGCAATTATCTTTACTTTGTTTGGTCGAAAATCTCTTTCTTAAGACTAAGCTCAAGAGGTGCTTATGAAAAAGAACGATCACTTTTACCGAGGCGTTCGAGCAATGAATGAAGTTGAGGGTTTGCCGGTAAAAACTCTACCAAGGCATTTAGACACAGATGTAAAAGACGAGACCACTCTGGCTGCTGCCTATTCCCGCCTAGGGGCTGGCGATGTGGAAGTTAAAGAGCACCATAAGTGGGACGACGTTAAAAAAAGATTAAAAAGAAATGATAAAAAAACAAAGAGGCCATTGTAATAAACATCTTTACGGAAGGGTTGGTGGGTCTATCCGAATCAATTTTTCCTGAGGTTTAATTGGTTTCTTTGATTTTTTTATTCCAGGTAAATTTCTTTTGTTCCAAGCTTTCAAAGTGCGTTCATTGCCTTCAATTTCTATGGGCTCAGAGTAGCTAAGTTCGAAATTATTTTTAAACATTTTTTCAAAACGCTGAATGCTTAAACCGTAATTCAAATTTATTCGTTCAGAGTAGGAACGAAAAAAGGTAGTCGCTTCACCTCCAGGTACTGTTTCCATACGTGGAGCACACTCGAAATGAATAATGGTATTTCGTTTGGTTTCAATTTTTATACTAGGAGGATTATCGGAAGCTCCCGATACATAAAAAATACTCCCAGCTCTTATGATTCTACTTCGGTTAGATGTGGGATAAATTTCAAGGTAGCAATTTAAGTCATAGCTATCTAAAATGTTCACCTTGTCAGTATTTGCAGGTAGAAACAAATCTTTTTGAAAGGTTAGTGTGCTTCGTTCGGGGATAGATTTGACTGGTAAATCTTGGAATTCAATAGAGTGTGCAATCGGGCTAATACCCACCAATAAAATCAATGGAAGAATGGGAAGGGGCAAATTCTTTAACAGGGAAAATCTTATCATACGATGATCTTTCATGGCGAATGATAGGTCTAAGGCAATATTGTGGAAACTTAATTGTTCTTATCAAGCATTAAAAAACAGACTATTATAGAATGGTTAATAGAGTTTTGGAGGGGCTGAAATGAGTCTAATACGAGGCCAGTGTCATTGTAAAAAAATTAAGTTTGAAATAACTCCGCCAACGGAGTTTTGCTCTCATTGTCATTGCGAAACTTGCCGAAAAACGCATGGCGCGGCTTTTGTTACGTGGACTTCGGTTCAAAACGCGCAACTAAAAATACTTGAGCGCGAAGATTTGTTGATGAAGTATGAATCGAGCCCAAACATTTATTGGATGAATTGTAGTCACTGCGGCAGTCCGCTGTTTCAAACAACTTATAGGTCGCCCGGTCGAACGTACATTGCGGTCGCCAGCTTGATTGATAAACTTGATAGAGAGCCAGATAGTCATGTTAGTTTTGAGGAACATGTTGATTGGATAAAAATCAATGACGAGCTCCCGACTTTTAAAGCAAAAGCATCTGATATCATCAAGTAGTTTATAAGCACTAAATTTTTAACTCAGTGCTTTGCTAAAAATCTATTCAGAAAATCTACAGCTTGAAAGGCCAACGTTAAACAAGTCGCCACTCACAAGAACTTTACGAGCAATAAGATCGGGCAAGCTAGCATCCTTTGGCAGCGAAGCTATTTTTGAAGGCATATAGCTAACATTCATGGAGCCTAATATTTCAGAACTCATTTCAAGAGACGAGCTACCAACTGCTCCTAGAACTTTAGATTTGGCATTAGGGCCTTCATCGCGGAATTCCAGAATACGTATGCTAACTGTTAAGCCATTGCCTTCAGAATATTCAGCGTCAACTTCAACACCGTGTTGGCTCAATCGTGAGCTATCTCCAGATTGGTCATAGTTAAAACGAATTTTTTGTTGCGCAACATACACGTTGTCATAGGGGGCGTCCATTGGGCTCAACGTGACGTCAAAGTCCTTATTGGAATCACCCACTAAATACCAAGGAGCCCCAGCATCAATTTGATTCATCTCCAGGGAACAATTTAGGGTAGGGTTAGCAAATAGGGACAATGAAGATATCGATGCTCCAAGAATAGTAGCCCTCTTTAAATTTTTAAATAATTTTTTAAATATTTGATTAGTCATAAAACAAGCTCCTTTGTTGCAAGCACGCGAAAAATTGAAATCGCGAGCTGCAGAAGCTTCTTAGATAATTCGAAAAGATGTTCCTGGTCAATCAAGAATTGATTTCGTATGGGGAGCTATTTAACATTTGTGAGCTTTTGTAAAAACCCACTACAGGAGCCTCTTAAGCTTTTTAAAAACTTTCGATTTTTAAATGCCTTGTGAAAGGCTTCAACTGGATAAGCTTCATTTTTAAAATTGATTCTTTTGGCCTCAGGTTCTTTGCTCAGTTTTTGGTACCACTCATCATGATCCATTTTCAAGTCAAACTCTAATCTGTCATAAAGCCAAGGATCACTTTCTTTTGTTGTTTGCTGAATGACTCGAATCATCAGGTCCGGCCCTTCTTTTTGGTCAAACCAGGCAGGGCCGCCATCCAGAAGTCCCGCAACCCTTAACGAGTTATAGACATGGCCCCCATAGCCACGATCAATGAGTTCGTTCATATAATGAGCTCCCATGGGAGTGACCCATTGTTTATAAACAAAAAAATGAGATAGAAAACGCAAAACCTCAGGGTTATTTTTTTCTATTAATGCATCAATTATTTCGGGATGATTTTCCCATCCTGGAATTTCCATGACATTTGATACCACATGTTTAAGAAGGCTAGGGGAGCCTTCTTTGATCATATCTTTTACCATTTTTATGTCGCTCGGCCATAAGAATGGAGCGCGTTTTGAAACATGAAATCCAGGGTGCTTGATTCTTAATTGGACATCTTCTCGAATAACACTATCGATATGCTCGGACATTGCAGGATATTTTTTCTTCAGTGCCTGAAGATCCCTAAGCTCTGCCTCAGCTTCAGCTTTTGATTCCGCGGCCCAATCCTGCCCGTTTGAAGCATGAAAATCATTGCCACTTGAAGATCCTTCAGGTTGAACTGATCGGAGTCCGTCGTAACGTTGCCGCTTAACATCGTCGAGCAAGACCTCTTGGGCTTCGTTGATTCTTATAAATAGCTCACCGTCTTTGTGTTTGGGATCACATTGAGGGCTATCTGGATGATATTTTACAGCTAGTTTTCTATACGACGATTTAATTTCTGCTAGAGTTGCCTCAGCACTAATGTTTAATCGAATATAAAGGTCACTACTTAAAATTCGCTTTACTTCGTCTTTGTCGACTTTTGCCAAAGCTGATGGGGCAAAAAGTGAAGCCAGGACAAATAACAAAACTTTCATGTGTCCTTTTCGACCTTTTGTGGGCAAAAGTTTAGGAGGAGTTTTTGCACGCAAAGTTGCTATAAAATGAGGCCTTTGTAGGTCATAAATATTCCTAGGACTAAAATAAGTGAAGACACAATACGCTTAAAACTTCGTTCCGGTAGGCGTTTTAGAAGACGAGTTCCAAGCAGCGTTCCGGCCAAAACGCCTAGTGTGCAAAGTCCTATCAACGCTCTATTCTCGGATATTCCGCTCCATTCGGACCAGAAATAAACAGGCATTCGAAAAATATCTACGATGAGTCCAATAGCCGTTGCAGTTGCGACAAAGGAATCCTTGGACATTTGAAAACTAAGCAGCGCAGCCGATCGAATGCCTCCCTGGTTACCAACCAATCCTCCGAGCATTCCTGAAACGCCACCCGCTACCCAGGCCCCGACTCCATTAAAGCGCATTTTTTCTGAGAGTCCGCTAGCTCCCATAAATCCCGAAAAAATGAGAATCCCACCAAATATGAGTGTTAAGGCTGGAGTTGCAAAGTAGCTAAAAAGAATGGCTCCTGTAAGCCCTCCGAGCGCGCTCATCAATCCGAAACCTAAGAGCACCCGGCGATTAACGTGGCGACGTAGCATCCAAAAACGCATTGAGGTTCCGAAAAAGTGTGGAATGGATACCAGCGCAACGGCCAAATTTGTTGCTACGGACAAGCTAAGAACCGGAGTGATGAGGCTGCCAATTCCAAAGCCAGCAACCGATGCGACTCCACCAGCGAGAATAGCAGTGAAGAATAAAAAAGTTTCGTGCATGCC
Source organism: Bdellovibrionota bacterium (assembly GCA_041750195.1). Lineage (GTDB taxonomy): Bacteria > Bdellovibrionota > UBA2428 > UBA2428 > UBA2428 > JBGSZX01. Next base: position 41,141 of record JBGSZX010000025.1, on the reverse strand, counting down.
ACCTCTCTAGTGCAGCTTGGAGTGCTTTATCAAACATACTTTTAAACGGATAAACCTAGATATCGTCGATCTTCATAAGATCCATGATCTTGCGCAGCTTTTCTGCAAAAGATAACGAGTCATCTGGATCAATGGTTTCGAGTTCAGCTTTTAGCCTTTCAAGATTTTTAACACGCACTTGCTTGAGAGCATTTTGTTCATCTTTAAAATGCTTCGCCACTGCCGAGACTACGTTTCGCGATAAAACTTTGGGGTCGCTACTTAAGTGCACTTCACTTTGTGGCACGGTAATGCTTTCACTCCGGCCATTGATCTCAATGTCAATGCGCACGTCATTTTTACCGGAAGGATTGGCGCTTATTTTGCTGGGATATTCTTCAAGTCCAAAAGCTTTAGCACGAGCCGATCCTGTGGTGATTTCCACACCATTTTTAGCTGTTTTGGCAGTAGTGCTAGCGCCCTGAAAATCGTCCCACCCAGGGGCACTGAGTCCCCGTTCCGATTGAACGGCTTGAAGCTCCTCGTTAACGGAGGTTTTGAAATTACGAATTTCTTCTTTCACAGTTCCTAGATATTTTTTATGTGTTCGTACTACGGGATCATCGGCATCGATGATCCGTTTGAGTGACGCCTCAGTAAGGTTTCGAGTTTTTGAATCTTCGAAGCCGGCGTATCCTCCTTCAATCGCACGACGTCGCGTTGCCCTATTAACAACGCCCGCGCTTTTCATAATTTTTACTTTTTCTCGTAAATCGCTACGAGTAAGTTGTTCTCCTTTAACGGTTCCTTTCCCGGTGGGAACTCGAGTATGCGCATCTTTGATGCCCTGACGTGCGGTCGACGACAACTCAGGAAAATCTTCGTCTATGCTTCCACGTGCTAATTTTTCATCAGCAGGTTTAAAGCTCTTGGAAAGTCGTCCAATCGAGCGTAGTGATATGGCTCCAATCGCTGCGGTCGCTGCCGAACTGCCGGCCTCAATGGAGTAATGTTTTGCCTCGCTAAGCGCTGCTTCTGATTGATCTTGGTATTTTTTAGCCTGGGCATAATCTTTGGCGTTGAAAGCTTCGTCAGATTTGGCCGCTAAGTCGCGAGCAGTTGAATAGGAATTCATGGCCTTGGTCGCATTCGCGCCAGTGCCGAAAGCACCCACTCCAATTCCAATGCTGCTCAATCCTTTAAGTCCTGTTAATGTATTGGCGGCAAATTTACCGCCCACAGATAAAAGCTTGCCTACGCCACCGCCGAGTACTGCACCTATGAGACCATTCTGAATTGCGTCGTGCGCGAGCTTGTCGTTTCCTTGAATAGCCTTTAGTGCAAATTGACAAGAAATATCTCCGCCGCTGGCTGCAGCTTCAGCTAACATTTTGCCTTGACCCACAAATATGGTGCCGGCAACGCCCGATCCCCCGCCTACGACAGCGGCTGTGGCGGTAGGGCACAACACAGCCGCAAACGTACCCGATGCGGCTCCTAACGTGGCCACAGTTGCAATCGCGGCCCCAGCTGTTAGCACAATTGTTTTTTGACTAGACTTAAGTCGCTCGATGGTTGAATCGAGCATCAGATTTTGGCGATCGCTCAAAAGTTTATTGTTCTCGCGAATAGCCTCTAAGAGTTTTGATTTTGCCTCGGCCGACAAATGCCCGGCATTATATTCTTTTAGAATTTCTCGATTTAGATCGCTTTCTGATGATGCGACTTTTTTAAGACTGTCGCTAAAAATTCTGTCCGATTTTCCAATTACTATATCCATCGTACCCATGCTCGAATAGGTGCCGCCGGGCCCAAAGGTGCGGCTATGAAATTCCGAGTTGCTCATATAGGTATCTAAAGCAATTCTTAGTGATTTACTTTTGGACTGCACATCACTGCGTAGTTTGATTGACATCTGAACAAAAAATGCTTTGGCCATGGGGCTCAAGGAATCGAAATTTTCTTCAATAAGTTGTTTGGCCCGATTTTCTATATTTGTTGGGCTCGAATCTTTGATCGAGCTCAACTTGCTTTCGAGATCAGCCAAAATTTTTTGGTCATATTCAGTCATGCCTTCTCTGCAATCTTGAGGGTTGGGATTGGCGGCTGTGTGACTTGCGCCATTTGCTGCGCCACTTTCGTGGCCTGAATCTTGTGCCATTGCCGCTTGAGGGGGCGCGATAAGAAGTGCTGCAACGATTATGTACGCGCGAGACAATACACCACCTGTGAATCTTGCAATCATCTTTAGTTAGTTTACATGAATCATCAGGAGTTGGAGTTTTTTTTGAAAGCTCAATTGTTAAGATTGTATAAAAATCATGTTCACGAACCGATCTGCATCAATTGAATGCCCCGGCATTCTAATAAATTTCAAGATAGGCGTCTTTTGAGCTCGTAATCCCATCGGCATTTTCCATATCGATTGTAAAATAGGGGTATTCGCCAGCAGCATCGCCGGTGTCATAATAAACCTCACATGACGTTCCTGAACAGGAGCAGCTAGCTGCTGTGACCATCGTTCCGTCCACGTTGCTTACGCTGCAAGAAACAATATCCGAGCTCGAGTAGACATCAAGATATTCGAGCAAGTTGCCACTGCTGTTTGCTGGGACTGAACTCCAAGGATCGGAGATGACAAGATACTGAGAGGGGGTGGCACAGTAATCGTTCCAGTAAGGACCAGCTTCATTTGGACAGGTGTCGTAGATATCATATTGTCCATCTCCGTCAGAGTCTGCTGGAGTAACGTTGATCCCGTATGCGATTGGAATTGCCTGACCAGAGATTGGGATCAATTTTGCCGAAGTCTGATAGGAGGTTGTGCCTCCAAGAACCCAAATTGTTTTTTCGCTATCACCTTCATTAAAAGTCACACTTGAAATAGCGTTGCTCACACTTTCACAGTCGCCTTGCGAGGAGAAGGGGGTCAATTTATTCCCGAAGAGCTCGACACTTCGACTGCTTGCAAAAGCTAGGGCTTCACCATTCATATCTTTCGAAAGAACTTGCACCGAACGACATTGACCTTGTTCTATGTTGTCACTCGATCCTTCCACTGTAATTCTGGAGAGGCTTGCATCAACCTCTTTGAGTGAGGGATAAATTCCATCTTCAAAGCCCCACACATCAGGCGAAAAGCCTGCAAAAGTCGAAGCCGATTTCATTTGAGAAGTGCTTAATTCAAGTGAATTATTGAGCGGGGTTAGTCCGCTTGTTTCGATATCAAAAAATGAAGAGTTGATCGATGCCGAAAGACTATTGAGTCCGGCTTTGTTAGTTTTTGTGCTCGAAACTGAGCCCCACGATAAAACGTTTTTAAAAATAAGTAGTGAGCCGCCACCGCCGAAACCACCAACAATACCACCAGTAAAAGAACTTGTGCTTTGAACACTACCCGAGAAGTAACTATCTACGATAACTCCTGTTGCTCCGCCATTTCCGCAGCCACCAGCGAGTCCACCAATTCCGTAGGGCATATTGCTTGAAATGACATCGCCATCAGACCAAGAGTGGATGAGTACAGAATTGCAAAAATTTCCGACAATAGATCCGCCAAACCAGGTCCCTGAATGGTTCACGGATCCATTTTTTGCACTTACGTTAATGAGTGTCGATCCAAAAGCATTGCCCACAATGCCGCCAACCTGGTAGGAAATTCCGCTAGAAACGTCGTAGTTCTCAACATGTAAATTTAAAAGAGTAGAGTTGTTGGCAGACGGGAAGAGACCAGCGTTACCGTATTGAGCGCCGCCGGTGATGATATAATTTTTTATTGTGAAGTTCTTGCCGTCAAAGACTGTGTTGGAAAGGCTGGGTGTATTGCTAAGAGTTTCGCCCTCGAAATCAATATCGGCTCCGAGCTCGACATATTTGTTGCTAATTCCAAGACCAGAAAGTCCTTTGAATTGATCGGCCGTACAAACAACATAAGGATTAGATGCAGATCCATCGCCCTTAGCGATGTTTGCGGTGAGGCGATCGCCATAACATGAAGAGTATAGAATTTGTGCCGTCATACAGGCCGATTCATTGCCGGCCTCGTCACGGAATTTGGCCGAGATCGAATTGTAAGTGCCTGGGTTGCTGAGTGTTATTTGAAAGGTGCTCTCAAAAGCTTGCCAATTAGGATTCGGATCGCAAGCCGAATCCATCACGATCGACATTTCGCTCGCATCTACTGCCGATAGCGCAAGAGTCACTTCAGGATTATCGGTAGCAAAGGCCCCAGATTCAGTAACGTAGGCCTCAGTAAGTGTTGATATGTCGATGTCCGTTGGAGGTGTGTGATCTACCAAATCCACATTGTCTTGAGTATTGTCTTGCGTGGGGCCCTCAATTGCAGAAAACATGTTGCAAGCTCCGAGGAGGGGGATGATTGCTAGGGTATAGCCTATTTTAAAACGTGCCATATGATTCTCCTTCTAACGTGCAGCTGAATCTAAGTTCTATATTCTTTATGCTAAGGCATGTTTTGGCGTAGGTGTGTGAAGATTGCATGAAGATTGCATGGCGAATCTTGCAGTTTGTTAATTGTCAATCTAATGAAGCCCGACAACTCATAAGCTCGGGTAGTCGGTATAGCCTTCGGATCCGCTGCCGTAAAAAGTTTCGGGACGTGGGTCATTTAGAGGAACATTGAGCTCGAATCGTTTTGGCAAGTCAGGATTGGCAATAAAGAGTTTACCAAAGGCGACAGCATCGGCTTCGTGCTTTTGTATTATTTCTTCAGCCGATTCTTTTGTAAAACCTTCATTAGAAATGTAAGCGCCGCCAAAAAGATTTTTAAGTTTCGGGCCTAGTCTATTCTCAGCAAGAGATTCGCGAGCACAAATGAAAGCAAGTTTTCTTTTGCCTAGTTCTTTGGCTACATAAGAAAACGTTGCTTCTCCGTTGGAATCTGAAATGTTGTGGGAGTCCGATCGAGGAGCTAGGTGCATACCAATTCTACCTGCGGGCCAAACCGTTAATATGGCATCCGTTACTTCCAGCATCAGCCTTGCTCTGTTTTCGATGGAGCCTCCGTAGTTGTCTGTGCGTTTGTTGGTTCCATCTTGCAGAAACTGATCGAGGAGATAACCATTGGCTCCATGAATTTCGACGCCATCAAAGCCTGCGCGTTTAGCATTCTCAGCGCCTTTGCGATAGGCCTCAATTATTCCTGGGATTTCTGAAGTTTCTAAAGCGCGAGGTGTTTCATAGTTTTTCATAGGTCGCACGAGGCTCACGTGTCCTTCTGGCGCAATAGCGCTGGGTGCAACGGGTTGTTTTCCATTTAAATAACTTGAGTCCGAAACTCTTCCCACATGCCAAAGTTGTAATAGAATGATTCCGCCTGCGGTATGAACGGCGTTGGTAATATTTTTCCAACCGGCCACGTGATCTTCAGACCAAATGCCGGGTGTGTTGGGGTAGCCCACGCCCATGGGATCAACGCTCGTTGCTTCTGTGAGTATCATTCCTGCGGAAGCTCGTTGCACATAGTAGTCACGCATAAGATCATTGGGGGTACGGCCATCTTTTCCGCTTGCTCTACAGCGAGTGAGTGGTGCCATAACAACACGGTTTTTGAGTTGGAGTTCGCCAATTTTGATGGGTTCTAAAAGAATCGTCATTTGCATTAGCTTATAGGACGCTTTTAAGGGATTCACCACTAGTAAACATACGAGAGGGCTTTGACCAGGGGGTCCATATTTGTTAATTTAATGGAGTGCAAAATCGAAACAAAGTTATTGCCCTACCTGTGGCCCGACATGGGTTCGATTGCAGATGATTTCTAAAAAAAAAGCAACTCTAATTTTCTTTTGGCTCTGGGTGATCTTGTCCTTAATTGGGCTTTTTTATCACGAGGTTTGGCGAGATGAGGCCCAAGCCTGGCTAGTTGCCTCTTCGTCCGGGTCACTAGCGGATCTACTGTTGAGATCTTCAATTGAGGCTACGGGACCCGTCTATTATTTATTGATTTGGCCCTTCACCAAACTTTGGCCTCTAAGTTTTCCAATATCAATTCAGATAATTTCTTGGATCGGAACATTTTTTGCGGCCTATGTTTGGACGTTCAAGTTAAGCTTCTCTAGAAACTCTGTTAGAATTTTGGGACTTTTTTCATTTTATTTTCTTTATGAATTTTCTGCTATCGCAAGACTGTATGGTTGGGGATTGTTTTTTCTTTTTCTTGGCTTTTATTGGCTAAAGCAGGAGCGCAGGATTCGTGCACAAGTTGTATTTGCTTTGGCGATGTTAACTCAGTCTATATTTGCCATATCCGCTGCGGTTTTGTTACTTTCCTTTGTCTATCGAGAGCTAAGATACCCGCGAGTCTTTTTAAGGAAGAATTGGATTTTTGTTTTATCGGGCACTTTGGCAGTCATTCATTTTATGTGGGGGCGGCCCTACCATCCATGGATTGCTCCTTCGCATGATTTTTTAAAAGTCATCAATAATTTAGGAAACAGTATTTGCTACATATTTTTTGCAAATTTGGGTAAGCCGGGTGGGTTTGGAATTTTCTTTGCCTTCTTGCTTTTTTTAATTCCTCAAAAAGGCGTACGGTATGTTTACCTTGGTGGCATCTTGCTGTTTGCTTCAATTTTTGTTGTGGCTTATCGAGGCTATCCGTTGCCGAGACATTGTGGCCCATTATTTTTGGTTTTTATGCTTCTTGCTGATTCCGAGCATCTTAGTTCTCTAAAAAACAAATTGCTTCATTTGCTTCTTTTTTATTCTTTTGTTTTTGGCATCTATTCTTGGGCGCAAGAAATTAATACTCCGTTTGGCGACGCAGAGGAAATTTCCGAAGTTATCAAAAAAAATAAATGCTCTGGCAAGCCTCTGCGACTTTTTACTGATGATGATTTTTCTCTCTACGCCGCCGCCGCGCTGTTGAGCGCGGAAGTTTGGAATAGCAATGGACCCGTTGGTTGCCCATTTTTTCCGGGCACTTGTGAAATTGGTAGAAAATCAAATGTGCCTGTAACATTGCCAGATGTCTGTAAGGGCTTTAGTTGTTTTTGGGTCCAATATTTAGGGGCAGATTCCCCTTCGTTTTCTTCCCAAACTAAGGTTCAATTGATTTATAAAACTGAGCACCATCTGCTATCCGACGAACGATTTAAAGTTTTTCAGATAGCATGCGCAGAGGATTAAAGAGGTTATTCTTAGGCGATGGTTTTAATTTCTGTTAGTTCCCCGGAACAAATAAATCTTCAGTTTCCGGATTGTCTCGAATGAAAAAACTTTCTGGCCTAAATGTAGGGATTGGATCAAAAACGCCGTCGTCTTCAAAGATAAAACGATCATTCTCGGCTGATCGTGCTCGCCTTGTTATCATCTGATCATCTCTTTTTCGTAGCTGCCCTAAGTGATAACCTAGGTAATGAGGCGTGTTGATGTCGACTCTGTAATTGTTGACAATCTCCCAGTCCATGTCCCCCGAAATAGTAAGATAGTCGCTAATATTTGTTTCATCTAAATGCACTTTGACATTTTTTCGGTCGTAAATTGCTATTGAAAGTTTATCTGTCATCGCAGCTTGAACTATAAAGCCAAATTCATCTAAATAATCTTTACAGATATCATCCATACCATTGCGGTAATATCTTGTGATGTCTGGTGCGTTCAGGTACTCCACCGTAACGCCATTTATTTGTATGGCGACAGTGTGCTCGGTAGATAGAGATCCACCGCCAGTGATGGCTGACGATCCCCAGGAGAGGAAGCCAACATTTCCTTTAAAAGAATTTACGTAGCTTCTGTCTAAATATTCATGGTTGAAGTGGCGCCTCACGTGGTCTGGTGGGAAGCATTCGTCGCCAGGCGCATAGTACGCAAGAGAAGAGGGTCTTCCGCCCACAATGGTTCCGGTCCTGACATCTTCAACGGGATTTTTAAACGAAATGTATCCTCCAACATCTACTAGAATGTTATCAACCGCATCTCCGGGGTTGTCATCACAACCTGCTAGCGAAAAACTCATGGCAAAGACTAATCCCTGAACAATATTTTTTTTACTTATTTGATTCATATATTTTCCTTCTTCAGGCGAAATTGAAAACCCATGGATAAACTTTGGATAAGCCTGGGTTAAACTATTGTCGTCTATAAGCTGCCTATCGAGCACTTTGAACATTTGCTTAAGCATTGTGCGAACTTAAATTTTCGCTCTAATGATATTGATGGGATCCGTGAGTCAGAGTAGTCAAATTAGCAAATTTTATTCACTAATTGGACAACGGTTTGATGCCAAACTGGTAAATTCCCGCATTTGTCGGATATTTTTGATCCTTCATAAAGACTTTTTCAACTCTATCTAGTTGAAGGTCCATGCCTTGAGTGCGAAAAATTTCGCGCCAATGGCTAGCAAGATCGGCCTGATTAAAAACGACCACAAATTCAGTATTTCCGTGGAGGAATTTGTTTTTCTTTCTTCTTTTTAGATAGTCATTCCAGGCCGGAGATGTTTTGGCGGCAGCAATGATTTGATCACTCATGTTGGCAAAGTCCTGGTGGGAAAGATGGAGTATTTTGAAATCATGTTTAGGAAAATGTGACCTAACTCTTTTTAAAATGGCTTTATAGGTTGAACTTTTTTCTTGAAAAGTGGAGACACAGTTCCACTCATTTTCTTTTATATTTCTCTCACTAGTATTGATATTTAAAGTTGAGGGTTCACTTTGGGGCACACTGGCGTGCCAAGTTAGGACGCAATCTCCAACTTTTGACTCAAACACCCACTCTTCAACTTTATAGGCAGAGCCAACCGGCGTGAGGTCTTGATGTTCAGAGACTTCTATCTTGGCGAACTCTGAGGACAAGGAGGAACGACTTTGATAGGAGGAACGACTTTGACAGGAGGACATCAAAAGTACGAAGAATAGGGACGAATAAAAAGTTATCAATTTTAATTCTTTTGTCATATTTTTTCCCTTACCTTGGCCACCACGAAAGACCTGATTGTTTTTCTGTGGGAACAAATCCTACAGATTCGTAAACCCTTCTAGCGTTACCATCGTCATCTGCAACCATGACCAAAGTTTTTAAATTCATTTCGTCAAAAGCCAAACGAGAGGCGGTATGGACAAGAGTGCCACATATTCCCTGTCGTCGAAATTTAGGAGACGTGCCCACGTTTTGGAAACGACCTAAGGACTGATCTTTAAAGATGCCCAAATCTCCCACCAGCTGATCCCCGATAAAAGCTCCAAACCAATGCCCCAACTGTGCTTCCACCATTTTTCTCCAACGTTTAACCTGATTTCCCTTAAATATTTGATAAGGGCCATACTCAAATATCTCGTCCCGACACGCAATTTGATTTTTTAAAACGGCATTCCATTCTGAGTCTTTTTGAATTGGCCTGACCGAAATTTTTTCGTTGAAATTGGGCGGAGAGACTACGTTTTGGCAGCTTAGAACAATAGATTCTAAGGGGTGAAAGCCTGCGGCAAGGAACTCTTGATGGGCTCCAAATTCTCCGTTCGTGGTGTCCCAGCCAAAACACAAATGTTGAATGGCTGGGTTTTTTAACTCCGTTCTAAATAGTTGTTTCCACCGATTTAGATCTCCTTTTTGGGGTGGAGCTTTAAAAAGCAAAAAATTTCCCCAATGAAACTGGGGATTCGAAGGGGTTTCAATGACCAAATACTCAGAGCACTCTCTAATGACGCCATCATAGTTTGGGAAAATGAGATCGGTTCTATAACCTAATGATTTAGGTCGGGGATAGGAGGGCATGTTCCGAGAATGACTCGAAGCATTTGGCGAGTCAATACACCGCCCGATAGCCAAGTCCTCTTTAAACCCCTTCTGCCGAGATCTTGCAGCACATTTCTGGGAGAATTACATAAGTCTTACAAGAAAATCCTTTGATGGCAGCGACACTGGGGTAAAGTGACCCTCGATGAAGTTACCAATGATCATTCAAGGCGGCATGGGAGCAGGAGTTTCGGATTGGCGATTGGCGCAAGCGGTGGCGAGTCGGGGACATTTGGGCGTGGTCTCAGGAACCGCCATCAATTCCATCATGATTAGAAGGCTTCAAGATGGAGATCTTCAGGGCGATATGCGCAGAGCTTTGGCGAAATTTCCAGATGCCGAAATAGTTCAAACAATTTTAGATCAATATTTTATTGAAGGTGGTCGCAAAGCAGATCAGCCATACAAGTTAGGCGCTATGGCCAATCTTGTGCCGAGCCTTAATTATCAAAGGGTCACTGCAGTGGGAGCCTTTGTTGAGGTCTTCCTAGCTAAAGAGGGCCATAACAATCCTGTTGGAATAAATTTATTAGAAAAACTTCAACTCTCAAATATGCCTGCGCTATACGGCGGTATGCTTGCGGGAGTAGATTATGTCCTTATGGGGGCGGGTATTCCGCGCGAAATTCCTGGCGTACTAGATTTATTTGCTCAGCAAAAGGCGGCATCTATTAGAGTGAGTGCCGTGGGAAGCTCTGATGATACAGTTTTGTATAGTTCCTTTGATCCACATATTGTTTTTCCTGATCTCAAAAAAGATACTCTAAAGCGTCCGAAGTTTTTGGCAATTGTCTCGTCACCTACCTTGGCGACACATTTAATAAAAAGATCGACGGGGCGTGTAGATGGATTTGTCGTCGAAGGTCCGCTTGCCGGGGGGCACAATGCTCCTCCAAGGGGCCCTATGAAACTTAGTGAAACGGGCGAACCAATTTATGGCGTTAAGGATTCACCCGACCTTGCTTTGTTCAAAGCGCTGGGCCTTCCTTTTTGGATGGCAGGAGCGTGGGGCACGGCCGAGAAAATTCGAGAAGCCATTGCCGCTGGGGCAGCCGGTGTTCAAGTGGGAACGGCCTTCGCTTTTTGTGAAGAGTCGGGCTTATCTAGCAAAATAAAAAAAGCTGCGATCGAAAAATGGGTTTTAAATCCATCGGACACTACGGAAAAAGTTTTTACTGATCCGCGAGCTTCGCCCACCGACTTTCCTTTCAAGGTGGCCCCGATGGCAGGAACTATGTCCGATGAATCGCTATATCTGGAACGAAAACGAATTTGCGACCTAGGTTATCTGCGCACATTGGCAGTTGGGCCCTCAGGAAAAATTGTTCACCGCTGCCCATCAGAGCCGGTGGATGATTATCTAAAAAAAGGCGGTAAGCTCGAGGACACAGTCGGGCGTAAATGTCTTTGCAACTCTCTCATGGCCAACATCGACGAAGCACAAGTGAAGCGCGATGGTTCCATCGAATTACCTTTGGTGACGGCTGGCGATGAGCTCATAGAATTGCGCAGATACATGGGCAAAGGAAAGACAACTTACAAGGCCAGTGATGTCCTAGACACGTTACTCGATAGTCGGGTCGTGAATAAAAATTTGCCGGAGCTGAGCCCTCCCGCATAAATTAGACTGTGCGCACAGTAAAAACCTAAGTCTATTTCACTTCATCAAGGCACTGACGGCGCGATTCCAGCCCGTCGAACGAGCAAAGTTCAATGCAGCGTAGCGATCAATGTACAAATCATAGGTATAGTTCGAGCTCGGCATCCAAATGGACACACCTTTGGCAGCTGAGTAACTTTCTGTCACATCATTTGAAATCACATATTTTCTTAGAGCATCATTTAGATTCTCGAGCACATTTTGGTCAAAGCTAGGAGACGCTATTTGTAGCTGATTGGCGAAGTCACCCAGATCAATATAGTCAGATTCATAAAAGGAAATGGTTCTACCAGCTGCATGGCTTGTTTGCTCTTTCCCCTCATCACTTTGATTTTCGATGGCGCTAGCTAAGGCGGCAACGCTCGCATTGAGCTCGGCCGTTTTGCTGAGGTCTAGAGCTGAGAGAGTTACCTGTGCACTTGTACTTTGATCGCCATTTTCATAAGATTCTTTGTAGGTGCGAGTTAGTATGCTGGCCACACTTGCTGCATCCGATTCAGGGCCTAAATTTTTCCATGCATTAAAGAAAGCTGCATACGGCCAGCCATCTGCTGGTTCGACTTCTTGCGAACCCACCATCACTTGAACGGCCTCTGTCATTTCACCTGCCACCTCGACCATCGACATTAGGCAAGCATCGCTTCCATAGATATCAACTTTTTGTCCAAGAATTCCTGAAATTTCATTTAGCGCAAACCCAAGTTGTTCAGTACGTATTGAGTGACCGGTTTTGTCATCCCAACTAATGTCTTTTACTGCGGGCTGATCGTTTTGGTTAAGATGCCAGCCTCCGCCATGATTCCAAATAGTAATAAAATATTTTTTTGCTGGGTAATGTTCTTTGCCCCACGCTACAAAGTCTACAAAGCTTTTCCAATCACCCATATCTACGGGGCCCATGTCTTCGACAACGGGCGAGTTCACGACATCCGAATTATCATCTTTTTGGATGAGCAAACGCTGGACGCTTGTTCTTCTCATGCTCGCCCATTGAACAACCACGTTGACGCTATCGGTTGACCCGACTTCTTCCATCTCGTTGACGTCTTCGGTCGCTGCATAATCAAGATTGTTGTTGCCGTTTAGAAACATTAGAAAAGTCCATTCTTTTTCGGGAGCCTTTTGTTTGGCCTTGGTCGCAGCCAGCGAATGTGAAGACCAAAAGATTGCTGAGAAAACAAAAATGATTCTTTTTGTGAGGATTTGATTCATCTCACAATTTTCCAATAGTTTCCTAAAGTCACCCCATTAATAATTTGACTAAGGGCCTACGAATTTGACGGTGACCAAATTGCTCAGCTCATTCCTGGCACGAATTAAAGGCTCATAAAATCGAACACTTGTGCCGGCCGATTCTTGAAAATGTTATCATTCTAAACATTTAGCTTAAGAAGCGTTAATTCATTGTTAAGTTGTGTCGATATATGAAGTGATGAAATTTTATAAATACTTGTGCTTTGGACTATTGGAAATTTGTTTTGCTCAAATGGTTTTTGCTTCAGAAACCACAATTCAATTTTCACAGGATTTAAAGCTACTTGATGCAACGACACTTAAAGAGCTCAATGCTGTGAAGGCAGGAGACGAACTTAAAGTGGATTTGTCAGATCACAGCATAGTGCTTTCAAAAGAGGGACATGTTCCTGTTTATTTGATTGGATTAAACTCGGCCGCTTCTTCAGTAAAAGTTCAGCTCAAATCTGTTGAAGAATGGCCTGCGCAGCAGCAGGCTCAGGTCGTCGCAAAATCTTTGGATGCCGCAATGATGAAAATATCTCAGATTCGAGATTTGATAGCAGCTGGAAAAAATGTTGAGGCATTCACGGCAAGTCAGGAACTAAATACCGATTTTCCTAACTCAAAATTTGTAAAACTTGTTCATATTTCGGCGCTCTATGTAAACGGAAAACAGGATGAAGCAAAGGCCGAGCTCTCCTCTTTATATGGTCAGAATCAAAATGAAGAAGAGGTTCTTAAGCTTGTGCGGCAAATTTCTCCGGAGATAATTTCGAAAGGAAATCGCTAGTATGTGGACACTTATAATTGGAGGAGCGCTTTTTCTCGCGTCGTTAATTGCGTCTGCAGGCGGCAGCTCTTTTGGCATGTTTGTAAATGCCCACGCGCTCTCCATAACTCTCGGAGGAACAGTGGCTGTTTTGCTCCTTTCGAACTCTATGAAGTCGTTAGTAAACTTGCTTCGAAAAATTCGAGAAATTCCATCTGAAGATCGTGATATTAGCGGTTATCAGGAAGAAATCCTTTCTTTGTCAAACTCTCGGATGCTAAATGACTCAGGCTCCGAAGATCCTCTCCTTAAATATGGGGCCGAATTGTTTGAGAAAGGCATAGAGCCAGAAATGTTCGTTGTTCTTTTGTCCCAGAAGAAAGACAAAATTGAAAAAGAGTATTTAGACGCAGCCATGGTATTGCGTAACCTCGCCAAATATCCACCAGCATTAGGAATGATTGGAACCGTTATGGGGGTAGTGACGCTTTTCTCGTCATTGAATTCAAATAACAAAGAAATGATTGGTCCCGCTCTGGCGGTTGCAATGACGGCAACTTTCTTCGGACTGACGATTGCTCATGGCATTGTCATGCCCTTGGCCGACCGGATTTTATCGATGCATTCAAAGCGAAAAGATTTTTATGGCAACATTTATAACATGCTGCTCTTGGTGAATCGTGACGAATCGGAAGCCTTAATTCGTGAGGAGATCAAAGAACGTGAAGCCGCCTAAACGCAAACGCCTTGATCGAACTTTGCCCCGTGTAAGCCGAGACGAAAGCTACGACTTGCCACACGACGAAAATTTATGGGCAATTTCTTACGCGGATTTATTGTTGGTATTGATGGCGTTCTTTGTAATTTTTGCCAGTTTTAATACAGAAGATGAAGCTAGCAAAACTTTGATGTCGATAGCCAGAAATATTGGAACTGTTTCGACACCTGCAAATGCGGGCGGTATTGCTAATTCTGGCGAAGCAAACGGACAAGGTAATGGTAGCGGGCAAATAGTTGGCCTGGATCAAAAATTTTTTAAAGAGCTAGAAACTTTGGCCTCGGTATCAGAAATGGAAAATGAAAAGAAAATAGTTTTGACTTTTCAAGACCAAATATTTGGAGTTGGAAGTTTTGCGATATCTCCATCTTTAGGTGCTGATATCAAAAAAATATACGAACATCTTCGAGATCATCAAGACACCCTAAAAATTACCCTAGTTGGTCACGCAGATTCTCGTAGTTTTACTCAAAAAAGAGACATTATACAGGATAACTTTGATCTTAGCGCCATGCGTGCTCTTCAGGCACTCAAAGAAATGCGTCGATTAGGTTTTCCTGAAGCACAGCTTGTGGCCAAAGCTTCAAGTCATTTCAAGCGAGAATCACGTTCTTTGTCTATGGAGATTGAATGGAGAACACCATGAAAAAAATAATCTATGTTATGGCACTTTTAGGTGTCTGGCCGGTTTACGCTGGGAGCAGCGATCAGCTTTTTAAAGAGGTGGAGCTCGAATCCACGGTTGAACAAAGAGTTTTAAACACTCTTCGAGATTTTGATCACGACGCCATCGTCAATGTTGATATGAAGCAAAAGCAAATTCAACTGAGTATGCCTAGTGCCAATTTGCTTTCATTTGCTCCTGTTCCTGCAACAGTTGAAAGCATTTCATTGTATATCGAAATTCAGACTAAATTAGATCCGATACCTAAGGACCTAGATTCTATCATTCGGCAGAAGCTGCAAATCGGCAATGCAGATGTTGTTATCAAATATATCCCAACTCCATTAGAGCTTTTGGAAAAGAAAACCTCTCTTCGAAATGAAGAGTGGGCAAATCAAAAAAATCATTATCTTGGGATGTTACAATCCTTGGTACCTAAGGAAGGATTGGCCTGGTGGAGCGCAGTCTTAGCGGGGGCGCTGGTCGCTTTTGCCTTCGGCCTAGCGATGCTTTTCCGTTGGGCTATGAGAAGTGCGTCTGAGCCTCTTCGCAAATCACTTGAAGGAGCTTTTCAAAATCAGGGGGCTTTGCGTGCCCCTCCACCGCGTCCGGCCTTGCCTGATGTTGTGAGATCACATGCGTCGGATGCCCCGCTAGTTAGTTTCGACGATCAAGGATTCGAAAATTTTCCCCTTCATTCTTTAGAGGCACTTTTTAGCGATTGCTATTGGTGTGAAGAAGATGCGTATGCCTCTTATTTGTGGAGCCTTTTAACCCCTTCGGTCCGTTTACAGCTTTTTCAAAAAGGTGAGGTCGAAAGTGACTACTTTAAATTTATTCAAAGCGTTCAACCGGAAAAAGAAGCCTATCATCTTCATCCCACTTATTTAAAGCCTGCAAGCATCTTGAGACTGTCGCAAGCTGACTTAAGTCTTTGGATTGCAAAACACCCCGAGGCCTATGGATATTTAAGCCCTATCCGAAGAAAACATCTCAATCTTAGCTTGGAACAACGATTAAAAATGGGAAAACAAGCGGTTGTTGCTGAAGATGCTCTACCTTTGCCACCGTCAAAAGCAAGTAAGAAACGGCTTCTTCGAGTCTCGGATCGAATTGAAACTTTAGCAGACACGGATGAGGTTTTTCTTTGGCAAAATATCGAAGATATTTCGGTGGATCACATTAGAGAAGTTCCAAGTTTGATTTGGATGAAAAAATTCTCTGAAGCTGAGATAAAAGAATTTCTTGGACAATTTTCAGCGATAGAATTGGGAATCGGCCTCGTAGGTCCCGGAGAGTTTAGGAGCTGGGTTCTTTCCCATGTGCCCGAGAAAAAACGTGAACTCATTGAATCGTACGGTGAAAAACAAACTGCGACCCGAGCCAGTGATGAGTTTGAAGTCATTTACCATAAATTGCTGGAAGAGTTAGAGGCAATACATGGCGAAAAATCAGGCGGGAAGGCAGCCTAGTGAAACTTAGCCAAGCACTGTTAGCCGGGACATTGTTTTTTTGTGCTTCCGGTTTCGCGAATTCTAGAATTAGTAGAGAAGATCATGTTAAGAATTTACAGGTTCTTGTTTTTCCAGAATTTACTTTTTTTTCAAGGACAGGGGGTAGTTTAAGTGGAGTGGGGCCCGGGCTCACTTTGCGTTACGGTCTCTCGGCACGAACGGCAGTAAGCCTGTCAATGTCACAGGGGTTGACAGTTGATGCGGGCAATTTAGCAGCGTTATATTCGTCTTTCCGGTCAAGTTTTTATTATGCATTCAGTGGAAGCTTTTTGCAGACCCGCTCGAGTTACAAATCTGAAGGACAAAGTATTCTTGAAGTCGAAGAAGAGTTTGCTCGACTGCTTTATGTCTACGCGGGTTTTGATCAGTTTTTGTTGAATGGGACCACAAGTGTTTATCCTGCAACTGGGCTTACGGTTGGTGTCGGAGTCTCTCTATGGAAATGGGATCGTGCTCAGTTTTTTTCTGAAGTGGGGAGCGGAATCTTGGTTCTTAACCGAAATCTCTCATTTCCTATGGCAGTAAGGCTTGGAGTTTATTGGAGTTATTGAGCAGTGTTTTTAAGAAGCAAAGTTTTAACGGACATATGGCTTAAAGAAATGCGAAAATGTGAGGGGAGGATGCAGTATGAGGTTTAGATGTTATGCAGTTAAGATTGTTTGCGTCGCGCTTCCTCTTTTGTTGGCCTCCTGTGAAGGGCTTGATGCCGTTGATTCGTTTTCCGGCTTAATAGAAGGAGATACGTCTATTCAGGTGTCAGATGACACTCTCCAATTTAGCACATCCAGTTTTGATTTTGGATCAATTTCAACGGGCGGTTCGGCGATTGATCGCCGCGTAACCGTCAGCAATGTAAGCTCCTTTCCCATCATAATAAATTCTTTGGTTGAAACCGGTGATGATGACATTGGCTTAGTTAGCACAACGTGCGCAAATGCTGGCACTCTTGATTCGAATTCAAGTTGTGAACTGGTTGTTGCCTATTCACCAACCTCATTAGGTCGACATAGCAAAATTTTTACCTTTGATTATTTTAAAGAAGGTCAGCCCTCACAAATGTTTTCATCAGAAAGTACCTTGGTTGGATCGGGAGTTTCTCCGGTGATTCCATCACCGGTTAATTCTGTTATTAGTGTTTCTTCTGCCTCACTGGTATCTGGAGGAACCGTTACCGTAACGCTTACCGCGCGTGACTCGGGTAACAATTACATTGGCTCAGGCGGGGCCGATGTTTATTTTATGAAAGATTCTGGTACCGCTTCGGGAAGCTGGATTCCAGATCAAAGCCTAAATACCGCGACAGACAATGGTGACGGAACTTATTCGGCACAATTGACTGGGGTTTTGTCAGGCAGCATGACGATTACTGCTACAATATCAGGAGCTGTTTTTTCGGGAACTAAACCGGCAGTGATCATCACGCCCGGAACTCCGGTTACTTTAAATTTTATAGATGATTGGGCCTCGGGGTCTCCGGCCATAGAGCAGGCGGCAGGATTTGCTTTGAATCCACAACCCTTATTGGAGTTAAAGGACGCCGCAGGAAACTTAGTAGATACTTCTGCAACTGTAACTCTCAGTGAAGATGCGTCTTCCACAGGTGCTAGTGGAGTTATTGGAACGGATTCAGAAACAAGTTCCAATGGTACCTTTGATTTTTCTGGAAATGGATTCGGCTTTAGTTCGGCTGGAAATAAGGTGATTTTGGCAACGGTATCGGGGTTGCCAATCACTTCAACAAGCGCTACGGGGACTTTAGTTGCTCCTACACTATCTATAGCTTCTAACAAAGATCTTAAGATCGCTCATATGAGTAGTGACCTGGGGGTGACACCTGCAAATAAATCAGTTTTGGATAGCTTAACTTTGCCAGCTATCACCGTAGACACAGCTTCCGCAATAAGTAGTATTACTACTGGCGGAGGCGTTGTCGCGACGGGGGGAATTGTAGAGGCGACTACTGGATCGACTCCAATAAATTTGGTTGATACCAGTTTTAACGCAACGATTACGGCGAGTCGTAATAATTCAATCTCTTCAAGTTGTTCTTCGTTGGGGGTTTTTTCTGGACTACTTTGTAGCTTTACTACCTTTTCACTGACTTTCAATGATCTTAAAGATTCTGCGACAACCGGTTCCGATGAGTTTAAAATTTCGGATGGATTTGTAGATAGTAATGGAATTGCTGTTAACAAGTATGTGATCACTCAGATAACTAACACGTATACAGCAGATACGGATGATCCAAGGATGTTGGGTGTCTTTAATAACAAGCTCTGGTTTTATTCAAAAAATCAAACCAGCAATCGCTTTAGACTTTACTCCGTCGATACAGCTGGGACTGTGACTCAGGAAAAATATATTCGAGGCACTGGTGCGGATGACGTGGGGACGGGGGTTGATCCAACGGGCAAATTTAAAGTTTGGAACAACAAGGCATATTTCCCTAGCAGATATACTGGTCAAAATAAAACTAAGTTAGTGTCTATGGATACTTCAGGGAATCTCACCATTGCTTCCAACACTAGAACAGGGAATTTTGATGACTATCCTGAATCATTATTTAAGCTGTCGTACGAGGATGCCCTTTACTTTGTAGCTCGAAATGGAAGCGGAAAAAAGAAGTTATACCGCTTAAATAACGATGCTAGCATCACTCAAATATCAAATTTACAAACGGCTGCAAACGCCGATGATCCTGCTTATCTCACGGAGTTTAATGATGCCCTCTATTTTCGATCTCGTCTTCCTTCGGGTGGAAAATTGAAACTATTCAAGCTCAAAAATGGGGTGATCACTCAGGTTTCAAACTTTAAAGGCAACGGAGCCGACGATACCGTTCGTTCTTTAAGGGTGAAAGATTCGTTTCTATATTTTTCCGCTCTTAACTCTTCTAATAATAAATACAAGCTTTTTAAAATGGATACAAACGATAATATTTCTCAGGTTATCAAGAATAGAGCAGATAATTCGGACGAGGGTGTAGATTTCCTAACGGTTTTTAATGATTATGTTTACTTTTATGGCAAGAACGCCGCAAATTTAGGAAAACTACAGAGGTACGACCCCGTTGGGAATACTGTCACCGAGGTGAGCAATCTTATTGGCGGTGGAAACGATGATCGCATCGCTAGAATGGTCGTTTGGGGCAATGAACTGGTTATTGTGGCTACTGTCGCAGCCGCTTTGGATGTGCGCAAACTTTACATCATGAATACTTCCGAAGAAATATTTAGAATCTCAGACGTTGTCCCTTATGGGAGTGATGACCCTTCTTCCTTTGTAAATTTTGACGACGCGCTTTATTTTGTTGGAAATGCCGATACCAGCGCAAACAAAAAAATATTTAAGCTCGAGCGGAAATAATGAGGCACCCCAAGCTGCTTATCGGGGACGACAAACTCTAACCACATTGGTGAGACAGTGAAGACCTCCTTGAAGGTGGTGGAAAACTTGGCTTTTCACAAAACGGGGTTTTATTCCCAGATCCTTGAGGACGCGATTAATTTCATTTTGAAAGGGCAAATAGGGCTGTCGGGGCTGAATCATTGTCTTTGAAATAAGAATTCCATTCACGCCGTTTGGGTTGAGCGGGGCCGCATGATGTGATCCATTTCTATCGAAGTCATCATCCTTGAAGAGGAGCGGGATAGGGAAATTACGAATTTTTTTACATCCAGTCTTTTGAGAAATTTTAGAAAGTAAATTTTTAAGATCAGTCTCAACTATTTTTGAGTAGCTTCGATTGTTGGATAAAAACGTTTGGCATGTCGGCATTGATTGCGTTGGGGTCTTGATGTTTTTGGAGTTCAAACAGCCCAAGACAGTCTTTTGGTCCGCGATAAAATTTTTGTGATCTTGTTCTTCTTCATACTGGACTGGAAAGTCTGGGGCAATTTTATCTTTTTCTGAAACTCCGCCGTTCTTTTGGATGATTTCAAAGGCTTTGTCGGGAGATGCGTATAGCACTGCGAACTTGCATCCGTCCGGTCCTGAGTTGTCTCTGACAAGAGAAAAAACTTCGTCGACATGTCCTGTGGCGAGCCAATTTACATTTACAGAAAACTGCTCCATATTTAGATTTTTTTGAAGCATGTTACGGGTAACGGGCGACATGTTATTTCCAATGGCCAATATTGAACCAGGATAGGATTCAATGTTTCCGCCAAAACTTCCTGAGGGATATTCCTTGCCTATTTCTTTGGCAGAGGCACTGGCTAGTATTGGAGTTTGGCATGAAAGTGATAGTGAGCTCGGAATTAAATCTCCAGCACCTTGCTCGTAGGGTAGGTCAATCAAGGCAGCATCTCCAGTGGCAAGATTCAATGGAACTTCAAAATAGTCCTGAACCCAAACGGTTTCTGAAGAAGCGGTTTGGATAAAATTAATGTAATGCGATCTTTTATATTTAAAATATTTTTCTAAATGAGGGCGAAGCTTTTCGATTTGGGCAGAGGGGACAAGCACATTTACGAAGACCGGTGGATCGTGACTAAGAGCTTCGTCAATCAACACTTCAAGCATCTCTAGCTGTTCGGGTAGCTGAGACACTCCAACAAACAGAGCTCCCGGAGGAAAGGTGTTGGGCAGAATTTGATAGCCTTTGTTTGCAGGACAGGCATCAACACCTTTGCTTAGGCGAAGGTCGGTTGGAAAAAAATTTCTACGGCAATATGATTCAGGTTGATCGCGAATATAAGACAAATGTTGTGATCCCGGTAGAGTTTTTACTTCTTCCGCGAGAGAAAACATAGACAAAAATATTGAACATAATCCTAAAAGCTTCCGAGGCTCGAAGATCTGAATCATTATAAGATTCTATTCATTTCTCACAGAAAGTCTTGGGAGAAAATAAAAAAAGCCGATTCCTTGCTTGAGGAATCGGCTCTGAGGGCGGCTTAAGCGTTTGGCTAGTGCTGCCTTTGGAATATGTTTACGAAGCGCGACAAATTTGTCTGCCACTTCCGGGGCGGCCAATTCGGTGACATTTCTTTTTGTTAAGTTCTTTGCCTTCATCAAGAAGACTTTTCAACATGGATTCCGCTTTTGGGGTGTCCATATTTAGTTTTTTTGCCAGAGTATCAGTTCCCCTTGCAGAGGGCATTTTTTCATTGGCAATGAGTTCTATATCACGACGATCAAGTCCCAAATTGAGAAGCGCTTTTGGATTTCCTGCGCGAGCTTGCTCAAGGGATGTGACCATAAAGTCAGCCGATTTAAAACTCATTTCAAATGTTGCGGCTAATTTTCCTGAAGACACTTTTTCTTCTTCTTTGGATGCGGCTGCAAGTTGGATGTCGTTTGCACTCTCTAATCCGTTCAGGTGATCGGCTAACAAGGCAACATTGTCATTGCTGTAATTTCTGTAGCGACTGCATGAGTCCCATTCTCGACGACATTCGCGTCTTTGATGGCCGTAGTAATCCCTGTAAGTTGTACAGCGATTTACATAGCCACCTTCACAGCGTCCGCCGCGACGACCATGATCACGTCCGTGGCCACGGCCATTGTCGTAGCCATGGTCGTTGTCGCCAATGATGACAATAGCTGCGCCAATCGCGGCCAATCCTACGCCTGCGGCAACTTCTTCGTCGGTGCAGCCCTGTAGGCTTGTTCCCATGGCCAGCAAAAGTCCGATCCCTAATATTTTTGATAGATTTATTTTCATAAAAAACTCCTTTTCGCACTCAAGTTTGCGTTGCGATAGCAATTCGAATAGCCCCCTTTGTTATAAAAACGCAACTTAAATTCATAAATGAAATTATATTGCGCTGCGAAATTTGTTAAATTTCAAACAGTTAGTTCTGGTTAAATCATGTCATAGGGCCAAGCTTTGCATCTAGATCAGCGATATAGAAAGGTGCTAAATCCTTATTTGGCGAAACGAATTCATTCTATCGCAGTCATTGGTGCCATTTATTCTGATTTCAACGCTTGCTCATCATGGCAACCAGAAACAAGGACCCCTGGTAGCCGGTTTATTTGCCGGGATAGTTGAGTTATATTTTTACAAATGAAGGCACTTTCAGTTGTAGGTTTTTCTCTCATTCTTCTCACCTCCCTTTGCTCTTCAAAAATTGCCTTAGCAATTGGACGAAAAACCTATGTTCTGCCGATATCGTTGACTTCAGATTGGTCTGACTTGCCACCAGCTCCCGGTGCTTCAATTCGCGGACCTCTAAAAGTGCAGATCCCTACCGTGCTTAATCTTAAAAATATTTCATCAGAGACTCAAACGGTGAAAGTGATTGTAGAAAATCGATCAATATCTATCGGGTCATGTAGCCATGTTGCTTCTACTTACGTAGAGGCTTCTGGGGGTAGCGAGGGCTGGACCCAAAATACGGACGTACCTAATTGTTGGAGTGATAATTTTATGTTTGATTCCTATGAGTTCACGGCCAGCCTGGATTCATATGAGACTAAACAGCTGCCACTGGGCGTTCAATGTAAGATTACAAAGCAATATGGTCTTTCAGCGTGCGCATCGAATACTTTTGTGCCAGCTCCCGCCTCCAACCTCCAGGTCGAAGCAAGAATAAAGGCGACGGACTCATTTTCTGTAACTATTGAAGTTGATAGGGATGTTGGCGCTATTTTGGGCTCTATTAAAACCGCTGTGTATGGCGGCGGAATGCCTATGGAATCAACCATTCTAAACGTGCCCGTAAATGCCGGCCGCCCTTTTTAATGACTGTGCGCGGGGAAGAGGTGGTCATATCTCAATAGCCGGGATAACCCATTAAAAATCAAATGTTTGCGACGCATCTTTCCTCGTTGCTGCCAGTTTCAGGGTTTTAGTGGATTTTATAACGAATGCTGTAATTTAGCGCTAATCACCACCTTTTCCCCGCGCACAGTAAAAAATTGCGCTCAACCTGATAAAGATCATGGTCTTGCATCCCAAAATGACTATAAGGGAGGCATGAATAAAACTAATTTCATCAAAAAAGCCCTAATTTCTTCTTTTAGCATTGTTGCTGCTTTTGCTTCGGTTCAGTCGTTTGCGGCTGATACGGTGGTGGATGCTGAGTCCATTGTTGTGGATTTGGCGCTTGATAATGCCTTTATCGCCGAGCGAGGTTTCGACAACAATGACAACATTCAAGTTGTTATTGAGGGCTACCTTCCTAACTCTTGTTACACGCTCACGCAGGCCCAAACGAATGTTTCTCCAGAAGCAATGACGGTTAAAATTAGCCAAATTGCAGCACGTTCGGTTACAGGAATTTGTGAAAACGAAGCAGCTCTTCCTCCTGACCTAGCAGCACAACGATATTTTTGGAAAGTTGTCGACGTAGGTCTTTTGAGTGACGTAGGTCAATACAGGCTTTCCTACAGCGGGCGCAATGGAACAATGTCCAAAGTGTTTAATGTTGGTCTTGCGCCTTCGGATCACGTAGACAATATGAGCTACGTTAACGTCACAAATGCTTTTGCAGCATCCGAAACTCCTACCAGTGAAACCGAATTGGAATTTAGAATCACAGGAGAAATTACTTCAACTTGTGCCGAAATTTCAGAAGACTATGTTGTTGAAAAAGTGGGCGATGTTTATGTCTTGCTTTTAAACACCGTAAGATCTGAAGACTATTGCATGCCAACTAGTCGTCCTTTTTACAAAGTTATCAAAGTACCAACTCCAGAAGCAGGTCGTTATTTGCTTCACGCCAGAAGCATTGGCGGGGAATCAAAAAACAAAATTTTCAGCGTTGTTAATGCTCAGTAGTTAGAAATAAAATTTAACGACTAAATTTTTTCAATTAGTATCCAAGATTCATTGGCTAACACGTCGACACTTTTAGCGTTGCTAAAGGTGTCGTTTGTCGACGAGCTCACTTTAAGTCTTAAAATTTGTCCTTCAGTCAAATTCGCGATCAAAGTCACGGCGTTGGTGCATCTCCTTACGTAGGATTTGTGCCTAACATAGCAGTAAGATTTTGAGGGAATTAGCTCAGTTCCATCAGCATCCAGGTAAGATCGTATGAGGAGCCTATTGGCATAGTTGCTGTAGAAATTTACGGAGTAGCTGATTTTATAAAATCCAGATTTTAAAATTGTGATTTTGTCAGTGTCAGACGCAATACTGTGTGAATAGTAATTCGAATCAAGTCTACTCTGAGCTCCGAAGCTCACAACATCTGAGGCCGTTAAATTGCTATTGGTATTCGCATAGGCCTGAAAAAAGCCACCTCTTTGAATGGCGCTGCTCACAACTAAGTCTTGTCCGTTGTCGGGGTTTATAAACACGTTATGACCGGCACTGCTGATAATCGCGTTTCCTGCGGTATCAAGATCGTTTCCTAGACTAGGAGACGCATCGTCTGAAACCGAGGACAATTTGGAGTTGAACAATTCCCAATCATGGGAAGAAAGCGCGCCACGAGAATTTTGGGATGCATTTGGTAAATTAAGAATATAGTCGTTTTTAGATTTAACGATGTTAAAATCTTCTCCCGATGTCCCGGGAACAAGGTCTCCAAGCAAGGTTTGACTTCCTTTGTCTTGATTGGTCTCCGCATTTTTTTCAGGCGAGTCGCCAGACCTAGTTTTGCAGGCACCTAGGAACAGCAGCAATGTGAAGGTAAAAGAAATTAATCGCTTCATTCAATCTATTATAACAAACGAGGAGGTGCTATTGCTCAAAATTTGATAAGGATAGTGGCAGGAAATTGACTATCGAACCTTCGTTTCACTGACGGAAAAAATTGCTAAGACATCTTCACGGGCTTGAACTCTAGATCTTCGGGGTCGAGTTCAAGCAAGTCGCCCTGTTCCAAATCAAAATATAACCCAATAAGTTGCAGGGATCGCTCGCGAATGGCGTCCGCAACGAAGGGGAATGTTTTTAAGTTTTCGAGAGAAGATATGATTGCTTCTTTTTCGCAATGAGCACATTGCTCCTCAATAGTAGCTTTTGGATATTTTGCTAAGACTTTGTCTTTGGCACCTTGAGCAATTTGGACCCATTTTTTTACAAAATTTCCAGGCTTCACTTGTTCCGGATTCACAAGTGCTTGAATGCCGCCGCATTGGCGATGTCCTAAAATAATTACGCTTTCAACTTTTAGACTGGCAACCGCAAATTCAATCGCCGAACTTACCCCGTGGAAGCCTTCGCTGGTTTCAAACGGCGGGACAAGATTTGCAACGTTTCTTACGACGAACATGTCTCCTGGCGATGCTGAACTAAGGAGAGCAGGGTCTACCCTTGAATCGCTGCATCCGATGATCAACACTTTGGGCGACTGACCTTCGGATGAGAGCTTGTTGTAGAGGGGGCTGTTGGAATCAAAATAAGATTCTCTAAAGCGTTTGTATCCAACTAGGAGTCTTAATAAATGACGACGTGGCACGTGATTGAAATTAGGAAGCTCTTAGCTAAGAGTCAAGCAACTTTAAGCCCATTTATCTTCACCAAAAACCTTAGCTCTTTGCTCGAGCAATTGAGCCGCAATAGAAATAGCGATTTCTTCTGGGTCGTTTGTTCCAATAGGATAACCCATTGGACTAAACAGAGCGTCAATGCGATCCATGGGAATTCCAAATTCTTTGAGCTCATTTTTGATTTTGATTGCTTTAACATGACTTCCTATGACCCCAATGTAGGGAGGAAGATACTCAGAAAGAATAGTTTTAAGTATGGGCAAATCGGTGGCATGTCCTTGTGTCATTAGAACATAAAAGGCATCTCGTGGGAGTTTTGTAATGGTCGCAGGCATGTTGGCCTCTTCGACTTTAAAAATATTTTTAAAGTTCGCGGGAAATTTTTCGAGCCACTCTTTGCGAGAGTCGATGCAAGTTATTTGGCAATTGAGTTTTGCAAGAAGGGGCACGAGTGCTTGAGCAATGTGGCCGGCACCGAAGACAACAATCTGCCAGCGAGGTTTTGAAAATATTTCAAATAGAAACTCAACCTCGCCTCCGCAGGTCATGCCTACGTCATTTTTTAGATTCCACTTCACGCTAAAGCTTTGTTGCAAATTTTTGCTGGCAGATGGCTCGCCCATTTGAGAAGCCGCAATAGACTCTTGAGCCAAGACGATGGCCTTGGCTTCAACTTTTCCGCCGCCAATAGTGCCGAAGTTAAGACCTTCGCTCGTTACGATCGCTTTCGCGCCCGTATCTTGTGGGGCATGGCCCCTATGTCCAATCATCGTAACAACAACAAACGGAGTACCCTTTTCTTCAAGTTCCTGGGCGATTTTAAATATTGTCATCGTAATCTTCGACATACAAAAGTTCGGGGTTCATGGCCATCAAAATTCGTTCAGCTGTGGCCGGAACCTTTAATTGGGGATAGTTTTTCGCATATTCTGGCAATGAACACAGGGCGTTTTGAACGGCTGTCCAGACGCTAATGGAGAGGAGCAAAGGCGGTTCGCCGACAGCTTTCGTCCCTCTCACGTTAACGCGATTGTCATGATTTTCGAGCAACTTCACATTAAAAATTCTTGGAATGTCATGTACGCTAGGAATTTTATAAGTGGAAGGGCTGTGAGAAAGCAATTTTCCTTCTTTAGAATAAAATAAATTTTCGGTCGTCATCCAGCCCATGCCCTGAACAAAAGCTCCTGTGACCTGGCCAAGGTCAAGCCCTTCATTGATGGGCCGACCTAAATCCATCAAAATGTCACTCTGTAAAACTTTTACTTCTCCAGTGAGTCTATTGAGTGAAACTTCTGAGGCAGCGACGCCTTGAGTGAAATACAAGAAGGCGCCGCCGAGGGTTCCTTTGTGAGAATCGTCTATTTGTCCCTTTAATTTGTTAAATGAAAGATTGGGAATCTTATAGTGTGCATATTCACATAGCGAAATGCGATTTAAATATGCCTCATTAGAGAGTGCAGAAAATGAAACTTTAAATGCAGGATTGTTTTTTGCATAGACTTCACCGTCTTTAAAGACAACGCCTTCATATGAGGAATCTTTATAGAGGTCTTGGGTAAGATCTTGTTCCTGAACTTCAACTTCACTTTCGGTCCCAATGCCTGCAGTGTGGACGGCCCATGTTTTGGGATCTTTTTTGGAGAGTGCCATCAAAAGTTTTGAAAGTCTTGCTTTGATTTGTTGGCAGGCCTTAGCTGCCGCCGCGCCATTGATATCGGTACCGCTAGATGCGGCAGTGGGTGAAGTGTTGGCGTTTTTCTCTGTGGATGTCGGCATCACGCGAATGGATTCGTAGGGAACGCCAAGCTCATCAGAAACTATTTGAGCGATGCGCCCATTTACTCCCTGGCCCATTTCTGTGGCACCCGTTGACACTTGAATGCTGCCGTCGCGATAGACATTTACCAGCGCGTTGCCTTGATTTAGAAATCGAGTTGTAAATGAAATGCCAAACTTTACGGCAGTCAAAGAAAGTCCCTTTATAATCTCCCCGTCTGACGACAACGAGACTTTATTAAATTCTGAGATGTCGTTCCTTCGTCGTGAATAGTCAGACCATTCTTCACATTTTTCAAACAGTTCTGGCAACATATTGTTGTCCACTTTTTGTCCATAATGAGTAATGTCAAATCCTGGACGATAAGAATTAAGTTTTCTAATCTCGAGGGCATCTTTTCCAAGCTGATGTGCAATTTCTTCAATGATTTTCTCGATCATCAAAACACCTTTGGGACCACCAAAGCCCCTAAAGGCGGTGTGTGGATGCACATTAGTTTTACAAACTCTACCAATCACTCGCATGTTGGGAATGTAATACGCATTATCCGAATGTAGCATGGCTCTTTCTAAAATAGACGTTGAAAGATCGGCATAGGCTCCGCCATCGCCATAAAGTCTGGCATCGAGGGCAAGAATGTTTCCTTCCAAATCAAAGCCCACGCGATATTCATTTTTATAGGGATTGCGTTTGCCTGTATGAATCATATCTTCGTCTTTTGTGAGAATGAGTCGCGCAGGTTTTTGAAGTTTAGAGGCGACTAGGGCAGCGTAAGCAGCGATAGGTGCCGCCTGAGATTCTTTCCCACCGAAGCCCCCTCCCATGCGTTTCACGATGGCGACCACATCTTTGCTTTTCAATCCCAACCCGTGAGAAACGACATGCTGAACTTCTGTGGGATGTTGCGCCGAAGTATGAATTTCTAGTTGTCCGCCTTCTCTTGGGTAAACTAAGGCTGCTTGGCTTTCTAAATAAAAATGGTCAGCGCCTTGAATCGTAATGGATCCCTCAATGGAACATGGAGCTGCTTTTAATGCGCTTTCGACATCACCACGTTTTATAAATCGTTCATCGCCAATAAATGAATTTCTTCTTCGAGCATCATCAATAGATAATATCGGCGGAAGTTCTTGGTATTGAATTCGGACAAGCTTTTGGGCTTGGCGCACAATTTCTTGGGAAGCTCCAGCAATGATAAGAATGGCTTCCCCAAAAAATTGCACCTCTTCCCTTGCAAGAAGAGGCTGGTCCTGAAAAATCGTGCCCCAAACATTGTGTGCAAAATCATCGGCGCCATATATTCCTAAAACGCCGTCCAAGGCTAAGGCCGCATCGAAATCAATTTTTAGTATCTTGGCGTGAGCTTTTTCACTTAGGACCAGGCCAACGCAAACTTCCCCGTTGATTCTTGGCATGTCATCAATAAATTCACTGAGTCCTTGAACATGACTTTCGGCCGAATCATGGGGCCTAGTTTTCCAGTTTGAATGAATAGGTGAGTCTCTTAACGTCATTGTTGCAACTCCATGGCCTCAGACAAAAACTTCTTTAAAAGACCATTCACGACCAGACGCCTGTAATTTTCGGATCCGCGCAAATCGCCAATAGGTTTTATTTCAGTTTGTGCAAGATCTAGGGCTGGGGCCAGGGTTTCTTTTGAAAGACCTTCTGTTAGCAAAAATGATTCGGTTTCAAGTAGTCTTAAGGGGGTGGGACCCACGCCACCCAAAGCTAAGCGAAGAAGCGAGGGCATAATAACGTTAGTGGAATCTCCGTTTGATTGATTGTGTCGTAAAAGAAATCCTGCATTCACACATGAAATATCTAAATCACGCCTCTGTGACACTTTTGCCAGATGAACATGATCATTCTTTTGAGGAATCTGAACTTTTATTGACCAAATCAAATCGCCTTTGTTGAGTGCTGTGACTTTATAGGCTTTGTAGAATTCTTCAATTTTTATCCATTTAGTTTTTGCTGATGATGGAGAAAATATTTCGACTTCCGCATCTAGGGCTAAAAGCAAAGGTGGCGTGTCGCCGATGGGGGACGCGTTTGCCACATTTCCCGCGACAGTGGCAATGTTTTTGATTTGAGGGGATGCAAAAACATGCAGAAAGTTTTCGGCCTGGCTGCTTTCGCTAAGATGCCGTCTAAATTCTTCTAAGCTTACTCTCGCACCAATGCGAAGTTCAGATTTGTCTTTTTTGATAGAATAAAGTTCAGGAATAAGGTGCAGGCTCAAGAAGTGATTTGAATGAAAGCGGCCTTTGTTGGCAGCGACACCTAAATCGGTTCCCGCACCTAACACAACGCCTGACAAATTCCCCCCTCGAAGCTTCTTAAGCAATGGAATATCGGCGGGTGCCTCAAAGCAAAGATCGCCAACTTCTGCAAGGACGCTTTGCTTTTGGATGGAGCGAATATGTTTTTCTATTTCAGGAGTTAAAAACACAGATTCAATTTTTTTCAATTGGCTAAGGTCGCTCTGCAGAACGGCTTCAA
This sequence comes from Bdellovibrionota bacterium, assembly GCA_041750195.1. Classification (GTDB taxonomy): domain Bacteria; phylum Bdellovibrionota; class UBA2428; order UBA2428; family UBA2428; genus JBGSZX01. The sequence continues at coordinate 11,116 of JBGSZX010000025.1, read as the reverse complement.
CAATTGGAAGGTATCCCGTGCAGCGACACAAATTTCCGGTCAAGGAGTTCTTGGCCTCTTGAACCGTGGTAATGGATTTTTTATTGAGTGCTGCTGCCATTGTAACAACAATTCCTGGAGTGCAAAATCCGCACTGACTTCCGTGACATGCCACCATGGATTTTTGAATGGGATGCAATTCCTTGTTAGGCATCAAGTCTCTTAAGCCTTCTATGGTGACAAGGCTTGAGCCGTCCAGTTGTCCCACTCGAATGATACAAGAATTTATGGCTTCAAACTGAGTTTCGCCCTTTTGTCCGGGTTTAGGAAAAGCTCTAAGCACACTACAGGCTCCGCAATCACCCTCAGCACAAACAACTTTGGTTCCAGTAAGACTTTTCTGAATCCGTAGATAGTCAGATAAATTTAAAAAGATTTCTTTTCCAAAGACTTTTTGCGCCTTGCCGTTAAGATAAAAAAAGGCAAAATCTCTTGTTGTAGAGGCTTTCGATCTCATCGCGGCTGAGTATAGGCCTAAGTGCCTTATCGGGTAAAGTGCTCAAGTGATTGCTTCACACTTCTTATGAGCTGGGCCCTATGTGAATTATTTCTGGCAAATATTTTGATCAAAGTTTCACTTGAAAGCGTCCTGAGCAAAAAAATGGCTACTAGGGCTGCTGCAATGGGCCTAAGCGAGGCCCACAGGAGTGCGATTCCTACCGCATTAGTGGAGTAAGCGAAAGTCACACTCAAAAAAATTGAAAACAAGACAAGGGGCGAAAGGAGGCCTTTAAGAATTTGCCGTGGCTTTGTCCTAGGCGATTTGTTTTTAAGAGCTAATTCTCCTCTTAAAAGAAGTTTGGCACTCCATCTGTCGGCTCGCTGAGACGATACAAAGGCCAGGCTCATCACTAAGACAGCTTTAATGGCAATAAAAAGCAAAATCATCTCCCAAGCATTTACCGATTGAATGCCTAGGGGAGTCGCCATCTTTTGCCAAAGATTTTCTAGAGCTTCCCAAAAATTTCCGCCTACAAAAATCCAGGCAATAAGTATCGGCTGAGCAAAGCCCCAAAAACTTAGTAAGAGCATCCCGAGTATGGCGCCTAAAACTCCGGTACCACCCAAAATGATTCCCGCAGAAAACAGTAGGCCCTGAGCCGTAATTGCAAGCATGGGCGTTAGTTTTTTCCCCGCGGGTGAAAAACTTTTCATAAGGGCTGTTACAAGAGAAATATTACTCGCAGATCTTGCGGCGGCAATTCTATCGGCAGGACCTTCTAATTTTTTTGTAGCCTGCAATAGCACAAAGCCTTGATTGATAGATAAAAGATGTCCGCCAAGGGGAATGTGAAGCGCGTGAACTATGCTGCCAACGCCAATTTCTGTAAGACTTAAAATTGTTATGAAGCTTATCTCGTGGCGAGCCAGGCGCCCATCAGGGCCAAGCTCGCTCCGATCATTCGAGTCCATGATAGCGAGACTCCTTCTACCAATATGTCCCAGAGTCCGCTCACGAGAATTTGGCTAGATATTAGAATTAAAAAACTATTTAAGGCACCAATTTTTGAAATTGAAAGTGGTATGAGCATTATGATCGCAAAGCCAAAAAGCCCTGGTAGCATATGCCACCATTTTAAAGCAGCAAGGTTCATTTTTCCCGGGTAAAGATTCATGCCGACAATGATCCCAGCTAAGACAATGACAATGATTGAGTTCCACATGATGGCCCATCCAAGGCCCCATTCAGTGGCGAGCTTTTTGTTAAGGGCGCCCTGCATAACAGAGCAAATGCCTACAAAAAATGGGAGTATGTAAAACATGTTTTTCATCAGTGTGGATGATGCTACTATTTACCAGCAAGGCAGTCTACAAAGGCTCTATGCGCTCCGGCACAAAAACGTTTGCTTCCAATATTTTCTATTGGAAATTGAACGGGGTAACTATCTTTGACCAATTTTAGTTTTATGATCCATTTGCTTGGCAGGCCAAAGCCATTATCTTTTAGTTTTTCAAAGAGGCCACATTTTTGGAGGACATTGTCGGTGGCCGCGTCATCAAAAAGGTTTTCGCTTAGCTGCCAGCAGGAGACTTTGTTAAAGTCTCCGTCCTCGGGAGCCCATCCATTGCAATACCAGAGACCATAGCCTTTTTCTTTGTCGTTTTTCACGATTCGAATAAGATCTTGTCGTCTTGCCTGGGGTGATTGAGTGATGTGACCCCATTCCGAAAAGACAGCTTCGTTGTCCTCGGGAAGGATTGGCTTCGAAGTTGGCGCACACTCTTCTGGAGCTCTTGGGGGCAATTTTATTGGAGCATCGCTTAACTCAGCCGTTGTGCTGATATCACCATTTTGAGGATTTTCGACGATTTTTTCGGTAGCAATGTCCCGATTTGCACACGAATAAAGAATCGGCAAAGCCAGCACTGCCATGGACATAAATAATTTCCAACGATTCACATAGGCTAATTCGGCAAATATGAGGAATAAATAAAGGAGCTAATCCTTAAACTTTTCTCTAAACGGACTCGAGTCAATATTTTGACGAGAATAAAGAGGATAAAAACTAAAAAGGCGATCAATAGTCGCCCTTTGATAGCTTACGAGCCTTCTTTTTCTCGCCAATCTTTTTTTTACCGCCAATTCTTCTTTCCTTTGAGGCTCTTGTTGGGCGGGTGGCGACGCGTTTTTTGGGGGCGTGCCAGTTATCGAGGATGAGCTCCTTAATTTTCTCGAAACAGATCTCCTCATTTCTGAGCTGGCTCCGCGTACTATCACAGCTCATGATAAGCTCACCTAGATTATTGATTCGATTGTTAGCATTTTTTGAAATTCTTTTGCGAACAGCAATGGGAATCCAGTTTGCGGAAAGCAGGTGAAAGCGCAATTCAATTTTCGTTTCTACTTTATTGACGTGTTGGCCGCCGGCTCCTCCCGAGCGTGATCTGCGAATTTCAATCTCAGATTTTGGAATTACAAAGTTTTTGGAGTCCATTCTTAATGATTATAGATGTGAACATCTCGTTGTGGAAACGGAATCTGAATATTCGCTTTGTCTAAATCTTTTTTAACTCTTTCTTGGAGATCATAGAAAACATTCCAGTAGTCGGTAGTTGCACACCAAACACGGAAATTAAAATTCACGGAGCTCTCTGCCATTTCGGCTACAGCCACAATGGGGTCTGGAGTCTTGAGCACCCTAATATCGGAAATTGCAATATTTATTAGAAGTGTTCTTACTGAGTCAATGTTGGCGGAATAGCTAACTCCAACAGTCAAATCGACACGTCTAATTTTTTCGGCGGTTGAGTTGACGATGCTTCCAGCTGCTAAGGGCCCGTTTGGTAAAATAACTCGTTGATTGTCAAACATTTTCAACCAAGTATGAAAGACATCAATTTTTTGAACCGTTCCTTCATGCCCTTGGGCAATGATGTAGTCTCCGGTTCGGAATGGTTTAAAGATTAACAAAACAACGCCGCCTGCAAAATTAGAAAGACTTCCTTGAATGGCTAGGCCTACGGCAAGACCAGCCGAGCCCAATATTGCCACAAATGAAGTGGTTTCAACTCCAACCATATCGGCAATTGAAACCAATAGGGCTACCTTTAAGACAATGCCAATAAAACTTTCTAAAAAACTTTCAAGGCTTGGGTCAAAATCTCTTTTCTGAAACTGAACATGAACAAAATTTACTAGCTTACGAATGAGCCATAGTCCGATGAAAAGCGTGACGACGGCGAGAGTAATTCTAGGAAGCAGCGCCGTGGCTTTTTCTGATATCGTTTGTGCTATTGATGCAAGTTCAACCGATGCGAGGTCAATTTTTTTTAATTCATCCATAGTTTATTCGTACGTCATGCCTTCTCAAATAGCAAACGCCAAAGCTTAACGTTTGAGCTGGCCTAGTTTGGCAAAAGGATTGTTTTTAAAATCATCTTTTTTAGGGGGAGCTGGCGCGCCCCGACTTTGTTGGTGTGGACTTGCTTTTGGGACGCCACTCTCCTCAAGGCGCATGCTGAGGGCAATTTGTTTTTTGCTTGGATTGATTTCGATTACGCGGACTTTTACCGGTTGACCGGCTTCCACCACGGTTCTTGGGTCCTTAACAAATGAATGACTCAATTGAGAAATGTGCACAAGTCCATCTTGATGCACGCCAATATCAACAAAGGCACCAAAATTTGTAACGTTGGTAACAATGCCTGGGCAAATCATCCCAATTTCTAGATCGCTCAATTGGGAGATGTCTTCTCTGAACGAGATGGCTTCAAAACTTTCTCTGGGGTCGCGACCTGGTTTTTCAAGCTCTTTGATGACGTCATTAAAGGTATATTCTCCGAGCTTTTCCCGTAAACCTTTGTGATTTGATATTTTTTGAACGCCTTCTTTGCCCAAAAAATCACCAAGCTTTAAGCCCATCTGTTTTGCTTCGATTTCTAGGTCTTGGTAGCGCTCCGGGTGAACGCCTGTTTTATCAAGAGGGTGATCAGAGTTCATAACACGCAAGAAACCGGCGGCTTGCTCAAACACTTTGTCCGAAAAGCGGCTTACTTTAAGTAGCATTTTCCTATTTTTAAAAATGCCATGACTTTCTCTGTACGTTAAAATATTTTTTGCAAGCGTTGGGCCGATGCCAGAAACGCGCGACAGCAATGATTCAGATGCTGTATTGAGATCTACACCCACCTGATTCACACATGTATCCACTACGCTATCGAGTGCTTTTTTGAGGGCGCTTTGGGAAACGTCGTGTTGGTATTGCCCTACGCCAATGCTTTTTGGGTCAACCTTAACAAGTTCAGCAAGCGGGTCCTGCAAACGGCGCGCGATCGATATGGCACCTCTTACGGTGAGGTCTAGGTCAGGAAATTCTTTTCTCGCAATTTCGCTCGCACTGTAAATGCTGGCTCCAGATTCGTTTACCATAACGACGGGAATCTTTGCATATGAAGTTTTTTTAAGAGTGCTTCTAAAAAACAATTCTGTTTCTCTACCGGCGGTTCCATTCCCAACGGCGATGGCTTCAATTTTAAAATGATCAATCATGGCGGGAAGCGCTGCCGTTACTTGCTCTTGTTGACCTAGGCTTTGTAAATGAAACACGCCGTGATGAAGCAGTTTTCCCGCTGGGTCAATGACCGCAAATTTGCAACCAGTTCGAATTCCTGGATCCACTCCAAGGACACATTTTGAACCTAACGGAGGTGCTAGCAAAACTTTTCCAACATTGTTTGAGAAAACTTGTATGGCTTCGAGATCAGAAAGGTCTTTTAACTGTTTGTGGACTTCGTTTGAAATGCTGGGGCCGATATAGGCTTTAAAGGCCAGTCTAGAAGATTTTTTTAAAAACTCGGAGCAGCCCGATATCTTGTGCGCACCACATTCTTCTTCGAGCCTTCGTATCAGATTATTTTCAAATGTTTCTTCCTGCCCTGGAGCGCCGGAAATGCTAATACTTAGCTCTTCCTCGAGCCAGCCGCGTTTCATGGCGAGGTAACGATGTGAGCTTTCTTTTTTTTCTAGGCTCTGAATTTGTTCCGCAAAGTCAAAATATTTTTCGTACTTGCTGGTGTCTTGAGCTTTGCCGCCTTTTTTGCTGTGCAAATAGCCCTTTTTAAAAAATTCATCTCTCACATATTTACGAATAGCGACGTTTTCAGAAAGTTTTTCAATAATGATATCCGAGGCGCCTTTTAGGGCCGCTTCAACATCAGTAATTTTTTTCTCTGGATTCAAAAACTTGGAAGCTTCGCTCTCTGGGGAATTTTGCCCCCCTGAAAGACTTTGCTCCCAAATCCAAGTTGCTAGGGGCTCAAGGCCAGCCTCTTTTGCGAGAGCCGCTTTTGTTTTTCTTTTTTGTTTGAAGGGCAGGTAAAGGTCTTCTAGTTGAGGCAAATCAAAGGTGCTCATAACAAGTGTTTTTAATTCGGGCGTGAGTTTTTCTTGTTTCTCAATTTCTTTGCAAATGCTTTCTTGTCGTTTGATAATGGCATTCCAGTTTTCAAAGGCATCCAGAATGTTTTGAATCTGAACTTCGTCCATGTTTCCCGTCGCCTCTTTGCGGTATCTGGCCATAAAGGGGACCGTGGCACCTTCGGCGGCAAGTTTAAGGACGCTGTCGCATGATTTAAGGGGGATGCCGGCGAGTTTTACTGAAAACCAATTTTGTAGATTCATAGGTCAGAAATGTTCTTATTTTGTGAAACATTAATCAAGACTCTTGTGAATTTTATATGCGCGCGTTAAGTGAGAATATGGATGATCGTGCCGATATAGAAGCCGTTGGTTTAGAGTTCAGCATGACGCAACATTTGGCTGCCCAAAATAAAACTTGGGAGCTCGTTGAAGAGCTCAAGAGCCTCATTAAGCCAGGTATGCGCGAGGGGGATACCGTCGCTTTATGTGATGAGCTTTTCGCGAGGAATGGCATCTCCAAAAAATGGCATAAAAACCGAATACGTTTCGCTGAAAATACTCTCTTGGCATTTAACGATGCCACAAACCCAAATACCATTTTAAAAGAAGATGACATTTATTTTATTGATATTGGTCCGGTAATTTTCGATCACGAAGGGGATGCTGGGGAGACAGTGGTTTTGGGCTCGGATCCCATCAAAATTGATTGTGCCCACGCCGCCAAAGAACTTTTTTTGAAAAGTGAAAAAATGTGCTTCTTGGAAAAGATGTCTGGGCAAAAGCTTTACGACTGGGCCGTCAAAGAGGCGTTGAAAGTGGGCTGGGAATTGAGTTTAAAAAGTCGAGGACATCGAATCTCAGACTTTCCGCACGCCTTGCATCATAAGGGCGTGCTTTCTGAATTGAGCTTTCAGCCAACCGAGGGTTTATGGGTGCTCGAAATTCAGATTCGGCATCCTCAATTGCCCTTTGGGGCCTTTTATGAAGACATTCTTCGAAAGAATAGACTCTCAATTTGAGTGTGGCGAGTTGATAAAAAAATCGGAAAGGCTTATGGTTTGAACATGTCTAACGAGAGCGTTCAATCTAAATCTCATGAGGTCGGCGGGATGGCGGTGGCCTCTCTTTTTTTTATGGGTGGGATGTTAACTCTGGCTTATCTGATTTTTGTTTGGAGCAAGCCCGTCGCGCACGCAGATGGTGCTCACCTTTCTAAGAGTTTTGCGGCGACGGTTTTATCGCGTAAAGCGTCCACAAATCACGCTTCGCATGCAGAATCCGAAGAGCAAATGGCTGGTGATTCTGTTGAGGGTGATGCTGGGGCAGCCCAGGAATCCGAACCGCTAAATTGGGACTAGGATTTAGAAGATTCGCGGACGCGATTCGCACAAAAACAATTATTGCCCAATAAAGTATTCAGAATATAGCAAATTAAATTTTTTCCCGTTATGGTGTAGAGGTATGCAAAAACCTTTCATTAAGTCATCAAATGGATTCACAATATTAGGGGCCATCGTTGCCATTATCGCAGTTGTTGCCGGCTTTGTTCTGGTGTCCAAACTCTCTGTTTCAATGCTATCGGGAGAGAAAAAGTTAGATAATTTGGTTGCATCAGATCAGGTGCTGGCACTCACTGCGCGTTCTGTTTTAGATGAAGAATTTGATACTTTCTTGGAAAGATGCAATCAGGTAAGCGATTCTGGCGTCAAACCGATAGACGGAATGGCAACTTGGAATTGTGTGGACGCGGCGCAAAAGTTTAATCCTGCCATAACAGCAGATCCCGCAAAAATGTTTTTATCAAAGGTCAATCAAAAGAATGAAGCCGACGCTAGCAATGATGGCCGTTTTTGCGTTGAACTTAGTCGATGTGCCCTCAAGGCTGCCGACCAAATTCTAGATGTTACAATTACGGCTGTGTATCCAGAGCCCGACCCTCGTCTTGCGGCGCATCGAAGGTCAATGACTTTTAGAAAGAGCAAATGGTAGCGAAGAACAAAATCGCTACTTCTGGCTTTTCGTTAACTGAGCTTATGGTTGGTTCAGTTATTTTGACCTTGGCCATTGTGTTTGGGTTAAAAGTTTTTGGAGTTGCCTTTAAAACGCAGACCGATGCTCAAAAACGAGTAGCTGCTGCTAGTGATTCAAATTTATTTGTGGGGCATTTGCAAAAAAACATGGCCACTGGCGATGTACGTTTTTTTACATTCTCTGGTCGAGGTCCTCTAGGTGCAGCGGCCACTTCTGACAGAACTCTCATGCGCGCACTTTTCCCTATGGTGGGGAAATGTGCAGATCTCACTGATTGCGATAATAGTACTGCCATTGTTTATGTCGATTACAACAAAACAACGGCTCCCGCAGTTTCGGCGATATGTTCTGATGTTTCGGTAGTTGGTTCAGGATATGTAGTTGTCGACTTGGGCGCTGCAAGTTTTGGCACTTCAATCTTTAATCCATCAACTGATTTTCAGGTTACGGCAGGAGCCGCCGGCTTTGCCTTGGGCAAAATTCCATTGGTCGTTAATTCTACTCTTGCTCTTTTTAGCCCCCCATTGGCAACCATTTGGCAAACCAGGGGGGCGACGAGCAAAATTACAGGAACGTATGACGGTGGCACTGGCGAACCACTTTTTGATGGGGCCGCTCTTCCCCCTGGCTGTAAAGAAAATTTGCGGAGCACGGGCCCGACCACCTACGATATGGCAGCACTTTATAAGGTTCCCATTAAACCTTGGATTGCTCAAGATACGAATCCGGCAGCTGGTAGCGTTTCCGCCGCCGAAATGCAATCTTCGATTGGCTCCTTTCCCATGCGCTTGTTTGAGGCGAAAGTTCGTACAGTTGGAAAACTTCCCAAGCCCGCAGGCGGCATTCCCAATGATGGAATACTGGCACTGCTTAAATGTTCAGTGGGCAACGATGGAAGGATAACCTGTCCATCGGCATCGCCCTTGTTGGCGATGGAAAATGTTTTTAGTGTCGAGCTCGAGATGGCTTTTGCGTTGAGTCTTTTCACGGGCGGAACCCAGGCAGCTCCGACGGGTGGAGGTGTTACTAGGTTTCACTTAAAAAAAGCGGGTGTCACTCCACTTTTACCGTGCCTTCCTTCTACAGTTTGCTTGGAGTTCGGCGATTGGCCCCTTCCTGGAAACCCAGTCCCGGTAGTAGTGACGAGTCCATTTACTGGTGATCCAGGGCGAGAAGCTACGGACAAGCTCAACGGAAACACATATTCTCAATTGAAAATTGAAGTTCTGAAAAGGCTGCAGTTTTCGATGTTTGATGGCGAAAATAAGGAGACTTCATTCAATGTACTTTTTTAATTCAAAAAAACGAAATAATCGTGGAAACATGGCGGCTATTCTGGGCGTCTTCGCAGGGGTCACAGGCGTTGTGGTTCTCGTGGGACAATTTATGCATATCAAATCAGAAAGCACCAAAAAAAGAATCACCGAAACTCGATATACCATTTCGGTGTCTTCGGGGGTTGAATCCGTGCTCGCGTCCTTTCGTTTGGCCGAATTAAGTTACATTAAGCAAGCAAGTGCTTGCGGCACCGCAAATCCTTTTTTGACGGCCCTAAAAGAGGGAGCCAATTGTACTGGCTTCGGAACTCTCGATCTTTTTGACGAAGAAGAGTGCGATAATCCCGGCGCAAAGCCTCTATGTTTGGGCCGAATCAATCCTTCCGCTGCTCCTGGCGAAGAAAACATGTGGACTTATAGCAATGAAGTTGATGCGAATAGAAAATGCACAATTACCAATACTGGCTCGACTTGCTTAAACTTAGCTGATCCATTGTTGATTCTAACGATGGGGTATGGAGGCAAGGATTATCAAAAAATGTCAAAAGAGGCCGAGTCATTTGAGTTTAAATTGACGGGAATCAATCTTGAAAAGGGAATTGCAGAATTTATAGCGACAGCAAAGACGGTGGATGGAAAAGAATCCAAACACGCATTTGCGATCAAAACTATTTTAGCAAATGCTGCTCACATTGAGGCCGATGGACGCACCACTCAAGAAGTTCCAGATCCATTGGGATTCTGCCAGGGAAATGTTTGGGGAACTTATTTTGCTTTAGCAGATCGAAAATGTATCCCTTTTGTTGAGTTAGGTAGCGGAACGGGACTCTTATACTATGAGGGACAATATTTTGGTTTTCGTCCCACTGATGGACAGGTGATTGATATGCTCGCCGCCACACAGGGGCTTGGTTATTTGGTAGCCGAAGACGGAAAAATTGCTGGTCGCACCCGCGTAAATTGTGAGGTTACGGCGACTGAAGATTGCACTCAACTTTTCCCAGAATATTCAAAAGACCTTCTTATTAACGTGGACGATTTGACCGCTATTGGAAATCAAATTTATTATGTCGCACATTCGGGTCCGTCGGCACATATTGGCTATTTGAAAAAGGGCAGCAGTTCTTTTGAGCGCGTTAAAATTTGTGATTTAGGTGGTAAAGGCTGGGCTCAGGCCTATGCAGGCATCGCAGCCATGAGTTGGAGTGATGAGTTGGATGGCCCCGGATCGGCTGCTGACCCGCGATTGGCGCGATTTTTCTTAAAAACAGATGCTGGCGATTTATTAACGGTTCTTATAGAAAGCGAAGAAAGTGGACTTAGCTTAAACGCTTCGACCGGCTTCGCCACAGGTGTAACGCCTGCCCCTGGTGATCCTTCGTCCGACACCGTGAAATGCTTTGTAAGCAAGGATTCAAATATCCAACAAGTCGAATACAAACGCACCTACGGATTTGACCGCACGGCCAACGCCAAGCCTTATTACATTTATTAGTTTGGTCCTTTGAATTTTAACTGTGCGCGGGGAAAAGGTGTTGTGCCCCGCCTAAGCCATCGAGTGTACAAATAGTGCGATTGAAGTCGAGCTGCTAGGTCAAAAACGGGCATTTTTTAAAAAATCCAATTATCCGCTTCCAACTATCCGCTTTATAAAAAGTCTAACTATCCGCTGGCTAAGACAATATTTACATCCCTCAGGAGTCCTTTCTTGCGCGAGATATCTTTGCTATAGCCAAGTTTTTCCAGACGATTCAAATCGAAATATTCTTTTATCGACTTATAGGATTTTCTTCCAAGACTCACGATTCGACTGAAGGGCCGTCCTGCAAAAAACTTTTCTAAACTTCCGTTGCGCCTATCCCTGCTTGCTTTTTCATTGGCATTTTTGGCAAGTCCACGCTCCTTCGAA
>JBGSZX010000024.1:0-31591 GCA_041750195.1 Bdellovibrionota bacterium | reverse complement strand
AAGACATTGTTGTTCATTCCAATCACATACATTTGCTGCTAAGAGTTTCACGCAGGAGAGCCTTTTTTGCTTTTCTGAGAGCTTTGTGTGGATTGATTGCCCGCAAAATCACCTCGAAGGAACGTGGACTTGCCAAAACTGCCAATGAAAAAGCAAGCAGAAATACATGCAACGGTAATTTAGAGAAGTTTTTTGCGGGACGGCCCTTCAGCCGAATCGTGAGTCTTGGAAGAAAATCCTATAGGTCGATAAAAGAATATTTCGATTTGAATCGTCTCGAAAAACTTGGCTATAGCAAAGAAGTTTCGCGTAAGAGGGGTCTTCTGAGGAACGTAAAGATTGTTTTAGCCGGCGGATAATTGGAAGTGGATAATTGGAAGCGGATAATTGGAAGTGGAAGTTGGACTTTTTATAAAGTGGATAGTTGGACTTTTTATAAAGCGGATAATTGGACCTAAAAAAATGCCCGCTTTTGATTAAGCAGCTCGACTTCAATCGCACTATTTTTGCATACGTTGGCTTCGGGGAAGGTCATTCACCCACACGAAATCATAAAGCCCCGACGCTTTTCGTTTCTGGCGACTGACCTTTTAATTTCTGGCGACTGAAAAACTACAGTCCGACTACATTTCAACTACATTTCAACTACAGTTCGGCAATTTCTTTGAGGCTTTTTGCAGCAATAAGGTCTCTCGCTTTGGGGGCTCTCGCCGCCGGATGGACCGACGCTGTTAGCATTGAATCGGTTGAGACCTTTGCGGTATCAACTTCAGCCCAAGATTTTCGACCGAGAGCATCAGTTATTTTTACTAATGCTCTTCCTTGAAGCGGGCTAGCAAAGTTCTTTTTTTGAAGCAAAGCTTGTGGAGGCAAAGGGGGTCTTGCCTGAACGCTACTTTTAAGGACGGGTTGTCGCTTCGGTGGAGGCGGCAGCAGAGTTTTTTTCATTACAGCACTTTGTTGCGCGCGGTTTTCCGAATAGTTCTCAAGTTTCCTGGAAACGTAATTAAAGATTCTCCACCAAAATATAGAAGAGGCAAAGGCGACACAACTAAGGGCCATCGTCATCACCCAAAAGAGAGAAATGCCGTCCCACATAGAAACCTTAGTGAGACTCAAAAGAATATGATTGCCGTCGCCTAGTTTGCTTCTATTAAGTAGCATCCCCTCTGGGCTCGTTAAAAAATTTCTAAGCGAAACGCCTGTGATATTCCCAAACAATTTTGATGCATTTTCTTGATAGCTATTGACCCACTCTGTGCTAGTCGCCTGGCCACTTGTAAACATTCTGGGATCTTTGGCGATGCTGTTGTCTAAATTTTTTGATTGGGTAGAGCTGCTTATCAGCTCACCTTCGCGGGTAAAAATCATCTGCTTCGATGAAGGAAATCGATCCAACGCTTCCAAAAGTTCTGCATCGCGATTTTTTGGGTCAGAATTTTTTACAATTTTTGAAATGGCTTGAGCGGTAATTTCGTGGCCCGCCCAGTGCAATTGCTGTTGTCTTGCGAGGTATTGATTGAGAGTTAGACCAAATACGAAGAAGCCAATCCCCAAAAGAGGCGCAAGAACTGCAATGGTCATAAGCGCATCTCTGGTGAATGTCAGAAAGACGCTATCTAATGATTTTTTAGAACTCACAGCCGATTCCTCTCCCTTTGAGGGACTTATCGGCAACAAGCCTCACTTTATTAAGCTTTGGTTAACACGCACAACGCAGCGAGCCGTAGATCTTTAGAAAATCCATCGAGGACCTAATGCGAGTTGATAATTCTTTAGGAAATCCATCGACGAGCTCAAGCGAGTCGAAAATGTTGAGGAGGCAGGGCTGAGTCAACAATTGGAGGCGGCACCCGGATTCGAACCGGGGATAAAGCTTTTGCAGAGCCACGCCTTACCACTTGGCCATGCCGCCTCTCAAGCTCCTCTTTTAGAGGCTCCCTTCCGTTTTTACAAGCGGCTCGAGCGAAAGAATGTTTGTTACGATTGTTCTTTAATTTTAAAGGCTTGGGAGCCTTGTGAAAATAATTTTTGGCTGCACTCTTGACCTTCTGTCTTTGAGTCCCAGATTACTTCCCAGATTCTTTTGGTGGATTGCATTGGCTGCGGCGACTTTGCTTTACGGTCTGTTCTTTACATAGACGCAGAAAATGCTAACAAGGGGGGATCTTAGGAGGCCTTAGGTGAGGCTAAATTTGGGAAGACGCTAATAATGATTTACGAGTATCGATGTAAAAATTGCGAAAATCAGTTTGAAGTTTGGGCAAAGGTTTCTGATCCTGCCCCAACTGCTTGCACAAAATGCGAATCTCCCGAATTAGAACGAGTCATTTTTGCAACCAATTTTGCCCTCAAGGGCGGCGGTTGGTATTCCCAGGGTTACCAGAGCTCAGGAAAAGGTGCAGAAGCAAATCAAACAGTAAATAAAACAGATACTAAACCAGATAAAAAACCAGAAAGTACAAAAATAGATTCTGCAAAATCAAAAAAGGCAGAATCGTAATTTTAAGGAGGAAACAAAAATGGCAATTCGACCCCTACATGATCGCGTGATCGTAAAACGTCTCGATGAGGAACAAACAACTAAGGGTGGGATCATCATCCCAGACACTGCAAAAGAAAAACCTTTCGAAGGAAAAATCATTGCAGTTGGAACTGGCCGAACATTGGAAGATGGCACGGTTCGTCCTTTGGCAGTAAAAAAAGGTGAGCGTGTCTTGTTCGGAAAATATGCAGGAACTGAAGTCAAAATTGACGGTGAAGATCATTTGATTCTTCGTGAAGATGACATTGTGGGAGTGATTGAATAATTCGATCGCTTTTTCTTACGTAATAACTAATTCATAAAAATATTTTAAGGAGAATTAAATAATGTCAAAAATTGTAACTTTTGGTGAAACAGCCCGCAAATCAATGTTGAATGGTGTGAACATCTTAGCTGACGCAGTTAAGGTAACTTTGGGACCTCGTGGTCGTAACGTTGTGATCGAAAAAAGTTTCGGCGCTCCAACCATCACTAAAGACGGTGTGACTGTAGCTAAAGAAATCGAAATCGAAGACAAATTCGAAAACATGGGCGCGCAAATGGTGCGTGAAGTTGCTTCTAAAACCAACGATGACGCTGGTGACGGAACAACAACAGCTACTGTGCTTGCCCAAGCTATCTACCGCGAAGGTATCAAAATGGTTGCTGCTGGACACAACCCTATGGACCTTAAACGTGGAATCGACCTTGCCGTTGGAAAACTAATTGAAGACCTTCGCAAGCAATCTAAGCCCGTCACTGGCAAAAAAGAAATCGCTCAAGTTGGAACGATCTCTGCAAATGGTGATGTTGAAATCGGAAACATCATTGCAGAAGCTATGGAAAAAGTGGGCAAAGAGGGCGTGATCACTGTTGAAGAAGCCAAATCAATGGACACAACTCTTGATGTCGTTGAGGGTATGCAATTTGATCGTGGTTACCTTTCACCATATTTCGTAACTGACGCTGAACGCATGGAAGCTGTTCTTGAAGACGCTTATGTTCTATTGTTCGAGAAAAAAATCTCTAGCATGAAAGACATTTTGCCTGTTCTTGAAAAAGTAGCTCAAACTCAAAAGCCTTTTGTTATCATCGCTGAAGACGTTGATGGCGAAGCACTTGCAACTTTGGTTGTTAACAAGCTTCGTGGAACTCTTAAAGTTGCCGCAATCAAAGCTCCTGGCTTTGGCGATCGCCGAAAAGAAATGCTTCAAGACATTGCTACTTTAACTGGTGGCCAAGTGATTTCTGAAGATCTTGGAATGAAACTTGATGGCATTACTTTGAACGATCTTGGCGTTGCTAAGCGCATCGTTATCGACAAAGACAATACAACTATTGTTGATGGCGAAGGCAAAAAAGATGTTATCGAAGCTCGCGTTGGTACTATCCGTACTCAAATCGAGAACACAACTTCTGATTACGATCGTGAAAAACTTCAAGAGCGTCTTGCTAAACTTGTTGGCGGTGTTGCCGTTATTCAAGTTGGAGCCGCAACTGAAATCGAAATGAAAGAAAAGAAAGCTCGCGTAGAAGACGCTTTGAACGCTACTCGTGCTGCTGTTGAAGAAGGTATCGTTGCTGGTGGTGGTGTGGCTCTTATCAAAGCTGCAAACGCTCTCATTAACTTCAAAACCGGAAATGAACAGCAAGATTTTGGTGTTCGCATCATCACTCGTGTCACTGAAGAGCCTCTTCGTCAGATTTCAGGAAACTGCGGTCTTGATGGAGCTGTTGTTGTGAACAAAGTTAAAGAGTCAAAAGACCCTTTCTATGGTTTCAACGCTGCTACTGAAACATACGAAAACCTTGTTGAAGCTGGTGTGATTGACCCTGTTAAAGTAACTCGATCTGCGCTTCAAAACGCAGCGTCTGTTGCCGGTCTTTTGCTCACAACTGAAGCCATGATTGCTGATAGACCAAAGTCTGATTCTGCTTCTACTCCTGATATGGGTGGAATGGGCGGAATGGGCGGCATGGGTGGAATGGGCGGATTTTAGTCCATACGTCTCACGATAGTTCTAAATCATTCAATAAACCGGGCGACCTTAAGTGGTTGTCCGGTTTTGTTTTTTTGTGCCTTCAAAATGTGCTATGACGGCCCTTCGATGGGAAAAACGCGCAAGGGCCTAAGATACAAGCCTAAAGATGAGTATTACAAAAAAGCTCAAAAAGAGGGCTTTGTGGCGCGTTCAGCACTAAAGCTCCAGGAAATCGATCAACGTTGGAAGATATTTAAAAAAGGCCAAACGGTTCTTGATTTAGGTTGCGCGCCTGGTTCTTGGCTCCAATATGCTTCGCTACAAGTTGGCAAAAAAGGAAAGTTGTTAGGCATTGATATCGATCCTGTGCGAATTGATATCGAGAACGTAGAGACTCACGTCATGAGTCTTTATGATTTAGATCCAGCACAGGAGCCTCTTAAATCCTGGGGACCTTTTGATGTGATTCAAAGTGATGCGATGGTTAAAACGAATGGCATTGCTGAAAGCGATGTCGCAAGATCTATTGCACTTGTCGAAGCGGGGCTCGGAGTTGCCGAGGCCGGTGCGCTAAAAGTTGGTGGAACCTTTATAGCAAAAGTATTTGAAGGGCCGGGTTTTACAGAATTTTATGTTCAGCTTAAGCGAAAATTTAAAAAACAATTCGTCGCTAAGCCCGAAGCCATTCGACAAGGCAGTCGTGAAGTTTATATTGTGGGATTAGAGTACAAGGGCAAAGCTGTAAAAAAAGAAAAAACTAAGCCTCAGATTCCTGTAAAAAAATAGCCAGATAGTTTTTTAAATCTTCCGAAATATTTTTAAACTCAACGCCAATTCCCGGCATTTTCCATGGGCTAGCACCCCATGGAAGCTTCCAAGCAATGTGGCAGGTCACTGGTGTTGGAAAGTCACCCACCAATATTTCTACTTCATTGATTGAATCCCAATTGTCCATCGAAACAATAAAACATCCACCAGCACTAAGGTCATGGGTGACGGCTTTAACTTCGAGAGGAATCTTTAAATCGCTTTCTCCCTCACGTTGGCCCGGACGGTTGTATTTAACTTTTACAAAACATAATTTTCTGGGAAATACCCTCAGACCACGAGGTGCAAAAATGTTCACCTGTTCCATAAGCTGCAACCATTTCCCATTTAAAATTTTTCGTTCGGCAGCGTCTCCATCAATTAGTTTTTGGCTAAATTTCATTGTGGGTATTTTTAAATTTTCTAAAAGTTCAAAAGCTTTTTTCTCAACATCTGTGGCGTCATTAAATATCGCAGAATCAACCAATGTGCCGTGTAGATTTTTGTTTTCTTTTTGTGCTTTTAAAAACTCGGAAACAGAAGAAAATATTTTGATAGTAATGAGGTGATCGGAATTTTTGGGACCATATTGCTTCAGCAGTGCTTCAAAGACATCGCGATATTTGCTGACATTTACCTCGTTGCGCACAACAAGGGCTAATACGGACACCCGATTGCTCATGTCACGATTATAGGGAGAATGAGGGCATCTAAAAATTAAGAATTGATGAGGATACAGGCTTGATATCAATCGCGATTAATATCAAGCACATACTCATGAAAAAGCGCTGCCAATGATGGCGTTGAGTCGGATTCGAGCAGTTTCACCCGTAAATTTTGAGGGAGTCTGGAGTCTAGGGAAATGGCCGTCGCAACAACTGGAGCCAGTTCGTCAGCCGATAAAATTCTTGATTCGAGTGACGCAAGGATTGCGTTTGGATGCTGTACAAGTCGCATAAGCACTTGCGAATTGGTTTCAGTGGCAACCAATTCCTTTAAAAGCTGTGGGCTCAAGACGGGCACCCTGGCAGCATAGGCTCTCACAAAATCCGAAGGATCACTTTCTAGAATTTGTTGAAAACGCTCACGCAATTTTTCGATCATTAAAGAATCATCAGAGTTCTCTGATCTTGGTGGAAATTCTAGATATCGTCTAGTGAGACTTAAGGCGCTGGACGCTCTGTGGTCTTCTTTTGGCGAAAGGCTGATTTCTAAGATTTGTTGCCATGGAACTTGTGGATGACCCAATATTTCTTCAATCTCATGGTCATGAATATTTGCAAGGTCCGTATCTTCTAAAATTTTAGGCTTGGGCAGATCCACTGGAGGGTTTTTTCGGAGGTTGATTTTGCTTTGTGCTCGTTCTGAAATTCCTGCAATGGGATGGTGGCAAAGTGTTTCAAGAACGGGAGTATAAATATCACTTCGATTTACCATCCACATAGCGGGACCATCTTCGTGAGTGGCTACCAACATAAGTTGCGGATGGACAAACGGTGACATAAACAGATCAGCAGCATCAGCCGCAGATACGGCTCTCATCATTTCTTGAATTTGCAATTCCAACGCCATTAATTTTTCCACTATAGTTTTCCGCTGTAATTTTCCACAATCAATGCAATACCTTCTCCGCCGCCAATGCAAAGACTTGCGCAGCCGTAGCGTTTCCCACGGTTTTTAAGGGCATGCAATAGTGTCACTAATATTCTTGCGCCGCTTCCCCCAATGGGGTGTCCAAGTGCAACAGCTCCACCATTGACGTTTGCTTTTTCAACATCAATTCCTAAAAGATTTAAGTTCACAAGTGATACGGCTGCAAAAGCCTCATTGATTTCCCAGAGATCGATATCTTTGACAGCAAGCTTTGCTTGCTTGAGCGCATTTTGGATGGCCGGAGTTGGTGCCGTGGTAAACCATTCGGGTGCTTGAGCGGCTTGGCCTTGCGAAACAATTCGGGCGATTGGTTTTAGGCCATTAGTTTTTGCGAAATCTTCTGAACACACAATCATGCTTGCGGCACCATCATTCAATGAGCTTGAATTAAAGGCCGTGACTGTGCCGCCTATTTCAAATACGGGGTTTAATGTGCTTGCTTTTTCCGGGCGATATCGAGTGGGGCCTTCGTCGTAGTCGATGGTCACGCTCTCTTTTTTGTTTTTGATTTCAACGGGAACAATTTCGTCTTTAAAGGAGCCATTTTTTTGTGCATCGATAGCGCGCTCATAAGATTTTTTTGAATAGGCATCCTGGTCTTCTCGTGAAATTTTGTATTCTTTGACGCAAATTTCTGTGGCGTTGCCCATGTGAAAATTGTTGTACACATCCCATAAACCATCTTTGATCATGGAATCCACAAGTTCTGAATTTCCCATTCGCAAGCCTTCACGAGCTTTTGGCATCAGATAAGGAGCGTTGCTCATGGACTCCATTCCGCCAGCAATGGCTGACTGGATTTGTCCCGATTTAATAGCGGAATCGGCAAGCATGACAGCTTTTAACCCTGATCCGCAAACTTTTCCCACTGTTGTGCACGGCGTATGAACATCTAAACCCGAGTGAATGGCTGCTTGCCTCGCGGGAGCCTGTCCCACGCCGGCCGTAAGAACACAGCCCATAAAAACTTCGTCGATGAGGCCGGGCCTGAGGCCGGCCTCTTTGATCGTGGCCAAAATGCTGAGTGCTCCGAGTTGCGGCGCATCAAGCTGCGAAAATAAGCCCTGAAAAGAGGCGATAGGGGTTCGTTTTGGCGCACATATCACGGTATTCATATAAACTGAGATATCAGAAAAGCTTACGAGAGTCGCGTTTTCGTTATGAAAAGAATACAGTTCATGCAAAATCACAGTCGGCAAAACAATAGGGGTCGATGGATAGTTCTCAGTTTTATTTTGGCGGCGTTTTTGCCGTTCATTTTGCGACTGGGCCTAGACGTCAATGCTGTGAATCGACAGGCCCTTAATCAGATCTATCGTGAGTGGCGCGTTTCGGATTCATTTCAGGAACTCAAAAAGCAGGGTGAGGAAATACGATTTGTTAAATCTTCGCGTGAAGGCGTTTTTGAAGACTTGTTTCAGAGTCTGCTTCAAAGTGATTTTAAATTGGTCAGTCGAGGCGATATTCCTGTCGTCACCGGCTACTTTGAAAAAGGTAAAGTCCTTACCGGTCGCATTGAATGGAGAAATGGCGGTGATGAATGGCCACTTCATGTTTATTCTTCAGAAACTCGCTTTATCAACAATGGGCTTTTGCTCGGTTTTTGGGTCAGTCTTATTTTACTTTTTTTTGGAATGAGATTTGTGAAGGCTTCGGCTTTGACGGCCTTTTTTATGTTGCTTTGGCAAGTTAGATGGAACCCTATTGCCATAATCTTTTTTATAGGAGACGAGGTTAAATTAAACGTTCGGGAATGGATGCTTAATATTCATACCTTAGAAAATTCGCTATTCTTTTTGCTTGTTGCTTTGGCGATACTGACGGCCATCTTTAGATTTTTAGCAAAACCGTTCTTGAAGAAACTGGACGATGAGGGGACTCCATTGCTGTTGCTGCTTAGTCTCATTGCTGAACCATTGATTTTATTTGCGGCTTCTAAGGTCATGGGGTGGGGCGAAGGAATTTATTGGTGGAAGGTTTACTTAGGGTCACTTTGCTTTCGTTTTGTTGGCGTGAGTTTTTTACTTTCCCTTCTTATTTTTAAACCTCGATGTCCTGAAGCTCCCGAGAGAGAACTAACTATAAATCGAGACTTTGGAATCGGAATCAATTTAGCGCTGCCTGTGGTTTTTCTCCTTGCGGGCGGGTGGCAATGGCTAAATGCCGTATTGATTGTGGATGCAGGGACAAGCATTTTAATGCTCAAATCATTTTTAACTGGCTTGTTGCTTTCGGCTCTCGTTGGCAGTCGCTTTGCATCTCTAATATTGGGTATTTTCGTATTTGCATTGGTGGCTCCTCCGACGGAGGGGCATTGGGTTGCCGCGGCTGTTTTTGGATTCTTCTTAGAAGGTCTGTGGATGGGGTGGTGGCTCAGTCCCCTAAAAGGTGGCAACGTAAAAATTCCAATGCCGCATACTAAAAATCTTTTCTTTGTTTGTGCCGGAGTCGGATGGGTTTTGGGAATTTTTCTATACACAGCAGGCGTTCCGCTCGCGCTTTCTTGGGGATTGGTCTTGCTGAGTATCTGGAGCTATGGTCAAATGGATAGTGCTCTTAAGCGAGATATTGACGAATATGAGATGGGGACCCGTGCTTAGATTTTTAATTCGAAGTTTTTTATATGTCCTGATACTTCAGTCGTTGTGTCAAAGTCAGAAGCTCTGGGCCCTTAGTGAATTGAGCGCCATTGTTAGGGATCAGTATGTCCTTAAGTCGGCGCCCCAGTTTGATGCGGACAACCTAGATGTTGAAGTTTTGAAAAATGAAAGAACTTTCGTTTTAGGAACGTCCCTTGATAATGCTTGGACTCAAGTTCTAAAAAGAAATGGAAAATCCGGATGGATTCCCATCGGGATGATCAATTTGCATAGAGTAGACCAAGAAGACTACGACGATTTTTATTTTGCACTTATGCGGGAACGTCGACAACTTTCAAGATGGAATTGGGAGCTGGGTGGCAGTTTTGGAACAACTCCCTTTGGTTTGGGAGGCGAAACCATGCTTCGCTTGAATCTTTATAAGGAAGGTGCCCTTGTTCATAAGTCCGATCAGCTCGAAATTGGAACGGGAATTCGTTATCATTTAGGGGCTTCGCCTTCACCGACCTTAAATGGCAGTGGCAATTTAGTATCGGATACCGCGAAACCATTTTATGAAGTTCCTCTTGAATTGTCTCTTATGTTTAGACTTGGCTATCGCGGAGATTTGTTGATCGGGCCTCATTTTGGAGTGTCTTTTGTTAAAGATCCTTACGCGCGATTTAATCCTGCGATGCCAGCAGTGGCTGGAATCAATGTTAGATATTTTCCGAGAGATCAATTTGGCGTGTATTTACACAGTTGGATTCACATTAGAAGCGTCATTTATTACTCGGCTAGTGGCGGTGTGACCTGGCGTTTTTGATTCGGTAGCTGATATGGCAGATGACTGAACAAGCGATCCCATCAAATGAGTGAGGGTGCCCATTTCAACTTTTACGCTTACCAAATCACCAGTTTTTACTTTTAGGCTGTCTTCTGGACTCAAATGAAAGGGCACATTTTGACTGGTGCGCCCTGTAAAGCGAGCAGCATCTTTTTTGGAAGGGCCTTCAATGATGATCTCGGCGATTTTTCCAACTTCGGCCTCGTGCATTTCTTTTGAAATGCCTCGACACAGATTTTGCAATCTTTGTAAGCGTTCAAGCTTAACGCCTGCAAGCGTTGTGTCTGGTCTTTCGGCAGCTGGAGTGCCGGGTCTTGGCGAAAAAACAAAAGAATAGATATTGTCGTAGCGAACTTCTTTTGCGAGCTCAAAAGTTTCTAAAAAATCTTCCTCGGTTTCTCCGGGAAATCCAACAATAAAATCAGAAGAGAGTGCGATATCAGGGCGCACTTGTCTTAAGGCTCTCACACGTTCCTTGTACTGGTCGACGGTATAAAATCTTCGCATTTGTCTAAGAATACGATTTGATCCCGACTGCACTGGCAGATGAAAATAGCTTGCGAGTTTGGGCAAATCTTCAAAGCATTTAATGAGCTCGTCCTTTAAGTCCCCGGGATGAGAAGTGGTAAAGCGAATGCGCTTAAGCCCCTCAATATCATGAACTCGTCTAAAAAGTTCGTGCAAAGATTCTCCTGCCCGTTTTCCAAAAGTATTGATGTTTTGTCCCAAGAAAGTAATTTCTCGAACTCCCTGGTCCACAAGAGATGTGACATCTCTAACAAGTTCTTGGATGGGTCTAGATTTTTCGCGGCCACGAACATGAGGCACGATGCAGTAAGAACAAAAATGATCGCAGCCTTTCATGACGGACACCATTGCCGAAGGGCCGGGATTCAATATTTTAGTTTCCGAATTCCAAAGTCGTTTTTCCTTGTGAAATTCTGTTTTTAAAACATTTTTGCCTTTGTTCCGAACTTCTTCGATCGCCCAAGGCAATTCATCAACGTTGTCTGGTCCAAGAACAATGTCTACAAAGGGCATATTTTTTTGAATGGTGTCTTTTTCTTGCTGAGCCACACAGCCCGTAATGCCCAAAATTAAATTTTTATTGGCCTTTTTTAATCTTTTTAGGTCCCTTGCAAAATAATTCATTTTTTGCTCGGCCTTATCGCGAATCGAGCAGGTATTGATCAATAGGAGATCGGCATCGGCAGGAGTTTTAACCGCTTCATAACCTAAAGGTGCAAGAAGGGCTTCCATGCGCTCGGAATCCGATGCATTCATTTGGCAGCCAAAGGTTTGAATGTAAACGCCCTTCATTGAGGCCTGTTTGTATCGAAGAGCTTAGGACCTTGCAAGATGCAATTGGCTTCTATGATGCACGATGGTCCCAAAAAATAAAACTCGGGTAGACCACTGGGCCTACTCGAGCATTTTAATGTGCGCATTTGGCGGCATTCCTCCGCCTGACCGTATTTTGGAGACTTAGCCGGTTTTCTTCCACTCGCTGATTTCGGCGAGCTCAAAGGCTTCTCTTTCGCTCATGGGGGTTTCCCATTCAAGTTCGTTGCGAATATCGATTTCTTGTGTGACATCTGCAACGTCTAGTGGCGATATTGTGTCTTCAATTCCGCTATTCCTGGCTCGTTGCCTGCGATCCCGCACAGGCTTGAGGTCGGCTCTGGGCTGACCGTTGCCTTGGCCCTTTCCGGTTAATACTCGCATAAAATGAAGGCGGCAAAGACCCTTGGCGGTAGCTTCATCAAAACATCCATTTTGCTTACAAATAGCTTTTTGGGGGTCGATTGATTTTACGACTTCTTTTTTCTTGATTCCCATTGTTCTTAGACATCTCCTCTACGTCTCAAATTATGGCTTAT
This sequence comes from Bdellovibrionota bacterium, assembly GCA_041750195.1. Lineage (GTDB taxonomy): Bacteria > Bdellovibrionota > UBA2428 > UBA2428 > UBA2428 > JBGSZX01. The sequence continues at coordinate 19,319 of JBGSZX010000024.1, read as the reverse complement.
TTAGCCTAAAAAGGGATTAAGCTTTGGTTATGTCATCAATTCTTTACAAATCGGGTGCCATGCCAGATAATATCGGACCATATGGCAACTAAAGTAGAAGTAAGCATCAATGGAATCAAAGGCCTGGTTGACGAGGGTACGACCCTTTTAGAGGCTGCCAACGAAATTGGGGCAGGAATTGGGCACCTTTGTTTTGGAAATGCCATTTGTAATACCTGTAGGTTGGAAGTGATTAGTGGGGCAGAAGCACTCTCTGAAAAATCTCAGAAAGAGAAGGTTTCCCTCAATTATCATTTGTCATTTGATGATGATATTCGATTAGGCTGCCAGGCTAAGGTCATAGGGCCGGGACCCGTGGTATTGCGGGCACCATTCCCTTTCAACGTCATTCGCCCACCTGATCGTAAGCCTGCTGATCAGTAATCTTTTTAGGTAGTTCTTTTTAGTAATTTTTTTGATGAAATAATATTTTATTTTAAAATTTAATATTATTTGGTCTTTATGATTTCGTGTGGGTAATCCACTCACAGTCTTATTCTTTAGCGCGTGGGGCAATTGTCCATTTTGCAGTTTGTGTCACATATGGAGCCTCCAATATGGAGCCTCTAAATAACTCGGCTATTTTTTACTTTTTCATAGGTAAATTAATAGCTAAATTACCTATTGGGCAAGTAATTTTTTGACATAGCTACCATACGGATGTATGGTATTAAAATAGTGACTCGAATCCAAGGAAAACAGCAAAATTTGTTTCACTCAAAACAATTTAGAAAGACTTTAATATCATTTGGTGGCGCCCCGGCAATTTGGGCTAAAGCATCCGGGACTAAAGCAGCTAGGGTTAAAGCATCAGGTGCCACGGTATCAAATCCAAAAACTGCAAGGCCCGTATCGTGTAAGCACGCAAATCATGTGGTGATCAAGTCTTATAAGGCAATAGGGTCGCGTTCATTTGTCAGCCACGAAAGATGGATTTTAAATAAATCACGGTCGTTGGCGACAGGGCTAGGTGTCGAATTAAAAGATATTGTAGTTCACTCCAATCACATACATTTGCTGCTAAGAGTTTCACGTAGAAGAGCTTTCTTTGCTTTTCTGAGGGCTTTGTGTGGATTGATTGCGCGTAAGATCACTTCGAAGGAGCGTGGACTTGCCAAAAATGCGAATGAAAAAGCAAGCAGGGATAGGCGCAACGGAAGTTTAGAAAAGTTTTTTGCAGGACGTCCCTTCAGTCGAATCGTGAGTCTTGGAAGAAAATCCTATAAGTCGATAAAAGAATATTTCGATTTGAATCGTCTCGAAAAACTTGGCTATAGCAAAGAAGTTTCGCGCAAGAGAGGTCTTCAGAGGAACGTAAATATTGTTTTAGCAGGCGGATAATTGAAACCGGATAATTGGAACCCGATTATTGGAAGCGGATAGATGGACCTAAAAAAATACCCGCTTTTGATCTAGCAGCGCGACTTCAATCGCACTATTTTTGCACACGATGGCTTAGGTGTGGGGCACCCCATCCACACGATTTCACATTGACCCATTTTTTTTGGTGAAGTGAGCCTTAAAAACGGGTTCCTTTTTTTTCAAAAACAAACTCTCAAAATGAGTTAAGGCCGGGCTCATGTGCTGCTGTTTTTGAATCAAAAGATTTAGGCTAAACGTCTTCCAGGTCTTTACTCTCTCAAGCATTTCATAAAAATAGGCGATGTGGTCAGTCGAAAGGCGAAGTTCTCCCCCTGGTTTGATGGCCATGGCGAATGCCTCGGCTTCAGGAGATCTAAAGAATCGATGTTTGTGATGTTTGAATTTTGGCCAAGGATCGGGCTGATACAAATGTAAAACATCAATCTCTGGCAGCAATTCGGGGGAAAAACTACAGGCATCTTCACGAATGATTTGCCAGTTGCAATGTTCGTTTCTCTTTAATTTTTTTTCTGTCAATTGCACCCTATCGAGTCGTCGGTCGATGCCAATAAAATACCTGTCGGAATATTCTTTGGCTCTAGCGGCTAGATATTCGCCTTTGCCAGGTCCAATTTCAACTTCTAGGCGGTGGTTTTTAAATTCTTCCGGCACATAACTTTTTAAGTCTAAGAAGAGTTTTTGTGATCTGTTTTGGATGTGATACTGAAGGCGTTTGCCATTCCAAAGCTCAATGGTGTGTTGACTTTCTTTAAGGGTGTGTTGTTCTTTCTCGATGACTTCAATGATTGTTGAAAGGCGTTTCATCTTCTATCACTCCGGGAAAAGTTTTCTATAGGGCACGTGATGGGGTAAAGACTTGTTTCAGTTCGGGATGGTTATTGTGAGCGCGGGCTACAATGTTTAAATTTCTCACTAGGGGCGTGGAATTCATAGGGTAGGCGTGTCTCGCCGATTCGATAACAATTGATCCAGACGAATTCGAAGAACTAGCGTCAGTTAAGTTTTGTGCTGGATTTGTTGTCAGCGCTGGAGAAAAATTTTCCGAGGACAGCCGAGCTGCCCATTTTTCAAAAAAGTCGACTTGGATTTTAAAGCAATCAACAAAAGTTTTGCGCCATTGCTCTATGGAAAATAGTTGTCCTTCTAGTCGTATGATTCTTCCGCGGTATTCCCTTCGATCGGCCGTAACTACAATTAACGAGGCAATGTCATCAAACGAAATCCATTCGCCAGTAGTATTATATTCTTGGCTCGATAACTCTTTTAAAAGAATTCCCCCCTTATGTTTCAGGGCCGAAAAACTTAGATCGAGCAAATTATGATCTTCAAACCCCCAAGCTTGAGGCGATAAAAGGATTGTGGCAGAGGGATTGATGGCATGAAGCTTGGCAATTTGCGATACAGTCGAACAAATTGGCAAAATGATGATGGGCTGGGCATCGGGATGATTGTCTTTTAAGGACTCCAACAAATTTTCTAAAAAAATCCATTCATCATTATTGAGACTTTTATTGTTTGAAAGGGACGAAGGAGAGGTCCACACAAGGCTTGTGAATTTATCTTTGATTTTAACCCACTGCATAGTGCTTCCAAAATCTTCCTCTAAATCCTGAAGGGGAATGAAGCGGGTTTCTTTGGTGGGAGGGGAAGTCAGGGATGGAGTCTCAGCTGCTGAATTATGAAGGGGTGAGGCAATGGGGGTGTTAACCGAAAGCACTCTCCGTCCAAGGCGGGCTAGGGCACCAGCAATTTGGTAAGAAAGTCCGTGTCTTGCATTGAAAAGCAAAATACCATGACCTTCGATCATTTGATTTTCTGATACTAGCATTGTCTTAAGGTGATAACCTTTGCTAGCGTAGCTGTCATGTTAGAACTTGCCCACGCACAGGTTGAAAAAGGAAATTTCGAACTCAAAATGGAGGGCGAAGGGCCGCTCTGGGCGCATTGGATTTTTAGATTTGGGCCCATACGAGCCAGAGTCTTAGCACTGTGTACTATTCTTATGGCTGCGGGCTTAAATATTTGGACAGGTCCTGCCGTCTTTTTTTACGAAGCTGGATTTGCAGAATCTACGACCAAAGCGTTATTTATGCAGGCCATTCTAAAATGGGTTCTAGCTGCCCTAGGGTTCGCAATTTGGATGGGTGTTTATATGCTTCGGCGTGAGATGCTAACTCTTAAATTTGATCGTCAGAAAAATCAGATGAGTTATGATTATCTGCCTCAGTGGACATTAGCTGCTAATGATAGCGGGTCTGTTGGTTTTGATGCGATCCGTCAGATTCAGGTGTGGGGACCACTGCGAAAGCCTCAGACTCCATTCGGATTCATTGAGCTTTCAATTCAGGATCCGAATGACAGCCGTGACAAAATTTTTAGATTTAAACTGCTCTCTGAAGAGCAGTTTCAGTATTATCCCGTGAATCTATCTAGACTCACCGGCAAAGAACCAACCGGCGACTGGGTTGAAGCTTAGATCCCCAAAAATTTCGCAAAATCAGCTGTGCGCGCTTAAGAGTTGCTGTGAGGGGCCTGTTTGGTCTGTGAATTTGCTGCTTGCAAGGCATGGATCTTCGAGCTAGCTTCCCAAAAATATGGCACGCGTAACCGTTGAAGATTGTTTGATTCCAGTACCTAACCGTTTTTCATTAGTGCACCTTGCTGCAAAAAGAACCAAGCAGCTTATGAAGGGATCACGCGCTCAGGTTGAGGCTCCAAATAATAAGCCAGCCGTCATTGCTCTTCGAGAGATTGCAGAAGGCAAAGTTCGTCTTCCTGAAGGTTGGGATCTTACCGATATCGAGCTCGAAAACCAAACGCCTCCTGATCAGCGCTAGTTTTCCAATCCCTACATTTCTTAAATTTTACTCTCTTAGCATCAGGGCATACCATCAGGCGATGATGGTTTTTGTCTAAAGCTTAGCAACTCTTAAGCGCGCACAGTAAATTTAGCAGCAAATTTGACAGTAAAACTAACTGCGCGCACCTGGCCTTGGAGCAACTGATGGAGCAACTGATGAGGCCTATCAAAATCCCTTTTTCATGGTGTTGGCGAATTCAATGAGTGATCGTGTGGGGATGCCGGTTGCGCCGTAAACGCAATGTTGGCCTTGATCTTTGGAGCCAGCGTCCATTACTCCGGCAATGTCGATGTGCAACCATGGATAGTCCACAAATTCTCCAAGAAAAGAACCGGCTTTGCTGCTTCCAGCAGAACGGCTGGATCCAATATTTTGAAGATCAGAAATTTTGCCTTTCATGTCTTCAAGATACGCTGGAAAAAGAGGAAGCTCCCATGAAGGCTCACCTTCATGATATGAGACCTGATTAAAGGCTTCTATCAATTCTGCATTGTTGCCCATAATCGCTTGGCAGGTTCCGCCAAGAGCAATGATGACAGCTCCGGTTAGAGTGGCAACATCAATCACAGCATTGGGATTGAAAGATTTTGCGTAAGAAAGGCAATCCGCAAGAACAAGGCGGCCTTCCGCGTCGGTGTTGATAACCTCAATTGTTTTTCCAGAGTGTGCCGTATAAATATCGCCGGGACGGGTGGCATCAGCTGATGGCATATTTTCTGCCGCTCCAACAATGCCGATGACTCTTAATGGGGCTTTGGTTTTTGCAATTCCATTCATCGCGGCGATGACAGTAGCAGAACCACCCATGTCCATTTTCATGGCTTCCATGCCCTGGCCGGGTTTGAGGCTTATGCCTCCCGTATCAAACGTGACGCCTTTTCCTACAAGCACTAGCAAAGGCAAATTTTTCTTTGAGGCATTGTGGCTCATCACAATCAATCTTGGTGGTGCCTTTGATCCGATGCCGACGGCAAGTATTCCATTCATCCTTTCCTTCGCAAGACGTTTTTCGTCCCAGATAACAGTCGAAAATCCAGATTTCTTACCTAGCTTGATGGCGTAGTCGGAAAGATGTGTTGGTTGCATATCATTCGCTGGTGTATTCATGAGATCACGAGCAATGAACACACTTTCAGAATAAATCTCTGACTTATCCAAAATCTTTTTAGATTGTGCAGGAGTTGTTTGAAGCCCTAGCCATTTTATTTTTATGGTCTTCGAAGAATCCTGATTTGGAGACGGAGTTTTATAATCATCGAATGAATACAAGCCGAGCTGCATTCCAGATAACACTCTTTCGTAAGCTTCTAGAACTTCAAGTTTCCCGCCAGGATCTTTTCGTCCTGCGCGATCTTCTGCAATCTTTAAATTCGCAGGAACCAACGTTTCCAGAAGAATATCACAATTGTCTAATTTTGAATTTTGCAATTTTTGAGCAAGTGTTGCTCCCAATGAAAGAAAATCTCTAGCGCTAAATTTTAGATCTTCGCCTAGGCCTATAAAAAGCAAATTTTTATGAGAGCTCAAATGGTTTTGATTGAGAAGCAAGCCGATCGTACCGCGTTTAGCATCAAATCCGTCAATTGATCCTATTGATGCGAATGCAGAATTAAGTTCTTTCCAGCCCTTAATGACGGCAGGGACTTTAAATCCCTTTTTTTCGGGAGTAACACCAATAATAAGTGTGTCTGAAAATTTGAATTTCCCGGCATTTGGTGTGAATTTTTGAAAGAGTATCGCTGCTTTTAATGGAGTCATGGTATTCTGAACTAGCTTGACTCTTTGAATGAGTAAACGAATAAGATGACAAAGAAGAGCAAAGAACAATTATCGCAAGTCTCACTAGCTAGGGGTTTGCCTGAATCAAGCCTTTCTAAGTGGGCGTGTAAAATTGCGCGCATCAGTCGCTACCTGGGGTGGCCAGTTTTAATTGGATTCTTATTTGGTCCACCCGCTTCAGTGCAAAGTTCGGTTGGCCTGAATATGTTTTTTATTTTTGCAATTCCGATCGCGCTTTGCTCTGTCGCCTTAAGGTGGTGGAGTTTTGGTTTTGTTCGTGAAAAGCACTTTGTTGTAAATGGCCCTTTTCGATATGTGAGAAACCCCGTCGAGCTTTCTTGTTTGCTGGCTTACGTCGCGGGTGGCGTTTTGCTTGCTTTGCCTGGTTGGTATGTGCTTCTTTTGGTGATAATGGCTGCGGTTTACATGTCATTTATTGCCATAGGTTATGAAAGCCTTCTTCTTCAGCGCCATGCGTCAAAATACAAGAAGTATATGCAGAGGGTTCGGAGGTGGATTCCGCTTTCTTTGCCGGCGACCAATTCAGAGAATCAAGACTTCTCAATAGGGCGAGCCTTTTTCTACGACAAGCAGGGGTGGCTTTGGTTTATTGCCTATATTGCCGTCTATTCAATTCGTCGACGCTGGTATTTTTAGGATGGCTACATTTAGGCGCTGTTTCTAGCAACTCTTCCGCACGCACAGTAAAATGAGCAGTAAATTGAGCAGTAAAATCTACAGTAAATTTAAAAGTAAACCGCTAGATCAAAAACGGATTCCGTAGCCCATTTCAAGCAAAAGCCATTTTTGGGGGTTCTGATAAAATCTCAGGCCTAATTTTATAGGGTATTCACCAACTGGAAGCATGATGCCACCTCCATAAGTGATGCCGTAATGTGGGCCTGAGTCTGTCAAACAGCCTGGCAGCACGCAGGTCCCATCAGAATTTCTATCTTCTTCAAAATTGATTTGGGTGTAGTGAAATCCAATCACAATATAACCGTTAATAAATCCACTGGAATACATCTCGTGTCGGTAGGCCGCTTCTATTGTGTAGGCATTGTCGGGATCCGCATGATGATAAAAAATAGATCCTTCTAGCGCCCCCGTCGGGTTAGCAATTCTTACGGCGCCACGAAATCCCAAAACACTCAAGGTACCAGGGGTCCCCCAAATATCGTACGGAAGGTTTCGAGCAATAAATGGCATGATCTCTATCGCATAGTCAGCCGAAACTTCGCTTGCATTGCCTTTTTGTGAATAGGAATTAAGTGGGTAGGCGGCCCCGATGACACTTGCAACAATTACAATGGAGCGCAGCATTGACTTCATGGATTCCAGTGTATCACTCGAGCGCCGATTTGAGTATATCAGAGATGTGACAGAAATTTTAGACTTCCCATGTCCTCTTGATAAATACCAGCAATCGATGCCACTTTTTTGGTGGAAAAATAAATATAGTACGGCTTTGCCGCCTCGGGGCTACGTCTGGATATTGCATGGTCTGGGTGAGCACATGGGAAGATATGAGGAACTAGCCGTGTTTTTGACACAGCTCGGCTTTGATGTGCTCGGAATAGATTTTCCTGGTCACGGATTAAGTAGAAAGCGTGGGATCAAAAATATTCATTCGATTGATGATTTGTTGATTTGTCTCAATGGAGCCGTTGATTGGTGGTTTTTTGAAGGGCCAAGATCAGCAGAAAGAGCTTCATCAAAAGATTGGTATTTGTTTGGCCATAGCATGGGCGCTATCACGGGGCTTGCTTGGATATTGAATGCAAAGAAACTAGGGCTTAAGTCCGATTTTGCCAAGGCAGCTGCCGTATCGGCGCCTCCCTTGAAACTTCGATTGCCAGTTCCTGCGTGGAAATCCCAAGTTGCGCATAGCTTGTTAAATATCAAACCATTTCTTGAGCTTGGAAACGAAATTTCAACGGATGATCTTAGTGTTGAGGTTGCCAATCGGGCGGCTTATCGTGAAGATCCCTTGGTCCATGGCTACGCTAGCCCCGCTGCATTTTTGTCGATTCTAAGTTATGCAGAACTTGTGAAAAGTCAGTCGGCAGATATTGAAATACCTTTAGGTCTTATGGTGGGCGAAAATGACCCTATTGTTGACCCCGATGCAGTGGAGGCATTTTTTCATAGTCTTGGCACCCATAAAAAGTTTTTAAAAATAGCTGGGAATCGGCACGAAATTGTAAATGATATCGACAAGAATCTAGTATTTAAATTTATTGCGGAGTGGTTTTTATGAGTGAACTTTTAAATTATTTAAAAAAAGATGCCTTAAAGACAGGTGTGAATGTTACCTTGGCGAGCGGGCAAAAATCTACTTACTATGTTGATAGCAAGCAAATCAGTTTGTACGGCCCCTCGTTGAAGGTTATTGGCGATGCGTTCTGGAAAAAATTAAAGGAAATCGATCCTTTGGTAGATGCGGTCGCTGGAGTTAGCCTCGGCGGAGATCCGCTTGCCTCGGCTGTTGTCTTGTCGGCACATGGGCAAGGCACTGATCTCAATGCTTTCCTCATAAGAAAAGAAAACAAATCACACGGAGCTACAGCCGGGGGAAGAATAGAAGGCCGCAAGCAGCTTAAGACGGAACTTAAAAGCCTGTGGCTCTTAGAAGATGTGATCAGCACTGGAGGCTCTAGTTTGTCAGCCGCAAAATATTTAGTGGAAGAGGGATATCCTTTAAAAGGTATTATTTGCATTCTGGATCGCGAAATGGGTGGTCTCGCAAAACTCTCTGAAGAACTTGGAGTTCCAGCCTTGGCGCTTTATTCAATTCGTGATGTACTGGAGTAGAAATGTCAGGAATGAATTTGAAGTTATTGTGGATGCTGCTGCTTGGTGCTTGTGCCTTTACGAAATCCTACAAAGGCGGTGAGGCGCGGTACGAAGATATTGTTTCCGAAAAATTGATAGAAAAAAGATTATTTGTTCGTGGGGAACAACGTCTATCAATGAAGGTTTTAGTGGGTACTAAAGAATTGTTTGACCTTCAGTCTGGGGTCTCGCCAGGGTTTGAATTTCCCTATAAGTCTTCGAATGACCAAGTGATCGTTGCGGTTTCGAGCCAAAACAGAATTCCCTTTAGCAGCGACGAATTGAAGTTTTTGTTGGATGGAGAGCGCGCATTGAGCGTCGTAGAATTGACGTCGAGCTTTAAAATACAAACGCTTTATCCTTATGCTTATCCTTTTTATCGGGTCTTTATAGTTGATTTTCTTGGAAATTCCAGCGATAGCCGCAATTTCGAATTGCAATCCAGTAGAGGATCTTTGGGTGTCAAACTTCAGTTTAGGCCCCTGAGTCAAAATCTAGTAGACTAGTTTCAATGGGCGCTTTACTGGAAAGTTTTAGAAAACTCATATTTATAGACGGTCTTTTTTTGGATTTCATGGTTGTCATGATTGCTGCTGGGACAGCTTTCTGGCTTAGCCGGAAATATAATAGCCGTGTAAAAAAGCAACAAAAAGCAAAAGCCAATTTTTCGAAAGAAAAATCTATCAAAGACGCGTCTTTCGTCGCGGCGGTTAAGAGAGTACTTACGGCTAAAAATCGAAGGAATACTCCCAATCAAAATGCCGGAACTCTTTTGAAAATACTAGAGGCAGGCGCGCAGGTACCTTCTGTACAAAAACAAGTTACAGCGAAGCCCGCATTGCCACCTGTTCCTCGGCTTGGATTCACAGAAAAATATACAGAAAAATATACAGAGAAATCGCCCGAAACTGTCTCTAGACACGCCACTCGTGATACTTCTGCATTGGAAAAAATTGTTGTTCAAATGTTTGAAGAGTATTTAAAGGGAATTTCGGAATTCCAGCAAAAAATTGCGAGCGCATCTACTGAATCTGAAATCATCCACAAAACTTGCCATGCTTTTTCAAGACTTACTCATCAGGGACGCGTCGTATATTTGGAATATCAGAATGCACAAAGGGCTGTGATGGTTACGGCTCGTTCAGATACTAAAATATTTGCTGGCACTCAGCCTAGAATGTTTTTACCCCTAAGGGCAGATTTGGCGACCAATCGTGCTCGAGTAGAAGATCTGCGAAACTGCTTTGAGAAATTGCCTCAGGATCGAGAGCTTCAAAGATTATTGCAAGATGCTTGCTTGTTGGAGGCGCCAACGGACGGGGAAGTAAGCCAAGATTTATTGTGGTCCTCTAGAACGCCATGGATGATCGTTCCGTTGATTCTACGCGGAATTCCACAAGGATTCTTTGCCATTCAAAAACATGCTGTCTGTGATCGCAAAGAATTTAAAGACGTAGCAAATATTTACTTAACAGGCACGTCTACGACGATTGAAAATTTGCGCCTTCATTCAAGAATGGGAGAAGTTAATAGTCGAGATAACGTCACTGGCCTACTATCTCGAAAAGTTTTTAATGAAAGAATGGAAGAATGTTTTTTGATTGCAGGAAGATTAAAGCATCCCGTCACTCTTTTAAGACTTGATGTTCAACATATGGACGCCTTTACCAAGCGATACGGAGTCCACGTGCGAGACGCTATTTTGAGACACGTGTCACGACACTTGAAGCGCTTTTTTAGACAGTCTGATGTTCTGGCTCGATTCACAACTGATGGATTCGCGGTCATCATGCCCCATACGGCTCTTATGGATGCGCTTAAAAAATCAGAAGAATTTATAGTCGCACTTAGTGATTCCAAGCTAAAAATCGGATCGGGTGAGGCAGAGTTTGAATTAAAAATCGATGCTTGTGCTGGATTGGCTGAGTATCCAAGTCATGCCGATAGTGCCTCTGACTTAATCCGATTCGCAACGGAAGCCGTGTTTCGGGGTATGAATAAAGACAAGAAGGCTGTGACAATGGCAAAAGTCCCTATGGGATATGTGCCACCGTTTAACAGCCGTTTTATTCGTAGCTCTCCCAAAGCGTTTGCTGAGGCTGGAGCTAGTCGTATTTTAGATTCTTAGATTATTACGTCATAGTGAAGTCGGGCCGGCTCTTGCGTCTCGTGCTTCTAAGGAGTTAGGATAAAGGCTAGATGCTTCCATATCCACATATATCACCTGAAATCATCAAGATTGGACCTTTTGCTTTACGTTGGTATGGGCTTATGTACGTACTTGGATTCGTCTTTGGATTCCATATTTTAAAAGCGCGGATTCGAAAAGGTTTTTTAAAACTACCGTTCGAATTTGCGGATAGCTACATCACGTACCTAGTCTTTGGAATGCTTATTGGTGCACGTCTTACTTATGTTTTTGTCTATAACTGGGGATATTACTCTCTACATCCTGGGGAGATTTTTGCACTTTGGGCCGGAGGGCTTTCTTTCCACGGCGCTATGATTGGAATGATAGTGTCTTCTTGGCTATTTGGGAAAAAGCATAATTTACCAATTCACAATATTTTGGACACCATGGCCATGGGATCTGCGCCGGCCTTGTTTGTGGGGCGGATTGGAAATTTTATAAATGGAGAGTTGTATGGTCGCGTTACCGATTCACCTATTGCCATGATTTTTCCCACTGACCCACAACATCTTCCGAGGTTTCCGTCTCAGTTGTTTCAAGGATTGACCGAAGGAATTTTGCTATTTTTGCTATTAAGTTTTGTGCAAAAACGTTTGCTCGCAAAAGGTAAACTTAAACATGGAATGATTGGTGCAACTTTTGTTGCGGGCTATGGCGTTTTTAGATTTTTTGTAGAATTCACTCGCGAACCCGATCCTCAATTGGGCTTCGTGCTAGGAATGTTTTCGATGGGTCAAATACTTTGTTTTTTAATGATCGTGGCCTCTGTTTTTCAGTGGATCTACGTATCAAAAACTCAGGAAACATACCATCCTGTTCCTGATAAATCTAAATCCTCCCCAAAGGTAAATGCTTTGGAGAGGTTCTTTGCAAAATTTGTTGCGTAATGTTGAGGATAAAAAAATATGAAAAATGTAAAAAATAATTTCCGTTTTTGTTTCGCTAGCTTGAGCTTATTCCCTCTTCTATGTTGGGGGCAGCATCAGTTCGGAATTCAGCCTATTCCCGGCTTACCTGTTCAAGAAAAACAGTTTTGTGAAAACTTTCAAGTGGTGCAAGAAAATCATGATCTTGTTATTGAAAGCCTTGGAAAGCTTTTTGAAAGTCGGGGTCGGCTCAATGCTGCCATTGAGTTAAAAAAACTTTCAAAAGATGAGTGTGCAGATACTTTGCTTTTGCCCGCCGCCAAACAGGGGGCTTCTGCGTCCTTGGAAGAAGCAACAATGCTTAAAACATTGAATGATTTAAATGAGGCCATTGCTGAAGGCACAAAGGTTTCTGCAGCCTACAGCAAGGCAAGATCATGTGTCTCGGCAGCGCTTTATCAGAAAGCTATAGCGGATTTAGCGAGCAATCCTTATTTTAAACCATCATTGTTGTCCCAGATTGGTGAAGGGAGTGGATGGGTGGAGAAAGGCTCTGCAAAACGAGAAGCCGACGTGCGTTATCGCACTCACGCAAATGCCCTCGCCAATAAAAATATTGACACTAGCTACAATCATGTCGCTGGGGCCTCCAAAATGGCCACCGATTTCTTAAAATCTTACAAAGATTTACTGGCAGCGATAAAAGCAGATTAATTTTTATAAACTCTAAATTTATCTAAAGTTATTAGCGACTATCCCCGAACTATTTGGGTCGCAGCTTTTGCCAAAGGCAAAGGTCTTGTGAACACAAAATTTGGAGGAAACTAAAGTTATGACAAAAAAACATTTTGGACCAAAAAACTTAAAGTGCTGGAGCTACTGGGCAAAAGCAGGCTCTGGTTGGGAAGTTGGATTTACATTTCAAGGAAAAACACTCTTTGTTGGAAATTTCATTCATCATAAAGAGGCGACTCAATGGTACAGCATGATGAATAAAGAAATCACAACTTTTTCAAAAAAATATACTTTTGGTCCTAAATTCCCAGTGGCATTTTTTAAGAAGTTTATCGTGAGTCATCTTTATGCGACTTACTACACTCATCTTGATAAAGTTTTCACTCAGTATACTCGTACTTACAAAAAAGCTCAGGCTACGAATAAGTATCAGTACGCAAATTTAAAAAAGAAGTGGACTCCAAAAGAAGCGACTCCTTTTTATAAAGCTGCTTAAATTTATTTTAAGAAAGTACAAATTTAGCCCATTGGTCGAAGCATAGCTCGATCAATGGGTTTTTCCTTTTGCATGGGGCAAATTAACCCGAATTTAAGAACTTTTTTGGCACAAATGCTGCTCAGTAAAAGGCAATTCTCTTGTGAAAGGCTTAAAAATGAAAAAGTTTGCAAATCGAAAAGAGGCGGGTAAAAAACTTGCCGAGTCCTTATTCCACTTGAAGAGGTTTCATCCATTGATAATCGCGCTACCAAAGGGGGGTGTCCCTATCGCGATCGAGATAGCCAAAAAGTTGCAAGCTGAAGTGGGAATACTTATTTCTAGAAAAATTGGTCTGCCCTTTCATCCAGAATATGCTGCGGGTGCGGTTTGTGAAAATGAATTGCCCATCTGGAACGCGAATGTCCTCGATGAAGCCGAACTCGAAGCGTCACACCTAGAAGGGGTGGTTAAAAGGGAACGCCAAACGATATCTGCTCTTAAACGAAGTTTAAGGCAGGATGGCGCTCCTCCTGATGTCAAAGGGAGGTGGGTTGTTCTTGTCGATGATGGCCTCGCAACGGGGGCTACCATGAAGGCAGCCATTTCTTATGTCAAGTCAAATGGGGCTAAGAAAATCACTATCGCTTTGCCGGTAGGATATGCAACGTCGATAAAACAAATTGAACCATATGTAGATGAGGCCATTGTTTTAAATATGCCATCTAATTTTTATGCCGTAGGTGATTACTATAAAGATTTTCCCGGTCTAAAAATTGAGAAAATAGTTAGGAAATTAGAAAAATTTCACCGACATGAACAGAAAAATGAACAGAAGAATGAAGTGAAGATTGAAAAGCGTGATGATCGAAGCCATGAAGTTGAACACGCGAGTTAATTTAGTTTGGGCATCACTTTGCAAGCAGTCTTGTTTGTTCAATGCCTTCTTTGAGACTTGTGACAATTTGCGAGTGACTTAGCTCGAATTCATTAGCAGGTGTAAACGCAGGAGGGTCAATCCCCAAATTCTCAAGCATCCAGTCTCTTGCCAATTTTGCACTTCTTCCGTTGCCATCCCAGAAGGGGTGAATGCTAACCAGTTCTTTGTAAAATTTTGCAGCAACTTCTAAGGCTTTCTCTTCGTAGGCTTCATGCGAGAGAACCCTACTTTTTTCTTTGAGATCCTGGCTTGCTCTTGTCATTTCATTGAAGGCTGAATTTACAAGCTCAGAAACGTTTTCTCCACTTGGATATTCAAAGTCGGCTTTTACGGAGCCGTCTGGCTGTGGTGTCGATTTTTTAAGTGTAATATGGGAATTGTCCATTATACTTTCAACTTGTTCGCGGCTAAATGTTTTAGCCGCAGAAGATTTTCCTTCGTTCATGTGTGGCGACGAAAAACCCAGAGTCCCAAATTGTCGATACACACCTGGTTTAGGATTTGCGGTGCCAAATTCTTTTTCGAGAGTCGTAAAATCTTCGTCCTTTTTGAGTTCTGCATATCGAGCGTTTTTGCTCGATATTTTTTGTTGCCGGTTGATATGATAGGCGCCATATGAGGTGTCGACATTCTCTAGTGAGATCGCGTTGAGCTTAGCTAGGTCATCAACAGTGGGCAGTCGCTTTGGAGCCAATTCTTCAACTTGTTTGGCTGCCCGCTCAAAGGACTTCATGCTTTGAGGGCCATAGTAGTCGCGGACTATAGATATGGGATCCGCTTCGTTTGATGATAAATATTTTTGAGTTGCATCGTCCCAATGTTCCGGGTCTAAAAATCTACGTGCTGTCGCTAGAGGTTTTGCATCATCACCTTTGTAGTTAGGATTTAGGTAAAATATTTTTTTACCTTTAGTGTTAACCACGGCGCCTATGATTCTTTCTGGGTTTCTGTGTTTTCGGCTTAGAATTTCTTTTTCGCTATAGAACTGTGGAATTTTGTTAAGGCGAGCATAAGCCTGATTAATGTTTAACAGTTCAAGCCCCCTTGTGTCCGTTACAAAACTGATATTTCCAAAGTCGTATGAAATTTCCAAGTCGGTTGTATAGTTACTAAAATCGCTATTCTGCGCCGATTTAGTTAGGCCTAATGTCTTTGAATTCTCTCCTGCCATATGGTGGGCGTCCACGTCGTTGTGCCCCTTGGGACGAGATATGCCTTTGCTAAACATATGCTTAATGACGTCTTCGGTCGTTTGATTTTTCTTAGCTTCTTTGGCGTAAAATAAATGTTGATAATCAGGACCAACGCGTTTTGCAGTTGCAGGAAGTGACTCATAAGAAACCAGCTGATCTTTAATGTAAAAATCTCCGAAGGGAAATTCAGGTGGCGCTTTGCTTTTTGGCACCCTGAGATAATTGATGGGAGGCGGGGAGCTAGCGGCTTGCGCTAATGAAGATGCTCCTTTGGTGGAAAATTCTGCATGAGTTACTGAAGAATGTTGCTCACCAAAAGTTTTCAGAATGGCAGAACATTTTGAATAGAATGTTTGTGCAAAGGCGGGCGTAGCTAATAGAGAAATTGAAAAAGCACTGGCCAAATTAAAGAGCAATCGAGAGGCAGAATTTGCGCCAATTCTCTGACAAGGCTTCATGGGTTCTTTTCGGAATTCTTTGTAAAAAATCTTAACAAATCTAGGGGAATCACTGCTATCGCAGCTCCGGCAATCCTCCAGAAATTGCCAACCAGATTGTCGTAAAATCCCAAGCAAAAAGAGAGAAGGCAGCTGCGTCGTGAAATTCACTTTCGAGCGCGGCAGCACTACACCCTGTGGTGCTGCTTTCCCAGCCCACGCAGTCGGCCGCTCCACCGCCTGTATTGAGCCACTTCGAATTGATTATGCTCACGGTTGAGCCGGTATTGTCGGCGGCGAGACCACCAAATAAGCTAGGAGCACTTACGGTCGAAGTAGAAAATGAGTTTTCGATGGTTAAATTTGAATAGCTAACATTTGGCACGAGTCCTGCGGCTAAAAAATTACTTGCGCTCACCGAACCAGAAGAATAAACATTATTGAGCAATACCGTTGCACCTTCTATGCTTCCAATGAGTCCGCCGGCACCTATATTGCCCGTGACACTTCCGGTCGCATAGGAATCTATGATTTGGCTTGATGAGTTTGTCACCAGACCAACAAGACCCCCAGAAGTTTGATCTGGACTAACAATATTAATAGAGGATGAAGATTTTTGAATAGTTCCGCCTTTATGCTCGCCGACAAGGCCTCCGAGATTATTGCTTGCAACGGAGCTTCCAGATTTTCGCTGAATCGATCCTGATGTGGAAGACCGAGTAATCCCACTCGTGCTACCTGTGCAATTAATTTTTCCAACAAGTCCCCCCGAGTTAACTCTCCAAATCCTAAGATCGACCTGAGCGCTAACGAAATCAATATTATAAACGCATTGCGAGGGGGTGGCTGAGGACAGCAGACCTACCATGCCACCTAAATTGTCCAATAGTTTTGTTTCTACGCTTCCGGAAATTTGAATATTTGTAAATTGGCCACCTTCGGCTGTTCCGACTAGGGCCCCAACTTCTGAATTGCCCTTGATATCAACATTGTTCAATATAAGATTTCGAATGGTCGCATTTTTTGTGTAAGAAAAAAGTCCAACATTATTCTCTGATTTGTTAATGGTAAGTCCGGTGATTGAATACCCACTTCCATCGAAGACACCGGTAAAAGGTGCTAGTGAATTTGCTAAGGGTTCCCAGAGACCACCTGCTGAAAGATCTAAGTTTGACATGAGCTTAAAGCTCTTGGTGCGATAAACTTCTTTCATGTTGGCAAGCTGAGCAGAGGTACAGATTAGAAAGGGGCTGTCTGAACTACCATCTCCTCCGGCAAAAGGTAAAAGGTAGGTCTTGGTTGCGCAGCTAAAAACTAAAACTCCAACTCCAGGCACAAAGGGATTTGTAAAATAGTCTTCATCAATATGAATGCTTTCAATGCTTACATTTGCCGAAAATTTTAAGGGTTGAGCTCCGGAGGCGCCGGCAAATTCTTCAACACGAAGTGAAAAGTTGCTGGCACTAAACAAACGAGTCGTTTCTTCTTTTACTTCGGTGACATAAATTCCTGCTAAAAATTCTTCACCGTTCTTGTCGAAAATGTCGGTTTTCCTGACGCCTTCATTCGAAAACCCAATGCCAATACGATGCTCTTCGGTGGCAATGTTTAATTCGTATGTTTGTGAATTGTATGCTCCTTCAAATGGAATGCCATCGCCGCCCTCGTTTGCAGAAGGCGAAACTGGGGAACATGCTGCCGCAAATAACGCAACACCCAAAAGGGCAATCAAGCGCATACTCATTAGATTCATTATACCCGATGAGCTAAGAGAGTTTGTCATAATTCTATTCTCATATGTTTAGGGTTGCAAAAAAATCCACAATACATTGCTAAATTAATATTGTGTAAATTTTGTTTTGTTTGATGGGGAAATTGGGCGATTTTCCCCGTTCTTAATACAAAATTAAAATGTTCTAAGATGATGGTTTTACGCAAAATCTAGTTGTGGGGCCTGCTCCCATTTTAATCAATAGGCCTTCATCTGCGGCAAGCTTGAGATTTAGCGTCATTGTTCGACGAGGAAGGTTAAGTTTCCGCGAGGCATCCGTACTTGAAAACCAGTTTTCTGCGAATTCAACAAATAGGCTTTCACAAAATTCAATAACCCTTGGGTCTGACCTGGGTTTGTTGTCTATGATCAAAGAAAATTTTTGCGTTTGCTCTATGTAAAAAAAGGATTTTTTCATAAAAACAGTAGCCGGTATATTGGCTTCTTCTAGCCATTGATTCAGACGATAGGAAGCCTGATGAATTTTCTTTGGTGTCGAATTTGGGTTGTAAAAGGATTCTTCAAAAAGAAGATTGTGAACCTGATAGGTGCTCAGGGGACGATAGAAATCGCGAGCAAGTATCTGTAAAAATCTTTGACAAGAGCTTCCTGGTCTCAATTGGTGACTCGAAAAACTATTGGCGCCATCTTGAACGTTTAAAAAATTGACTTCATTTTTCTCGCCAATGTCTTGAGACAGATCCCAGACATATTCCTCGCTAGGTTCAAAGGGTGTATTGTGAATTCTTTGATAGCTTTTTTTAATTTTTTCCTTAAAGCTCAAGAACGGAGTTCCAAAATAGACATGATTTAATATCTTAGTGTCTGAAAAATAAAGCCCTTGTTGGTAGTCGATATCTCTCAAAGCCTCAGGACTCGAAAAGTTTCTAGCATTAGCCCTGATTGTTTTGAGCTCATCGAGGTATTTTTTCAGCGGACCAAATTTGTTGACGTTCAAAATCCAGTTCCACTTTTGCAAGACCACGCTGTCTATTGAATTTTGGGTGCTCATGAGTGCAAAGGCCGCATCAATATTTTTTTGCGCATTATTGAAATCTTTGCGCAAGATGTGAAGTTGTGCGGCGGAAAGGAAAATAGTTCTTCGAGCTTTGGTGACGACATCATTGTCTGTGTGTGAAAGTAGATTTTGAATTAAGGTTTCGGCTTTGTCGTAATTTCCTGTAAAGATATAGCACGATAGCAAGTTTACCTTTGCAACTAAAACTGAGTATTCGGTCACCTCGGGATGTTCAATATATTTTTCGATAAGAACAGAGGCTTCTTGATATTGCCACTCTGAGATATGTGCAAATGAGGCAAAAAGGTATCTGTCTGGGAATTGCTTGCCATCAACAGTCTCAACAAGTTTGATACCTTCATTGAGGGCTCCTAATTTTATGAGAGCCATAGCATATTCTAATTTTTCTTCGCTTGTAGCCTCCATGGGTACTTTTGCCTTAGGTCGCACAAACTGTCTTAAAACACGAATGGCCTCATTGCTTTTGCCAAGTCTCCGCGCAAGGTTTGCGTACGGGGTGAGCTCAGCTCTAGTTAGGGTTCTAGCGTTGATTTTCGAAAACTCTTCAGTAGCATTTGAAATTTGAGCTGACTTGATGAAATCATCAATTTTTGCATGCCACGAAATTCCCATGTCTTTAATATATTACAAAAACTTAAAGGAAGGGGCAATTGCCGTGATTTTCGGAATACGGAAGACCGTCTACAGCATACGGAATACTGTCTTTAAATGGTGGTCGGGGGCGGAATCGAACCGCCGACACGTGGATTTTCAGTCCACTGCTCTACCGACTGAG